>CAJWDP010000041.1 GCA_913030835.1 uncultured Flavobacteriales bacterium | reverse complement strand
CTTTCGCCAATTTTAGTTACCGATTTACAGATCAATTCGACGGTAACAGAATTAAGAAAACCGCATGTTTTCCCACGTATACTAATTAATATTCACCAGAAATATATACACGAACAAAAATCAATACTCAATGCCCGTTTGGATCTTGGACAGGCAACATGTGCAGCATTTAAAATGCAGGATGCACAGGTTTGTTATCTAAACAATCTTCGATTCTCTCCAGCACTTCATCCGTCAATTTCTCTTTTGCCTCAATGGCGGTTAGATTCTCCTCAAGCTGTGCCACTTTTGAAGCACCAAGAATGACAGTGCTTACATTGCTGTTTTTTAAACACCAAGCAATAGCCATTACAGGCAATGAAACATTGATCGACCTGGCAATTTCCGATAGGCCCTCGGCCACACGAATATTTTCTTCGTTTGCTGTGCGTTCCTTCAACCATTCCAACCCCTCAATTTCCATTCTCGTTCCCTTCGGTTGTTTGCCCCCATTGTATTTACCGGTCAATACTCCGGAACACAAAGGTGACCAAATGGTGGTACCTAAACCAACCGTACGATACATCTGTGCAAACTCGACTTCCACCTTGTTTCGATGCAACATATTGTATTGCGGTTGCTCCATAGTTGGGCCGATTAAATTGTGCTGCCTTGCAACCATGTGGGCTTCCATAATCTCTTGGGCACTCCATTCAGAAGTTCCCCAATACAATACTTTACCCTGTGTGATTAAATTGTGCATTGACCACACTGTTTCCTCAATCGGTGTTTCTTTATCCGGCCTGTGACAGAAATACAAATCCAAATAGTCTACCTGTAATCTCGTTAAAGCCTGCTCACAAGCCTCTATAACATGCTTCCGATTCAATCCGTATTGAGTTGGCTTCGAGTCTTGCAATCCCTGATGTCCAAAAAAAACTTTGCTCGACACAAGATAGCTGTCTCTGGACCAGCCCATCTCTTTTAGAATCTTACCCATTACACGCTCCGACTCCCCTCTGGCATAGATCTCGGCATTATCAAAAAAGTTGACACCTCCATCATAGGCGGTTTTCATCAGCTCTTTCGCCGTGTTCAATTCAATCTGCTTACCAAATGTAAGCCAGCTCCCGAGAGATAACTCACTGACCCGTAATCCTGATTTTCCTAATCTTCTGTATTCCATATTACTTAAATAATCGCACCTGTTTTCAATTGACTAAAATAGAGGAAAACAGCTATGATTGAATAAAAACATTGACAAATCAAACTGACAGTTAATATTAAACATCCAGTAAAACCATAATCAGATTACCTAATTTATTTTACGGGATTTCAAAAAGGAAAAAGCACGATGAACATTTATCGTTTTACAATTCGTAGATTAGCCAAAAACACTGTAATGCACTATAAGGTCTTCTTCACTTTTTTGTTCGGGCTCATTGCTTGTCCGGCGATGGTTAATGCCCAATCCACCATTTACGACACAATCACTCATGATGCCATAGAACGGGACTTTATACTCTATGTGCCGAGCACGTACAATGCTGCAGTAGCCACGCCACTTGTCTTTAATTTTCATGGATACACCAGCAATGCATTCGAACAAATGTTTTATGGTGATTTCAGATCCATAGCCGACACGGCCGGATTTATTATTGTTCATCCGCAGGGAACATTGGATGCAACAGGAACAACACATTTCAATGTTGGATGGGGCGCAAGCACAGTTGATGATGTAGGGTTCACAAGTGCACTGATCGATTCGATTGCTGAAGATTACAACATTGATCAAGAACGAGTGTACAGCACCGGGATGTCCAATGGTGGCTTTATGAGCTTTCTGCTGGCTTGCGAGCTAAGTGATCGAATTGCGGCAATTGCTTCTGTAACAGGATCAACTACCCCGGCTACATTGTCATCCTGTAATCCTCAACATCCTACACCTTTCATGCAAATTCATGGAGACAATGACGGAACAGTACCCTACAACGGATCGATCGGATGGACAGAACCAATTCAAGACATTGTAAACTTCTGGGTGAACTACAACAACTGCAGTACAAGTGCCATTGTAAATACAGTACCAGATATTAACACGACAGACGGTAGCACGGTTGAACATTATTTGTACGTAAACGGAGATAATTGTGTTGAAGTAGAGCATTACAAGGTGCTGAACGGTGACCATACCTGGCCCGGAACAGCATTTTCATTTCCGGGGACGAATTACGACATCAATGCATCTGAAAAGATTTGGGAGTTCTTTTCCAAGTATGACATCAATGGGGAGATTGGATGTCCGGTTGGGATTGAAGAGGAGAAGCACCCAGAAAACTCATTTGTGGTTTTCCCAAATCCAACTTCAGATTTAGCTTTCATCCGATTTAATACTTCAGGACCTAAAACGATTTCGATTTATGATATCATCGGAAACTTAGTCCATTCACATAAAACGACAGATGAGACTTTCTCTTTTTCGGTTGTTGATTGGGCGAATGGAACGTATAACATTCAAGTAATCGATAAACACGGAAAGGCATCAATTCAAAGACTTTTAATTGGTGGATGAAGAAAATGTGATGCTTCTCATTAACCCCGAAGCAGTACTTGTGTCGCCCCGGCTCCATACCGTTGATAGGAAGCGTCCAAAAATTCATAGCCGGGAAAGTTGTTTCTAAGCTCTGTCCTTATTTCTTCTCGAAGCACTCCCGCTCCTACTCCATGAATAAATATAATGCTCTTCATATTTCGGCTGATCGCCTTCTGCATGGATCGCCTGAAATGAGCCATTTGCACTTCAACAATTTTATAATTTGGCATCCCACGATGAGAGTCGATTAAAGATTCAATATGCAAATCAACCTCCATTTCATCACTTGTGCTCATCTTATCCAGATGGTTGAACCGTTGAGAAAGGCGGGCATTCTGCTTATCCATTTTCTCCTGATTGATCACCTTGTCCACATCAGCTTGACTGATTTGATAATCCCCGCCGCTCTTCACAAGCTCTGAGGCCTGATATTGGTAATCAAAGCCGTCTTCGGTTTCGACTGTAATAAGTGATCCGTTTACTGCGGTCACTACACCTCCTCCTTCTTCATTTAAAAATCTAACCTGATCACCTACTTGATACATCCTTGTAATTTAATGTTCTACAAAAGTAATTAAGGAAATCAATTGAAGTATCTTTGCGCTATGGCAGGCATTAGAATTAACAAATTTATACGTGAAACGGGATTATTTTCCAGAAGAGAGGCCGATAAAGCAATTGAGGACGGCCGGGTTTCTGTAAATAAAAAAACCGCAAAATCGGGAATGATTGTAAACGAAAATGACAAGATCAGACTCGATGGTGAGCTCATCAATCCATTTGGGGCCAAGAAAAAAACCAAAACTGTTCAGCAGAGCGCTATCAATCCTAAGTCAAAAACAATACGCCAGCAACAAAGTGAGTCCAACAAGGCAAAATACAAGCATAAATGACGATTAGATCCTTTCGGGTTTTTCTGAACAGCTTGGCCGGTTGCACAGCTTTATTGTTCGCATGTTCCAGCTGTAATGATCATGAAACAGATCCTAGTCAAAATGCTCCAATAGATTCCAACTATCACGTCTGGAAAAAGAAAGACGGTCCTTTTGTAATCAAAAACGATACACTTATTGATAACAACATAGAAATTGAGGCAGGGTCAACGCTGCTCATCAATGATTCTGCAACCTTGACGTTTACGGGAGATGTTCATTTTGCAGGAACTAAAGAGCAACCCATTCATGTTGCTCCAATTGCAAATCACTGTGGGTATATTCTATTTGATCAGGATAGTGCCAACATCACCATTACCAGCACCGAATTCGCCAACAGTAAATTGAAATTGAACAGAATTGCATTTGTTGAACTACATTCATTGTACTTTACAAATTCTGCCAAATTGAACAGCAATGAAAGTCTGATCTGTGCCTACCGGGGTGGAAACCTTCGGGCCAAAGAGATTACGATGATCAGCAATAATTATGGCGAGGGCATCGTAGTAACCAAAATGGACACTGTCCTTATTTCAAATAGTTATTTTGAAAACATTAACGATGCTGTTGAAATAGAACTGTGCGCATATGGAGAAATTCGAGCATGCGAATTTCTTCGAAATGCAAGCGATGACGCCATAGATCTAAACGGTTGCGATTCAGTTTTGATTATAGATAATCGATTCAACGGGATTGCAGACAATGCAATAGAAACCGGATGGAACCTATATTACAAGCAAAAAACACGGGAAGTATCGGTAACAAATAATCTATTCGAAGATTGTATGATCGGAATACAAGCAAAAGAAGGAGCACATATTACAGGCATTCAGAATACATTCAGGAAATGTCAATACACCAGCTGCTCAATTCATGAAGGCTCCCATCAAATACATCAAAAATCGATCGTGGATGGCGTACTGAACAAAACCGATTCCATTGATCGGGATGCTGTACCCACCCAATGGACCTACTCAATTACCAACGGGAAAGAATTATTCGGAATTAAAAATTGTGTTCTTGAAGATGTATACAATATCGATTCCACAACATGTTTCGGACAAACTAATATTGGGTTCAACCTAGTAAATTCCACATCTACTGCTCATGAGTAACAACTTAGCCATTCTTTTTGATATGGACGGTGTTTTGATCGATTCTGAACCACTTTGGCGCAAAGCCGAAATAGAAATATTTAAACAGGTTTCAATTACGCTAACCGATGAAGACTGTGAGTCTACCGCAGGTCTGCGAATCGACGAAGTAGTTGAACATTGGTACCGAATGCATCCATGGAAGGAAGAACCCGGATTGACTAGGAAGGACATCGAAGAGCAAATTGTCAATGAGCTGATATCTTTAGTTGGCAAGTATGGAGAACCGATGCCCGGTGTACACGAACTACTTACAATTCTAAAAAATGAAAATTTGCCGATGGCCATTGCTTCATCTTCCAGCTATAAAATCATACAAGCAGTAACAGATAAGCTAAACATTGCCCAATATTTTAACATCATCCACTCCGCTGAAGAGGAGAGATACGGCAAGCCCCATCCCGGAATCTTCATTTCTGCTGCGCACAAACTAGGGGTTGATACCGCCAGGTGCATTGTTATCGAAGATTCCTATAATGGCGTACTAGCGGGTCTTTCTGCACGAATGAAAGTAGTAGCAATTCCCGATGTTAAGCACTACAATACGGGAAAATTTAATCTTGCTTCAATGGAAGCAGGATCATTGATAGATCTCAACCTCAGCACCTTACTTGCACTAATGCAATAGAACCATTTACCTCTATTGGTTATTTCTAGTCAGTCTCGTTTAAAACTGGATAAAAGAAGAAGTACAATCAATCCTTGCAACCCTAAAAGAAAAAAATGCAAAATACTTACTTGAGATTCCGATTCGGTAACTTCGCACACATGCTCAATAATCAAATAGTATAGAAAAGAACCTCCCAATCCGATCAAATAGCCGAGTTGCTTGTAAACGTCAATTTTACCCAACAGCTTTTTATCCTGAGCAACTAATGTTTCCGCCCGAACCAAATATCCTCCAAAAGTAAATGTGAGCTGATAGCCAATGTAGATCAGTAGCGCTGAAAACAAGGAAAACTGAAGTATGATGAATGCAACTATAGTAGCCATCATTATCAGCTCAACGACCAAGGAGATGTAATAAAAACTTTTAATGTTTAATAGCTTATCGTAGAATATCGCAATGAACAACATGCCCAATGCCAGAAAAATACCACCGACCGAATAGACCATTGGATCTAGCGGTTTGTATATAGCGAAAGTAATACCGATGGATAGCCCGGTAAAGGAGGAGTTGAAAAGTTTATACCGAACAAAAGCCTTTTCGTTTAAGGTCATCTATTTTTTCAATAAGTTTTCATACAAGTTTTTATCCGCCGGTTCATAAACAGGCAGCTCACAAACTTTGGCCAACCGCTTAAATCCTGCTAGTTGTTTTAATGCACGTTCTTCAGAAAAAGAGTCTGAAAAATCCACATCAGTGTAAGGATTCGGAAATAAAGCTATTTTTTCACATTCAAAACAAATCGAAATCGACGCTACAGGAGTATCCTTTTCGTCATAATAAACAATACCATGTCTGGGTATGAAGCATTTCGAAAGTCCGAGGTTGAGACTTGACATATCCATACCAGTAATTCTTGAAAGGACTTTTGTACCTACCTCGTCAATTATTTTTCCTTCACCATGTTTGGTTTTTGCATAAGAAGAACCGTTCCATATTTTACCTTCGGGCCGTTCCTTGGTCTCTGCCAAATTAAAAAGATACATTTTGGCATAGCTATACTCTACTGCTGGAAATTTCTTTGATTGCGCTGTTGAAACAAATTGAGATGAGATGAGTACAAGAATAAACGCTATTGCTTTTTCCATTGGTTTTTATTTTTTGTTATTCAGACGTTAAGCGTTAAGACTGATCATGTGCTTGCTGAACCCCCACACAGAAGAGCACTAATTTAACACAAAGTTGTTAACACCTGCGCACTAATCAGGCAAAAACAAACGTCAAAATTTAATTAATTCGTTATTGTGGGGAGAGCATTATTCATACTGATTCTGTTGGCGACTGCAATTCCATCTGCTATCGCACAAGATCCAAATCTTGATAAATTGGAAATGTGGCACGATCAAGGGCATTACCGATTGGTTCTAAGAAAATCCAAAAAGTTGATAAAAGAGCCGGAATATGCCCAGCACCCACTTCCTTATTTGTGGAAAGCTTTAAGCACGTCAGAATTAGGCTTACATAAACCAAGAAAATTCACGAAAACTCTAGAAGAATCAGCTTCCTCTTATCGAAGTTTTACGCAAAAAGAAAATGCCCAGCATTATATGGCGACCTACCACAATGAAATTGTTGACTTCCGTGAACTTTTTCTGAATCAGATCGCTGAATTGAAGAGTTTAAAGTCAAAAAAAGCCAAGCGATTATATGATGTTTATCAGAACACATTTGAAGAGTCCATGGACTTTGAAAACATCGTATTAAGCAAACAACCTAAAGTTTCGAAAACGGATAAAGCGGAGTCAAAACTAGCTGTTCGAAACAATGTTGTGGAAGAAGCGAAGCAGCATCTTGGCACTCCTTACAAATGGGGAGGAACCTCAAGAAGCGGATTCGATTGTTCCGGCTACACGTCCTATGTAATGGCAAAAAATGGAATCAACTTGCCGAGAGTAGCGAAAGATCAGAGCTTACAAGCTGAGAAAATCCGTGTCGATCATGCGCAACCTGGAGATCTGGTCTTTTTTGGCAGAGGGGCAAAAGTAACGCATGTAGGAATTGTTGTATCCGAACCGGGCGAAGACCTGAGCATGATACATGCCTCTTCATCGAACGGCATAATTATCAGCAATGTTGATACTTCAGCCTATTGGAAACAACGATTATTATTTACCGGAAGAGTGATTAAATGAATATGAAAAAGAAGAAAATAGTACTGTTGTGTTGTATTTTGGGCTGTGTATCATTGGCTTTTACCAGCAAGAAAACAAGATCCGAAGCGGAAGCAAAACCTCCTGTTCCAAAAAAATCTGTAACCCTCATTATTGATGCCGGTCACGGTGGTCACGATCCGGGCAATTTGAACGGAACAAAAGGTATGCTGCTGGAAAAAGATCTGAATCTATTGATCGCAAAAAAGCTGGGCACCTATGTGGAAGAATACCTCAAAGGAAAAGTCAATGTTATTTATACCAGAAAAACAGACGAATTTATTGGCCTGGAAAACAGAGTTTCTGTTGCCAACAGTAAGAAAGCTGATTACTTTATCAGTATTCACTGCAATTCCGACAGCAAGACTCAAATCAGTGGTACAGAAACCCATGTCCATAATGCGAACAGCAAGGTAGGCCTTGATCTCGCCAATGCCATCCAGGATCAATTTCTGAACCGAGCGGGACGAAGTAGCAGAGGAGTAAAAATCAAACACGATAGAGGATACAATCTAATGGTTCTAAAAGATTCGAAAATGCCTGCCGTACTCGTAGAATGCGGATTCATGTCTAATTCAACGGAAGAAGCCTATCTGAACAGCGAAAGAGGACAATCTTTGATCGCATCAGCTATTTTCAGAGCTTTCAGAGACTACATCGATAAAAGACATGGAATCAAACAAGTTTCGGACAAATCGATTGCAAAACAAATCAGCCCAATGTACAAAATTCAAATTCTGGCTTCGAACACTCCGTTGTCAACCAACATGCCAGACTTTAAAGCTTTGGGGGATCCAATCGAAGAGATTAAATTGGAAGGAACAACATTCAACTACAAGTACTACGTCGGCACCTTTAGTTCGAAGAAGGAAGCAAGAAAAAAGTTAAAAGCAATTCAAGAAACCCATTTTCAGGATGCATTTATTGTTCGTTTTGAGTAATATTTTTTTCCCGATTGCAATTGGATAAACATCTTTTACCTCAGCTTACCTGAGTACAACAAATCGTTTTGTTCCGGTCTGTAACGCTCCGTTTTGAAGAACCATCACATACGTGCCCTCAGAAAGATGTTTTGTGGATATCGTCAGCTCCTTGCTGCCCGAAACTTGATGTTGATGGATCTGCTTACCCAATAAATCGTATATGAATAGCGTAGCGTCATCGCCTACCCCTTTCAAAGTACGAACGGTAATTGCCTCATCTGCAGGATTGGGATACACCGAGAACAATACATTTTGATTTTCAGGAATTGAGAAAGGCGCTGTAATTCCAATGTCATCCAGCGCCATATCGCTTTCGTAATCCCAGCCGGTTATACCCCGAAATCTTATATTGATCAAACTTCCTGCGTAAGAACTCAAATCAACGCTTGCCTGCTGCCAGGATCCACCTTGATTGCCAGAAATGGACCATACCTCTTCATCGTACTCAACTCCATTGAAAACATCCACATACAAATCGCCCATTGCCGCACCATCCATGTGATACCAAAAAGATAAGAATGGAGCACCCATACCGCTTAGATCGATACAGGGGGTGATCAACAGTGCCTCTCTTTCTGTACATCCACCGGAAGCTTCAGTGAACAGGTATTTCCCGGCACTCGATCCCAAGGTATGATCAACATTCGGACCTGTTCCAGCAGAAGGAGTTCCATCCCTGTCGGTGCGCCAATCGTTATCATCAAAAGACGAACTGCTTTCATTTCTCCAACCGCCCGACAAATTGCAAATGGTCAATCCACAATCATTCAGCGTTCCGCACAAACTAAAACTTTCAAAATCCTGCATCCATACCCCCGAAAGTGTCGCAGTGAGTGCCACCACAGTTTGTACTTGAAGCGTATCATCACCCTGAAATTGGTCTAGAGGGTGATCACACCAAACTTTAGTTTCGTACAAACCGTTGGAAGGAAAATCCAAAGTGGAGCTGAAGGTATAAATAGAATCCTCGCCGGGATTCAGTGACACATCAAACAATTCATTCACCACTGGGCCTCCATTCATCTGAAAAGATACATCTATCGAATCAATGGGATTCAACCCAACATTCTTAACTCGAACCTTAACCGGAACGGCACCCGTATTGTGGCAATTGAAGAATGTACCTGAAATTGGAGAATTCAGAGCAGAAAGCTCAACTCCATATTGCAAAGTACAATTGGAAATTCCAGGTTCCTTTTGTATCGCAAGTGCACGTCTTCCTTTTCCTCCATTTGGAAAAACAGCTCTTACACTAAACCAATCTTCTTGAGTATGATCGATCCCTCTAACAATCATACTATCTGCAGTAGTCACCCCAATTGAATCCATATACATTGCCCCCAATTGACTTACCTCATACTGCAATGCACCGGGCACTACATCCCACCTTAACAACAGAGAATCCGGACAAACCCAATCAATTTCTAGATTATTTGGCGTTTCTGAAATGACAAAATTAGCATCCGAAGTGTCAGAATCAGCTCCTCTTGAAACCCGAACCAAAGCACGTTCAGTCGGACCTGTGGGTACCGTCCAAGTGTATTCCCTCAATCCCCCGGAAGCACCCCCTGTTATTGAATTCCATGACACACCTCCATCTATGGAATAATCCAAGACAAACACACCTGTGTCAGCATAAGAATCCCATCTTATAACCTCCTGTTCACCAGAAACAAAGGATTCATTTCCTGAAGGATAAGTCAATCTAATATCATCGTATAGATAATCCCATAAAATGTAGTAGCTTTTTTGCCCAAAAGGCAGCGAATACCCATCAACATGTATGGTGTAAGACCCACTACCTGAAGAGCTAATTCTCACCTGTTCTGCATTATTCAAACTGTCTCTTCCAGCGATTGCATCAGCACTTAAATTTGTGACATTCGGTGTAGGGTCTAATACCAAAGGAAGATGCATCCCACCCGAGGGATCCTCCACGGTCAGATCAAGATCATTTACTAAAATAACAGAAGATGATGGGGAGCCCGCTTGCTCCATCCAGTACAGCATTATTCGAATCTCTTCTACACCTGAAGGCACATTTAAGGTATGGGTATTTGTAGCTCCAGGTGAAACACTATCCAGCAAATAATTTCCATTCTCCAAAATCGAAACCGCTTTGTGCGCATTAACTCTACCCCATCCGAATGAGTAATCCGGACCCGGGTTGCCCAAATCTTCTGCTGTATTCAACATACACGCCTTGATCAGTCCGGAATTCGGGTCTGAACCTCCGTTCAATTCCCGATACGCCTGATACAGAACAGCGGCAACACCGGCTATACCGGGTGAAGCAGCAGAAGTTCCTCCACCTGGAGAGTAGCTATTATTTGGATCCGTTGAAAGCTGATCAAAGCCATTTGCAGCTAAATCTGGTTTTAGGCGCCCGTCCGCGGAAGGCCCTCTTGAGCTACTGGACTGCAGATTATCGCTTTCATCCAGGTTTGCGGTAGCTATTACGTTCTTTCCAATTTTATGACCACCCGTTATATTACCAAACGAACCACCTACACCATAACCGCAATCGGAACCTCCACTATTTCCGCATGAAAAAACCTGTATAAGAGCTGGATTGCTATCAATCTCGTCATCAACCTGCTCCGTAAGAGCGGTATATCCAGCATTACACCCGTTTCCGTAGGAAGAATTAAAAATCATGACCTGGTCGTTTTGATGCAATGCAACAGTATTTGGCAAACTTCCATCATACTGTCTAACGTGTATAAAAGATCCCGGCGCCATGCCTCGCATGGTCGGATCTAAATTACCTGCTCCTCCCAGGATTCCCGCTACCATATCACCATGGTCTCCTGTTTCATCTCCTAACACATCCGACTGCTCCGTTCTGCCGGTAAAATCAATGTGCGGACCGACAAATCCATCATCATTAACCGCCACCGAAACTCCTGTGCCATCAAAGTCTCGGTCTCCGGGAATACCCCTGTTCAACATATTAACCCGATGCAACGACCTCGCCAGGTCATGTTCAGGCTCGCCGGGTTCAGGTGCGATATCCACATATCGCACATGTGCATTGGCAGCAATCGATTGAATGTCTTTCACGAACACATCAGCATAGAGAAGATTCGCATGCTCAACCACTTGATTCACATGGATATTTTGAGCTAATTTTTGGATCAAAATGGCTAGCTCCGAATCCTTGAACGCCTTGATAACAACTTCTAACTTATCTCTTTTGTTATGCTTGTCATTCACAAGTACTGTGTGTAAACCTTCAAGAATTTTCATTTGCATCGGCAGTTCTGAAACACATTGAACACCAACCGATTTAAGAACTCCTACATCAACCGCAATAGGAATGCGCGCTACATAAGCATTGTTTGGTATATATTCCTGCAGATAAACACCTAAATTATTCAGCTCGTTGTGGTTCGATTCAGAGGGTAATTCATTCAGTTGAATTAGCCGATAGGCAAAACCCATCTTCCTCTCCTCATTGCTTAACGTGGTATTGAATTCGTCGACGTTTTCTTCAAGGTATAAATCACCCGCTCGCAGCAGAATTGGATTATCAAGTTTTTGAGCAACCACTTGCAAAGCAAGCAGGATAAGGACAAGCCCGATAGATAGAATTTTCAGCATAAGTATATCGTTGAAGACGAAAAATAGCTAAATAAACTATTCAAAAATAGCGATCAGCAGGAATTATCGTGGCAGATTCGGACCAATTTGAATTATTAAAATCATAGCAACAGAATTTGCAAATCGCCTGAGCTTAAACCCTACTTTTTGAATTTTAGCTTTTCCGACCTGCCTTTCTTGAATATTTTATTGCTTTCCTGCTTTCCTCTTCTTAATTCTTTCTGCTCTTCAAATGGAAGCTCATAAATCTCCCGGCACTCATCAGAGCAACATGTCTTCATTCGCTCCTGGCAAGAGCTGCACTGAATGAACAACAGATGGCACGCTTCATTAGCACAGTTCACATGAGTATCTGCCGGCTCCCCACACTGATGACAATGAGCAATCACATCATCAGATATCGCCTCAGCTCTGCGATGATCAAACACAAAATTCTTACCAATAAACTTGTTCTCAAGCCCCTGTTCATTTATTTGCCTGGCGTATTCAATAATACCTCCGTTCAGCTGATATACTTTCTCAAAACCTTTGTGCTTATAGTAGGCACTCGCCTTTTCGCATCGAATACCTCCTGTACAGTACATCACAAGATTCTTCTCTTTTTTATAATCTTTTAAATCCTCCTCAATTTTATCGAGCGAATCTCTAAATGTATCCACATCCGGCGTAATTGCACCTTTGAAATGACCAATCTCGCTTTCATAATGATTGCGCATATCGACCAATATCGTGTTTTCGTCTTCAATCAATTCATTGAACTCCCGCGCATTCAAATGAATTCCCTTATCGGTTACATCAAACGTATCATCATTCAGACCATCGGCTACGATTTTTGATCTGACCTTGATTTTGAGCTTTAGAAAGGACTTATTGTCTTGTTCCACTGCGACATTCAAGCGAACTCCATCAAGAAACGATATCTGGTACAATTCCTCCCTGAATTGTTCAAAATTGGGAGCCGGAACTGAAATTTGGGCATTGATTCCTTCCTTTGCAATGTAAGTTCTACCCAAAATTTCGAGGGCGTCCCATTGAACAAACAAATGATCTCTGAATAGAGAAGGATTGGCGATGTGCGCGTATTGATAGAAAGATACAGTGATTCTATCCTCTCCGGATTCATCAATCAAAACAGCTCTTTCCTTCGCACTTAATTTGTTGTACAGTTGCATGCTATACCTACATTAAAGTTTGAAACTGAGACAAAAATAATCAATTTGAACCTTTACACAATTTAGTTTGGCATACAGCATTGTCAGCTATCCGCATTTGTTTAGGATCGATCAGCTAGACAGCAAGCGAAACCCAAGTCTCTTTCGATTCACATCAATATCCAACACCTCAACTTCAACGTGTTCGTGCAAGGTCACTACCTCATTCGGATCTGACACAAAACGGTCTGCCATATTCGATATATGAACCAATCCATCCTGTTTTACCCCAACGTCAACAAAACAACCAAAATTGGTAATGTTGGTGACGATACCCGGCAAACGCATGCCTGGCTTAAGGTCCTCCACCTTATGAATTCCCTTTTCAAATTGAAATACTCGAGCCTTTTTTCTGGGATCTCTTCCCGGTTTTTTTAGCTCATCAACGATATCTTCCAACGTAGACATTCCAACCCCATCAACCGCGTAGTTGGATAAATCCAATGCCTGCAAAACATTTTCATTGCCGATAAGGTCAGAAATGGACAATCCAAGGTCCTTTGAAATTGCATCAACCAAGTCATATCTCTCCGGATGTACCCCAGAATTGTCGAGCAGATTATCGCCATTCGATACTCGCAAAAATCCGGCACATTGCTCAAATGCCTTTGGACCCATTCGGGGCACATTCAACAGCTCAGATCGACTTGTAAAACCTCCCTTTTCCTCTCTGTACTCAACAATACTATCTGCCAACGCATCGCCTATCCCGGAAACATATTTTAGCAAATACTTTGAAGCCGTATTCAGATCAACCCCTACTCCATTTACGCAGCTCTCGACCACCAAATCAAGACTCTCTTTCAGCATTTTTTCATCTACATCATGCTGGTATTGCCCTACCCCAATACTCTTTGGATCGATCTTAACCAATTCTGATAATGGATCCATCAATCGTCTTCCAATAGATACAGCCCCTCTAACGGTGACATCGTATTGAGGAAATTCCTCTCTGGCCACCTTACTTGCAGAATACACAGAGGCACCGTCTTCAGAAACGATAAAAACCTGCAAGTCTCTGGAAAATTTGATTCTTTTAATCAAAGACTCTGTTTCCCTTGACGCCGTGCCATTCCCAATAGCTATCGCTTCAATGCTGTAGGTCTCCACCAAATTGGAAATCTTGCTCATGGCCTTGCTCTTTTGGTTTTGAGGAGCGTGCGGATATACATTCTCATTATGCAACAACATTCCGGTTGCATCCAAACAAACAATTTTACACCCGGATCGAAAACCAGGGTCAATCGCTAAAATGCGCTTTTGTGGAAGTGGTGCAGCTAACAGAAGCTGGCGCAAATTCTTTGTGAAAACATGAATAGCTTCCTGGTCCGCCTTTAATTTCGTTCGGTTCCTGAGCTCATTTTCCAAAGAAGGTCGAATTGAGTTTTTATAGGCTTCTTTTATCGCTAGTTTGACCTGCCCTGCAGTTTCGTGGTCACTTTTCAAAAAATAACTTTCAATTTCTTGTATGGCTTGATCCTCCGGAGGACGCATTGAAATTCTCAGATAACCCAGCTCTTCACCTCTCCTCAACGCAAGCATTCTATGAGAACGACATCTTTTAACTGGCTCTACGTAATCAAAATAATCCTTGAATTTTTCCGCCTCTTCTTCTTTGCCCTTCACCAATTTTGAAGTTAGAACAGCTTCCCGATGGTAAAACTTTCTAACGAACCTTCTCATCCTAGCATTTTCCCCAATCCATTCACCCATGATAAAACGTGCCCCGGAAAGTGCTTTCTCCACTGTATTTATTTCTTTGCTGATAAACCGTTTCGCGAATTGCCCAACGTCACCAGCCCCCTGTTTCATGAGAATTTTAGCCAATGGCTCAAGTCCATTTTCACGCGCGACAGCCGCTTTTGTTTTCCGTTTCTTTTTATAGGGTAAATAAATATCTTCCAAAGCATTCAAATCAAGTGCAGCATCAATTTCAGCACTCAATTCTTTGGTCAGTTTATTTTGAGTTCGAATACTATTTATGATGTATTCTTTTCTTTTCTCCAGTTCCAACAAACGAGAAAGGTCTTTTTTGATAGCTAGGATCTGAACTTCATTGAGGTCACCTGTTTTTTCCTTGCGATACCTTGAAATAAACGGAATGGTGGCTTCATTGCTCAAAAGTTCTATGGTGTTTTCAACTTGCCACTCTTTCACACCTAAACTATCCGCTATTAGCTTGGATTTTTTCATCTGTACAAATGTAGAATATTGGAATTGTGTTCTTAACAAAAACAGCAATAACCCGGTTGAATCATTTCTTATCAGTTCAACAAAATATCACTTGTTGTAAAACAACAATACATCATCAATCACATCACTGTGCGAGAGCTGATCCAGCTGATTTCCACTCAAGTCATATGTAAACAAATCGCTTCCTTCCACGCAGTACAAGACCGAATTCACCCGATCGTAAACTAGTTTGGAAAACGAGTGACCTGATTCGATAGGTATAAGACTATTTGAGGAGTAGGTATAATGGTATAAACCCTGATCGTGAGAAATTATGAGTTCATCGTTATTTATCCTATGGGAATCATACACTTTTCCTGCTGGCATACCATGAGGTTGCCAAAAATAATTTCCGGCATATCCGTAGATATGGAGATGCGCTTGATCAGAAGGATCATTACTTAACACGAAGAGTTCATCGTCATTTCTGACCTCCCATGAAACAATATCATTACCGAATGAAATGCTTTGATCAAGCACGCCGCTGTTGGGGTAATAAATTCCCATTTGATTAGCAGATGAGCTAACATGCTTCTGCTCTACAATGATTTTTTCATTCCAAAGGAAAATATTATCCGGATTATAATCCGAAGGAGAATTGATCTCGGTACCAATTGTACCGCTTTGACCATAAGACAATACCTTTCCAGTGGTAGTAGTAACATATGTTAAACCATCTGTTCCTTCCACAATATCAACATAGTAAGGCAGTGGCAAATTGCCTGGATTAGGCTTAAACCACAGTGTATCAATAATACTAGGATGGTACGCAACCAGGGCATCACTTTCTGCACCCATCGTCAACAAGTACTGATGGTATGAATTGACGGCTGCACCACCATATTCTGACGGGAAAGTATGGAAAGGTGAAATCGTTCCTGATCCAACAGTTGACCAAACCTGCACTCCAGGTGAAGGAGCACTTACCAAAAACATGTTATTTAGTTCCAGCGGAGCCCCTGTAATGTAGATCTCCCGGAAAGCTGACTTTTCATTTACCCCGTCATATGCCCATACTTTCACATAATACAAACCCGACTCTAAGTGGATATCTTCCAAAAAAAATGATTCCGAAACTCTGACTTCTTTTGATCCAGGGTCAACAGAAATTATGGGTATCATACTGCTGAAATTCTGATTCTGCAAATCTATCGTGACGGCAACTAGCCTATTGTCGTCGCGAACATCTGCCACAACAGAAACAAAGTCAAAAACATTGAACCCCGCCATGTGTGTCGGTGTCAAAATTTCTATCTCAGGTGGACGAGTGTCCGATGATTTTCTGCAACCTAATGCGAAAAATAAAAGCAGAATCATCAAATTATGTACTAGTAATCGATTCAATTTCAGAACAAATGGGTGAACAAATTTAACGTAACTTATTGGAAGATTGGTACATCAAGGATGGCGGCACCAATTAACAAATGTTGAAAACCTTTTTTAACAACCTGTTGATAGCTTTAATTAAGCCGTTATCGCATACGCAACCATTTTCAAAGTATCTTTGATTTCAAATGAGTGATTTAAACATAAAAGGGCAGTCAAAAGCTGTGAAAAAGGGTGGATCGGTTGCTAGAGTTGACGGAGGAAAGCTGCCACCGCAGGCGATAGATCTGGAGGAAGCAGTTTTGGGAGCATTGATGCTGGAGAAGAACCCAGTTAATGATGTCATTGACATATTGAAACCCGAAAGCTTCTACAAAGAACCACACCAAAAAATATACGGTGCAATTGTTGATCTTTTCGGCGCATCCGAGCCAATTGACATTCTAACAGTAACCAACAAATTGCGGAGTAAAGGTGAGCTTGACCTTGTTGGAGGGCCTTTTTATATTTCACAATTGACCAATAGGGTGGCCTCTACTGCGCATGCGGAAACCCACGCCCGAATTATCGCTCAAAAGTACATCATGCGCGAGCTTATCCGAATTTCGGGTGAAACCATACGAAACGCATACGATGAAACCACAGATGTTTTCGATCTCTTGGATAGAGCAGAGTCTGAGCTTTACGGAGTGGCTGAAGGGAACATCAGAAAGAATTATGATTCGATGAGTCAGATCATGAAACAAGCCATTGATCAAATCGAACAAGCGCAAAATCAAGAGGATGGAATCAGTGGAATTAATTCAGGATTTACGGAATTAGATCGAATTACTGCAGGATGGCAACGTTCCGACATGATCGTAATTGCCGCGCGTCCAGGTATGGGTAAGACGGCATTCGTACTTTCTATGGCTCGAAATTCTGCTGTACAATTCAACCATCCGGTAGCTATTTTCTCACTGGAAATGAATTCAATTCAATTGGTGAATCGTCTTATTTCAAGCGAAACGCAAATTCCTGGTGATAAATTGAGAAAGGGAAATCTTGAACGTCACGAATACGAGCAATTGCATGCCCGAATCGGCCCGCTTTCAAAAGCGCCGATCTTTATTGATGATACTCCCGCTCTATCCATATTTGAGCTAAGGGCAAAAGCTAGAAGGTTAAAGCAGCAGCATGATATTGATCTGATCATTATAGATTATCTGCAGTTGATGACTGCAGGATCCAGTAAGGCGGGAAACAGAGAACAAGAAATTTCAACCATTTCAAGATCGATTAAAGAAATTGCAAAGGAGTTGAATGTGCCAATTATCGCTCTATCACAGCTTAGTCGTTCTGTAGAAACCAGAGGTGGTGATAAACGACCCATGCTTTCCGACCTGAGAGAGTCCGGTGCAATTGAACAAGATGCCGACATTGTGACGTTTATTTATCGCCCGGAATACTATGGAATCACTTCCGATGAAGAAGGAAACTCTACAAATAACACCGGAGAAATAATCATCGCAAAGCACAGAAATGGCTCCCTCGGGTCCGTAAACCTCAAATTTATACCTCATTTGGCAAAATTTACCGACATGGACACAATGGATTTCGGTAGAGATCCGTTTGGAGATTTAGAAGGCAACGATGAATTCGATATCAACAGCAGGATAGTTGAATCCAGCATGAATAACGATCTTGGGATTGATGATTCGGATGATTTGGAATAACTTGAGGTAAATTTGTTTCATGGCAAGACTAATTGGCATAATGTGCTTTTTGATGTTCTCCAATTCATTTTTTGGGGCAAAAATCCTTATTCCTATGGATGCCGGAAATCAAAACAACCACATAAAGGCATATGGAATAGCTTACTGGGTACTTCAAAATGACATTGAAGTAGAATGGTTGCTGAACTACAGAGGAGGTAGTTTTTTAATGGACCATTACAATACGATAGAAGAAGAGCTCATTATAAGAGGCGTTTCTTTTGAAAAGATCGCAAATGTCCAAGCTCAAGCCATCAAAGATGGGATTTCTGATCCCGAAGTGAACCAGGAAGTAGTTGCCTTGCACAAAGCTCCAAAGATAGCCGTGTATTCACCTGATGGCAAACAGCCTTGGGACGATGCTGTAACATTGGTTCTTACGTATGCTGAAATACCCTATGATGTGGTATATGATTCAGCCGTTATTTCAGGAACATTACCGGAGTACGATTGGTTGCACTTGCACCATGAAGATTTTACCGGGCAGTATGGGAAGTTTTACCGAAGCTACAGGAACGCTCCTTGGTACAAACAGCAGCAAGCTGAGGCAGAAAGCACGGCTACCAAACTAGGATTCTCAAAAGTTTCAGAAATGAAGCGAGCTGTCGCCATAAACATCAGAAACTATACAGCAGGAGGTGGGTTTCTATTCACCATGTGCTCCGGAACTGATTCATACGACATTGCATTAGCTTCACAAAATACGGACATATGTGATTATATGTTTGATGGAGACCCACCGAGTCCAAACGCACAAAATGAACTTAATTTTGACGAAACTTTCGCTTTTAAAGACTTCCGAATTCGCATGAATCCAATGGAGTATGAATTTTCTGACATTGATGGTACTATGGCACACAGAATACCGGAACAGAATGATAAGTTTACGCTATTTGATTTCAGTGCCAAATGGGACATAGTGCCTACGATGCTCTGTCAAAATCACACTACGATAGTTGACGGATTCATGGGGCAAACCACTGATTTTCACAAAAAATATATAAAGAGCAATGTCCTGATTATGGGAGAAAACAAATCACTGGGAACCGCAAAGTACATCCATGGTGAATTCGGCAAGGGACAATGGACATTTTATGGTGGACACGACCCTGAAGATTATCGCCACTATGTTGGTGATCCCCCTACGGATCTAAACCTATTTCCTAATTCTGCAGGATATCGACTTATACTGAATAACATTCTGTTTCCAGCTGCTAAAAAACAACCGCAGAAGACTTAGCTACTGCATCTTCATAAGTGCAGGTGTCATTTCATAATCAAAAAGTCAGTCTATCAAGGTTTTCCTTAATTTTATACAAATATCATTTACTCTTATGAGGACACTAATCATATTCTGCATGACTGTCTATGGATTGACTGCAAATTCACAAAACACCGTTTGCTTTTCAATTGAAGCAAACCCAAATACTTCGGATCCAGCACTTTCTGTTTTCAGTAAATACATAGATGTTTTTGGATGTTCGATTTATGCCGAATCGACAATTTCAGACGACAAAGTACTTCATGCCGCAGCGGTATGGGCAGAGCTACTGGACAACGATGAAGACGGAACGATTGATGATCCCATGCTGCTTAGCATGCTCGTGTACAATAATGCAATGATGCCTATTTTCTATTCAGATGGCAATGCTGCCATGTCCACATTCGAAACAAATTATTCGGGATCAGGCGTTTCGGCTGTATTGTTCAATGATGAAATTGACCCTTCCCAAACCGGTCATTGGGGAGCAGATGCTTCCGTTGAAGAAATTATGCACACCATCAATCACGTGGGGCATGTAAATATAGAACCAACGGTATTTGATCTTTCACCGAATTCATCCTTACTTTCTCAGGCAATGGACAGTGCCAGAGGAGGTCAATGGATCACGACACCGGCCACGTACCCTTCAGACTCGTGGTATCATTACGATGACGTCACTTGCGACTACGAATGTATGGCAATAGAGTACCTATATTGGCTGCAAGTAACCAATATGGGGATATTGGATGACCCTAGTACCTGTGCCGGTATTGCCAATGAGTGGGAACCCTGCTCTCCTACCCTACTTCAATCGATGGATGTTCTAGGATACGCTTTAGTAACCAACCCTACAAATAAATTACCTCAATCAGCTCCTGATGGGAATTATTGTCCTTCCACTTCCAATATTTTGGAAGAATCAGAGGATTTCTTTTCTATTTACCCAAATCCTTCATCGACAGATATTACGATTACCGGTGAATTTGACACAAACACGCTCATCTACCTCAGCAATTCGTTGGGAATAGTTGTCGACATTTGGAGAACAAAAGGGAATCAATCTCACTTTGATGTCAATTGTCTTTCTAGCGGAATCTATTTCTTGCAGATCAATGGAACAACAAGAAAATTACTTGTAATGGATTAAGTTCAGTAGACCTGCCAACTCAGACCATTTCTTCATTGATTCTAAGATTGAAATGTTAAACAAGATACGTTTGTTCAATTTTTTTTCCCTTGCAACAGACGAATTGCATTCATTGGTTACTTTTATGCGCTAGATGAAGGCACTTGTAATTTTTATTACGTTAACATTTGTGTTCACAGAGACGATAGCGCAATTTTCAACGACACACAATCTTCAAATAAGAAAGGCCAATGGTAAAATTACTGTTGATGGTGTTATGGATGAACCGGATTGGGCATTGTCCGATATCGCTGATAATTTTTACCAAAATTTCCCTGCAGACACATCGTTCGCCGAAACCAAAACTGAAGTGCGCATCATCTTCGATGAAACCAACATTTACATTGCCGCTATTTGCCACGACAAATTGCAGGGTGATTACGTAGTTCAATCGTTAAAACGTGATTTTTCTTACCCGATATCGGATGCTTTTGCTGTATTCATAGATCCTTTCAATGACAAGCAAAATGGATTCAGCTTTGCTGTCAACCCCTTGGGAGTTCAGCGGGAAGGATTGATACAAGATGGAGGAGGTTTCGGAGTAACCACCTCTTGGGACAATAAGTGGTTTTCCGCTGTAACCAGAGAAAAGGAAAAATGGATCGTAGAAATGGCAATTCCTTTCAAAACAATACGGTATAGCGATGAACAGTCGGTTTGGGGAATTAACTTTGGAAGGAACGACCTCAAGAGGAATGAAAGCTCTACGTGGTGCCCTGTGCCAAGAATTTTTAATGTGGCTTCTTTGGCCAATACAGGTTCGCTTACATGGGAAACTTTACCAAAAAAAGCGGGGACCAATGTTTCTCTGATTCCCTATACCATCGGCGGAGCAAATGAAGATTATCAGACCAAGGATCAGAATCTAACCGGAAATGCGGGGTTGGACGCAAAAGTTGCTGTCACCTCCTCATTGAATCTCGATCTCACATTAAATCCGGATTTTAGTCAGGTTGATGTTGATCGTCAGCTAACCAACTTAACCAGATTCAGTTTGTTTTTCCCGGAGCGCAGAAATTTCTTCATCGAAAATTCTGACTTATTTGCACGGTTTGGATTCAGACAAATTCGACCTTTTTTCTCACGTCGAATTGGTCTTGACAGCGGAGAAAAGGTGCCCATCCTTGGAGGTGCCAGATTGAGCGGGAAATTGAACAGAGATTGGAGAATCGGAGTCATGAATATGCAGACCGAAGGTGTGAGCCATCTCGGTTTAGACGGGCAAAATTATACAGTGGCAGCGGTTCAAAGGAGAGTCGGTGTAAGATCGAATATTGCGGGCATTTTTGTCAATCGGCAAGGGTTCCAGGGAAATTCACTAAACATGAATGACTACAATCGTGTTGCCGGTGTTGATTTTAATCTCGCGTCCGAAGATAATTCATGGAGAGGAAAGGCATTCTACCACCACTCCTTCACACCTAATTTGGAAAAAAAGGCATTCGCTCATGCCGTATGGCTAATGTACAATAGTCAGAATTTACAGGCTCATTACAATCATGAGGTGGTTGGTGAAAATTACAACGCTGAAGTTGGTTTCGTGCCGAGACTGGCCAATTATAACCCTGAGACAGGAGAAATCATAAACAGGACTTATTGGCGTTTCGAGCCAAATTTAATTTATAAGTTCTATCCAAAATCCAACATCATAAATGTTCATGGACCTGGATTGTTCTGGAGTGAGTACTTAAGTGAAGATTTAAAAACCACTGAACGCTTTGTGCAGCTGGTGTATAAATTCAATTTCAAAGATCAAAGTGAGCTTACTATGGAAGCGAATAACAGAAGGGTGCTTCTATTCTGGGACACGGACATCAGTTTCAATAATAACACGCCTATAAGCCGGGGAACCTATGAATTCATGAGTGGACGAATTGAGTATGAGTCATCTAAACTCAGAAAACTGAACTACGAGATTCAATTGAACTATGGCAACTATTACATTGGTCAGCTCTTATCGGCAAACGGATCTATTTCACTACGAACCCAACCCTGGGGAATTTTCTCGTTATCCTTTCAACAAAATGAGATTTTTATGCCTGAAGGTTATGATAATGCATCTTTATCACTGATTGGACCAAAGATTGAGCTCTCTTTCACAAAAGAATTATTTTTCACTGCATTTCTACAGTACAATACACAAGCAGAAAACATGAACATTAACTCTCGCTTGCAGTATCGGTTCAGGCCAATGTCAGACTTATTTATTGTATACACAGATAACTATTTACCATTTAATTGGAGTGTAAAAAATAGAGCATTGGTTGTTAAATTTGTGTATTGGCTGAATTTGTAATTCGATTATCCTGGATGTATTCGGACCAACTCATCGATGAAACAGTTTAGAATTGAATTAAAGTCGACTCATAGCATAAAAGGCAATTTAAAATCGTTAATTTTCAGAAGTTGGTATCAAGCCAAGGATTAAACTGAGGGTAAACCATATTGCTGAAGGGCATGAATATGAAGAAATACGATGTTGTAATCATTGGAGGAGGTCCTGCTGGATCAATTGCAGCAGCAAAGCTGAATAAAACAGGGTGTTCTGTGCTGATTTTGGAAAAATCCCAATTCCCCAGGTTTGTGATTGGTGAGAGTTTACTCCCACAATGCATGGACTATCTGAAGGAATTAGACCTGTTAGATACCGTATCTAAAGAGGGTTTTCAAGTAAAAACCGGAGCTTGTTTCTTCCACAACGAACGAACCTGCGAATTCAACTTTGAAGAACAATACACCAAAGGTTGGGATTATACCTATCAGGTAAAACGGGCTGATTTTGATCAAGCTTTGATCCAGGCAATTGAGGATCGTGGTGTTGAAATCGAATATCAGGCTACCGTAACAAATTTTAAAGGCAGTAGGGATCATCAATGCATCACGTATACAAATAAAAATGGAAATCAAAAACAAGTAGAAAGTAACTTCGTTGTAGATGCCAGTGGATTCGGAAGAGTATTGCCCAGACTTCTGGACCTTTCGACAAATACTACATCGGTGCCAAGAGGTGCCGTATACAGTCATTTTTCAGACAACAATAAACCAAATGGAGCATCAAATAACATCTATGTGCATTCATTCAACGAAAACACAGCGTGGGTTTGGTCGATTCCTTTCTCTGATGAAACTGCATCCGTAGGAATTGTTGGTAATGAGGAATTTATTCATGAGTGTGCAAAAGAAGATGGTAAGAAGTTTAAAGAATTGATTACCACTTTTCCAATGTTAGAAAAAAGGTTCAGCGCAGCGAAAGCATTGATGCCTGTGAAGACTACAATGAACTATGCAAAAGGGGTGAAACAATTGTATGGAGATGGATTTGTATTGTGTGGAAATGCTACTGAATTCCTAGATCCAATTTTCAGCTCAGGGGTTACGTTGGCGATGGCATCAGGTTACAAAGCTGCAGAGCTTATTGCTGAAGAAATACAAAACAAAAGTGCAGATTGGGAAGAGTATAGTTCATTTGTTTATCATGGAGTTGATGTGTTTCGAAGCTATGTAAATGCCTGGTATGAAGGAACTTTACCATCCATTTTCTTCGCCTCAAAAATCAATGAAGATTACAAAAAGCAAATCTGTTCAGTTTTGGCCGGTTACGTATGGGATGAGAGTAATCCATTTGTAAAGAAACATGAGAATATTTTAGACACACTGGCCAAGGTCATCTCATTTCAGAATTAAGCACTAACAGGTTGCTAGCACTTAAGAGAATCCAAAAGTGTTACAGTTTACTTTACTCTTAGTCACAAGAATAGTACCTTCGCGGGCTTTATTCTATCTGTATGATTACATTAATTCGAAAACAAACCAAAACAGCAAAGAACGACATCCTCTCTGGATTAACCGTATCTCTTGCTCTTGTGCCGGAGGCTGTTGCATTTGCCTTTGTTGCCGGAATCGATCCGATCGTTGGGCTCTATGGGGCGTTTATTATGGGAATAATTACATCGATCTTTGGTGGCAGACCAGGAATGATCAGTGGAGCTACAGGTGCTATGGCTGTCGTCATGGTTTCATTGATACAAGAGGGAAACAAGTACGGGCTGGCCATGGAAAATCCAGTCGATAATTTAGGTCTGCAATGGTTGTTTATCACATTGCTTGTAGTCGGAGTAATACAGATTACTGCCGGCCTTACGAAAATGGGAAAGTTTGTGCGCCTTATTCCGCATCCGGTCATGATGGGCTTTGTCAACGGGTTGGCAATTGTAATTTTCTTAGCTCAGCTTGGCATGTTTAAGGAGTTCGTTACAGATGATTCGGGCTTGATATTGGCCAATGGAGACGGAACTTTGATGAAACAATTTATGTCGGGCAGCGAGCTGTGGATGATGATCGGATTGGTTGCCTTAACCATGGGGATCATGTTTACATTGGCTCGGATTACAAAAAAAATACCGGCAGCCCTAACCGCCATTGTAGTCGTTGCCGGAATCGTCATCTTCTGCGGTATTGAAGTGAGTACTGTTGGTTCTTTTGTGCGCGAAGGAGCGCAGGACCCCAACGCAGGAATTGCGGGAGGATTGCCCGTTTTACAAACCCAGCTCTTCGACCTAATTCCCTCTCTCAATTGGGAGGCTATGCGTCATATACTACCCTGCGCTTTTCTATTAGCAGCTGTAGGTCTAATTGAATCTTTAATGACCCTGAATTTAATCGATGAAATCACAGAAACAAGAGGAAGTGGAAATCGAGAGTGTATTGCACAAGGGTCTGCAAATTTTCTAAGCGGGATTTTTGGAGGAATGGGAGGTTGTGCAATGATCGGCCAATCCATTATAAACGTGAATGCAGGTGGAAGAGGAAGACTTTCAGGAATTGTAGCGGCTATTTCCCTGATGTGTTTTATCCTGTTCGGTAGCTCCCTAATAGAACAAATACCGATAGCAGCTTTGGTTGGTGTGATGTTTATGGTTGTGATAGGAACCTTTGCATGGTCGAGCTTTAGAATACTGAATAAGATCCCGTTAACCGATGCTTTTGTACTCATATTGGTTTCTTCCCTTACCGTCCTTTTTGATCTCGCTATTGCCGTATTAGCGGGAGTAATCGTATCAGCATTGGTTTTTTCGTGGGAAAACGCAAAGAGGATCAGAGCAAGAAAGCATACTACCGCCGATGGAATCAAAGTGTATGAAATCTGGGGGCCATTGTTCTTTGGCTCAATTCAGGCTTTCAATGATAAATTTGACGTGAAAAATGATCCCGAAAAGATCGAAATTGACTTTATTGAATCAAAAGTTTCTGATCACTCCGGCATTGAAGCTGTGAGAGGTATTGTTAACAAATATGAGGATGCGGGAAAGACTGTAATACTTAAACATTTGAGCTCGGATTGTAAAAAGCTTCTGATCAAACGAAACATAAAGTTTGAACAGATCATAAAAACAGATATAGATGACCCGAGGTACCACGTGGTAAGCGACACGGCGGGAATTATGGAATAATTAGGTAGCATATTTTATTCACTATCCTTAAGGCACATTGAGAATGAAAGCATTTTCATTTAGAAAGTGATATCCTTGACCCTCCAACTTAGCTGAGAATTTCGAAGAAATGTTACTTCCAAACACGACATGTTTCGCGTGAATCCGATCACGATGATTATAGTAATTCCAAAAATCATTGACATACAAAACATCAAATTCAATTTCTGGTATCTCACCCTGATCATACTGCAGATAGATCAATTTATCTCTAAACTGAATAAAACCATCTACCTTGCTAAAAGAATTCGCGTCAATGGAAATATTTTCTTGTTGCTCCACAACTGTTTCTTTTTTTAAATCAAGTGCATCCCAGTAATTCCGGACATGAAAATCCAGCTGTTTTGTATTCTGACACAATGGGCCATTGCATACAAATACATGTTCATTATTTGAAATGCAATCCAATGCTAGATTGTTCCATCCAGCAGAATAGAAACAAATTGACCTGTTTTGTGACAGCTTAACATCTTCGTAAAGATCTAGTAAAATGAATGCCAATAACCCGACAGCGGCAGCATATAAAATCCTTAACTTTTTCATTTCAATTGCCATTATTCCAAAAATCAAGCACCCATATAACAGCAAACATTCAAGTGGAGAAATATGCAGTCCATCAGCCACTGAAAATGGCAGCTCATTGATGAACTTAACACATTGATTCAACATTGAAATCACTTGATCAAGTAGAGCACCTACCCAACCTGAAATCAAGGAAGAAAACGCAGAAAGTAGTAATGCAACTCCAAGCACAAATATTATCCCTGCAAAGGGTATCACTATTAAATTCGATAGAAGAAAATATGCCGGAAACTGATGGAAATAGTAAATGCATATAGGAAATGTGGCGAGTTGCGCAGCGATAGAGACGGCTGTGATTTTCCATACATAATCCAGCAACTTATACTTAACAGAGATCAATCCATAAATTTTCGGCTGGAAATAAATGATTCCCAATACAGCAAGGTAAGACAACTGAAAACCGACATGGAAGAGTAAATACGGGTCGATAATCAGCAACAAAAATGCCGATGCGGCAATTGTGTTGTATATATTACCATTACGATTAATGGCATTCGCGAGAATCACAAAAGAGAACATGATCGTTGCCCGTAAAACTGAAGGGCTAAATCCTGTAATCATAGCGTACAACCAAAGAGCACTTAACAATACAACACAGGTAAAGCCTCTTGCTCTTCGACTTTTACCAAAAAAATTCAACAAAAAATTCAGAATCAAGTAAAGTATGCCTACATGCAAACCGGAAACTGCTAAAACATGCATTGCACCGGCGTTGGAATAATCTTCAATCGTTTCCGCATCAAGGTAATTTCGCTGACCAATTAACAGTGCAGAAGCGACAGCAAACTGATCTTCTTTGACACCATTCTGCGTCAACACCTTCAGGAATTTTAAACGCAGTTCATCGGCCCAATGGTATAGAAAAAATCCCTGATCACGGTCCAATATGACACTATTTTTCTGATCGAGATAAATACTCTCATATATCCCTTGCATCGACATATAGTGACGAAAATCAAATTGATCTGGGTTTTTCGGACCTAAAATTGGTTTTGCTTCATTTCGGAATGCAAAGACATCACCATATTTTAGGCCGCCATCGAATTCAGTTTTCTTCACATAGGCTAGAATGCTTCCGGATGCCTCATTTAGGTTTACACCATCGGAAAGACATCGAACATTTAACTTAATCTGAATGGTTTTTGCTTTTTCAATTGGGGGCGAATCAATTTCCGCAACAATAACATCGACTGAGCCTCTACTCAACTTTGAATAATGATCCGCATTATGCAGAGGGGTATTCCAGTTGACCAAAAAAACTGCTAGAGAAAAAAAAGTTGTATTCGTAAATAATCCGAAAAGCCAAGCAAAACGAAATGATTTGGATAATCCAAACGTATAAGCTGCTAGCATTAGAAACAACGAAATGAAGACTACCAAATACCAAAAAGGGTGTGCCACTTGAACATGCACAGCATACAGAACTCCTGCGAGAAATGGAAGAAAATACCTTATGATCGGAGCAGATTGTAATTGGACCACGAAACAAATTACGAAGAAATAGAAATCTAAATGAACGATGAATACCGGCAACTGCATGAGTTATTGGTCCACACGAGTTATATTTACTTTATGTATTCCAAAGAAGAGCGAAGCCGATTAAATACGTTGTTCTGGACATCATTCGGCAAATACATGGGAAATCGACACCGGTCGGTGTCGAATTACAAAGTGAAATGGGTGAATTACAAAACCGGAGTAAGCCACATTTATTTCAGGCTCTATGCCGATCATTCGAACGCTATTATTTCAATCGACATTCAACACAAGGATGAAGGTATACGAGAATTGTTTCTCGATCAGTTTATTCAATTAAAAGG
>CAJWDP010000040.1 GCA_913030835.1 uncultured Flavobacteriales bacterium | reverse complement strand
CAAATTGCTGGGGGGTCGTTGATAACCAAATTCAACGGAGGCGGATCGTTCAAAACAATGGAATCTGAGGCATTACATGCATTGCCATCCGAAACATTCGCTACGTAGGTGATCCCGGCAGACAAGCCACTTACAGCAGCTCCGGCACTTCCAGGTGGTATCCAGGTGTAGTTCAATGTTCCTGTTCCACCAGAAGCCAACGCTACCGCCGTACCATCGGAAAAACCATTACAAGTTGGATCTGAACTTGAGATGATGTTGATTACCAACGGTGCTGGTTCTAGGATCATGATTGAATCTGAAGCCGTACAGCTGTTACTGTCTGTTACCGTAATAGTATAGTCTATCCCACCCGATAATCCCGTTGCTGTTGCTCCTGTTCCTCCGGAAGGTGTCCAGCCATAAGTAAGTGATCCTGTTCCACCGGTTGCTACCGATGTAGCATCTCCATCAGAGAATCCGCTACAGGTTGGATTTGTGCTGGAAACAATAGAAACATCCAACAACGGAGGGTCAGTCAACGTAATTGAATCAGAGGCAGTACAACTGTTACTATCTGAAACCGTGACCAAATATTCTATTCCTGCAGCCAATCCGGTCGCAGTGGGTCCTGTTACTCCCGCCGTGGGCCATGTGTAGGTCAATGGTACAATACCACCTGTGCCCAACGCAGTTGCGGTTCCATCGGTCAAACCGTTGCAAGTTGGGTCTGCGCTGGAAATGATATCTACCCCAAGTAATGGAGGATCGGTTAGGGTTACACTATCCTCCGCTGTGCATCCATTGTCATCACTCACCGTAACAGTAAAACTAGTTCCCCCCGGCAAACCTCCGATAGAAAAACCCGACCCCCCGTAAGGAGACCATGAGTAGCTTAAAGTGCCTGTCCCCCCGGTACCGGAGGATGATGCGGAGCCATTAGAAAAGCCGTTGCACGAAGGGTCTGTTTTTGATGTAATTGCAACGCTAGGTTGAGGATAGACTTCAACCGTGTATATCGTTGTCGTAGAAATACAAGTTCCGTCACCGACCACCAAGGCAACTGTATATGTCCCAGGGGCAGCATAGCTGTGTGTGGTAATCATGCCGGAGGCTGAATTTCCATCTCCAAAGAGCCAGTTATACGACGTGATCGTTCCCGAAGAAATCGTTGAGCTACCTCCATCGAACGTAAAACTATTGCCTGACCAACACTGGTTTCCAACCGGAGTGATCACTGCAGTTAATAATGCACCCGATGCAACCGTAGCCGATTGTGTAGCTGAACAACCGTTCCCGTCCGTAACCGTCACCACATATGTTCCCGATGAAACACTATCTTGACTTGATGTAGAGGGTGAAGGACCTCCATCCCATGAGAATGTGTACGATCCGGTACCACCTGAACCACTCGAAGTGAGACCACCGTCGTTAAATCCGGCGCAGGTTTCGTTGGTTGCAGTAGCTGTTGCCACCACCGCAGAAGGCTCATTTAACACAACACTTTCATTTGCTGTACATCCATTACCATCTTCAACGGTAACATCGTAAGTTCCCCCTGACAATCCGGTAGCTGAAGCCAAGGTACTTCCCATCGGTGACCAAGAGTAATTATACGTTCCCGTTCCCCCTGAAGCTGTGGCTGTTGCGATTCCATCCGATGATCCATTACAGGTAGGATCAGAAGACGTTATTGTCACTGTTGGATCTTCATAAACAGTAGCATCTTGAACCGCAGAAACACTGCAAATCCCATCGCTGACCGTCAGCGTGACCGTATAGATTCCAGGTGCAGCATAACTGTGTGTGTGTGAAGAGCCACTAGCGAAATTACCATCGCCAAAATCCCAGCTGTAGGAGGTGATCGAACCAACTGAAATTGTTGAATTACCTCCATTAAATGCAAAGCTGTTTCCTGCAAAACATTGATCTGTTAAAGGATCAATTACCCCTGTAATCAATGTACCTGAGTTCACGGTTACAGCTTGCACACCATCGCAATCATTCCCATCAGTCACCGTAACCGTATAAGCCCCCGGAGAGACACCAGTTTGACTTGATGTAAAGGGAGAAGGGCCTCCATCCCATGAAAAAGTGTACGAACCAACACCTCCAGAACCACTCGAAGTAAGCGTGCCGTCGATAAATCCGGCGCAAGTCTCGTCAGTTGCAGTAGCTGTTGCCACCACCGCAGAAGGCTCATTTAACACAACACTTTCATTTGCTGTACATCCATTATCGTCGGTAACCGTTACGTCATAAGTTCCTCCAGATAATCCAGTTAAAGATGAAAGTGTTGAACCGGTTGACCATAGATAGTCAATTGTACCTGAACCCGATGCAGTTGCAGTTGCAGTTCCATCAGCCAAACCATTGCACGTTACATCCGCAGGGGTCACGCTGACCGTGGGGTTGGCATTAATGGTAACCGCGTGAGACGCAACCTCCGAACAGGAACCGATCTGTTCCGTAACTTCGATATTCGCAGCCGAAACGGATGGCCAAGTTGCATCAACGGGTGTACCTGTTGTTGACGATAAAGAACCTCCTGATATTGTCCATGAAAACGTTCCACCATTACCTGTGGCCGAATACGATTCTGTCGATCCCTCACAAACAGTGAAAGAACCAATCAAAGAAGGATTTGGAACTGCAGGAAACGAAAGGTTGATCGTGCTTCCTGAAGCGATCATACAACCTGCAATTTCCATCTTAAAATTGTTATACGTACCGGAGTCCAATGCGGAAATGATAATACTGCCGTTTGAGTCTGCAGCAATTGCAGTTGGCCCAACTGAAGTGCCGTCATCAGTATAGAACACGTCATAATCTAAGGAGGTGGTTAACGAAGGATTAGATTCAATCACAATAATTCCATCCGCTGTCCCGCAGATAGAAGGATCTGTCGAAGTGATCGTTAAAACAGGTGTTTCAACAGCAAATGGCTGAGAAAATTCACTGGTGCTGTACAGTGAACCATTGATTTTAGATGCGTTAGCTACAATTACCGTTCCTGCCGACAATGCGGATGGGTGTGCATATACAAACCTTTGGGGAATTGTAGTGACATTCACTACTTGCTCACCTAAAAATGTTTTCCCCTCTTCATCATCTGCATCTGCAATGAAAAACTGGATCGCATAATTAAATCCCGACTCAAAAGACACATCATATTCGATCATTGTTTTTAAGGAATCTCCACAGTAGAAAGCCTGAACCAGTACAGGGTAATTTTGAATCCCATTAGGACCGCTATCCGGGTCGCCTAAATCATTGCCTGTTGCACCATCCTGATTGATGTCCACTCCAATCCCACCATTTCTGTAAATCGAATTGGCTGATAAGTCCACTCCATCAGAAGAAGCACCAACAATAGATACACCATTACTCGTGTTAAATGCAATTTCATTGGCTTCATTTGTACTCATCCCACCGATCGTCACAAATGTTGAATTGTCTACATGAATTCCATCCTGGTTTGGTGCGGGATTACCGGAATTATCCACGCCCAGTCTATTGTTATACACAATGACATCGTTGGATCCATCAAGGTGAATTCCATAATCTGAATTACCACTAATTAGATTTCCGCAATCTGCACAAATAGAGCTTCCTATTTTCAACAGATTTCCGCCGTTTATGACATGAATTCCCTTACCATTTGCCATGTTGGTTGTCCCATCCACAGCTAAACCAATCGTATTTCCAAGAAAACTCAGTCTGTTGTTAGAAGCCACTCCGTCGGCTCCATCAACTACTATTCCTGCAGTAGTATTACCTGAAATAACGTTTCCCTCGTTAGTACCACCTCCACCAACAATCATCCCATATCCTGTTGAATTATCGTTGATCGAAATTCCAATGTTATTTGGAACCGGTGCCGTACCATCACCATTGACACCTATCCAATTATTTCTAACACTGTTAGCACCTGCACTAGCACCAAATTGAATTCCAAAATCATTTCCTGAGATTACATTTCTTGTAAAGGATGAAGTGGATTCTCCAATAGAATTGTCAATTGCACCACCATCGATAAAAATTCCAATATGATTTGGAGAAGGAAAACTTTGCCCAGAGATATCGGTTCCAATAAAATTCCCTGCAATCGAATTGCTGTGTGTGCTCTGGCCGAGATAAATACCTGTCTGGGCACCGGTACCTGAATTCCCACTTATCAAATTTGAAGAAATATAGTATGGCGATCCAACGGTTGAGGTTCGGTCAAAAATTAATGTACCAATACTATTTTCAGATGTCGTTGTCCCACCAGATTCGCCAAGGAATATTCCTACGCTATTCGGAACATCTGATACCCCATGTGGGTCCGAACCAATTAAATTATTCAAAATGATATGGCTGCCGCCAGCGACAATTTCAATTCCATGCCCGACTCCAATTGAATTTCCGGATATAACATTTCTTTCAGCCACGGATAGGCCACCTAGCTTCGCTGAAAATGAGGATTCGATCACTACTCCTTTCTGATTAGGGCCTGAGCTTGAACCATCCAAATTTAATCCTACATGATTTCCTGTAATTTTAACAAAATTTGAGTTTTGGATAGAAATCGCTTTTTCTGAAAAATTTGTGAGCGCCAATCCGCGAACTGTAGAAGTATCAGATCCAAAAAGGCGAATTCCGTCACTGGAGCCTGCGGAACCGCTGAGTTCTACCCCCATAATTCCCGGGGTTAGATACATCATTCCAGGGATATCTTTATACCCAGGCACTCTTGAACCAGACTGAGTATAACCGTCAATAAAAACATTATCTACATTTATGGAGTAGGGTGCTTGCTGCTCAATCAACAAAGCACCTGAAATATCAAAAGCAAAATAATAAGGAGCCTGTCGCAATCCTGCATTCAAATCATCCACAAGGACTCCAAAAGACCCTGAAACAGAATTTCCTCCATCGTTACTCTTTACAGTGAAGTAGGTATTCTCAATGGCCCCTATATCTGCTTCCGCACCTGCGCCAGAAGCGTCCATTCTTCTGTAGCCTCCCCTCTGATCTGTGTGAATTGAGTTTATTCCTGGAAAAAGAGTTCCTACATCCGTCAGTAGATTTGATGTATTCGTAAAGTACTTTTGTCCAAAACCATCGATTATTACACTCGATCTCATTTCTGAAGAAACTGATCCCACACAACAGTTTACATCACCCGTATATGAAACCAGATTGCTTTCTCCCGTCATCCAGTAATTGTATCCTCCACTTGCTCCAACATCATCGCTATAGCAATCGGAATTTGCACTAGCAACATTTTCCAAAAACAAATTGTTGTATAATTTCATTTGTTCCGGACCAGTAAATGCACACAATCCTCCACCCTCTCCCGGAGCTTGATTATCGTAGAACGTGTTAAATGCTAACTCCCCGGGTATTCCAACGGAAGAGTAATAGATAGCTCCGCCATCTGTAGTGCATTCATTTTGAAAAAATGTGGAATTTATCACTTTAAATTCGTCCACTGCGTAGATTGCACCGCCTACTGAACCTGTCGCTTGATTTCCAAAAAATGCACACCGCTGCACATTAAGCGAATTGCCATTCTGCTCTGACAAAATAGCTCCTCCCTTTGAGGAATTATTATTTTCAAAAACACAATTTTCTACCAATACGCTTCCTTGCGCAAGTTCAATGGCAGAGTTTGTAAAATTGGTAAATGTAATTCCATGAAATACAACTTGGATTCCAGCTCCATTCACAAGAATATGGTTGGTACTAGACGCACCATTAAACAGCACATGAACTGGTGCAACAGAGTACAAGACCACCGAACGATTGATCTCAAGTACACCACCCAAAGATGAAAAGTCCATGGTCCCACTGAAATTAAACCGAATGGAATCGGCTGTTCCCGATTGAATGGCATTCTGTAATTCATTGGGATCATTATCGACATAATCCGTTGTGGACCAACCGAAAGAATGGAGAGCTAGTAAGAAAAGTAAGAGGAGCGTTTTTAGAGAAAAGAGTTGGGCAAGGGTCATATCTGTCATTTTTCTTACGCGATGACGAAAATACCAAAGTATTTTACGCAAGGCAAAAAAGTAGTCAATTATAATGAGGCAAAATACCTCCTTTTAAAAGAGAAATGTGTATAAATCATTTGAACATTCTCATAATTATGACGAACAATGGCATAATTTGGTTGGCTAATGAAACGAGCATTCAAATACTTTTCGAATAAGTACCTGATTTGCCTGACCATTTTGGTTCTGCACATTCTGTTCACGGAAGAAACCAACTTATTTGAGCTGGTAAAAATGAAAAGAACATTATCCGAAAGCAAGCTCAACATCGATAAAATGCGCAACGAAATTGAGGCAACGACAAAAGCAAATTTGGAGCTGACAACGGATATGGTCGCAAAAGAAAAGTTTGCCCGAGAAAAATACCACATGAAAAAGGAAGACGAAGACATTTTTGTTTTTGTTGAAAAATAGACTCCTTTTTCTTCTTATTTTCGTCCCAATCTAAACGGTTCCATGACGAAACATCTTTTCAACGAATTTCCGGAATACACGAAACAAGACTGGGAAGACCGGATTATCAAAGATCTCAAAGACAGACCAAAGGAAGAGCTGACCCTACAGGTGGAAGACGGCATTAACATCCGGCCGGACTACGCAGGGAGTTCTTCAAAAGAATACACGCAGAGTTACAGATCAAAGAATCGTTGGCTTATTTCCTCAGAGCTAACAGATGATTGTACCAATCGGGATGTATTAGACGTACTCGCGAATGGTTGCAATTCCTTATTGATCCACATCAATTCGACTACCGACATCACAAAACTTCTAAAGGATGTAATGCTGGACATTCTTGACTCGACTTTTGTGCTGCACGGAAACGATCAAAAAGCGCTGGAAAGAAAACTAAGCGACTACCTAAAAACCAACTACAATTCAGCTATTCAAGCATTCGCTGTTTCCGATCCATTTGAAAATGGAACGGAATTTAATGATCCAACCAACGGTGCATTTATTAATGCTGCACATTACAGAAATTCAGGTGCTACCGCAATCGAAGAGCTCTCTTATGCCTTGGCTCAATTAACCGAAATACTTGTAAACGACCCCAAGTACATTCACATCCAGCTGGCCATTGGCCCGGAATACTTCAATGCGCTTGCTAAATTTCGAGCATTTCGATTGATGTCTGCACAGATCGTGAAGGCATTCAATTGGAAAGGTGAGCTCAGAATATCAGCCGCACCCTCTACTTATTTCCTGAGCACGAAAGAAACAAACAACAATTTACTCAGACTCACCTCCATGGCGATGTCTGCCGCACTAGGCGGATGCGACCAGCTCACGCTTATTGGTCATGACATGAGCGGGAACCGTTCATCAGAACGTTTGGCGCTAAACATACAACACATTATGATGGAGGAGTCGTATCTGGCATCGATCACAGATCCTGCACACGGATCTTTTTACATTGAAGAGCTTACAAAAGAGATCGCCGAACGGGCCTGGAACAAATTCCAACAAATTGAATCAGAAGGTGGATTCTTAAACTCATTGAAAAATGGGAGCATAAAAGACCAGATCGAAGGGTCACATAGATTGAGATTGAAAAGATTCCAATCCGGAGAATCAACTTTGGTTGGTGTTAGCAAATATGTTTCCGAACAAAGTGATACAAGTGCGTTCACCCCGAATAATTGGAATGGGATCAGTAGCAGAAACTTATCAGAAGAGCTGGGAGAGGAGGGGGAAAATGAAGCCTGATTTCACCAAGATCGCATTCGATCCACAACATTCGGATATCCAACAAAGCTCGGAATGGGAAACCCAAGAAGGAATTCAATTGAATTCCTCCTATTCAGAAGAGAATGCAAAGAATTTAGGGCATCTACAATCGGCCGGATTACCGCCATTTTTGAGGGGCCCTTATGCCACCATGTATGCCATCCGACCCTGGACGATTCGCCAGTATGCAGGCTTTAGCACAGCGGAAGAATCAAATGCTTTTTATAGAAAAAATCTGGCAGCCGGTCAGAAAGGATTGTCGGTTGCATTTGACCTTGCAACACATCGAGGATACGATTCTGATCATCCACGGGTGGAAGGAGATGTTGGCAAGGCCGGAGTGGCTATCGATTCTGTGGAGGACATGAAACTACTTTTTGATCAGATCCCCCTGAACGAAATGTCCGTGTCCATGACGATGAACGGGGCTGTAATTCCGATTATGGCATTCTACATAGTAGCAGCTGAGGAACAAGGTACGGAACCCCAATTGCTCAAAGGCACGATTCAAAACGATATCCTGAAGGAGTTCATGGTGCGTAATACGTACATCTACCCTCCTGCTCCATCGATGCGCATTATTGCTGACATTTTCAAGTACACTTCAGAATACATGCCTAAGTTCAATAGCATCAGTATTTCGGGTTACCACATGCACGAAGCCGGAGCCTCGGCCGACATCGAGCTTGCATACACATTAGCCGACGGTCTGGAATATGTAAAAACGGGAATTGCAGCAGGTCTTAGCATTGATGATTTTGCCCCGCGCTTGTCTTTCTTTTGGGCGATCGGTATGAACCATTTTATGGAAGTCGCAAAAATGCGAGCGGGTAGAATTCTTTGGGCCAAGCTGATCAAGCAATTCGATCCAAAAAATCCAAAGTCGATGGCATTGCGCACCCATTGCCAAACCTCAGGCTGGAGCTTAACGGAACAAGATCCCTACAACAATGTAGCCCGGACGTGCATAGAGGCCATGGCAGCAGCATTCGGCGGCACACAATCCTTACATACAAATGCGTTAGACGAGGCAATAGCCTTACCCACAGACTTTTCCGCAAGGATCGCCAGGAATACGCAAATTTACTTACAGGAAGAAACCGGAATTACCCGAGCAGTTGATCCTTGGGGAGGATCCTACTATGTAGAACATTTGACCCACGAGCTGGTAGAAAAATCCTGGAAATTGATCCAGGAGATCGAAGAGCTGGGCGGAATGGCAAAAGCCATAGAAACGGGCTTACCGAAAATGAAGATCGAGGAATCAGCCGCTCGAAGACAAGCAAAGATCGATTCCAATCAGGATGTTATCATTGGTGTGAATGCGTATCAGGTGGAAGATGAAACGGATATTGAAATTTTGGAGGTGGACAACACCCGTGTGAGAAGTGAACAGATCGAGAGGATCAAAAAACTGAAATCACAGCGAAACGAATCAGAGACTCAAGAAGCGTTGCAAAAACTTTCAGAAGTTGCCCGTTCCGGGGAAGGAAACCTGCTGCAAGCAGCTATTGAATGCGCCAGAAAACGAGCAACATTGGGAGAAATTTCCGATGCCATGGAACAGCATTTTGGACGATACAAAGCAACCATTAAATCAATTTCGGGCGTATATTCATCTATTGCTATGGAAGACAAAGACTTTATGCAAGCCAAACAACTGGCAGATCAGCTGGCAAAACTTGTTGGCAGACGCCCTAGAATCATGATCGCTAAAATGGGTCAGGATGGACATGATCGTGGAGCAAAAGTGGTGGCAACTGCCTATGCTGACCTCGGCTTTGATGTTGATATCGGTCCGTTATTCCAAACTCCTGAAGAAGCGGCAAAGCAAGCGGTGGAAAATGACGTACACGTCATCGGCATTTCGTCTCTGGCTGCCGGGCATAAGACATTGGTTCCAAAAGTTATTGAAGAGCTCAAAATGCTAGGACGAGAAGATATTATGGTCATTGCAGGTGGAGTTATTCCCAAGCAAGACTATGATTTTCTCTACCAGGCAGGTGTAGCAGGAATTTACGGACCGGGAACCAAAATACCGGAAGCAGCCATTCAGATGCTTCAGCTGTTAATCGAAGCCTACACCGATTGAAAGGACTTGAGAAATACGAAGCTAAAATTCTAATTGCCTGGGGAGAAGCCATATCGGGCAATAAAAAAATACGCAGCTGGCTCGTCAAGAATGGATATCCGGAGCTCAGTGTTTTCTGCTACGCCCTTTGTAATCAAGACGATGCAAGACAATGGTTAATGGACAATAATTTTCCACACCTGATGGCCCTCATTAATGGAATTGAAAGGAATGAACAGGCGCTGAATTGGCTTGGCAGCAATGGGTTCCACCTGCTTCGAAATATGGCCATGGCTGCAGACGGATCAGAAGCATCCATGGATTGGCTTCAAAACATGCACCCCGTATTCGGCATAATAGCCGGTAAAATGTACACCATCAAAAAGCAAATTGACGACGACAATTACGATCCGCACAAAATCAACTTTTAATTTGCGACAAGGCTCAAGTTAAAGTCATACCATTCAGAATTTATTTAATTTTGGGCTCATGAGCGCTGGAGACTGGTTTGTAATCCTATTTGTAGCCGTGATCTTTTGTCTTGGCATCTACGGAGGCATAAAGCTGTTCAGATGGAACATGCGTGATCACAATAAAATGATGGATAAAAACGAAGAATTAAAACAAGAAAAAGAATGTTCGGAAAAGGAATGATGGAAAAACTGCAGGCCATGCAGGGTAGAATGGAAGAAATCAAAAACAGACTCGAAACAATTGTAGTTCGAGGCGAAGCTGAGAACGGGAAAATAATTGTCCAGATCAACGGCAACAGAAAAGTAAAAGATATTCAATTGGATCCGGAACTTTTAACCGGAGATAAGGAAGAATTGGAAGAGCTTTTAGCTGTTGCGGTAAACCGTGCAATAGAACAGGCCGACAATGTAAATAATTCCGAAATGCAAAGCGCCGCAATGGGCATGATGCCCGGAATGGAGTAAAACCCATAACCCAAACTATAAGTTAATGTTATAACTATTAATTAACTGAATAATAGCTATTTAAGAATACTTAAAAACTCCACCACCCTTCACATTTCGTTGTATTTTCCTATATTGTAGCATGCTATTTGGGAAGCACATACCTAGTTACATACTATGGATTTTACTCCTTTGCGGATCTTTCCCGACAGTATGCTTTGGCCAGTATCATGACCTTACCTCCCACTTTGGCTTTTCTATTAACCCAACAGCGAACAGCGGATTGATCACATACGCGATCGTAGAGACCAATAAAGAAAATAAGATCGTAAGACGGACCATTTTATCCCGGAATAACTGGATTCTTCAAATGAAAGGAGAACAGAAATCAAAAGCGAATATTGAAGGAGTTGACCTTTGGAGCAAGCATGAAATTGGAGATTGCTTTTGGATGCTGGATCCGAATTTAGACAAATACATTGCACAGAATTGCGAAACAAAAGTCAACATCGACGATCTATGGAGATTGCGTTATAACAGAAATCCGGAGTACCGACAGGATAAAGTTACTTCAGACCTGAATATTGTGGGAGGCTGGGCGGCCAACCCTTTCCGACCCAACTGGCCACAGGTTCAGATATTGCAGAATTACGGAATCATTTTTATTTCCGATTTCTTTTTTGGAGAGGGAATGTTCCAGCTCCTGAAAGACTTGCAGAATCCCAGCTGGCTTGAAACCTACAAATCTGCAGGCTAATATTTGTTACCTTCGAATCAAAATGAAATAAGCGAGACCCAAATTGGCAAAAGATAAAAACATTGCAGCAAGACTAAAAGCGGCCAGGATCAAAAACGAATCGACTGCAGCTGAGCTTTTTGATGGCATACGAAAAGGCTCTTCTAAAGAGCTCGGTCAAGCCTTAACGCTGCTGGAAAGCAACCACGAAAAGGACAGGACAATTGCCTCTGAGCTGGTCGAAAGGTGCCTGCCGCACTCCGGAAATTCAATTCGCATAGGCATCTCTGGTGTCCCGGGAGTTGGAAAAAGTACGTTTATCGAATCTTTTGGTACCCACCTCATTGCAGAAGGTAGGAAAGTAGCCGTTCTTGCCATTGACCCAACAAGTGAAAAATCGGGCGGATCTATTCTAGGTGACAAGACCAGGATGAACAACCTGTCTCAGAACAGCAACGCGTTTATACGCCCCTCTCCTACTTCCGGACAGCTGGGAGGTGTCGCTCAAAAAACAAGGGAATCCATTCTGCTTTGTGAAGCAGCCGGTTACGATACCATACTGGTTGAAACCGTTGGCGTGGGACAAAGTGAAATTGCCGCCAGCTCCATGGTCGACTTCTTTTTATTGTTGATGCTTGCCGGTGCAGGAGATGAATTACAAGGGATCAAAAGAGGCATCATGGAAATTGCTGACGCGCTGGTGGTCACAAAAGCCGACGGTGAGAACAAGGCATCAGCTAAGGTTGCCGCCGCCAACTACAAAAATGCACTTCACCTTTTCCCTGCAAATCAAAATGGATGGACACCACCTGTGCTGACCTGTTCAGCACTGGAAAATAAGGGGCTTGACTTGATCTGGAACATGATTGAATCCTTTCAAAATGATATGACAATTAAGGGCCATTTTAACTCTAACCGACAAAATCAAGCGGTGCACTGGATGCATGAGAGCATCAAGCATGCCTTGTTTTCGGATTTTTACAGCTCAGAAAACGTAGAGAACAAATTATCAGAACTGGAAAACAAAGTGCGATCGGAAAAATTAAGTCCGACCGCGGCTGCTCGCGAAATTCTGGACGATCTTTACAACAAAAAATAATAAATCCTGTTCTACTGAAGCGGGCTTTCGGCGATCCGAAAAAGAGCCTGTATTTCTAATCCATTAATATTGTTATTTTTGCCTCCCACGAGTTTTTCAAGGAAAATAAAAACTATCGGAAGAATTTAAATTTATTAGCATGAGGAAAATATTTTTTATTGTAGCTGTGTCCATCCTTTCTTTCTCAGGTGTGAAAGCCAACGAGGGGATGTGGCTCCCACTTTTGATCAAAAGACTGAATCACGTTGATATGCAGAAATACGGTCTGCAATTGACCGCTGAAGAAATCTATTCTGTAAACAACTCAAGTCTTAAGGATGCCATCGTACGACTCGGACGAGGATTTTGTACAGGCGAAATGATCTCTTCAGAAGGGCTAATGCTAACCAATCATCATTGTGGTTACGATGCCATTCAGGAAAACAGTACACCGGAACACAATTATCTGGCAGATGGTTTTTGGGCCATGAGCAGAGACAAGGAAATACATATACCCGGCTTGACGGTATCCTACCTACATTCAATGGACGACGTAACAAAAGCCGTACTTGACGGAGTAACCAACGAGATGTCTGAACAGGAAAGAGCAGGCAAAATTCGAGAGAACAAGGGAAAAATTACGAAAGAAGAAGGAGATAAATTTGACATTCAGATCAAGTCCTTCTTCGAGGGAAATGAATACTACATTTTCCGATACATCACCTATTCCGATGTTAGACTGGTTGGAGCTCCACCGTCTTCTATTGGAAAGTTTGGAGGAGATACAGACAACTGGATGTGGCCGAGACACACGGGTGATTTCAGTATGTTCAGAGTTTATGCCGGAGAGGACAATAAACCTGCTGAGTATTCAGAAAGTAACCAACCGTTCAAGCCGAAACATCATCTACCCATTTCACTCAATGGTGTCAAAGAAGGAGATTATGCCATGGTGATGGGATACCCGGGGTCAACCGATAGATACCTTACATCATACGGCGTAAAGATGGCTGTTGAGCTGGAACAACCTGCTCGTGTTAAGATCAGAAGAATCAAGCTGGATATCATGGAAGAAGGACAAGCAAAATCCGAAGCCGTAAGAATTCAGTATGCATCGAAACATGCAAGAGTCTCTAACTACTGGAAATACTTCATCGGTCAAAGTGCTCAATTGGTAAAAAACAACGTTTGGGACAAGAAGAAGAAAATTGAGGACGAATTCGTTGCCTGGTCAAACGGTGATGAAGACAGAAAAAAACTGTACGGCAATGTGATACCTTCATTTGAAAAGGCGCACGAGACATTGGAAAAATACGTTTACGGTGATGTTTATCTGCAGGAGGCTGTATTTGGACCTGACATCGCAGGTTTTGTTTACGGCAATTTTGGAATGCGAGCTAAAATCCTGCCTGCACTAAAAGAGGGTGATGCCGAAAAGATCAAAGCAGCAAAAGAAGAAATCATCGAATCGGGAAAAGATTACTTCAAAGACTACAATGTAGAAATCGACAAAAACTTATTTGCTGCAATGATGGAATTGTATTACAATGACGTTCCGAAAGAGTTTCATCCCGAGAAATTGACCTACTATCATGGCAAATGCAAAGGGAACTGGAAAAAGCTGGCCGACAAGTATTTTGCCAAGTCACCATTTACTTCCCAGGCCAAACTCGAAGAGTGGATCGAGGAGGTAAGTGTTAAATCGATCGAAAGCGATATGATGTATCAGCTCATGAGTGACTTCATAACCACGTATGTACAGAAGATCATTGCACCAAAAGGCCAGGCGGAGTCTCAAATGACTACTGCTAAAAGGCTGTTTGTTGATGGCTTGAGAAAGATGAATCCCGATCGTGTCTATGCTCCCGATGCCAACTCAACCATGCGAATTACATATGGTCAAGTGCTTGCATACGATGCAAAAGATGGGGTGACCTATAAAAATCAAACGACGCTCGCCGGAGTAATGGAAAAAGATGCCAAAACAGACGATGTATTCCATGAATTTTACATTCACGACCGACTGAAAAAGCTCTATGAAGAAAAAGATTACGGACCATACGGAGAGGATGGCGTATTATACGTGGGCTTCCTCAGTAATAACGACATTACAGGTGGTAATTCAGGGTCGCCCGTAATCAATGGAAATGGTGAGCTGATCGGTTGCGCATTTGATGGCAATTGGGAAGCAATGAGTGGAGACATTTACTTTGAACCCAACATCCAGCGTACGATTTCTGTTGATATTCGATATGTCCTTTTTGTAGTTGACAAGTATGCCGGGGCGAAACACCTTGTGGATGAGATGACTTTGGTAAAAGGTCCAAGAAAACCGGTCAAAAAGGAAATCGTTGAGCCGAAGGATGTTCAAATGATCGAACCACAAAAATAATCTATATCATTAACCCAAAAGCCTTGACCTCTCGGAGTGTCAGGGCTTTTTTTTTACCAGAGAAGTAAAAGGCAAAATGGAAAGCAAATACGACGTTGTCCTCTTAACTGACCATCGTTATCTAAAAGAATCCTACCCGGATGAATATTCTAACAACGTGGTAACCGAAGACAACTTGGTGAAAGAAGCGCTTGAGAAACAAGGACTGTCTGTATGGAGGACCAATTGGGATAATCCGAATTTTGACTGGGCCCTCACGAAATCAGTTCTATTTCGAACCACCTGGGATTATTTCGACCGATTCCCTGAATTCTCTGAGTGGCTGGATGGCATTTCCAAAAAGACAAAACTTATCAATCCAATGGAAATGATCCGCTGGAATCTGGACAAGCACTATTTATCAGATCTCCAGAAGAATGGAATTCCTGTGGTTCCGACCTATTTTATTGAAGCCGGAGAGAAACGCACATTGGCGGAGTGTGTCCGCGATTCAGGATGGAATAAAATCATTCTGAAACCCGCCATTTCGGGAGCGGCCAGGCATACCTATAAGCTGACTGCAACAACCACAGACCCCTACGAATCTGTATTTCGTAAGCTTATAAAGGATGAAGCGATGCTGATTCAGCCGTTTATGGAGAATATCCTAACAAAAGGAGAAGTTGCACACATGGTAATGGGAGGAAAATATACGCATAGCGTTCTTAAAATTGCCAAAAAAGGAGATTTCAGAGTTCAAGATGATTTTGGAGGCACCGTTCACGATTACCAGCCCAATGAAACGGAGATCAAGTTCATAGAGAATGTAATGAAAAATGTAAGTCCAACACCGGCCTATGGCAGAGTAGATGTAATCTGGGACAATCTGGATCAGCTGGTTGTTTCAGAATTGGAACTGATCGAACCGGAGCTATGGTTTAGAAAGAATCACGATGCTGCAACTGAATTGGCCAAAGAGATCATGTCTTACTTAAACTGATCCTGGTTCAGTTCATTTACAAATTCAACTAAAAAAGTTTACGAACTTCTTTTTTTAGAAATTCAGCTGCCACCAAAGTTGGTTCAGAATCCATATGGCTATAAATCTCGAAAATTACTCTACTCAAATCTGATCCGGTTGCATTCGGTTTAGACAGTTTTTCCATAGAAAAGTTGATCAGCTGAATGGTTTCATCCTTTGCAATTTTGCACAGCTTCCAAGACTCAGAGCTGACGTAGATCTGTTGCGACATGTTGTGGTCGTATTCATCGCGAATGGATTTGAGCAGCTCCGAGTGCAAAGCATTGGCAGTCATTCCACTTCTATGCACTCTCATGATCAAATTGTTTGGATTGATTCGCTCCAGATACAATACCAAACGCTCATAAGACTGGATTCTGTTTGGCCAGATTTTTTCTGCTGCATTGAATTTTCCTTCCACAAAACTTTGCTTCTCCTGACTATCAAAATATCGCTTAACCAGAAAGTACGTGGTAAGAAATACGATCAACCCCGGTATTGTAAATTTTAAAATGTCCAAAATGTGCTCTATGATCTCCATATTCCCTCTAGTTTAACGTTAAAAATGCAATAAATTTTGAATTCTACCATATAACGCAAAAACACGATTCCGGCACAACATGATTCGGATAATGTAAGCTTGTAAACTAATCTGACGTAAAATAGTTACATTCCATTACAGTTACTGTATAGAGAAAATGTAATTTTGGATCATGACGGAAACAGCAACTCACCTTATCATCGCGGATAGGATCAATCGACTGGAAGAATCGGCAACCATAGCAATGGCCAGAAAAAGCCGGGAGCTGATCGCAAATGGATTGGACATCATAAGTCTGAGTCTTGGAGAGCCGGACTTTAACACGCCGGATTTCATTAAAGATTCGGCGAAGCAGGCAATCGATGATAATTACACCAAATACATGGCCGTTAACGGTTACGAAGACCTAAGAGAGGCTATTTGCGCAAAATTTTTGAGAGACAATGAGCTCACCTATAAACCAAGCCAGATTGTCGTCTCTACAGGAGCCAAACAAAGCATTGCCAATGTAGTAATGAGTTTGATCAATCCGGGAGATGAGGTAATTGTACCCGCGCCCTATTGGGTGACCTATGTAGAAATCATAAAAATGGCCGGTGGCGTTCCAATTATAGTAAGAGCTGATATTGATAGTGATTTTAAAATCACTCCTGAACAACTAGAAAATGCGATAAGTGAGAAAACAAGAATGATGGTATTTAGCTCACCCTGTAATCCGACAGGCTCAGTATATTCCAGAGACGAGCTGAGTGCGATTGCTGATGTGCTTGCAAAGTATCGAAATATTGTTGCGATTAGTGATGAGATCTACGAACACATCAATTTTACCGGAAAACATCACAGTCTTGCACAATTCCCGGGGGTAAAAGAGCAGGTAGTAACAGTAAATGGTGTTTCCAAAGCATTCGCCATGACCGGATGGAGACTAGGTTACATGGGTGCTCCTCAGTGGATTGCCGATGCTTGTACCAAAATGCAAGGGCAGTTTACATCTGGAGCGTGCAGTATCACGCAAAGAGCAGTGATCACCGCATTGGAAGCGGACCCTGCTGTTACGCACGACATGAGGCAACAATTTTTGATTCGGCGGGATTTAGTACTGAGCAGGCTTAATGCAATCGAAGGAGTGAAAACGAATATTCCTCCTGGAGCATTCTATGTATTTCCAGACATTTCATCCTACTTTGGTAAAGCTTCAAGCGGAAAGGAGATTAAAAATGCGTCCGATCTTTCTATGTATTTGCTGGAAGAAGCCAACGTTGCCGTTGTCACCGGCGCTGCTTTTGGGGATCCTAATTGCATTCGAATCTCCTATGCTACTTCTGAAGAGGTGTTGGATGAAGCGATGAACCGCATAGAAAAAGCCTTGAACCAATTGGTGTGATTCATGAGTCTTAACAAATTTAGGGAGCAGGTCAATCTGAAACTTTATGGAAGTAAAGAACGGGTTCTTAAGGGATTGAGAATCGTAAATCTCTTTGTTTCAATTAGTGCGATTGCTACACTCATCTATTTGTATGGATTTGAACACGCGGAGGAAGGGAAACACAACCTACTGAACATCATTAAAGGCAGCTTTATTTTTTACATCTGTCAGTATGCTGTACGCTTTTTGTATGACTTCCATCCGAAACAATTTTTAAGGAAGACCTGGGTAGAGGGATCAATTATGCTGTTTTTATTGATAGAAGGAATCAGCTATAACCTATTCGATGTGCTTCTGATTGAAGAACTATTCCAGCGCATGGGTATCAGCTCTTTCACAGATGTAAGTACATTTTTCATTCAGGGGTACTTTTTTATCGTTGTGTTCCTGGAACTTAAGCGCTCCTCTAGCCTATTTCCTAAAATTAAACTGCATCCTGCGGTTGTATTCATGATGAGTTTTCTGTTCATTATCCTAGCTGGAACGGGCCTTCTCATGTTGCCGGAAATGTCCCAGCCGACTATTGATCTAGGCTTTACTGATGCATTTTTCATGTCAACATCCGCTACCTGTGTCACGGGATTAGGGGTACTCGAAATGACGGATTTTACGTACAAAGGTCAAGTCGTGATTTTGATCCTGATCAAGCTTGGTGGCTTGAACATAATTGCATTTGGGTTCCTTTTCATTTTAATGAACAAGATCGGTCTGGGCGTCAAACAGGACTCTCTTGTCGAAGATTTTGTAAATACAGATGCCGTTCACAACACGAGAAATGTGCTGAAAAAAATTGTTCTTTGGAGCGTTGGTATTGAACTTCTGGGGTCCGTGATCCTATTTCCATTGTGGGGAAGCGGAGACTTTCAAACACTCGGCGATCAGGTCTTTAGCTCAATTTTCCATTCCGTTTCGGCATTTAACAATGCCGGATTATCTCTTTTTGAAGGAGGACTCTACAACGAGCTGGTCCGTGACAATTACCTTGTTCACCTGGTCATTACCATATTGGTGTTTTTTGGGGCACTTGGATTTGTTGCCATCTTCAATCTCTTCGATCCAAAATCGTTACGAGAGCGAATTAAATATCCCTGGAAACAAATTTCATTTAGCACAAAAATAGCCTTGTACTTCTCACTGATCTTTGTTGCAATTGGTACAGTGGGTTTTTACTTATTGGAGTACAACAACACGCTGGTGGGGAAAAACTTTGGTGAATCAATGATCACCTCTCTGTTCCAGTCCGTCACGCGGACATCCGGCTTCAGCACAGTTGACTTTAATGCAGCTGATGGTTTTGGTCTTGGTGTTCCCTTTCTAATCCTAATGTTGTTTTTGATGTTCGTTGGATCTTCTTCAAGCTCCACCGGCGGAGGGATAAAGACTTCTACTTTTGCTATCATTTGGGCGTCCTTTACGAAAACCATCAGAGGGAAAAAGCATCCGGCAATCTTCAAAAGAACCATATCACAAGATCTTATTGGGAAGGCATTTGCAGTACTTTTGATTTTCATTGGTGGAAATCTGGTGTGCATTTTTGCACTGTCCATTACTGAAGCAGAAATATTAAATTCGAATGGAAGGACCATTCTCGACTTGGTATTTGAAGAAGTTTCGGCGTTTGGTACGGTTGGATTAAGTACCGGAATAACTGCAGACCTGTCAACAGCTGGAAAGTACATCATTGTAATTTCCATGTTTGTAGGAAGAGTTGGAACATTAACGATAGCATATTTGTTTGGAAAGAAAATACTAAGCAGAAATTACAAATACCCGAGTGGACACACGATGGTAGGATGAGATAAGAAATAACCTCTAGAATGGGCACAAAGATTACACCATACAACGATCAAAACGCATCAAAGAAAGAACAGGTTGCCGATATGTTCGATAACATTTCTGAGAACTACGACTTTCTGAACCATTTTCTTTCTGCTGGAATTGATAAGGGTTGGAGAAAAAAAGCCATCAATATGCTGGCTCCATACAAACCCAAAACGATATTGGATATTGCAACCGGTACTGCAGATTTTGCTCTGGCGGCACTAAAATTAAATCCAGACCACATTACCGGAGTTGACATTTCACAAGGGATGCTGGAAAAGGGTAAAGAAAAAATTGAAAAGAAAGGACTAACAGACAAAATCACACTGAAATACGGAGATTCTGAAAAACTCCCATTCGAAGATGATTCGTTTGACGCCATCACAGTAGCCTTCGGGGTACGGAATTACGAAAACTTAGAAAGTGGATTACTGGACATGCTTCGCGTATTGAAACCGAGTGGAGTAGCTGTTATTCTGGAATTTTCAAAACCAAAAAGTTTTCCGGCTAAGCAGTTTTTCAATCTGTACAATAACAAACTTCTACCTTTAATCGGAAAAACCGTGTCTAAAGATCCTAGAGCATACACCTATTTACCCGAGTCCATTAAAGCATTCCCTGAAGGTGATGATTTTCTGGAAATCATGAAGAAGGTAGGATACAATGACCTGCTCATGTCAAAATTGTCTGGAGGAATTGCATCGATCTACATCGGTCAAAAATAAAGTCACTTTGTAATCGTTTTATATTTTTGATCTCAAGTGAAGCGTACTATCGTCATATTGTTTCTACTAGTTGTTGCACAAAGTAGTTTTAGCCAAAAGCAAAACGGATTGGAAAACTTGGCTGAATTCGACGAGAGATTGTTTCATTTTGGTTTTACCCTGGGTTACAACAAATCCAATTTCAGGATGATTACCAACAACAGTAATTATTCGCTCAATGGAGATTCTTTAATTGGACTTTCTGTTGATCCTCAAGCGGGATTTAACCTGGGCATTGTCACGGCAATGCATCTTACGAAAAGTTTGAAAATGCGATTTATTCCCTCTTTGTCTTTTCAGGAACGCAAGGTGCGCTACACCTATCAGGTTCCTAGCATTGGCGACACTACTTTAGTACGAGATCAAAAAGTGGAATCGACTTTTCTGGATTTCCCTTTAAATTTCAAGTTCAGAACGTATCGGGCATCGAATTTTGCCGCTTCATTTCTTGTTGGTGGAAAATACAGCCTTGATATGGCATCACAAAAAGATGTGACGGAAGACGATATCCTGAAGATCAAGAAGCCTGACTTCTCTTTTGAACTGGGTGTCGGCACTGATTTTTTTCTGCAATACTTTAAATTCGGTTTAGAGATCAAGTATTCCATGGGGATTCCCAATGCTCTTATACAGGAAAACAACCCTTGGAGCCGCCCGATCGACAGTTTAAAAAATCAGATGTGGTTATTGTCCATTACCTTTGAGGGATAGATCATCGATGCACCTGCAGAAGAGAAAATGAATGAATTATGGTAGAGACCGTAGAACTGTCAACCGTTCCATCCATTGGGTATTCTGATCAATTGAATCATTATATTCTGAAGGAGCTGAATCTTCCTTCTGCAAGGCATTACAGAATAGTAAAACGGTCTATAGATGCTCGACGAAAGGCAATAAGGATTTTATTGAGAATTGAATTTAACAGAACCAAACCATTGCGCACTTCGGGTCCGCTAAAATTGGAGAAGGTCAATAGGAATGCAGAGACTGTACATATTATCGGCGCAGGACCTGCTGGATTGTTTGCCGGATTAAGAGCAATAGAAAATGGACTTAAACCGATTATATACGAACGAGGCAAAAATGTAAAAGATCGCAGAAGAGATCTGGCAAAGCTCAATAAAGAACACCTCGTGAATCCAGAATCGAATTATTGCTTTGGAGAAGGAGGGGCAGGAACCTATTCAGATGGCAAACTATACACCCGAAGCAAAAAAAGAGGTGACGTATTGGACATACTGACGAAACTGGTTCAATTCGGTGCACCTGAACGTATCCTATTCGATGCACATCCACACATCGGCACCAACAAGTTGCCACAAATTATTGAGAACATCCGAAACGCAATAATCAAAGCGGGCGGAGAGGTCAGGTTTCAATCAAAATTGACTGATCTATGTATTGAAAACAACCAAATTGTATCCTTGGAAATTAATCGCTCCGAAATCATTTCTGCTAAAAAAGTCGTGTTGGCCACCGGACATTCTGCTCGAGATATATTTGAGCTACTTCACAAAAATAATATCGAACTTGAATTCAAGCAGTTTGCCCTTGGAATCCGCATCGAACACCAACAAAGTCTTATCGACAAAATCCAATACAAAAAAGAAAACAGAGGTGAGTTTTTGCCTCCTTCCTCCTACCGTTTGGTTGCTCAGGTAAATGGCAGAGGAGTTTATTCTTTTTGCATGTGCCCGGGAGGGATTGTAGCTCCGTGTGCAACGGATCAGGAAGAGGTGGTTACCAACGGGTGGTCTCCAAGCAAACGAAACAACCCTTGGTCAAATTCAGGTATCGTTACAGAAGTGCGATACAATGACATTCCTGAATTCCATCAGTATGGCCCGTTGGCAGGGTTGGAATTTCAAAAAAATATAGAGCGCAAATGCTGGGAAGCAGGAGGTAAGACCCAGGCTGTTCCCGCCCAAAGAATGATGGATTTCATAACTGGAAAACCTTCTGCTACCCTACCGAATTCGTCTTATATACCCGGAAAGTTGTCGGTTGACCTTACTGAAGTCCTGCCCGAGTTTATTGTTGAGCATCTTCAGAAAGCATTGCAGTCATTTGGCAATAAAATGAATGGGTATCTTACAAACGAAGCGATCATACACGCACCGGAATCAAGAACATCTTCACCTGTAAGAATACCAAGACACAAAGAAACCTATGAGCACATCCGGGTAAAGGGATTGTATCCTTGTGCAGAAGGAGCCGGCTATGCGGGTGGAATTGTATCTGCTGCAATTGATGGCAAAAACTGTATAGACGCATTGAGTTTGCAAACACATCTCCCCTGATCATTTTTTTTATTTTATTTGGTTTATTTTATAAACTTGTTTATATTTGAAATATATTTAACCATAAAACACATGGAAATTGAAGATAAAAACGGTAAGAATACCCACATTATACCCGGCCACTATTTATTATTTGTAGGCTTCATGTTCCTTGGAATTGCAATAGGCAAACTCTTAGGATCAGTCTCTATAGGCACATTGGTTGGAATGGGGCTGGGATTCGTCGCCTGGGGAATTACAACATCAATAGCAAAAAAGAACGACAAATGAGCCAAGAAGAAACTAAATTCTCAGAGCACGATGCAATCGTGCTCATTGAGCAAACCATCAAATCTGCTAAATCTAAAGTGAGTGAAAACGGTTTTATTTTCTTGCTTTGGGGATGGCTCGTATTGATTGGATATACCCTTACCTACACATTCATAGTAATAGAAAAACCCGCAGGAATAGGATACAGTTGGATCGGCATTGGAGCCGCTGGCTTCATTGCCTCTTTCATCTACTACTTTAGGAAAGGAAAATCAAATAAAAGCAACACTCAGCTAGGAAAATATTTCACCTATTTGTGGAGCGGGATCGGATTAGGCGCTTCGATCTTATACACCTACTTTATACTCGCACAGGAGTGGACTTTAATCACTCCTTTTATGCTATCTATGGCGGGTATTGGGACATTTGTTTCCGGTAGAATGCTAAAGGTAAGCGGCCTTACTCTGGGAGGGATATCTTTCCTGATTGGATCCGGATTTGCTCTTTATTTTCAATCGGAATGGCAATTTTTGATTGGAGCTATTTGCATGGTTTCCGGTTATCTTATTCCGGGCTACATGTTACGCTACAGACATAAAAAAGGGTAATATGTACAAAAGTCTAGACCCCTTACTGCACAATGAACTTAGACTTAAGATCATGTCGCTCCTTATTTCAATTGAATCAGCCGAATTTAACTTCCTTTTGGATGAAACAAAAGCAACCAGAGGGAACCTAAGTGCACAAATTACTAAGCTCGCAAAAGCCGATTACATAACCGTAAATAAATCCTTTAAAAACAACTACCCACTTACAACCTGCAAGATTTCTGCAAAAGGCATAGATGCATTTGAAAGTTATGCAACCGCATTAAAGACTTACCTGGGCAATCGATAATGGTTTCAAACAACACCTAATTGTAGACGAAACGAAAAAGAAAATTCAAACCAAAACTACATGCCAATTACTTATTAAATAGGCATGATTATTGATCCTTTTCGCACAAAGCTCCCGACTTTAGCATGATTAAAAAAAAGCTGACGTATGGTAAATTGCGAATCAGAAAAACATTCCGACACGCTTTTGTATTACTTTCATTTTTCGTGGCATCAATAATTTTGATTCAACCACCTCTTTTGCAAGAGCTCGACAATGACTGCAAAATTGCTCAATTATTTACTGATCCTGACACGAATAGCGGTGAGGAAAAAAACGAATCCGGCTATGAATTAGAAGCGGATGAATTTGTACAGAGTGAAGAACAGAACTGCTGGTGTATTCGTTTCTTACTGAATAGAAATTCTCCTACCAACATAGGAAACAAAATCATTTATTTAGATAATCCCACTCCCCCGCCTGAATTCGCATAATTAACAGTGAATTAGTTGAATTATCGAATCAAAACAACATTAAAATGAAATCTAAAAAATTGATAATTGCCCTGCTTTCCATTGGAATGCTTTCGGCATCATGTGCAGTTGTACGACCGGGAGAAGTTGGCGTAAAGCAGAGATATGGGAAGCTAAAGGGTAATCCGAAAGATCAAGGAATTGTACTATTGAATCCCTTTACAACCAAATTATTAAAAATCCCTACCAGGACAGTGAATAGAGAGGTTACATTAAACCTTCCTTCAAAAGAAGGATTAAATGTGGCAGCAAAAATTTCCATCCTGTACCATGTTCAAAAGGAAAAAGCAATGGACATTGTAAATGAGGTGGGGGGCAACTTCGAAAAAGTGTTGATTCTTAGTACATTCAGATCTGCATCTGCAGATGTTTGCGCTCGATTTTTCGCAAAAGACATGCACTCCGGAAAGCGTGCTGAAATTGAAGCGGAAATAAAAGACCAAATGTCTAAATTACTTGAAGGAAGAGGGTTTGTTATTGAATCCGTTCTATTGAAAAGTATAACGCTTCCAAGCGGACTGTACGCTGCAATAGAAGCTAAACTTCAAGCCGAACAGCAAGCACAACAAATGGAATTCATTCTGCAACGGGAACGAAAAGAGGCCGAAAGGAAACGAATCGAAGCAGAGGGAATTCGCGATGCGCAAAGGATCATAAAAGAGGGAATAACCAATGAAAACATAGAATGGAGAAGTCTGGAAGTTTTAAGAGAACTTTCCTCATCACCAAACGCAAAATTGATTATTACCAACGGAAAAACACCGGTTTTAATTAATGGTGACGACTGACAATATCCCTTTGCAAAAGAAAGTCCGTTCAATCTTGGGCGGACTTTTTTATAATAGCCATCACCTGTAAACCAATCGATCCAGCAAAATTCCTGCAGCAACACTTACATTTAACGACTCAGTTTCTCCTTTACCCGGTATGGTAATTTTATGCTGCGACAAGTCCAGTAGCTCACTACGTATTCCATGAGATTCACTTCCCAAAATCAAATTAAATGGTCCTTGAGCAGCAGAAGGGCTTTCTCCATCCATTACGGCACAATAGGTCGGTATTTTTGATGCTGAAACATACTCGATCAAATCAGTGTAGACAACCTTGACACGAAACAAACTGCCCATTGCTGATTGCACTACCTTGGGGTTATAGCAATCCGCAACATTGAACGAACAAATTAATTGAGAAACCCCGAACCAATCAGCAATTCGAATGATTGCACCCAAATTTCCCGGATCATTAACACCATCCAATAAAATGGCAGAAGTTCCATGGACTGAATCAAAGGATTGTGTTTCAGCAATAGCTACAATCTTATTGGGACTCTTCAAAACAGAAATTTTTTCCAGCTCTTTTTGCGTGATCAATTCAGCCGAATCCATTGGCATTGTGGAATAGACTGAAACAACCGAAAAATCGGAATTCAGTAATTCCGCAACCACTTTTTCACCCTCAACAATGAACTGTCCATGCTGCTTCCTGAACTTCTTTGAATGAAGACTCCTTATTTTCTTGATATGTGAATTACTTAGCATTTATTCGCTATCAGTATATTTGCTCGAATTCAAAAGTAGGGAATGACTTTGACTCTAACCAAGCAAAAACGCTTCAGTTGTATTTTATGTTTGCCATTGATGGCTTTCCTGCTTTCAGCGTGCAACCCTGCAAAACGATTACAATCTGATGAACTGCTATTGGATCGAAATATAATTGTTCAAAATGGAAGTGACCTGAATGAATCAGAAATTAATTCAATCGTAAAGCAACGTGCTAATGTATACAGTCTAACTGCTTTCCGTCTAAGACTTCATGTTTACAATATGGGTAACCCCAAAAGAATTGAAAGGGTGAACAAAAGGCTAAATGCCCGACTGGATAGAAAAAACGAAAAAAGGAAGCAGATCAATGAAAACCGAATAAAACAAAGAGAGACTGACAGCATTGCAGGCGAAAAAGTCAAGCGTTTGAGGTTGAAAAAAATGAAACAAAAAAGAAAATGTCTTGGTGAGATTTTTCAATCAGCAGGAGAAGCACCCAAAATACTGGATAGTACATTAAACCAGAAGACCAATAATCAGATCAGGCTCTACATGTACAAAAAAGGGTATTTCGAGGCAGAAGTAAGGGACAGTATTGTATCTCGTGACAATAGAGCTACCGTATTCTACGTAATTGATGCCAACATCCCATACACGATCCATTCCTATAAGCATGAAATTGAAAAAAATGATCATGGGGTGATTCACAAGTATATAGACGCAATAGAAAAAGAATCGTTGATTCATTTGGGTGATCGGTTTGACATGGACCTCCTTGATGAGGAGAGAGAGAGAATTACGACAGCGCTAAGAGACAGCGGATTTCACTTTTTCAATAAGGAATACATTTACTATCAATACGACACAACGGAAAGCAGGGGAAAGATTGATCTGTACATGGACATCTACAATATCAAAAGTAAAGACCCTATCGCTGATACAATTATACTAACTCCACACAAAAGATATACAATTGGGTCAATAGACCTATACACCAACTTTGATTCCAGAATCCAAAATCCCAGCTATGAGAAATTGAACTACAACAACCTGGATTTCTACTATCAGAATCGATTGAACATTAAACCTAAAGTATTAGACAAAAGAATGGATTACAGACCTGGTGAATTCTACAACCATTCCGATGTAGAATCTGCGTTTAAACGACTATCCAACTTGGGCCTTTTCAAGATCATCCACATGGATTTCGAATTGGATACGGATACTGAAAATGAGAATCAGCTTCGATCAGTTGTCGAACTCGAACCTTCAAAAACAAAGACCTTTACCATGGAATCCGACGGAACAAGAACCGGAGAAGCCCTGGGTGTAGAAGGAAGTGTCATTTTAGCCAATAAAAACCTCTTTAAGAAGGCGATTATTGGAGAAATCAGTCTTACAGGAGGTCTCGAGGCGCAAAAAACCATTGTGCAAACCGACCAAAATGACGCATCAAATGATCTTTCTGGAATCGCTTCGGCATTCAACACGGTAGAAATCAGTCCAAGAACATCCTTGATCATTCCCTCCTATTTGTTCAAGTTCACGCATCTTCTTGACTACCATACAAATCCACATACAGAGATCGCTACTTCATATAATTTTCAGATGAGACCCGATTTTACACGAAATATTTTCAGCTTCACGGGATCTACCATTATCAATGAAGACCCCGGGCACATTCTCCGTTTTGACTGGCCAGAATTTTCCTTGATCAATATTTACAATGAAAGTCCTGATTTTTTGGGGAGAATCAATGGATTAAACGATCAATTTCTAGCGGCCAGCTATCAAGACCACATCATATCAGCTGCTAGAGTTTCCTATGAATTTACCAATCAACGACTGAATCAGCTTAGAAATAACTTCTATGCAAAAAGTACGCTTGAACAAGCTGGAAATTTACTACGATGGGGATTTGAAAGAAGTAATGCGACACCTAATGAGCAAGGTGCCTACGAAATATTCAACACACAATTTGCCCAATACGTCAAGAGTACGGTCGACGTTCGATATTACAGGAATTTCAAAAAAAGTCAATTTGTATATCGAGTTTATGCCGGTGTAGGAGTTCCATTGGAAAACTACAGCAATGCTCTCCCATTTCAGAAAGCATTCTATGGCGGAGGCGCAAATGGTATCAGAGCGTGGAAGGCCAGAACACTTGGACCAGGGGCATATCTTGACTCAACACGCGCTTTTGATAAAACGGGTGATATGCGTTTTGAAGTGAATGCCGAAGTCCGTTTCGATGTAATTGATTGGATAGAAGGAGCATTATTTGCAGACGCCGGTAATATATGGTTGGTGAATGAAGATTCTCTCAGAACCAATGGTCATTTTAACTGGAAGCGATCAGTGCCAAAAGAAATTGCATTGGGAGGAGGGATTGGCCTGCGCATGGACCTCGACTTTTTTTTAATCCGATTTGATTTTGCTCTACCCTTGTACAATCCTGCAATTGCAGACAACAGCCGTTGGATATTTGGCAAATCCAACGAAGACATTGAACTGTTTTTTAAACCTCAGCTTGTTTTGGGAATCGGATACCCATTTTAAGCTAAGGGCATAATCGAGTTCAAAACGGGACTCATATTTTGTTTCGAACATTAGTTGCTTTTATTAGATTTGCAGTCCGTTAAATTTCGATATCAATATGTCTAACACGAAAGAAATACTTGGAGACAGTGCAGATTTACTTCTGAATCACAACTGTTCAACCATTTCCAAAGATCAAATCCATCTCCCTGGAGCAGATTTTATCGACAGAAGCTTTATTCAAACGAACCGCTCGAATCAGGTATTAAGGAATCTTCAAGCCATATACGGTCATGGTCGTTTGGCTGATACCGGGTATGTATCTATCCTACCGGTAGATCAGGGAATTGAGCATTCTGCCGGAGCCTCATTTGCGCCCAATCCAATTTATTTTGATCCTGAAAAGCAAAGATATTTTATGAAGAGATTT
>CAJWDP010000039.1 GCA_913030835.1 uncultured Flavobacteriales bacterium | reverse complement strand
GATCACAAAATGTTGCAGTTGGCATGGGTAGTTTGCAAAACAACACATTAGGTATCAGAAACGTAGCTTCAGGGCACTGGGCACTTTATCAAACGACGGGAGACAGGAATGTGGGTATAGGGGATGCTGCTGGTTTTGACAATACGTCAGGGTCGAGCAATACGTTCATAGGGGCCAATGCAGATGCAACCTCTACCTCCTTAACCAATGCAACTGCCATCGGTGCTAATGCTGAAGTAGGAGCAAGCAATGCACTTATTCTGGGCAACAATGCGGATGTGGGTATTGGTACGGCGACACCAACTGAGAAATTGGATGTTGTTGGGAATGTTACGGCAGATGATTATTTGTATAATATTCCGCAAGTAAGATTTGCAACATATGCCGCAATTGCATTCAGACCAGCGCATAGCGTATCAAATAGTTGGTCTTCTTATTGGGGTGATAATAAAGCATATTGCACAGGTGAGGCTGCTGCTATGACTGCTCCAGTTTATTTGCCTGATGGGGCAGTAATTACCAACATTGAATTCCATTATTTGGATGATGCAGCTGTGGAAAACATAACATTAGATTTCCGATCGGTTGGAGCAGCAGGCGGCATTTCTTTATTGCACACTTTTACCTCCTCTGTAGACCTAAATACAGTGCAAAACTACACGTCCTCTACTAGTATTACGATAAACAACAGCTCAAATACATACTATTTAATGGCTTATGCTGGTCCTTGGTCAGACCAAAGCGCGGGGAACGAGCTAAAATTCGTAGGGGCTACGCTAACTTATGAAATAGCTAAACCATGATCCATATCAAGTATTAAAACAGCAAGTTGAATAAGAAAAATAACATAAAAATCAAAGAAAGACATAGCTTCTACAGTGTCCTGTTTGCAATGGCCATTGTTCTGATTGCAAGTAACGGGTTCTCCCAGTTTTCGGACACAAGGTATGCCATCGGAAGCGCAGGCCAATCGGTTACCACGGGAGATGGAATTACCTACATGTTCAACATTGGAGAACCGGCCGTACAAACAGCTATGGTAGGTGGAATTGTGATTACTCAAGGATTCGAGCAGCCCCCATATGCCAGAGATGCTGCTCCAAACCCTCCTGTTGATTCGCCCACGAGTATATCGGTCAATGCATTTTCTCCGGACGGTGACGGCGTAAACGATGTGTGGATCATTCCCGAGTTAAGTGATTTTCCCGAGAACGAAGTGACGATCATGAATCGTTGGGGAGATCGGATCTGGAGTGCAGAGAATTACGACAATGCAACAATTGTCTGGGATGGAAGGGGCACAGATGGTACCGGAGTTGCCAACGGAACCTATTTTTATGTAGTAAAAATTAATAACTTACCCGAATCATTTTCCGGGTGGGTGCAAGTAACAAAATGATGAAGAGAATAAGTATTCTAATTCTATGCTTAAGCTGCATTTGTGCAGATGCTCAGCAGGATGCATTGTTTAGCCAGTACATGTTCAATCCATTTGCCATTAACCCGGGCTATGCGGGCAGCCGAGATGCGGTTAGCGGTGTGTTGTTGCATCGAAACCAGTGGGTCGGTCTGGATGGTGCACCGAAAACAACAACATTGGCATTGCATTCGCCTTTCAAAGGAAAACACTTTGCGCTGGGATTCAATGCATTCAATGAGTCGATTGGTCCGTCGATCAACAACGGGGCATTCATGACCTATGCCTACCGGATGAGACTTCCGGTTGGCCGATTGGCTTTCGGACTCCGAGGTGGCGTATTTGCTTCCAGATTCGATAAAGGACAGCTGAACTACAACGATCCGGGTGATCAGTTCGATACGGATGGTGTTTTTCAGGCGCTGGCGCCGAGCTTTGATTTCGGACTCTACTACAGTACCAATCACATTTTTGTGGGTGCAAGCGTGAGCCATTTGGGCGAGATCGGTGCGAGCTTCGACGATCAGACCCAAACCAATCTGGAATTGAACAGGCATTACATCCTTTCCGGAGGAGGAGCCATTGAGCTCACAAAAAAACTGGTGTATAAACCCTCAGTAATTGTAAAATATGTCGCAGGTGCACCGATCAGTATTGACATCAATTCGAGCTTCCTGATCAACAAAGTGGTGTGGTTGGGTGCTTCGTACCGAACCAGTAAATCGCTAGTGCTGATTACCGAGTTCAACATCACCGACTTTTTACGACTCGGGTATTCCTACGATATGATATTTAACCGGTTGAGCAGCTACAACAACGGATCGCATGAGCTGTTTATCGGATTTGATTTTGCGATCAAAAAACAACAATCAGTTTCACCAAGATATCTATAAGGGGCAAATGGATAGAAGGAAAATAGTTACAAATTTCACCGGTGTAGTGACCACCCTGTTCTTTATTTTCGGGATGAGTGCTCAGGCGCAAACCATGGGTTCATCGAACAAGGTCACCATTAGCTATGAGGTCAGAAAAGTTTCAGGTCTCAATACCAATGTGTCGGAATTCTGCCCTGTGATCTTTGGAAATAAACTGATCTACACCTCAAATCGCGAATACAATTTGAACAATTGGGGAGAAGATAGCTGGAACAAAAATGGGTTCATCAATATTTATGTAGCAGAGATCATGAATACCTTGTCGGATTCTGCCGTTTTGGGTCCGTCAAAGATCTTTTCGTACAAGCTGATGACAGATGACCATAGCGGTCCGATCTGTTTTGCATCTAGCGGTACTGAAGCGTTTCTGACTCAGGTATCTCATGCGAGCGGAAAGCTGTTTGGTAAACAAACCTTTAAGCCCCAGCTTTATCGAGCAACGATGGAAAATAAACGCTGGAAAATAGTAGAAAGATTGTCGGTCAATGATCCGGAATATTCGTTTGGACACCCTTGTCTGATCGAAAACGATCGAGTATTGATTTTTGTTTCTGACAGACCAGGGGGCAAAGGAGGAAAAGACCTGTTTTGGGTGGAGCGAAAAGGTGAAGCTTGGTCGGAACCGCTGCCTTTAGGTGATTCGCTGAATAGTTCGGGTGATGAGATGTTTCCTACCTACCACGATGGTAAACTCTACTTTGCTTCTAACGGCCACGGTGGACAAGGTGGGCTGGACATGTTCTACAGTGAGCTGAAGGATGGGAAATGGAGTGCTCCGAAAAACCTTGGAGATAACATCAATTCAACAGCCGACGATTTTGGTATTGTTTTCAACAAGAACAGCACGGGCTTTTTCACCTCGAACAGAGAAAATGGAACAGGATCAGACGACATTTATTTCTTCAGAGAGATCAAATCAGTTACAGTGGAGAGTAAAGAAATTGCAGGGCAATTTGAATTTAAAATGATCGATGGAGAGCTTCCGCCGGATCTCGAGGTGGTGTTGGTGGACGACGAGGGCCAGATCGTGTATCGTACGAAGCTGGATGAAGATGGTAAATTTAAATTCATCAATATACCCGGAGATAAGAGCTATACCATTAAACTCGTTGGTATGGACGGTGAGGAGATGGTATTAACAGTGTATGGAGACGGACAGGATGCGGTGCTGCTATCCAATGAAAATGGGGAGTTTGTCTACCGAAAGATCAAGGGTGAAAACATCGGTACACTGGAATTTATGGATGAGTACGATGTGGATCTGGAAACCAATACGGCTCGATTTAGAGGCCAGTTCATATTTGAGAAAATTATGGGCGAATATCCGGCAGACATTGAGGTTTATCTCGTTGATGATGAAGGTCAGATCGTGTATCGTACGAAAACAGATAAATTCGGAAACTTTGAGTTTAAGAATATTGCTGCCGACCGAAATTTTATTGTAAAAATTGCAGAGCAAGGTGATGATATGACCTTGTTGATCTTCAATTCGGATTATAATATTGTATCTCAATTGAATAAGAACGAGAAGGGTGAATTTGTTTTTAGAAAGCTTTCCGGAGAATACGGCAGCGACATCATGAAAATGTTAGCGGAGGAGGGAGAATTAACTTTTCGAAACCTAACGATGCGGATAGTGGGTGAATTCGTTTATAAGCACATATCCGGAGAAGATGTTGATTCTCTTGAATTTGAAGTGCTGAATGCTAATATGGAGATAATAGGTAGAGGAGTAACCGACTCAAAAGGTAAGTTTCGATTGATCCATATTCCGTATGAAGACGAAATTCTTTTCAAATTACCGGAAGACAGCCCATGGCTGGATAAAGACATTGGATTGAATATATTGGATAAATCACACGATATAGAAGTGATCTTGGAGAAAGACGAAACCGGTTTGTTCAGATTCCGTTTCATTAAACACGAAGATACTTATCTGGATACCATCGCTATAGCGGATACATTTGATATTGCTGCTCCTCCAACTTCCAACATTGTTGATCTTAAGAACGTTTATTACGACAAGGGGAAGTATCGAATTGATAAGGAAGGCCTGGAAAATCTAAAGTATGTGGCTCAGCTGATGAATAACGATCACCGATTAAAAATCCATGTTGGAGGCCATACCTCCGCTACTGCAACCGAAGAATTTAATATGGCCCTTTCCAAAAAGAGAATGCAGCGGGTGAAGCAATTTTTGATGGACAACGGGGTTGAATCTGAACGAATTATTGGTAAGTATTTTGGAGAGGAAAAGCTGGCGAAAAAATGTGCGAATCCTGAAGATTGCACGGAAGCGGAGCATCGCTTGAATCGGCGAACCGAGCTTCAGTTGTTCTACTAGCCACTTTCATTTTGCCGTTTTTGATTTTAGGAGCTTTGTTTAGTTGTTTCGATTAGATGAGCATTAACTTTTTCATTTACAGCATCTATCGTTGGGAAAAAAGCGTTGGATGTGTATATTTGTTACCATTGAATACTTACTACTATTGAGTATTTTGTCTACCGAAATGAACAGCGTCACCAATAGCAACAGAAAACCATGGGGATATGTAATAGTCCTTTGGTGTATCATCGGTGTGCTTTCTTTAAGTGATGCTTTACCGTATTATTTTTCAGATGTTTTAGGTGATCTGATTACTCAGGTTGAAAGTGGAGGTGAAGAGCAGGAAACCGAAGAAGATATCAAAGATGAGCGTGAGATCGACGACTTTTTCCACTTTGGTAATAAACGGTTTATTGGAGACGATCGTTCAAAGTTAGTGCGAATTTCATTCGCTTATATTCCAGAAACCATGCTAGTGGAGGTATTGACCCCTCCTCCTGAGCGAGTGGTCTAAATGATCACCTTACGCTTATCTACGGAAGCACATGTTGCTTCATTTTGCCAAGTTTCTAAATATTTTAATCATGAATTCGTCAAAAAAATCATTTTTTTCAAACCTTAAAAACGACCTTCCAGCGAGTTTAGTCGTTTTTCTTGTGGCAGTTCCTCTTTGTTTAGGGATTGCACTGGCATCCGGTGCGCCGTTATTTTCAGGAATTATTGCAGGTATAGTTGGGGGTATCGTCGTTTCACTGATCAGTGGTTCATCATTGGGAGTGAGTGGACCTGCTGCCGGTTTGGCCGTGATCGTATTAAATGCGATCCAGGAGCTGGATGCATTTGAAACCTTTTTGCTTGCTGTTTTTATAGCAGGAATCATTCAAATCTTGTTGGGTATTGCCAAGGCCGGCATCATTGGTTACTATTTTCCCTCAGCTGTAATTCACGGGATGTTGTCGGGTATTGGATTGATCATCATCCTAAAACAAATTCCACATGCGTTTGGATACGACGGGGATCCAGAGGGAGATTTTAAATTCTTCCAGGTAGATGGTCACAACACATTAAGTGAGTTTAGCTATATGACCGAAGTGATCAGTCCGGGGGCGATTGCAATTTCTTTGATTTCTATGTTCATACTCATTTTGTGGGAACGGCCTTTTATGAAAAAGATCTCGCTCTTTAAGATCGTTCAGGGACCACTAATTGTTGTATTGGCGGGGATACTATTGAACTTTGCATTTCAGTCTTCAGATAAAATTCCAATGTCGGTTAGTAGTGATTGGGATTCTAAGCAGATGACAAATCTAATTACTGATCTTGACATGCCAGAAGGATTGTTGGGCAACTCAACTTCTGGTGGTTTTGATTTCGATACTTTGAATCGTCTAGTCTCGAATTTTAGTGGCTCTTATGTTCATGGAACCGTAGTAAACGAGAATGGTTCTATTATGGGGAAGTCATTGGTTAAAGTGCTGAATATGGATGGGCAGGAAATCAATAAGTTAACTACAGGAGAGAATGGAAACTATTTGTTTGAGATTGACTCTAATAATACATACCAACTTGTTGCAACTTCCAATGGCTTTGTTGCGAGAGATACGATTGTTTTGAATAAAACTTGGAATAGTTCGAACAAACTAGGGTTAGTGTCAACTCCTGGATCAACAGTTCAAGGGATGGTGCAATCTGATCAAGGAGTTTCAGTAGGAGGAGTAAAAGTATGGCTGTATAACCCAAAGGGTGAATTAGTAGCCGAAACAACTTCTGATGCGAATGGATGGTATCAGTTTGCTTTGATTGAAAATGAAGAATATCAAGTTGTAGCAAAGACTCTTCTAGCATTAGAGTCAGATCAAGTAGTGAGTATACCTGTTTCTGAATCTGTAACGGATTTTATCGGGCAGTTTACATTACCCGATTTCGGGCAGTTTGGAAATTGGGATGTTTACATTCTAGCCCTTACCATAGCGGTTGTTGCCAGTTTGGAAACGCTGCTTTGTGTGGAGGCAACGGATAAGCTCGATCCAGATAAACGAATAACACCTACCAATAGAGAGCTGATCGCCCAGGGTGTGGGTAACTCATTGTCCGGTCTGATCGGTGGATTGCCTGTTACGCAGGTAATTGTTCGTAGTTCTGCGAATATCCAATCCGGTGCGAAAACAAAAGCGTCTGCATTTTTCCATGGTGTGATCATGCTGGCATGTGCGATGTTGATCCCATCCGTTTTGAATATGATCCCATTGGCCAGCCTTGCAGCTATTCTGTTTATGGTAGGATACAAACTAGCAAAACCAAGCTTGTTTAAGCTGATGTATTCTAAAGGCTTATCCCAGTTTTTACCGTTTATAATTACCATTCTGGGTATTTTGTTTACCGATCTATTGATTGGTATTGGTTTAGGACTTGGTTCGGCAATTATGCACATTTTGTGGAACAATTATAAATCACCGTATCAATTTGAAAAGGAAGACCACGCAAAAGATGAACCAATTACTATTCAGTTGGCTCAGGAGGTAACTTTTTTGCACAAGGCTAGAATACTGAGAATTCTCAGCCAGCTTCCCGATAATTCACACGTGGTGATCGATGCATCTCAGACGAACAATGTTCATTTTGATGTATTGGAGATCATTGATGATTTTGAAGAAAATGCAAAGACCCGAAACATTAAGCTAGAACGAATAAATTTCGACATCGGTTCAAAAAAAAACGCCGATTCAGATGATGTCGTCTTTAGCGTCAATGTGGAAGAAGGGCTAGATTCGGATTAAATGCTTTTGCATCGGTCTGTTCTCTTCTCGTTTGTTGTTTTCTATTTGCTTACCTCTTGTAAGGAAAATATAGACGGAACGAGCGTTACTGAGGAGAAAATCAATTCCATTGTTGAAGATACGATCGTTAATGACAATGAAGTACTTCCGGCAGAAGTGGTTGTTTCTGAATTGGAACAATCACTTTTGTCTGCCGGATTGGTAGACGTTCTTAACGTAATTCCTGAAGCACAGGTAGATCTGAAATATAGTACCTCTGACAATTTCATGGGAATCGATCTTTACGGTGCATTAACTCGTTGTTATCTTCAACCCGATGTAGCCGATAAATTGGCGGTTGCGCACAATTACCTGCAAACAAGAGATTCGACTCTTACTTTTCTCATCTACGATGGAGTACGTCCACGTTGCATCCAACAAGCCATGTGGGATACATTGGATATGCCCGTAGAGGAAAAAGTAAAGTATGTATCGAACCCCAAACATGGTTCACTACATAATTTTGGGGCTGCAATTGACCTGACTCTGGCGTACAAGGAAAATGGAGAAGCACTGGATATGGGGACGCCCTATGATTTTTTCGGTATTGAAGCCTATCCTATAAAAGAACCGCTTATGTTAGAGAAAAATCGGATTACCCAAGAGGCAGTAGACAACCGTAAATTGCTCAGAAGATGCATGATGGAAGGTGGTTTTTTCAACATCCAGACCGAGTGGTGGCATTTTAACTCTTGTAACCGAGAGGAAGCAAAGCAGCTGTATCAGATTGTAGAATAAAAGGGTGGAACCATTTTCATTCTATCCGGTAACTGCCATCAACATAGTGGTACAGACAATTGCTCCGATGGTACCTACTGCATAACCAAGAACAGCAAGAAGAACACCTACGGGAGCTAATGACGGATGAAAAGCTCCAGCTACCACAGGTGCTGATGCCGCACCTCCCACATTGGCCTGGCTGCCAACAGCTGCAAAGAAGTACGGAGCTTTGACCAGTTTGGCCATTACCAGCAACAGAGCACCATGAATAAAGATCCAGATCAGGCCGATAATGATCAGAAATTTGAAGGTCTGCCAGTTGGCAATGAGCTGTTCAATGTCCATTTTCATTCCAATGGTGGCTACCAAAATATAGATGAATATGCTTCCTACTCTTGATGCACCCACGCCTTCCATTTGTTTTGCCTTGGTGAACGAGAGTAGAACACCGAATAGGGTAGCCAGAACCACGATCCAAAAGAAACCTGAGCCAAGGAAAGATAGATATGGGTTGTGAATGATGCTTTTAAACATAGGACCCAAAAATTCCGCACAAATATGAGCCAGTCCGATCACCATGAATACTACACCCACCATAATCATCACATCTTTGAACGTTGGGATTTTAGATACCGATGCGCTATACGATTGCATTTTTTCCTGAAGCGCATCGATCGCCGTATTATCAGCTTTCAACCAACGATCCAGCTTCTTTCTTTTTCCAATACCGAACAGGATCAACGACATAAAAATGTTGGCGATAAATACATCCACAATGATCATCTGACTGAAAATGGTGTCGCCAACTTCATTGATCTCTTTCATAGCGGTTTGATTTGCACCACCTCCGATCCAGCTTCCTGCAACGGTTGAAAGTCCTCTCCAAACCTCTTCTCCGGCTGCCGCTTGAAGCACCTCAGGGAACCAGGAGGCACAAAGCCATAAGGCAATAGGACCTCCGATCACGATACCGATGGTAGCAGTGAAAAACATGATCAAGGCTTTTGGGCCCAATCGAAAGATCCCTTTCAGGTCTATGCTGAGACAGAGCAAGACCAATGCCGCAGGGAGAAGGTAGTTTTTTGCCATGCCGTACAACCCGGAAACATGGCTGTTGATGATGTCCAGACTATTGAAAATCGATGGTATGAAATAGCACAGCAAAAGTGCCGGAACAATGGAATAGAATTTGGTTAATCTTTTCAGCTTGGATGTCCAGAAAATGAAGGCCAGGATGGCTAGTAACAAGCCAAATACGATGGCATCATTTTCAAACAGGGGTCGCGTATCTCCCAAACAGAATTCAATGCTTGTACCTCCTTGAATAGGCAGTGTTTTATTTTCACTTTTGTACTGTTTGCTCTCAATTTTTATCGTGTGATCTCCTTCGCCAAAACCTTCGATCAAGATCGGGTTAAGTGAAGTTAAAGGAACAGAAATACTATCCACTGTGATCATCAGGTCGGATGGAAATTCAGCTTCCAGATCCAGCTGAGAGAATTGGATTAAAAAACCGGATTTTTCATCCGCGAAGTAATTGCGATTATAACTTTCCGGACTCAGGATTGCAATGCTCTTTTTCTCTTCCACAGCTTTCTCCTGATACGCTCTGGGGGTGATTTGATTCACTTGTTGTCCGGCGGCAGTAAAAGCCAGCAATAGCGTGGCGAAGCTGATCAATATAGTTCTAATCATTGTTGATGGATTGTATAATGCGTATAATTTGTTTTTCGTGATGGCTCATATGGTCATTGATAAAATGCAAGGTTTGTTCCGCATTTAGGTAACCCGCTACGGGATGTTTAAAAATTTCCTTTTTGAGCAAGACAGGTTCTATGTTCATAAAGAGCTCAGCCAACATCTCTCGGGTTTTGTTCCAGGTTTTGAGACTTTTTTCCTTTGGTTTGTTAGCAGGTTCGCGCAGAACCGATGGTGCTTTAAACCGTTTGTTTGATTTCAGTGCAAGCTTCAATGCAGTAGAATTTAGCTGACTTTTAACTCCTGAATCTTTCAAATTAATTCCCCCTTGCAGCTTTTTTGAAATGTAGCCCATTGTGCTATTTTCTGCATCAATTAAATGATTGATTACCTGAGAAACGGACCATTCACTCGCTTTTGGTTTTTCCGTGAACTCTTCATCGGTCAAGGCATCTAGAACTTGAAGCAATTCGCTTCTTTTTTCTTCTGATTTATGTAATAATTTCTCAATCATTTGTTTACCTCGCTGCGCATCGGATGCATTTATTGCTCTCCGGCATTAACAACAATCTTCCTTCTTGAATTTCCAAACCACAGGAAGCGCAATTTCCGAAATTATCTTCATCAATTTGGGTAAGTGCATAGTTTAATTTTTTCAACTTACTTTCAGATGCTCTTAGCGCAGCTTCGTTGACACTTTTATTGTTGATCGCGTCCATTCGACTAATTCTACCGATCGCGTTTTCAGGTGAGATGGGTTGCGTCAATTTCTTAAGATCTTGAATTTTATCTTCTTCACGCTCGATCAGCGAGTGAATCTTCTTACGCAGTATATCTCTTTGTTCCTTATCCATATTTGTGCTGATAATAAGGGAAAATATAGGGAAAATACAATTTTAAAAATCCTATACCGTCAGGTTCTTATTCCACGAAGGTCTCACTTACTTTTGTTTGGTCTTTTCGAGCCCTTATACAAGTCGTAACGGCGCAAAGAGGCCTTTATTCCCCCACTAAACAATTGCATTTTTAACGTTGGTTTGAGTCCGATGCACTTCAATGCTTCTATATTCGAAGAAAATAGGTATCCGCGAAAACCGGGAAAGTGGTGTTTCATGGTAGTTCCAATGTCTTCGTAAAGCCGATTTAGATTTCCCACCTTTAGGCGTTCATCAAAGGGTAAATTGGAAATGATCAGCCCCGATTCTTTTTCCGTTTCCACATTTCTCAGATCGCTTTGATAAAAGCGGATGTCTTCAAAAAATGCTGAATTCGATTTGTTGTGGCGACAAAACAGGATCATTTTACGATCGATATCGTATCCTTTGAGATTCACAGAAACAGATTGAATTGCATTTTGAGCGTCTGATTTGATCTGTTCAAGTAATTTGGATTGAAAACCCAGCCAGTTTTCAAACCCATAACGCCTGCCGAGTAATCCCGGTGCCACATTTTTTGCAATCAAACAAGCTTCGAATAGTATTGTGCCTGAACCACATGCAAAATCAACCAAAGGTTCGGACGATCTATATTCGGAAAGCTGAACAATTCCCGCTGCCAGGCATTCGTTCATTGGGGCTTTTCCTGTTCTTTCTCTATAGCCTCTCTTAAAAAGTGCTTCGCCGGAAGAGTTCAGTAACAGCGTGCATCGGTTATCACTAATGTGCAATTCGATCCTGACATCGGGATGATCCACTCGAACATTGGGTCGTTGTCCGTAGATATCTCTGAAAAAATCGGCAATTGCATCCTTTACTTTGAGTGCAGCAAATTTAGAATGTGAGAATACTTCCGAGTAAGTGGTTGCGTGGATGGAGAATGTCTGGTCGAGCATCATATGGTTGGACCAATTGATGTCTCTGGTTTTTCGATAGAGGTCATCCGCGGAATTGGCGTAAAATTGCTTGACCTCCATCAACACAGCGAGTGCGCAGCGGCTGCTGAAGTTCACCCGATACATAACTTCCAGGTCTCCTTCGAATGATACCGCTCTCCGCTTTATTTTAATTTTCTTTCCACCTGCATCACGAACTTCCTGAGCGACAATGTCTTCCAGGCCCGCAAAAGTTTTGGCAATTAATTTCAATTCAGACATGGATTATGGATTTAAAAAGTTGTTATGCTCCCCATTGTTGGATGTTTCTGAATGCTGGGAATCATCGTCCTCCACAATTTCATAATCATCAAAATCCGACGAGCTTGAATGATGCGTACGATTGCCAGTGCCTTTTGTCGATGTTTTTCCGCCCAGCAGATCCAATAGCTTACCAGAGGCTGTTGCCCCCTGGATTAGAATCTGAAGTAAAAAAACGGCTCCGACAATCCCAAAAATAAAATTCAAAAACACCGTGTCATAGATGGCTGCAATCTTGCCATAGAACCAGGCATTTATCGCGTTATCCGCAATTTGTGGAAAGAGAACAGTGATTACATAAAGAAGCAAAGTGATGCCGATCAGCAGCAGGTGTAACCGTTGGTTTTTTTGATTCAATTCAGGAGAAAAACGTCCCTGATTTCCAAAAAGCTGAATTCTGCTTTTTTGTAGTTTACCGATCAGGTAAAAGCACAATACGATCCCGCCAAGTGCAATGTATGCGTAGCTGCCGGAAGCTCTATCAGTGGCATTGAATGGTTTTACGACATTCCAAGCCGTAAGAGAAGCTAGAAAATAGTAACTCCCCATTTTTAGGATCGTGGATTCCGTATTGGTCACTTCAACTCGAACTGCTTTGTAAAGAAATGTAACGATACCCCATAACAATCCAAAAATGGTATAAATTATGCCTAAATAGAATATGAACTTAACTATTTCCATTGGTTGCTGTGTAGCTGCACAAAAGTAATAATCTGATTCGGAGGATTATGATTAATACGGAGGTTAATAATTATTAAATTCGTCTCGAACAAAATACATGATATGAAAAAAGCAGTTGTTTTTCTTTTTGTCTTTCTTATTTCCGGAGCTCTTTCGGCTACGGAAGGGATGTGGATTCCTTTGTTGCTGAAATCTCTCAATGAGTCTGATATGCAATCAATGGGTTTAAAGCTTTCAGCAGAAGATATCTACTCCATCAATCATTCAAGTCTTAAGGATGCCGTTGTTCATTTTGGTGGGGGATGCACAGCAGAAGTGGTCTCAGGAGAAGGATTGATCTTAACCAATCACCATTGTGGTTACGGACAAATCCAAAGCCACTCAACGGAAGAAAATAATTACCTCAAGAACGGATTCTGGGCCATGTCCAGAGAACAGGAGCTGAAAAATAAAAACCTCACAGCTACCTTCATTGTAAGGATTGAAGACGTTACGGCAAAAGTGATGGAGGGTGCGGAAGGAAAAGAAAATCGGCAACAGATCATCCAAAGCAATGTATCAAAAATTACGAAGGCTGCTGTTGAGGGAACGCATTATGAAGCACAGATCAAACCGTTTTTCTATGGAAATGAGTATTACATGATCGTGACAGAAACATTTAAGGATGTCCGATTGGTTGGAGCTCCTCCTTCTTCAATTGGTAAATTTGGCGGAGACACCGACAATTGGATCTGGCCAAGGCACACCGGTGATTTTTCCATGTTCAGAATTTATGCCAATAAGGACAATCAACCTGCCGAAATTTCAAATGATAACATTCCCTACCGACCAAAGCATGTTTTTCCCATAGCTGTGCACGACATGAAAGAGGGAGAGTTTTGTATGGTGTATGGTTTCCCGGGAAGAACTTACCAATATCTTACCTCTTACGCTCTGGACTACGTGATGAATGTTTCCAACCCCAGTAAGATCAAAATGCGTGAAAAGAGCCTATCGATCATAGATGCTACTATGAAGTCGAGTGAAAAGAATTACATAAAATATGCAGCGAAGCAATCGAGGATTTCGAACTCATACAAGAAATGGATCGGCCAAAACATTGGATTGAAGGAAAACGATGCATTGGGGAAAAAATTGGATTTTGAACGTGCGTTTATGGATAGGGCAGAAGGAAATGAAGCGTATTCGGCATTGCTGGATGAATTCAAATCGCTGTACAAAGAAATTCAACCCTATACTTTTTCCCGTGAAATGTTCATAGAGCTTTACTATATGGGGCCTGAAATTCTTCGGTTTGCTTACGGATTTGAAGAGTACAATAATTTTGAAGCAATTTCATCCAACCCTGATTTTGCTGAACGTAAAGGAAAAGATTTTCAGCGGGTTAAGAATTTTTTTAAAAATTATGATGTAACCACGGATAAAAGTGTATTCATCGCATTGGTAAAAATGTACCGTGAATTTATGAACGACGATCTGGAGGCTCCTTTGTTGAAAGAAATTGACACGAAATACAATGGGGATGTAGAAGCTTATGCTACTTATGTTTATGAAAAAAGTGTTTTTTGTGATGAATCAAAGCTGAACAACTTTCTAAGGTCATACAATAAAGGGTATGCAAAGAAACTAAGCAAAGATCCGGCGTTTGCCTTATCAGTAGAACTGGTTGATGTATTCAGGGCCACCATCGTTCCAAAGTACAATGTACTTTCAGGGGCTATTGATACTAAAATGAAGCAATATCTAAAGGCTAGGATGGAGCTGTTCCCGGAAATTAAATATGCTGCCGATGCCAATAGCACACTGCGATTGACCTATGGTAAAATAGAAGGGTCTGCGCCCAGAGATGGCATGAACTACACGTATTATACCACTTTGGACGGGATGATTCAGAAAAACAACTTGGGTAACGACGATTATGAGCTTACTCCTCGAATGAAAGAGCTTTGGGAAAAGAAGGACTATGGCATCTACGCGCAGGACGGAGAATTGAGGGTGTGCTTTAGTGGTTCCAATCACACAACCGGAGGAAATAGCGGATCCCCTGTATTAAATGGCAATGGAGAGCTGATCGGAATCAATTTTGATCGAACGTGGGAAAGCACCATGAGTGATTATTTGTTTGATACGAACAGATGCAGGAACATAGCAGTTGATATTCGCTATGTGCTTTGGGTCATAGACAAATATGCAGGTGCCGGACATTTGGTCGATGAAATGAAGCTGATTAAAAATCGAAAGACTAGTGATCTTAAAATTGATCATGGAAGGGTAGTGGAAAAGACTACTGAAATGCTGTCTTCCTTGCCGGAAGGAAAAGCCGAGCTACTTGCCAAAAGGGGAGAGGCCTATGCCAATTTGAACAAACGAAAAGAAGCGATACAGGATTATGCTGATGCGCTGGTTCTTCAGCCCGATAATTCAGCGTATCTGATCCGCTACGGTGATTTGCTGATTGATGATCAGCAATTTACCAAAGCATTGAAGTATGCGGATAAGATCATTGGCAAAGACAAAAAGAATTTTTATGCTCAAACTCTTGCCGGTAAAGCGTTAGTAGGATTAGGAGACAAAAAATCCGCTATGATACGTTTCAACAATGCGTTGAATGGAATTTACGGAGAGCCATATTATCAGAGAGGCCTGCTGAATTTAGAGCTGGGCAGAAAAAGTGATGCTTGCAGAGATTTTGGTCTGGCCGCGAAGGCCGGTGGTGGATTTTACTACGAGCACTACAAAAAAACTTGCCAGGGAGGAAACTAGTGGTTATTCAATTTTTGAGTCCAATGGATATTTAAATCCGGTCATTCGCTCGAGATACACCTTAATGCTGCCCACCAGAATGTTGGCTTCAACGAATAGAGGAATTCTGTTCTTGTCGTCGGTAACACTAACTTCCATGTCTTCTCCGCCTGAGAAAATGGTTCCCTCGATCAACATCGGGCGAAATTTGATCACCCTGTATGATATACCATCTCGTGATTTTTCAACGCCCTTTCCCGTGTAGCGAACGTAGGTCTCGTATTTCTTTCCATCCAACACCATGGTTAACGGCACAGTGTCGTTGACCTTTGTTGTACTAAAGTCTAACGTCCGCGCATAATAAACAGTGGTCATTACATCAAACGCACATTCGGTCTGCTGAATGGTGTCCGTGTAATCTCCTTGCGGTTTTCTTTTGTAATACGCTTCATTTACATTGTGGTCGAATAAGTAGTCGTAATAGATCCTGGTATTCCCTTCGCTGACGCTTCGGATGAAACGTGCGGGTTTTAGATCTGTTCTGGAGGCAAAAGACTGATATTGATCCCGAACTTTGAAAAACCAATCGTATTCCTTGAAGGTTTTTCCTCGACCATTGAAGTGGAAACAATCAATGTCCTTCATCGATGTATCCTGAACTTCAAACCGAACTTTACCTGCCGGAACCCACAATTTTTTGTAATTGTAATAAATGATATAGTCCAGCTTTTCGCCTCCTTTGAATGGGATGTCACTCACAGGACATTGCCCATAGAGTACGAATGGCAACAGAAATAGAATCGAAAGCGAAATCCGAGCTAAATTAAAAGGTAACATTTTCGATGTTTCGAATCGATTAGCCTGAACCACTTTGTTAGGGAGTCACCATGGCCTTAACAGTCAGAACGGTAGTTTTTGGGTTGGTATTTGAATACACCGTTACTGTTTTTTTGTCTTCTCCTTCTGTATCCCGTTTTTTCGGTCTGAACACGACATCAATTTTACCTTTTGCTCCTGGCATGATTGGTTCCTTCGGCCAGTTTGGAACTGTACAACCGCACGAACCTTTTGCGTTTTCAATCAACAATGGCTCTGTACCTGTGTTTACAAACTCAAAGGCATGGTTGTTTTCAGACTGAGCTTTCACCCTGCCAAAATCGATTACATCCGAAGCAAATTTGATGTTGGTCAGTGGAGCTTGCGGTTCATTGGTATTGGCGCTGAGTAGTGAATTTGAATTTGGATCTACAATCTCTGTTGGATTGGTCTTGTCTATTTCGAAGTTGGGTTGGACCTTTTCATTGTTGCCCGGAATATTTGAATATCCAGATGCCGGTCTTTCGCTCAATTGCACAGCGGATGCAGATCCACCACTTGTTGCCTGATAATAGGTGTTAACGATCAATACCAGTGCGATCAATGCCAACAAACCTACTTTAACTTTTTCAGTATTCATATACGCTCATTTAGAATTACAATATCTATGTTTTCGGTTACTAATTTATCAAATAATGAATCAATTGGAAGCTAAATTAACTTTCTCATAACTTCCGTCTTCGAGAATTTCGATCGCTTTGTTATAGGAGTTATTCAGCTGATTGATGATTTCATAAAACTTTTTGTAGTCCCATAGGTTTTGGGCTAGCATTGCTTTGATTCTCACTTTTATGATTCTCTCGGAACGCTCATATTCTTCTTCATTGAACTCAAGACCCTCTTTTTCTGCCACCTTGATTAAATCTTTTGCCAACTTATCGACATTGTACTCGTTTTTGAATTTGACAAAATCGGGATAAGCATCTCTGATCTTTTTTCGATTCTTATCCACATAATTCAGAATGAAATTATTCAAAATCCCTTTTCGAATAAGAGCAGTAAAATAGCTCGAAGTTTCTGTTGTATCCACCGGAACGTAAAAGTCGGGCATAATTCCGCCTCCACCATAAACCGCTCTTGCGGTTGATAACGTTTCATACTTCAATGAATCCGGAAATTTAATGCTGTCTGCATGGTAGGCCTCCCCACTTTTAAAACGATCAAATTTCTCTTTTCTGTACTGTTCACTACCACCATCGTATGGTTTTTGAATAGACCTTCCCGTAGGAGTATAGTATCGAGAAGTTGTGAGCCTAACCATTGAACCATCCGGCAGATTAACAGGTTTCTGAACCAGGCCTTTCCCAAAAGATCGTCTTCCAACTACAATTCCTCGGTCCCAGTCCTGAACCGCTCCGGTTACAATTTCAGAAGCGGAAGCGGAGCTCTCATCAATTAGCACTATAAGTCTTCCTTCCTCTACCAAACCAGTTTTTCGAGTGTGATAGTTGGCTTTTTCGTATTTCCTTCCTTCGGTGTAAACGACCAACTTGCGTCCCGCAAGAAATTCATCCGCTAGATCTATGGCTGTAGATAGGTAACCCCCTCCGTTCCCTTGAAGGTCGAGAACAAGGTCTTTCATGCCTTTCATTTTCAAATCCATTACAGCATTCCTAAACTCCTCAATGGTTGTTCTCGAAAAATTATTCAGTTTGATGTATCCAATTTCCGGAGTGGCCATGTAGGAAGCATCCAGACTGAAGATCGGAATTTTGTCACGCGTGATTGTGACTTCAAACAAATCTTTTACTCCGCGTCGAAGCACCTCGATCTTGACCTGTGTATCCTTATCTCCTAACAGTCTTTTTCGAACACCCGAATTTTTTAATCCAGTGCCGGCAACATTCTCGCCATCGATGAAAATGAATTTGTCGCCTGCCCGTATTCCAGCTTTTTCCGATGGTCCTCCCGGAATTGCCTGAACTACCATGAGCGTATCTTTAAGAATCTGAAAACGAATACCAACCCCCGTAAAACTACCTTTCAAAGGAGCATTCATTTCTTCAACTTCTTTTTTCGGGATATAAATAGAGTGTGGATCAAGCTCTTCCAGCATTCCTACAAATGCATCTTCCGTAAGCGCTTCTGTATTTACTGAATCAACATACATTTCATGGATATGATCCAATAGTTTTTTGAATTTGTTTACGGCCATTTGTTTTTCCAGCTCAAGCTCCGGTTCTATCGATACTTGACTGTAGAACTGTGGCATTACTATTGCACTTAGTACCAGGACCATTATGACTTTGTATCCTTTCATATTTATCAGCATTCTATGTGTAGTGTAAATATACGCTCCATGTTTATAAAGAGGTAAGATACACATATATCATTCCAAAGTTTGAACAATTATGAGGCGATTTTTAATATTTCTATTTATAATCATCATTTGTACGATTGGTAACACAATAATGGCTCAGAACTTCAAGGCTGAGCAGCTCAAAAAGAGCAGAGTTAAACAGGCATACAACAATACAACAGTACAACTTGATCTAAAATTGGATCAATTCGGTTTGAAACGTGAGAATATAGAACTGTTTCTAAGAGGGTTTAAATATGAAAAAAAATTGGAGGTTTGGATAAAACATAGAGATTCCATACCATACAAACTATTCAAGGTTTATGATTTTTGCGTTTTATCTGGGAATCTTGGACCGAAAACGGCACAGGGAGATCTGCAGGTGCCCGAGGGCTTTTACCACATCGATCGATTCAATGCATGGTCTACCTTTCATTTGAGCTTAGGGATCAACTATCCCAATTTAGCAGATAAAAAGCTAAATGGCGCGGGTAATTTGGGAGGAGATATTTTTATACATGGGGATTGTGTAAGTATTGGATGTATTCCAATAACCAATACTAGTATTGAAGAGCTGTATGTACTGGCGATGGAGGCAAAAAACAACGGTCAGATAAAATTACCGGTTCATATTTTTCCATTTAGAATGACCAAGAAAAACATGGGCACTGCGCTCCTTTTTACTCGCGACGAAGCGCTAAATTCGTTTTGGCATAACTTAAAGCAAGGCTTCGAATGGTTTGAGGTAAAAAGAATTCTTCCCGAGGTAAAAGTGTCTCCAAACGGTAACTATTTGTACCACTAATTAGGAGGATAAAAGCTCATCTGCCTGTTCGGTCAGTTTTTCAACTTTATGTTTGAACGACTCATTTTCTGAACAGGAGAACATCTGAGGTTTTGACGGCCATTCGCTAAATTCAGATCGTTCTTCGTTCAGTTTAATGATCATTTTGAAGTCGTCGGGGTTGGCTGCTGCTGCATTTACTGTTTTTGTGTACCGCTTAATTGCACTGGCAAAATCCTCTAAGAATTTCTGACATTCTTCGGAAAGAGGATCGGGGACTTCCATTGTCAGCACTTCTTCAATTGATTCCGGTTCTGGAAGTGAATCCAAGTGTAAAACGGTATCCAATTCGTACACCAGGTCGAATCCACAAGATTTTGCCTCCTCCATTCTGCTGATTTTATCCTCATTCCCAACGGGTTCTGGAAATAAGCTGTCGCATTTGGCTCGATCAACATGCGCAATCGTATCCAAACAGTTGCATAGTGTTGCTTCCAGCAGTTTCTCTTCTTGTGGTAGTATGATTTCCGCTTCCTCGCCACATGCGTACAAAAAGAGTATAGTGAGTGCAAATAAGACTGACTTTTTCATGTTTTAGCTTTACAAGAACCAAAGATAATTAATTGCAATCAATGTGTGTTATTGGTCGAAATATGCTTTTCAAATGCAGCAAAATCTATAGCTATTGACTATTTTTAGTGACCTTAAAAATTCAAGATGAAAAAAATCGTAGCCGCAGCCATACTTATTGCCCTAACATTCAATTTATATGCTCAGATGCAGACAGGAGGTCTTCCCTATACTCTTTCTGTCGAAAATCCGATCGTTTTGCCTGAACCGGATGCAATTCGCCTTCCGGCCTTGAATATGCGACAGATTAATGAAGAAGATACCAGGTCTGCTCGCGAAGGAAGAATTGAACTTTTTTCGAGGTACCATTATGTGAATTTGACCCAAGAAAATTCAGGAAAGTGGTTCACCATGCCAAATGGAGATAAAATTTGGAGATTGAAGATTTCGGCCAAAGAAGCTTTAGCAATCCACTTGGTTTACGATCGCTTTTTCCTGCCTGAAGGAAGCATTATGTATGTGTACAACGAGGATTATTCGGACATTATTGGCGGCTATACCAGCGCGAATAATAAAGCCTCCGGTGTTTTTGCTACCGGTAATGTAGTGGGTGAAACTAGTATTATTGAATATTACCAGCCATCAACTGTTATTGGTAATCCTGAGATCAGCATCAACAAAGTAGGACACGCATATAGATGGGTGGCAAAAGCATCCGTGGAACAAAAGGCAGATCCGTGCCAGGTGGACGTTGCATGCAGTCCTGAGAGTGACAATTGGCAGAATCAGATCAAAGGAGTAGTACGATTGTTGCTGCAAGGACCTGGTGGTGCAGGATGGTGTTCCGGATCGTTGATCAATAATACGAGCCTGGATTGCACGCCATATGTGCTTACAGCCCTACATTGTGCCAATAATTCAAGTGCAAGTGACTTGAATGCTTCAATCGCTTACTTCAATTATCAAAGACCGAACTGTGGAAGTGGAACTCCTTCTGCTTCGCAGTCTATGACAGGTATGACGAGACGAGCAGATTCAGACGATGGGGGAGGATCATCAGGTCCGGATTATTTGTTGGTAGAAATGAATAATACGATTCCATCGGCGTATAATGTCTTTTACAACGGTTGGAACAATGTGAACAGCGGTGCAACCAGTGGAGTTTCCATTCACCATCCTTCCGGCGACGAAAAGAAGATCAGCACCTTTTCGAGTACACTTGGTTTTTCCGGCTGGGGAACAAGTGGAACGCATTGGCGGGTATACTGGACAGGGACACCGAATGGCCATGGCGTTACTGAAGGTGGATCCTCAGGCTCACCAATTTTCAATCAGGATGGACACATTGTTGGACAATTGACCGGAGGAGGTTCCTTTTGCAGTCAGGTACCTTCACCAAGTCCTGATTATTACGGAAGAATGAGTATCAATTGGAATTCCGGTCCGAAGAATCCGGGCGATGCGCTGAAAAATTGGCTGGACCCGATCAATTCAGGGGTTTCTTCCTTGGATGGTACATTCGTGCCATGTGGTGTCGCAACCTACGATAACTCTGCAGTTAATGCGATTAATGCCCCTTCTGGAAACTATTGTGGTTTGAATGTAACTCCTTCTATTGTAATGAGAAACAATGGATTGGATAACATTACTTCTGCAGAAATTGAGTACGATGTTGATGGAGGTACAGCAATGACCTACAACTGGACGGGAACTTTATTTCCCGGAAATACGGAAACGATAAATTTACCGACCATAACAACCACTGCGGGATCCCATACGTTCAATGTGGACATTGTAGCTACGAATGGAGGTTCCGATGGTGATATTTCCGATAATACCGGTTCAAGTAGTTTCCTTACTGTAAATCCGCTTGTGGCGACACTTTCAATTGTTGATCCTGCATGTGGTGCAACGGACGGATCGGTGTCTTCTTCATTGACTGGTGGTACTCCGACCTATACGTATTCTTGGAGTAACGGCACATCCACTTCAGACCTATCTGGTCTAGGGATTGGAACTTATTATTTGACTGTAACAGACGCAAACGGATGCGTTGAATTGGATACCGCCGTGTTGACCAATCCGGGTGCACCGGTGCTAAGTGCTTCAGCCACTTCTGAATCGTGCAGTGGATTGTGTGATGGATCATTGGATGCGAGCTCGACAGGAGGTACAGGTAGTATTAATTTTGAATGGGATGGGTCAATAGGTATGGGAGCGAGTCATACGAATGTTTGTCCTTCGACGTATACAGTAACGGCTACTGATTCTTTAGGTTGTGAATCTGAAGTAACGGTTACCGTTGGGGCAGGAGCCAATTATCCCACCGCTGGTTTTTTGAACATACCATCTAGTACATCAATACCTGTTGGATCTGCAGTTACCTTTATTAACCAAAGCACCGGAGGAGCTACTTCTTATTTGTGGGATTTTGGTGATGGCTCGACTTCATCTGCAACGAATCCAGGAACCTATGCTTGGGGAGCAGCGGGAGATTATACGGTAACACTTTATGCCATCAACGGGCCCTGTGTGGATTCTATAACGCTGGATTATACAATTTTACCGAATTCCATCGATGAATGGTTCGGGAGAATGGATGTTAAATTTTACCCTAATCCAACTGAAGGAACCGTTTGGTTGGAACTTGCGAATCATCAGGAGTTTGATTTAGCCATGGATGTACGGGGAGTGGATGGAAAACTATACCGTACGCAATCTATTACAGGATCGCAGAGACAGATTGAGATTGATCTTTCGAATTATTCAGCAGGTATGTATTTCATTAGCTTGAGAGCAGGCGGACATCAATTGGTTCAACGGATAATCAAACTCTAGACGATAGGTTTAATTTACTTTACTTGTGCCTGAGGTTAAGGCCAACGTTAAGAAATAAAAAAACCTGGCCATTCTTGGCCAGGTTTTTCTTTGACTGATTTCTCGATTATTTTATGATCAATTTCTTAGTGACCAGTCCGTCTTCAAAGTGAACATTCACGATATACATTCCTGCGGATAAATTCAATTCAGAGATGCTGTATAAACCGGAACCAATTTTGGTTTCTTGTCTCATCAATTGTCCTGTAGTTGAATAAAAATCAACCCGCTCTATTGGATTATTTCCGTTGCTAACTAAATTAAGCTCACCGTTAGAAGGGTTTGGATAGATGCTCACATCCACATCATTGAGCTCATCCACTTCGCTTGGTGTATTCTCGATCAGCACTCTGTACAATCTTGGCGAAATATAGCCTTGAATGGTATCAATAAATGTCAATGCTCTCAATCTTCCTCCGACTTCACCCAAGGCTTGATATACCGGATTACTTGCGTAACCATTATTAACACAAGTCGCTGAGTCAGGAGCGCCAAATGGCATCAATGCTGTAGTTTCTGCACCTACAACTGCGTTGCTCCACCATTCCCATGGTCCGTTGCCATCGGCAATTCCAACAAATGGATACAATCCTTCATCACCAGCATTTCCCCAAGTAGCATCTAACGCAGTATTGTTGGCATTGGCAGCTGTGGTGTATACATCAGAAATAGCCGGTGTTTTGAACACATCATTATTTCCGAATGCATTTTGAATTCTGGAAATGTCGCTTGCACCGGATACGTCAATTACAAAGAAAGATGTTCCGGGAACATTAACGATTCCATATCCATAAGGTGCAAAAGCATCTGCAACTCCTTGAATAGAAACCGTTGGCACTTCTCCTGCCTCGATCCACGAAGTATCCCCAATTGCACCGCCTATGTTGAAGGTCATATTCACATCACTTGAATATCCTGGATAGTTATTATAATTTAAGGTAGGTAGTCCTCCGAAACCATCCCAATCGCCATGAATTGCGGTATCCACCATAAACCGTGATGAATCAAAGTTGTAAAATTTATTAAGCTGAAGTTCAGAAAGTTTGTTAACAGCCCCGTACGCCAGTGATATGTAACCACCTGAACCTTGACCACCTACTGCAATTCGGTTTGAGTTGATTCCATACGTGTTACCACCTGTTGCTTCATTCGATCTAAAGTATCGAACAGCAGTTTTAGCATCCTGCAATCCTCTAAAAACGGCTTGAAGAATGGTTTCCGTTCTTTCAGATTGAACAAGAGATTGAGCGTTCCAACCTTTTCGATAATCTACCGCAGCTACAACGTATCCCTGTCTTGCCAATCTAGTACACATTTCTACCGTTGCGCTGTCTGTTTTATCTCCCGTTGGAAGCTGGTTCAGATATCTTGGTAAAAAACTTCCAGTCGGTAAATAAATGATCAAAGGTCTTCCGGTAAGTGTATCTCCAGCAGGCTGATAAACATCCATCGTTAAAGGAGAAAGCAATGGTGAGCCAAACAGTACGGTGTAATTTTGACCGTAGGTAACGTCAGATTCCACCGTAACGCTGGAAAAGACCTCCTCCAAATATCTTGTTTGGGCTATATTCGTCGCCCAGACAGTGGTGAGTAATACGGATAATAATAGTAATCGTTTTTTCATAATTTAATTTTTAAATGGTTCAATCATTGTTTGTCAATATCCACACGGATCAAAAAGTAGATCATACGTCCGACTCTCGGTCCTCCATAAACTTGGAACTGCTGGTTGTTTAATAAATTCGAAGCGCCAAGCTTTAATGTTGACTTAAATTTAGGAATATACTTGTTAATCTGAGCATCAAGCAGGTAATAACTTGGAATAATCCCTGTAAATTGAGGTGACCCTTCAAATAAGAAAGACTGAATCCACTTGAAGTTTACGTCGAAACCAATGTTCTTAAAGCTGAACTCTTTCGCTCCTTCTTTTTTAGACAATTTGAACTTTCCATTGATATCATTACCACCGATACCGATGTTAAATTTGTGCTCCGGGGTATTAAATGCGGGAATGATAGGATCTTCTGAACCTTTTTTGTCCAATTTGTTCCAAGAATAATTGGCTCTAAGCGTAAGGAATTTCTTGGTGTAATAATTAAGGCCAACGGAAGCTCCCTGGGTGGTTACAACATCTGTTGCATTGGTAGCAATTCGGTACACTTGAAACGTAGAATAATTAAAGTCATTCAATAAAGTAATTTCGCTTTCGATACCAATGTTGTACCCAATAAAGTCTCTGTAGAAGCTGTAGTAATAGCTCGCGTCTAAATAGAGATTGTTGTTGATCAGGTTCCTATATCCAAATTCAAATGTCCTTACTTTTTCGGTTTGAATGGGGTCAACGTTAAAATAAACCAGATCATCGGTATTTTTAGAGCTTGTAAAGTCGATAGCTGATTCGATGGTCATCAGAGAATCATATCCATCAATGTTACCCAGCAGGATCGCTCTTCCTGTATTGTAATAGAGGTATTGGTCTTGTAGCGTCGGATTTCTCGTAGCTGAAGAGAAGGACAATCGAATAATGCTCTTTTCATCCAAATTGTAAACAGCCGATACTGCAGGAGAGTAGACCAAATCGAAATTTTGATTTTTATCGACTCGCAAAGTGGCATTCAGCTTCAATCGCTCGTCCACATATTTTTTCTCCACACCAATATACGCACCACCTTCCTGATTCGTAATGACGGAATTGGTGTCTTTAAAGATAGTACCACGGGATTTGGGTGTATAGATGCGATAATTGGCGCCAGAGACAATTTTAAAGTCCGGATGATTGATCGAATCGGGATAAAAAGTTCGTTCACCGTGGATGTGATAGAGTGCACTTTTGTCGTAAAAACGGGATCCTCCTTCGCTGAAAGAAGTTTTAGACGTAACGTCTCTCAAGGCCTCTTCAAATTCGGGAGTTCCTGGTTCTAGACGATCGATGTTGTTGTCAAAAACAATTCCTCCGGGAGGAGATATGCCCAGATCCGCCAAGGCGCGCGCCTCATTATGCCATAGGTTCAAACTATCAGAAAACTGCTCCATGATGGAGTTGGCCAGATCAAAATCATAGATCCATTCTCCTGTTCCGGGATCAAATACAGGAGTAGGAAAGCCGGGGAGCGCTTTTACTTTATTAGCGTAGATGGATGCCCAATATCCTGTATAGTCCGAGGACCACCGGTCGATGTCTTTTGCTCTATTTTGAAGCAGTATCGCCGTAAATACCGCATCATAAGATTTCCCTGCGTCCTCATGGGTGGCATAGGCTCGTATAAAACCTTTGTTGGCTTTTAATTCCAATCGGTTTTGAAAAAATAAAATATCCTTCAAGCTAAATCGGTTATCACCTTGATAAACAGTGGTGCCGGTTCCAAAGCTTGAAGAAAAAATCAGCTCCGTTGTTGGATTGAATTTATAGTGCAATGCCAATGCAGTTTTCAAGTTCTCTGTATCGTAATCCAAAATATGCCGTTCTTCGTATCCTGTCCGATGAAGAACTCCTAACCCGGGAAACTGTACTTGATTGTTTAACGAATTTCTGTCTATTATCAATTCGTCACCATATCGGTTGATCGCATCATATCCCCCCGGATTACTTTGGAGCGTTGGCGAATTGTAGATGCTGTCCAAATTGTCTGCGACCCAATCATCTGCCCGCAGGTAAGATAAGTTGATTTTGAACCCAAATTTGTCTTCGCCAGCTTTGTTCTGAAAAGCTTTAGCATAACGAATGGCCGTTTCTACCAAGTTTCGTTCGGCCGTTTTAGCCTGCACGCTGAGCCCTTGAAATTGAAAGGGATCTTTGGTTTCCATGCTGATTACACCATTAAACGCGTTTGGTCCGTAAAACGAAGAGCTGGCGCCAACGATAAGATCCACTTTTTTCAGATCCAGCTCAGAAGAACCTAAAAAATTACCCAATGAAAAGTTCAATCCCGGAGCCTGATTATCAACGCCATCTATGATTTGCAGCGATCTAACGGGCGAAGTAGAATTGAATCCTCTTGTATTGATTACCTTAAACCCAATGCTGGCAGAGGTCAGGTCAACCCCTTTCAATGATCCTAATCCTTCATAAAAATCAACTGCAGGACACTGTTTGATTGCCATTAAACTCATGGACTCTACCGTAAGTGCCGATTCTTTTTGTTTCTCCGAAATGTTAATTTTCTGAATCTCTACTCCGTCAAGCAATGTTGAATTGTCTCCCAGACCAATATTAACCCGCTGTCTGGCAGATTTCACAACGTATTCTTTTTCCTCAAATCCAAATCCTTCAATAATCAAGGTGACCGGGTAGGGCAGATCTGTTGTTAGTGTGAACTTCCCATTCTCATCGGTTTCTGTAAAAGTACTCGTTCCCTTAATTGTTACCCGGGCACCCAACACTTCTTGGCCAAAGGATAGATCAGTTACGGTTCCGGTAATGGAATTTTGACCAAACAATGGGCCACAGCAAAGTATAAAAAAGAAAACTAAAGGGAATGTTCTGAACATTTTTGATTGCATTTTACAGTTCCAGCTTGTGTCCGAAAGTTAGTAAAACTTCAACGGATACATACATTTGAGCAAGGCCGTATTAAAAATGTGTGCTATTCTCAATCCTGCTTAACTTATATTCTTTTGGCTATTAGTGTATTACAGTTTGAAATAAATTGTTGCGCACTTCAATTTTGTTGGACGATATATAAGTCATTCTTACGAAACCGAACGGTGAATGTCGGCAATTAAGGATTCAGGGTCATCACGGACAAGTATCAGATCTTTATGAAGTGATTGTATAAAACCCTCTTTTACCATATGCTCCAAGTAGGTCAGCAAGTAATCGAAATATCCGTTTGTATTCAAAATGCCGATAGGCTTGTTGTGTATTTGCAATTGTTTCCAGGTGAAAACTTCAAAGAGCTCTTCCATAGTTCCAATTCCCCCCGGCAGAGCAACGAATCCATCTGCCAGGTCGTACATTTTTGCCTTTCGATCCGGCATATTTTCAGTAACATGTAATTCAGTGAGACCACGGTGCGTAATTTCTACTTTATCTAAAAATTCTGGAATTACGCCAAAAACGGATCCTCCGTAGTGTAAAACGGTATCTGCTAAACATCCCATTATGCCAATTGCGCCTCCTCCGTAAATTAGATCCAGTCCATTATTGACCATCAGTTGACCAAACAGTTTTGCATTCTCCTGGTAAATTGGATTAAAACCTGTGCTGGACCCGCAATAAACCGCTAATTTTTTCATATGCATCGGCAATTTATGAAAGAGAATTTTACGTCCTTTAATTCAGTTAATAAGTTTCGGGTTTTGATGATATCTAAGAACAAGGCTCTTTTTATATTTGCGCATGCAAGAAATGGTACTTATCGTTGATTTTGGGTCTCAGTACACACAACTTATTGCTCGCAGGGTTAGGGAGCTAAATGTATATTGTGAGATTCACCCCTACAATTGTATGCCGGAAATCGGAGAGAATGTGAAAGGAGTCATCTTGTCCGGAAGTCCTTTTTCGGTTCGAGATCAAGATGCTCCCAATCCCGATCTTTCCGGTTTCAAAGGAAAATTACCATTGTTAGGTGTTTGCTTTGGAGCTCAATACCTAGCCCAAGCATACGGTGGCGAAGTATTACCATCCAATACAAGGGAGTATGGTAGAGCCAACCTATCCTATGTCAATCAGGATTCGGATTTGATGAAAGGAATTTCTGATCAATCACAGGTTTGGATGAGCCATGCAGACAGTATTGCTGCAGTTCCTGATCATTATGAAGTGATTTGTAGTACTTCTGATGTAAAGCTTGCTGGTTATCAAATTCAGGGTGAGACAACTTACGGAATACAATTTCACCCTGAAGTATATCATACCTCAGAAGGATCTTTGTTGCTAAAGAACTTTATCGTAAACATCTGTGGTTGTTCGCAATCCTGGACACCAGACAGTTTTGTTGATACGACAGTAGAGGAGTTAAAGAAAAAGTTAGGTAATGACAAGGTAATATTGGGGTTGTCAGGTGGTGTGGATTCCTCCGTAGCGGCAATGTTGTTGCATCGTGCAATAGGGGAAAATCTTCATTGCATTTTTGTAGACAACGGATTGCTTAGAAAAAACGAATTTGACGATGTGCTTGAGTCGTATCAGGGCATGGGGTTGAATGTGAAAGGGGTAGATGCTAAGCATTTATTCTATCAGGAGCTGGCCGATAAAACGGATCCTGAAGAAAAAAGAAAGGCAATCGGAAAAGTCTTTATTGATGTTTTTGATGAGGAATCGAAAAAGGTTGAGGATGCTCGTTGGTTAGGTCAAGGGACAATTTATCCCGATGTGATTGAGTCGGTATCTGTTAAAGGTCCGAGTGCCACAATAAAGTCGCATCACAATGTGGGGGGGCTTCCGGATTATATGAAGCTAAAAGTGGTTGAGCCACTTCGGTCACTGTTTAAGGATGAGGTGAGAAGAGTGGGTAAAAGTATGGGTATCTCCAACACTATTCTGGGTAGACACCCATTTCCCGGCCCAGGTCTTGGCATCAGAATTTTGGGTGAAGTAACGGCTGAAAAGGTGAGAATGCTGCAGGAAGTAGATTATATTTGGGTCAACGGGCTAAAAGAACATGGATTGTATGATGAGGTTTGGCAGGCAGGTTCTATATTGTTACCGGTTCAATCTGTGGGTGTAATGGGAGATGAAAGGACGTACGAAAATGCAGTTGCGCTGAGGGCGGTAACCTCTACAGATGGCATGACTGCAGACTGGTGTCACCTGCCTTATGAATTTTTGGCACGAATTTCTAATGAAATCATCAATAAGGTAAAAGGAATCAATAGAGTAACGTACGATATTAGTTCCAAACCGCCTGCAACAATAGAGTGGGAATAAAGTGATTATGTTGAAAAGAATTGCACTTATAATTTGTTTCTCGTCGGCAGTGCTTACATACTATGCTCAGCCCGAGGGAGCCGTAACCAGACTCGTTGCTGGTGAGGAATATTATGTGCACAAAGTAAAAGCGGGTAATACGGTCTATGGACTGCATAAACTCTATGGAGTGTCCATAGACGAGATTTTATTGGCTAATCCCGAAGCTAAGGACGGCTTAAACCCTGGTGATGAATTGTTGATACCAAAACAAGAAGTAAGGGAGGAGACCAATGATGACCAAGTGGAGCTGCCTCCAAAAGACACTTCGAAGTATTTGATCCATATAGTAAAGCAAGGCGAAACTTTGTATTCAATTGCTAAACAGTACAGCATAAAAGGCTCCGATTTGGTAAAGATCAATGGGATCAACATTCTCTCAATAGGTGACAAGATCTTAATTCCAAAATCAGTTCAGGCAGATCATAATCAGAATGATGAAGTAGAGCCTGCTATCAAAAATCCGATTAATGAACTTCTGGCTTCCGGAGATTCCATCGTTTTGCATAGAGTGAAAAAGGGAGAAACGTTGTATGCACTGAGTAAATTATA
>CAJWDP010000038.1 GCA_913030835.1 uncultured Flavobacteriales bacterium | reverse complement strand
ATCCGTTGACGTCATTAACAAATACCTGGAGATCAAGTCCAGAGGGATGCTTTAGCTCATACTATTTGAGATAGTGTTATTAATTTGCTATCCACGATTGTTGGCTTTATTGCTTGCCAGTTTATAACCCAGCCAAGCCATCGGGAGGTAAGCAAACAGGAGGTCGACCACAACAAACCAAGGGCTGGCAGGGATCATAACTGCGGCGAGAATTCCACCGATGAGAAAGAAGCCGCCAATGATCATGGCCACTGTCAGCTTGCGATTTACCCCGATGAGTGCAGCGACCAGTGCTCCGGACAATGTGCCTAGTGCGTGCGCAAGAAAAGGGAAAATGTAATGCTTTGCTTCGAACAGGTGTATGGATGCCTGAAGGCCCTCTGCGGTAGTTACATCTGCACCTTCGGGCGGAGGAATGACGGATCCGCTGATCATAACAATACCCATATTGATGACATTGCCAACGACCAATCCCGCAAGTACGGCTAAGCTATTTAGTAAGATCGGATGCATTGTTTGATGGATTTATTTATAGTATACGGTTTCTTTGTTTTCAAAGCCTTTCAATTCGAGAGAGGCTTGTTGAAAGCCTTCCAGAATGGCGTCGGTAAGCTCGGCCGCCGCTGCAGAGCTGATCACTACATCAGCATTTAGCCCTCTGGTGGCCGATTCCAAGCGGGCAGATTTGTTCACCACACTCCCAATAATGCTGTATTCCAGTCGCTCACTTGAACCCAACAGCCCGGCCAACAGCGTGCCGTGATGAATGCCAATTCCAATATTGAATTGGGTAGAATCGATCATCCGCATGGCAGCATGTACAGCTCGTTCACAGGAATCGTCGCCCTCAAAATAGACCAGGATGGCATCGCCAATAAATTTATTAATGTGGCCGTCGAATTTCTTCACTACTTGTACCATCGATTCGAAATGGGTATTCAAAGCCTTTACAAATTCTACCGGATCCGATTCCTCGCACAAATTGGTGAATCCTTTGATGTCCGAAAACAAGATGGTCATTTCCTTTTGCTCGGACGAAAAATCACTATGAGTGATCTTTTCAAGAAACTCGGAATCGCTATCGTGACCGGTTACTTTTTCAAAACCCGATTTAATTTTCTCTCCTGTTCTTAAGCGACCGATCATCGCGTTTACCTCGTCCCCGATAATGGAAAACTCGTCGTTAGAAAAACGAGGCAAGGTAACCTCCAGATTGTCTCTCCGAACTTCATTTAGGCTGCTGATCTGGCTTTCTATGCCGGCCTTTAGCATTCGTTTGTACAATTGCACGATGCGCACGAAATAGGCTGCTATAATGGCCAACACGAAGAAGGTCTCCAGAATAACACTTTTTACAAGATCGATCATCGACCCGTGCTGCACGGCATCAAAAACAGACAAGTTTTCTTTCATCAATAAAATCCATATGGTTCCGATAAGGGTAAGCGAAAGCAACAGAAAAAGTGAAACCCGATTGATGAAGGAGATCCTTTTTTGAGTTTCCTTAAATGGCTCCTCAAGGATGCAGATGACTGCGGTTAGCGCACCAAGATAGAATGCCCCCGTCATCATTTTAAATGCACTTTCTATTGGAAAAGAGCGGAAAATGAAATTGAACAGTCCAACTGCGATGCCGATAATTCCAAAGTAAATGAAGTTGACAAGAAACACATGTAATTTGCTCTTTGACCGTTTTGTGATGCTTCGTTTTACAATAAACAGCGGACCGATGACGCAGAAGAAACTGATCATGGTAATCAGGAACCCGAGCTTCGAAACGTGAGGACACACCTCAACGGAATAAACAGCCAGAATACTTACAAAAAGCAAGTTGTAAATGATGTCTTTGTGCAGTTTCATAGTGGGTGAGTAGGTATAAAGATAACATTGTTGAGCAATCTACTTGCTCTTCCTTCTCGAATGAACTTTTAGCGGGTTAAGCTCATTGTGGTTCAATAAACTTTGGGTCGTTTTTAATTTGTGAAATACGCATAATGAAAAACCGAATTGGTAGTATCTTTATTAGCGAAGTAACTTTATGGTGTTAAAACATGTAACACTTATAAAATGGAACTGATTCAAACCGCGGAAGATCGTCAACGTGCAATTGATATTTTGGAAATGGCACTGGAACAATCACCCGGAATGACCTGGATGATTAAGCCGGGAAGAAAAAACGGGTTTAGAAACTTACTTCGTCACATGTATGAAGTGGCCAGAGTCCACCGAGGCAATTACATGACTTCCGATAAATCGGGTGTTGTTTTGATCTACCAAAGCAGCAAAAAGAGGAGGTCGGTCAGATTGTTCTTTGGAAAGCTGAAAATTCTTTTCCTTGTGACGGGTATTCGCCGGGGTATTCAGCTGGCTAAGGTTCAGAGGTTGATCAGGCAGATCAGGCCAAATTCGGGCTGGCACGCTTTGCTACTTGCTTCGGATGAACGCCCCGGAAATGCAGCGACGAATGAGCTGCGCAGAGAGGTGTTTACCCTGGCAGACAGCACAAACGAACCCATCTATTTAGAAACCACGCGCGAAAGAATGCACCGGGCCTATCAGTGGATCGGCTTCAAGGTGTACAACCAGATTAAACACCCATATGAGGATACACACATTTGGTTCCTAAGAAGAGATCCGTTTGTCGGGTACAAATACGACTCTAAACAAAATGAAGAAGCTAAAAAGTAAAGTACGTATTTTGCTGTGGAAATTTAGGAGTTCACCGGAAGGGTTAACGTTACTTTAGTGCCCTTATTGATCTCGCTTTGAATGGCAATACTACCATGTAGCAGCTCAGCGTATTCTTTAGCGATCGATAACCCCAAGCCGGTACCATTGATTTCTCCTACGTTCGTAGCTCTGTGAAATGGCTCAAAAAGTTTAGGATGGTCTTTCTCGGGAATTCCAATTCCGTTGTCAACAATTGATATGGTAGCTTGATCGTTTTCAAATAGCAATTTACATGACGGATTGTCATCGGAATATTTAAAGGCATTCGAAATCAGGTTGCTCAGTATATGCCGCAGTAAATTGCGGTCCAGTTTAATCTCCTTGGCTATTCCGGTACAGGAAAAACTCATTTCCCTTTGTTCTTTTTGAATGCCATTAAATCCCGCGATCACATTTTTGCAAAATTCTTCCAAGTTGGTAGAGACCGATTTTAAGGACATACTTTTACCTGAATTGATCTTGCCCAGTATCAGAATGTCGTCCATCAGGTTAACCATATTGTGGATCTCTTTTTGGATTCTCTTGTTTGCCTTTTCGAGCTGAACTTTTTGTTTTGATTCCGAATTTTGTATGATCATATTGACCAGATCAATGTTCGACTGAATGATCGCCATTGGGGTTCTAAACTGATGGGAAGTAATACTGACAAAGCGGGTTTTCAGATCGTTGAGTTCTTTTTCCTTGTCCAGAGCATTTTTTAAATTTCGATTGCTCTGTCTTTCCAAATAAATATCCTGCTCCGTTTTTTTCGCTTTATACGAAAGCTTTAAAAATTGATGCTTGTTGTCAACCTCTATTTTTGTTATTTCTTTTTCCAGCTGGTTGTGTTTCTTCAATAAGAAAAGTGCCGATTCATATTCTCCTTTGGATTCGTCAATTTTAGACAACAACTTTAGGATTTTGACCATTTTAGCTCTCAGGTTTTTTTCTAAGCAGATCTTGTGAGCTCTGAGCAATTTTTTTCTGGCACTCTCTGTTTGATCATTTTCTAAGTCAATTTCTGCTAGGGCAGTTAGACTGGAAACCATAGCGGGAAGGGAGTTGTGCTCTTCTCGAATCAGGTAGCTTTCGTGAATGTGATCTTCAGCCTTTCGTAGGTCATTACGAGTGAAATGGATCATCCCTATCTCATAATGTGCACGAGATTCAGCCAGCCACAAATTGTTGTTCTGACTGGCATTAAGGGCCTCTTCAAATAGATTTTTTGCGTTTGACAGCTTTCCTTTTTTAAGATAGGTGCTGGCCAGACCAATTTTCACATACGCGATCATTCCGAGGTCAGTCTCATCTTTACATAGCCGATTACTGATGGAATAGTTTCGATACGAATCTTCAATCTCACCGAGATCCAGGGAAAAACCGCCAAGAATCCAATGAAGGCGTATTAATGCCCTTCCCTTGTTTTTCTTGAACTTGATTTGATCCAATGCTCTATAGACGATAGTATAGGCTTTTTCATGATTACCTCGTGCCCATTCGATCTGACTTAAAATGATCACGGCAAGTCCATATTCTGTATAGCTCTGGTGTTTTAAAAGGCCGGGAAGTATGGCTTTTGAATTGAGCTCTGCTTTTTTTCGTTCTTCCGTATATAATTGGTAAAATGCTTGATATGCTTTTAGAACGAACTTGTCTTTTTCTCTTTTTGTTTTCTGCGCAATTTCTAGGCCCAGCTCAACATAATTGCGTGTTTCGTGATGAATCGTATTGTAGTTGTCTCGACAAAATTGTAGGATTAATTCCAATCGTTCGACTTCATCCTGAATTCTGGAGAGTTGCTCGTTGAGCTGTTTATGTTTTTGATCTGGTGTAATCAGTGAATTTGTATTTGCTGCAAGCTAGTGATGTGAGGCCAAAGATAATCCATTAATCAGAACCTGCAGAGTAAGCGGGGTTCAACATACTAGGTTTAACGTTTTTTAAAGTTTTCCATCCTTATTTTGATAGTAAGGTTTTTCTCATGCACTGCAGGGCAAGGATAATAACCTGTTAGCACTTATATTTGTTGTGAAAACGAGTCACAAAATTTAGAAGTACACTAAAGTCAAGCCAATTGAGACGAATTATTAGAAAAGCCACACATTTCATTTTTGGAATAATTTGGATTTCGATCGGTAAATCACCAAAAGTCATTTATTTCGCCGGAATGCGCAGATCGGGTAACCATGCGTGCATTAATTGGCTGGCAAACTCTATTTATGGAGAAAAGGTTGGGTACAAACAATTGCAGCATTATTTGTTCCGGCAATTTCCGGGTAACAAAATCTTTTTCATCAATTCTTATGCTCAGGAATCGGCTTTGTCGGTGTTCAAGTTTGTACTGAAATACAGAAAACAAATAAGAAATTGCGAGTATCTTTTTTTGAGTCTTGAGGACGAACCACCGCAGTTTAGTCATTTTCTTCAAAGAGCAAACAATCAAACGGGCGCCATAAAAATTCACATCAATCGCTCAGTTTTCAATATGCTTTCCAGCCGGTCGAAAAAGATAGCGGTAGATGAAGCTAAGGAAGGGCGTGGAATTGCGTCAAACTTTGCGGTCAGTGGTGACCTGATTAAAGGGTTGTTTGATTATCGTAGATCCGATTTCATTCAATGGGAGTACGACCAATGGCTCATAAGCCCAGAATGGAGAAAGGACTTTTTAAACTCAATTGGTCTTTCTAACGACATTATTCCCGATATGAGTATTGAAGCAGGAGGATCAAGCTTCACAGCGGGTTCAAAAGAAAAGCTGAATATTTCAGGCAGATCACGATATAAAATTCAGGCAATTCCAGAGGCCTGGTTGAAGATCGTTGAGGACAATTACAAGAACGAGCTTACACCCGAAGAACAGCAACACCTATTAGAAATCCGATCCTGATTATTTGATCTATCCGGACAACTAAAATTTGTGGTGCAGGCTAAGCTGTGCTTGAGTCTTGCCCCAATTATCGGTAATCTGCCGCATTGCTCCCAGCTGCACTCTCAGCTGCTTTTTAATCGCATAACCTATAGCTGCATACGTTCTGTTCCTATCGAAAAGCTCAACTTCCCGACCATCTCCAATGGGACGTTCGCCATTGATAAAAAGCTCGTTGTACAGTGCGAGATATATGGTTTTATCTTCTATTGCGGCTTTGTTCAATCCAATATTGATGAAAAAGTTGTACCGAAATCGAGTTCTAAAATCCTGACCTTCTACAAACCTCTGCTCATATCGGAATCGATGTGTAAGATGAAAACGATTGCCCAGATCCTGTGGAAAAAGGGCTTCCTGGTAGATTCTGCTTTCTGAAACGGTAGAATTGTCTTCACCGTATGCACCCGTTTGCACGTTGCCGTAGCCCAAAGTAAATTTTATATTGGCTCCCTTTGGTTTGTAGGTTACTCCTCCACGGAGCAGCAGCTGTTCCAGATCACCTATGGCGTTCCAGTTTCTAAACTGAAAATCCCCTTGCACACCCCAAGGACTGTCACCGAAAGTAGTATTCCAAAAATACATGTACCAGGCTCCGGTCTTGGATTGATCGAGCTGCGCGTTGCTCGTAATTGTGAGCGCTGAAAACAAAATAAAAAAGACAAAACTGATCTTACTCATGCTATTCGTTTTGTGGTTAAACAAGTTGACTTTGAAGATGTTCAATTAACAATCCCAGCCAGCCAATGGGTCGAAAATAAGAATAGTTTGGATTTTATTCTAACAACATTCTGTTTCTTCGATGCAATAATGCCTTTCAAACACCAATTCAAAGCTACCTGTAACTGGCGGTTTCGAAGCGTACCAGAAACAACTTCAAATCCGTATTGGCTTCTAGAATTTGCTCAATTCTTTTTTTGCTGGCGTCTTTTTTATAGTCCGGACCGATGTCCCAGGAGATCCTGTCAGCCCCGGGGAAATGCTGTTTTACAATTTCGTTGGCATCAAAACGCTGAGACAGTGCGCTTGGATGAATGGTGTTGATTAAGGAGCTCAAGGAGTCTGCTTTTACTCGTATTTCTTCCTCACTAAGCTGTTGCAGAAAAGGCAAGTACAAGGAGGTGTGAAAACCTTTGTTTTGAAAAGCAGACAAACACTCAGCTCTAGGACTTTCAACCACGATTCTGTCGGCAATATTGAATCTTTGGGCAATGGCAACCAAGCGTTCTGCGGCCTGGTCATCAATGGTTGAGTCAAGATTTTTCATGTCTAACCAGAAGATGTATTTTTTCGGTTCTTCCAAAGATCCAATCAGCTTTTCCAGCTCTAAGTTTATGCTTTTAGCAGGTGGGTGGTTTACATCATACTTGTTGGAATCCGGTTGATACACCAGATCGATTTCAAAACCGTCAAAAATAGTTTTAACCTCGTTTAGTCGTTCAATGCCGTTTACCCGATGACAAAGTATTTTTTTATCAAAATCAATGCTGTTGGAAGTTGAACATTGTCGAGGTGCATCATGGAAATAGTTTGAAGGAATACGTCTAGAAAATAAACTTCTATCGTGTTTAGTTTTATGGCAATGTAGGTCATACAGGTCTGCCAATGTGTGAATGAGCTCATCCGTTTTGAAAGGTGCATTTTGATTGTTTGATGCCTGTCTCATTAGTGTTGGGTTCTCCTTCTGATATGTTTCATTTGCCCAAAGGAAGAACGGTACATCCATCATATATTTTGATTTCAGAACATCAGAATGGCCGTGAAAATCCCGAAGGTCATAAACCTCTTCTCCATGATCTGAAAAATACAACAGCGTGCAAGGACCATTTATTTGCTCAAGTTGTGCAATCAGCTCTGATACGATAAAATCATTGTAACGAACGGCATTATCATAGGTGTTTACGTAATGCAGTTGTTTATCTGTTAAAATGCGCTCTGAGATTCCGCCTGAAAAGTGATCAAATTCTTCGGGATACCGATCTTCATAGCTCATGTGTGTGCCCATAAGGTGAACAAACACAACCTTGTGTTCTTTTGAAGAAATAATTCTTGAAAAAGGATCGAGTAAGTTTTCGTCGTATTGCTCGTGGCCGCTAATATTCTTGCTGAACAATTTTGTATCCGCCTTTTCGGCCAAAACAGATATCGGGGTTTCAAAACGTCCTGAAATGGCTTGATTGCTGAGCCAATAGGTGCGATAGTTTCCTTGTTTCAACAGGTCCAGGATTGTACCGTCACTCATACTTAATTCCGGTTGATTATCACTTTTGAATGAAAATGCTTTTTCAAGTGCCGCAAAAGTGTGTGCGTGGGGGCTAGCCACATTATTGAAGAGTAAGATGTTTTTTGATTCAGATAGCTTGGGATTGGTATTGCGCTCGTATCCATAAAGCCCCATATGATGCCTTCCCGTGGATTCACCGATTACGATTACATGGGTTTCATTACCATGCTCCCTATTTTGACGAAAATGCTCAAAAACAATGGGGTTTTTTGACAATTCTGTAAACCGATCCTCTTCTTGAAGGAAAGATAAATAGGCATTTACGCCACCGACAATGGAAGTTGTACTAAAACTTGCAGGTGCAAGTCGGTTTTGATATGCCAAGATGGAAAAAGGCCCGATAGAAATGGCCAGTAAGAACAAAAAGAGTGTCTGGGGCCAGGGAATTTTGGTCGGATTAAGCCATCTGAATAAAGTCAAAACTCCGATAAGAAAGGCCAAAATTACAAGAAGGTCCTCCCAGGAAAACAGATTATCAATCAGTGCCCAGCTTTCATCTAAGTTGGTTGTAAATACCGAAAAGAAGGTAGCGGAGTTGGGAAAACCACGAAATTCCAAGACATGCCACAATTCCAATGCTGAATAGCTCACCACGATGCAGAAAGCAAAAGAGGAGTAGACCCTGACCAGTCGACCTTCAAGTGCAGTAGGAAGCGATAACACCCAGCTTAAAACAAGTAGAATTAGCTCAAACTTTAAAAAATGGTTTAAAGAATACCACTCACTTCCGTAATACTGAAAGTAGTTGACAACCCGCGGTACACTTAAGACAATGGAAAACAACAAAAACCAATATATTACGCGTTGTATTCTCACCGGATTGAATCTCTAGCTATTTGGTTCACAAAGTCCATGTCATGGAAACAATTGATCGTTGGTTAGACGGAATCAAAAAGTACGGATAAAATCAATAAGGAGGTTTGAATAGGCTTCAAAGGCCGTAAGCGGCAGAGTTTCTCCCTTATCGTAAATGTCGTGATAGGCCTTAATTCCTCCCAAAGTATAGATGAAAAAAGCAGGTACCTGTCGTTGAGAGAACCAGAAGTGATCCGAGTTGGCCGCACGCCCTCTGACCTTCACTTTACTCAAGTAATTCTTTTTGAGATTGATTTTTGCCAGCTTTTTAAATTGTTTTTTGTGGATCGTACCATTCACCACAGTAATGCCCTCATCTCCGGTTCCTGAAATGTCGCAGTTGATCAAAAATCGTATTTGGTTCAGCGGAAACAAGGGATTTTCGACGTAATGTTTGGATCCAAGTATCCCTACTTCCTCTGCGCTAAATGCCATGAATACAAGAGTGTATTTTGGCGGATTTTCTGAGTAGTGCTTCATCAGGTTCAATAGCATCGCTACGCCACTTGCATTGTCATTTGCTCCGGGAAAAATCACAGTATCTGCAATCTCACCAAGATGATCGTAATGTGCCGAGAAACATATTTTTTTCTTCTTTTTTCCGGGAATGTAACCGATGAGGTTCCTGGTTTCAAACTCTTCAAGTAATACCGCTTCAATATCCAATTCCACTGCAGTTGCATTTTCAATCAATTCTCGTTTTACCTGAAGAATGGGGAACGGTTGCTGAGTTTGCGATATGGAGTGGATCAATCGTTGATCCTGTACCCATATAATGGGAAGTAAAGTTGAAAAATAGTCTCTTATGCGATAGAAGAACTGAAGGGAATCTTTACTCTTTACTCCCTTCGTGTCGATCGCTAACGCCTCAATGGGCATTTTATCAATTTCAATTTTTTTCGGAATGGTTGAGAAATTGTCTTTGTTCACCCACGTTAGCTGGTAGGTGCCCGTTGCTGATCCTGAGCTTGGAGCAGGTAGAAAATCTACTCCCGGGATTAAGGCCCTCCCATCAACGGTGATTCCACATCTTTTTGGAAACGTATTTACGTCGATCTGAAACGGCTGTTCAAAAGAATCGGCAAATGGTTTCAGCTGGTATTTTTCGAACTGAGCAACTAGAAATTCTGCAGCTATATCGGCTCCGGAATTGGTATATCCTCGTCCGTGGAATTCATCCGAGGTTAAAACATCGACGATTTCTTTTCCAAACTTTTGCTGTGCATTGCTGAACAGGGAACCCAGAATAAGTATTACGACATACAAAAATCGCATCTTAACTCAAGTAGCGTCTTTCGATCAGCTCCATAAAGCGCACTGCGGAGGCGCTTTCCATATCCCAGTTGTATTTGGATACCAGATTGTTGCGAATATAGTTGTCTGCATCCAAGAAACTGTCAAACTTATTCAGCTCTGCAATGGAGTTGTGGAATTCGTCTCTTTCTCCTTCAAAGAGATCATTCATGAAGAGATATTTTTGATTGATACCAATAGCGGTATTGAGATCAGGAATGGGCTGTGCTTTCAATTTGTCTGCTACCGATTTTGATGCTGATGCCAACTTCTGATTTAGATTTTCGGCATCGGATTGTTCTAGTTCTACCCCGCTCTCTTCAATCGCGTCCAGCAAATTGGTTTGGTTTTCCGGGACCTTTTCTTCCGGGTTACCAATTTTAATCTTTATGGGTTGAATTTCGGCGTCTTCCGAATCAAGAGATTCTTGAGAGGAAATGTCATTTTTCGAACCATCCGCCAATCGCTCCAAGGCAAGATACTTGAGCACGGTAAGTCGCTCAAATAGTTCTTTAGCATTTGCCTGAATTGCATCAACATCAGTCACAGATAACTCACTATTTTCCAGTTTAAGTAATCCGGATTTGATTTCCTCAACCAGGTCATTTAAATTCTGATAGGACATTCTTTCAATTTTGAGAACCTCAATGAACAAAAGTTCTAAATTTGCTAACGTACGAATTTACTCTAAAAGTACTGAATACATAAGTTTTTAGGGAAATCAATTAACAACTCTTTGAATAATTAATACAAATGTTTCTAGAGAGAAAAGGGGATAAGGAAAACAGAAGGGGCTGGATAGAGGTAGTTTGCGGATCTATGTTTTCGGGCAAAACAGAAGAATTAATCAGAAGGATGAAGCGAGCTGAGTTTGCCAAACAGAAAGTAGAAATATTTAAACCTGAGCTAGACACCAGATACGATGGTGAGGCTGTAGTGAGCCACAATGAAAATACCATTCGATCTACACCAATTCCTTCCTCGGAAGATATTCTGAAAAGGGCTGAGGATGTTGATGTCGTTGGTATTGATGAGGCTCAATTCTTTGATGAGAAGCTTCCGCAGGTTTGTCGAGAGCTTGCTAACCGAGGAGTAAGAGTAATTATTGCGGGGTTGGATATGGATTATTTGGGGGAGCCATTTGGCCCAATTCCGGCTCTTATGGCTCAGGCTGAGTTTGTAACGAAAGTACATGCTATTTGTCTGCAATGTGGTAATCTCGCCAATCATTCCTTTAGAAAATCCAGTAGCGATTCATTGGTCCTGTTAGGGGAAAAAGAAGAATACGAACCTTTATGCCGAACTTGCTACAATTGGGCAAGTAGTAAACGATGAAACTTAATTGCACGTTTCAGGATATTTCAGACGTATTGGGTGCAAATTCATCATGTAAAGACCCAATACAAGCCGTAATTATTGATTCTAGAAAACCGATAAGGGGAAAAGAGGTATTGTTCATTGCGATAAAAGGCCCCAACAATGACGGACACAAATACGTTGAACAATTGATCCATGAAGGAGTCACTCATTTTTTGGTCAATGACGACTTTGAAACTGAAGGTTTAGACGGGAATTTTATTAAAGTGACAAATACACTGGATGGATTGCAAGCTCTTGCGGGATGGCACCGCGGCAGATTTTCTTACCCGGTTATTGCCATAACAGGTAGTGCAGGAAAAACGTCCGTCAAAGAATGGTTGTACCAGCTGTTAAAAGACAACTACAATATTGTTCGTAGTCCGAAAAGCTATAATTCTCAGGTAGGTGTTCCGCTGTCATTATTTGAAATGACGGAGAAGCACAATCTGGCGATTATTGAGGCGGGCATCTCTCATCCTTCGGAAATGGTAAGGCTAGAAAGAATGATCCGACCCACTTACGGAATACTTACAAATATCGGTTCTAGTCATGCGCATAATTTCGATACAGAAATCGAGCACAACAGAGAAAAGTATTCCTTGTTCGAAGGAGTGGACTGGTTTGTTGATGGGGCGAGTGATGAATTTGAGAAAGAACTGAAGTCGGTTCCGGAAGAATTTAAAATTTCAGACAAGGCATCTGTCCAGAACGCTGCCATTTGTTGGGCATTCTTAAAACGATTTGATCCGGAAGGTTACAGTAGTTACAAAAAAGGATTTTCTGACCTGGAAAAGCTTGCCTTGCGCCTGGAAGTGCAGCAAGGGATCAACAACAACATAATTGTCAATGACAGCTACAATTCCGATGTGGGAGGGCTGGAAATTGCACTGGATCTTGCATCGAATCAGCCTAAAAAAGGACTTGTATTGATCCTTTCCGACCTAGTTGCAGATCAGGCTTCAAAACCTGACTTGTATGGGAAAATTGCTAAGATCATTCAGGATTACAAAGTAGAGAAAGTAATCGGAATAGGAACTGATATACAGTTGCTGAAGGATCATATCCCGGAATTTATCCATTTTCCTTCGGTTTCAGCTATTGATTCTACTGTTTTAACCGAAATATCAAACTCATGTATTCTGCTTAAAGGTGCGCGAAAATATCGATTTGAAACATTAGGAACTCTCTTGCAGGAAAAGCATCACGATACGGTATTAGAGATCAACTTGAAGGCTTTGGAGCACAATTTGAATGTCTTCCGGTCAAAATTGAACGGTGCAAAGATCATGTGCATGGTAAAAGCATTCGGATATGGTGCGGGAGATTTAGAGATCGCCAAACTAATGCAACGTCAGGGAGTGGATGCACTTGGTGTTGCTTACGCAGATGAGGGAATAGCACTTCGCGCAGAAGGTATTAAGCTACCCATACTTGTAATGAACGCAGAGCCTGCAGCGTTTAACGGAATTATAGAAAATCGTTTGGAACCGGTAATCTACAATTCAAGAATACTGGATGAGTTTATTCGCGAATTGATCAATTATGGAGAAACAGGTTATCCCATTCACATTGAGCTGGAAACGGGGATGAATCGTTTAGGTCTATTGTACAATGAACTTCCGGATCTTTGTTCACAACTAAACGCTCAACCGGAAGTGAGTGTTCAATCCGTTTTTTCGCATTTGGCCGTAAGTGAAAACCCGGGGGAAGACGATTTTACCAAAATACAGTTAAGTCGATTTCAAATGGGAACTAAACTGATCGAAGAAAAGCTGGGGTACGGGTTTGATCGACACATATGCAATTCTGCCGGCATTCTAAGATTTCCTGAGGGGCATCTAGACATGGTCCGTCTGGGAATTGGCGTTTATGGAATTGACCCCACGGAATCAGATAAATACGGGCTTGAAAGTGTTGGTAGATTGAGAACAACTATTACGCAAATTAGAAAGTTCGTTGATACGGAAACTATCGGATATGGACGTGCAGGAGCTGCAAATAGAGGAGAGATCATCGGAATTATTCCGATCGGTTACGCCGACGGATTGAAACGGTCTTTGAGCAATGGTGTAGGTCATGTATGGGTTAAAGGTAAGTTTGCTCCCATTGTGGGGAAGGTTTGTATGGATATGACCATGGTAAATTTATCAGGAATAGCTTGTGAGGAGGGAGATGAAGTGGAAATATTCGGAGAGCACATTTCCGTTGAAGACCTTGCGAACAAAATGGGTACCATCCCTTATGAGGTACTAACCTCTGTTTCTGCTCGAGTAAAGCGAATGTATATAAAGCAGTGAATTAACCCGAGTTGGTTTCCTTAAGACGGTTCAATTTCTTTCTAACGTCTTTAAAGTATGCATTCAAGAATACAGCAGCGATGATGATTCCGGCTCCTATATAGAAAATAGGGGTCATGACCTCCGATTCCTTGAAAATAATCAGCGCAATTACAATGGCATAAATGGGCTCCATATTAACGGAAAGATTCATTGTAAAAGGTGTAATGAAATTCATCAACCAGTTTCCCATAAAAAATGCAAATGCAGTACATACAATGCCAAGAACTAAAAGCATGAGCAGTGCGTTTGAAGATACCAAGAGCTCGTTATTATCAAATTCACCCATGAAAAAATAAAATGCACCTACAGCCAAACATCCTGCTGTGAGCTCGAAAAAAGTGATTTGTACCGAGTCGTTGGTCTTCACGAAATTGGCGTTGATCACTGAAAACAAAGCGGCAAGAAATGCAGAGATCAATGCACATATAATGGCAAGGGTGTAGTTCAGATTTGGACTGTTCTCAGGCTGTTCCTGTTGCATGGCATCGTATCCGATAATGGCGATACCGCCCACTACTATTGCGCCCATAAATAGCTCTTTTGGATCAAATTTCTTTTTCATGAGCCACGGCTCCAGGAAAGAAGTGAAGAGAGCAGTCGTTGAAAAAAAGATCAGTCCAAAAGAAACATTCGAATAGTAAATGGAAAGAAAAAAGGTAATCCAATGTGCTGCAATCAAAACTCCGGTTCCGGAAGTTTGTAAAATCGTTTTAGCGCTCATGGTTATTTTTTTTCTGGTGAATAGGATGACAAGGCCCATAGCCGCGGATCCGATCAGCATTCTGTAAAAAACGATGGTATGAACTGTAACAGTTTCCTGATCCAGCAGTTTTCCCAGCACCCCGGTAAATCCCCAGATGAAGATCACCATGTGCATGAGCAAATAATATTTTAGCTTTCCACCAAACATCCAGATGCGCGAAATTGGGTAAAAAAAACTACAAGGAAAGCGATATTCCTATAAAATCACGAATTGTAATGAATACTGCGTATTGGGAGTGTTACTTCTCAGCGTAAATGGGATAAGAGCTCAACGACTTTATTTCGCCCAGAACCACTACCGTTTGCATTTGGCCGATCTCTTCAATTTTACTCAGTCTGTCACCGATAAGCTCTTCAAAGCTGGGAATGTCCGGGACCATCACTCGAAGAAGGTAGTCAAAGTTCCCGGTTACCTGCAGACATTCAACAACCTCGTCTATTTCGTCAATTTTCTCCTTGAATTTCGACATGGCATTGTCCTTTTGCCGCTCCAAAGAAACGTTGATGAGCGCAGAAAATCCAAGGCCAATCTTTTGTGGATCAACTCTGGCGTGGTAACTCTTTATTATTCCGGATTTCTCTAATTTCTTGACACGTTCTAGCGTGGGTGCCGCACTCAACCCAACCTCTTGAGATAGCTGGATGTTGGTGATCCTCCCCTGTTTTTGCAGGGTTTTCATGATTTTTACATCAATCTTGTCTAAAGGCATAATTTGGCGTTGTAAGCGGTGTAGTTTCCTCGTTCAAAACTAATGATATTCTCATTAAATCCAAACGAATCAGTAATGTACGAATTATAATTTTTTTAAAAAAATATTTATTCAATTTCATAAATCACAGGTCTGCTTGGTGCGGCATCATTAACGAAAGCAGCCACTTGCATTTCGAGCAGATATTTGCCGTCTTTCACTTGATCCGGAACATAGATCAGCTCGGTTATTGTAGACTTAAGCTCGGGGGCATCCGGATAGTTCCAGAAGGCTTTGTGAGCGAGCATTTTACCCCCGTCTTTTTCTCGATCAACAGAAGGTAAATCAATCAGTAAGTGTTGTATGCCAGCTTCACGGATTGCTTTTGCTGCCGTATCGCACATGTACGGAGGGTTGGTATTGCTGTATCGAAAGCGAGCTTTAGATTCAGGATTGGGAATCGTGCGTATGATCAGGGCTTCAGGTTCTTTTTTCAATACTGCATCCAATTGTCTTTCTAGGATTACATGATCCCCCGCAGATCTCCATTCATCGTCCGACGCCCAGATCTCCGGTTGAATAGTGACCAGCTCAGCCGTAAAAAAATGACGCTCAAACACATCATTAATGGAATGCACCTGTTGATCGATGTGCCCAACACATTCCGTATGTGTTCCATGGCCATGTGGATTAAAAAATATATTGCGAAAATTCACATTTCCGCCCTCCGCAACACTACCGAGAAAGTGTTCGTTTCGAACGGGTTCAATTTTCAGATCATCAACATACCAGGCATTGACCGTATTACTTCCTTCTTTCATAGGAATGGACAGATCTATTGGGTTTGCCAGATTCGAACAGAATTTTTTGTTCCGATATTCAAACGTTACAATCATAAGTTTGAAGATAGCCAAAATCAAGTACAGTTGTCAACGGAATCGAGGTTACTCTGCTAGGAGCTTCATCACACAATGAAAAGATCTGCGATGATCGTGTCCGCGACAAAAAGACCTTCCTGTGAAAGTATAAGGTGGGCTCCGTTGTCGATTAAAAGACCGTCATTGACCCATTTTATTGTATTGGTTCTTAGCTCTTCGTACAAGAAGCTGTCAATTCTGATCAGCTCCTCAATGGAAGCCCCCCATTTGGTGCGAATGCGGGTCATCAGGTGTTCGTTAAATTGGTCCTTAGCGGATAGAGATTCCATGCTGGAAAAGCCGTGTCCTTCCTCAATAGCTTTGATGTATTTGGCATTGTTTGACACATTCCATGAGCGTGTGTTTCCTTGAAACGAATGTGCGGAAGGGCCAATTCCCAGGTAATGTTTTTGAAACCAATAGGAAGAGTTGTGTTTGGAATAAAAACCGGATCGTCCAAAATTGGATATTTCATAATGTTCAAACCCACAATTTTGAAAATAATCCTTCATCCTAATAAATTGGTTTAAAGTTTCCTCGTCATCCGGCAAGGTAATCTTCTTTGTTTTTTCCCATTTGGAGAAAACGGTTTTATTTTCGATGGTTAAACAATATGCACTAATGTGCTGAATATCCAATTCGGTTGCAATTTTGAGGTTTTTCTCCCATGCCTCAATTCCGAGGTCGGGAATCCCATAAATCAGGTCAATTGAGATGTTGTTGAACCCAACCTTTTTTGCACTTTCTACACATTGCATAGCTTCCGACGAGGAATGCGCACGATTCATTAGTGTAAGGTCTTGCGGTCTGAACGACTGGATGCCAATGCTGAGCCGATTGATGCCGACTGTTTTGAGATCATTTAGTTTTTGAAGCGATAGATCATCCGGATTTGCCTCCAGAGTAATTTCGGCATCATGAGCTACAGAAAATAGGGACTTGATCGTACTCAATAATTGGTGCAATTCATTTTTGGAAAGGAGGCTGGGCGTACCCCCTCCGAAATAGATGGTTTCTATTGTGTCGCCTATTTCGTTCGACCGGATGTTGAGCTCCTTTACTAAAGCTGAAAGTAATTGTTCTTTTGATTGGAGCGAAGTAGAAAAGTGAAAGTCGCAGTAGTGACATGCTTTTTTACAAAAAGGAATATGAATATAAATGCCGCTCAAAACTAGATGAATGTACGCACTTCCATGCTCATATGCACGAAACGGGTTTACGCATTCAGAATAATTCGAAAACAAGTACCTTTATTTGCATCTGAGTACGCTACGAAAATTTTTCCGTTGTGGTAATTTTCAATTATACGTTTGGCCAGCGAAAGGCCCAGTCCCCATCCTCTTTTTTTTGTGGTAAATCCAGGTTCAAAAACAGTTTTCAATTTTCTGGCAGGAATTCCTTTTCCGGTATCTTTTACGTCAATCTGCACCTTTGACTCTGTGGAACTAATTTCAAAAGAAATGGTTCCTTTTCCTTCCATTGCATCAACCGCATTTTTTATAATGTTCTCGACCACCCATTCAAAAAGGGGTTCATTCATTTGAGCTACAATACCCTCTTGCTGAGGAATTATAAACTCTACTTTTGATGAAATTCTGTTTCGAAGGTAATCTGTTATTTTGTTGACCACCTCCAATACATTTGAAGGGCTTAGCTTTGTTTCAGATCCAATTTTAGAAAATCGATCCGCAATCGTCTCTAATCGCTGAACATCTTTATTCATTTCGGAAACCGTAGAAGCATCAGTGCCGCTTGATTTTAGCAATTCCAGCCAAGCCATAAGAGAGGACAGGGGAGTTCCAAGCTGATGGGCAGTTTCTTTCGCCATACCTGCCCATACTTGGTTTTGTTCGGCTCGCCTGAATGTGGAAAACAGCAAATACCCTATAAGAATAAACAAGCCAATAATTCCAAGCTGGATATATGGATAGAAGAGCATTTTTTTCTGAAGAGGGTCTTCATCATGGTAAATGTAACCGATTTCTCCACCCCCCAGATCAATTCTGATCGGTTCATTGGCATCTTTAAATTCGCTGATTTTGTCTATCGGACTTTCTTCATAGGATAGCTGGTTTGAAGTTATGTTTGTTGCTCGCAGTGAGTTGCTTGCAGAATCAACGAATATGAAGGGAATTAAGCCGGTATTGGCAGCAAGATTCTCATCAAAAGATCTCATTAATGAATCCCTTTTTTTGGTCAGCGCATAATACTTGTCCGAGTTGTTGTAAATGATCTTGTAATTGAATCCTGAGATATTTAAAGTTAGCGGGGGATTGAACTGTTGCCAATCTTTTATATAACGCTCAATCGAGTCTTGAAATCCCGGTTCATTTTCTTGTATTTTCAGATTAAATGAGCTGGTAAACCTATTTCCGTTGTCCAGCATAATCAAAGGAATCTTGATGCTATCTCGAATTTCGGTGGATAGAGAATAGTCGGGCAGATCATTTTGAAATTCTTTTGTTGCCCTAACCCATAATTTTGCTTTTCGTTGTTCTTCCTTTTTAAGTTGCTCAAAGGTTTGATTGGTTAGCTTAACTACTTCTGCTTGTTTAACGATGGTCAATGACCACTTCTCCAGCTCCTGTTCGTTTCTAAACCGGGCTTGTTCACTGATATAGCTGCTATACCATAGAAATCCTCCGGCAATCAAGAGTGCCAGCAATGCGAGGAACACCTTCCAGCTTAGCTTTTTGGAGTATAGGTTCATAGTTCGTCTACTGAATTCACTAAACTATAAAATCGACAGAATATTGCGATCAATTATCATCGAACTCAATCGAAACCGAGTCTTTTGGCTGAAGGGAATCGCCGCCCCATTGTTTATTTTTCAACCAGCTTTGCATAACGTTTCGTCGTTTCTTTCGGTTTCTTTCATTGAATTCATCTTTTACGGGGACCACTGTCGTGTCCGTTTCATCCCAGTCTATTTCAAATTGAACATTGTTTCTTTTGTTGGAACGGTTTGTCGGCACCACGGAAGAATCGTTTTTATACAATCCAAGATCTGCTTTCAAAACCGATTTCAAGGTTTGTTTTTCTTGTTTTCGTTTTTCTCTTTTGGCTAGCCGCTTTTCCTCTTTATCAATACCAAAGACGGGTGCATCAACTGTTCCGGTCATGGATAAAAATATACGGTAGCCGGAGCCGTCATCCACGACATAACCGAATTCTTCATCGTTGTTTTCTTTCATTAGCACATCCCGAAGTCTGAAGTTAAAACCATAATTGATCCGGTTGTCGAAGCTATGCTCACCCTTAATTTCGATGTCCATTACGCTGGATGAAATCTCCATTCTTGGGATAATTATGTTTTTGTTTTTAATCTCAATGGTGTTAGACAATTTAGAAAACCGTATTTCACTTAGCTTTTCAGACATCAGGGCAGTATTGACGAATGGTCGGATCAACTTATTATCTTCCAAATATGTAGCTATTTCCTGCATGGATTGCAAGTTGTTCAACTCGCCATCGACCACTTGAATTCCCGATTTTGACAAGATGGTTTCTGGTTTAACGGCAAATCCATTGTCCAGTGCACAAGCGAAATCAAATACTACATCGGCAGATCCGTTTACATGATTTGACTGAAGGAAGGTTTGTCCGAAGTTGTTGAATTCTTCAAACAGATTGTTGATTTTTACTGCGCTACATTTTCCATTGGCAGAAAATAGATAGTTGTTAGCGTTACTGCCGTCAAACTCAAAATCGCCTCGATAGGTTCCTTCGTTTGCTCTGAATCGCACATTTCTTGCTTTTAAAACACGATTTTTCAGACTTGCAATTCCTCGCAGGTCTGTTGCGTCGAATTTCCCATAGATGAGTGTTTCAACCGTCGCATTAAGATTGAAGGCTAGATTATTGGGCAATATTGACTCAGGTGCTGAGCTTTGAGCTTCGTGAGCGGATGAAGCCATTGCAGTTATCTTACTCAAGTCAATAAAACGAGAATCAAGATCAGCTTCTATAGTAAGCACTTCCTCATTTCCTAAAATGAACGGAATTAAATTTCGCAAAACACCGGCTACGTTAAAATCTGAATTAAATATATTCCCGGAGCAACCCGAAATCGTTGCGTTTTCATTGTCTAATGAAAATGCCCCATTCAAATTGGAATACTCCAAATCATTCAATTTGGTTTTCAGGTTTGCGTTTTCAATTGTAAAATTTCCTTTTGATTTTTTGGTTCTAAATCTGCCTGATTCGGACCTCCCTAAAACATGGGCATTAAAATTCAGTTGACCGTTGAGAGATTCAATCGATTTGAATTGAAAAAAACTTTGGAGAGAAGAAAGCTCTAAATTCCCATCGATCGAAATGTCTACGTCGGGAGTGTCAAAATTGGCTAAAACCAAAGCACCATTGAAAGTGCTGTTTAGAAGAGAACCGGATAATTTTTCAATTTTCAGCGCGCCAAAATTGGAATTCGTAAAGGTGCCCGCTAAATGTAGATTGTGCAGTTGCATACCGCTTTTTGGCTCTACCAGCTGTCCTTCTTTTACAGAGAATTCTGCGTGTATTTCAGGGACTCTATTTTTTGTACATGAACCCTTAATTGAGGATTTAAAGGACAAAACACCGTCACTCTTATATTTAGCAAAACGCTCGAAATATACAGAAGGAAATACTGTAAATACTTCATGTAACAGGAGCTCTTTGCCCTCTAAATGTAAGTCGCATTGGGAGGATTCAGTCTGGTAGTTTCCGTCAATTGAAAAATTGAGCTGACCAATTTTGGCTTTACCTTGATCAATCGTATAGATCCTGTTTTTTTTATCAACGCTGAGTATGGTTTCTATTTTAGCCCTTTCATTATGTACATAGTTGATTTTGCCGATCCTTGCGGAGCTAATAATTAGATCGGATTGAACGGACAGATCAAAATTATTCTCGTAAAATGCACCTGCCAGGTCTATCTCCGAGGCGTTTCCGGAATAGAATTGATCGGTAAGCTCATTGTTATAGATTACCTTGGTATCGATGCAGATCACATTTTTCAGCTGAAACTGAAATTGCTTTTTTTCGACACTGTCATTTTGCTTCCAGATCAAGTAATTCTCCTTTCCATCAGAATTAACAGACAGATTCAACAAAGCATTATGGGCTTCGATTTGTTCGATTGTGTAATGTCCGTTGAAAACCTCCAGAAAATCAAATTTTAATAACAGCTCCTTAGCATACAGCATAGTGTCTCCCGCTGCGGCATCATTTGCATCTTCAATGTGCACATTTTCAAAAATCAATGTGGCTTGTGGAAATCGTCGCAATAAGTCGAGTTGCACATTTCCAACGTGTACCTGAGCCGTTAGGTATTGATTAAAGGTCTCGAGTGCATAGCGTTTGATCTCTTTATTGTACACTTTTGCCAGAATGACAATGATCAAAACAAACAGTAAAAAGAAAAAGGTGCAGTACAAGAGAAATTTCCCGAATCTTTTTAGCATAGTAAGTAAAATTACTTTTAAAGTAGGGGGTTACTTCCGATGAATTACGGTTTTATTAACCGAGCCGTTTTGATAGAACGATAAAAGCAGACGAATATTCTCTTATTTCAGCATCTTAAGGAAGCCGACTTCCTTATCGTTAAGGAACCGCCACTTCCCTCGGGTGAGATCACCCTTAGATAATCCGGCAAAAGAAATTCTGTCCAGCTTTTCAACTCGGTAGCTCAGACCTGCAAACATTCTTCTTACAATTCGATTTTTTCCGGAATGTAGGCTCACGATTACCTTTGTTTTATCATTGGAATTGTCGTATTCGATGGTGTCGAATTGTGTAATGCCATCTTCGAGCTCGATTCCGCTCAACAGCATATTCAAGTGTTCAGAGCTAAGCGGCTTGTCCAATATAGCCAAATAGGTTTTCTTGATTTGATGACTTGGATGGGTTAATTTTTTTGCCAGCTCTCCATCATTTGTAAGTAGGAGTAGCCCGGTGGTCATCCGATCTAATCGCCCAACCGGATATATTCTTTCTTCGCATGCATTCGTTACAAATTCCATCACGGTTCTACGGTCGTGTGTATCGTCCATCGTAGTGATCGAGTCTTTTGGTTTATTCAGTAGGACATACCTCAATTTCTCTAGAGTTAGCACTTTATCCTTAAAGGAAATCTGATCAGTCAGCTTTACCTTGACGCCCAGTTCTTTGATAATTTCTCCGTTTACGCTAACATCTCCTGCGGCGATTAGCGCGTCTGCCTCACGCCTTGAACATAGACCTGCTTTGGATAGGTATTTATTTAATCGAATCACATCAGCTTCTTGATCAACAGGTGCAATTTCCTTTTTCAAAGAGGTTTCTTCTTGTTGTTTTTTTACTGTCTTTCCTGTGTGTTTTTTGTCGGAGCTGCTATCGGGATTCAACGATTGATCAATTGGGGAGTGGTCGGATTCAGTGTCGTTAATTTTTGAATCAAGCGTATTTTCATCCTTTTTTGATCGATTGAAGGTTTTGCCCTTCCAATTTCCTTTTTTGTCTCCCATTTAACAAATGTACGAAGCATTCTTTTGCAGGAACGAATTAAAACGCATCTTCAATGTGATCTATTAAAAGCTGGGGTTGTAAGGTGATGGAAATGATGTCAAATCTTAATTCAAGATCAATGCAGTTTTCGTTGACATACGCTTCGGCGGTTTCTTCGAGGAGTTCCTGCTTGCGATTATCTACATCTTCGTGAGGCTCCCCATATTTTGAATCGGATCTTGTTTTCACTTCAGTAATAATTATGAATTGATCCATTGTGGAAACGATATCAAGTTCCCCTTTTCCATGGCGCCAATTGGTAGTAAGAATCTCGTGACCTTGACGCCTTAAGTGCTCAAGTGCGATAATCTCGCCTTTTCTGCCAATTGCTATATGCGCTGATTTCCTTGTCATGGTAGTATTGCTCCCGATTTTATCAGATTGGAACAAATGTTGTATAGCTTTTGCAGTTAAATTTATACTTTAGTCCAAGAATACAAGCGTTTATGAAAAAATTAGTTTTGTTGTGCACCCTGTGTGTTTTAAGCATAGTTGGAATGGCACAGTTCGAGGGAACTGTTGATTTTGTTAAATCGAAAGGTAAACTCACGGTGAATTATAAATACAAGGTCAAAGACGGGAAGGTTCGTGTTGAGGAATATGGAAACGACAATAGCCTTGATGGAATTCAATTGGTTGATACTAAGGAAGAAAAGATTTATGCTTTAAGCCCGGAAAGACGAATGTACATGGAGGCAACGAACAAAAGGCCTCAACGTACAGCTTCTATAGAAGTTACGAAGACAAAATCGAAAAAAAATATAAACGGGAAGAGTTGTGAAAAATGGATCGTAACAAATACAGAGCAGGATAGGAAGGTCATTTATTGGGTAACGAAGGGCGATTACGATTTTTTTATTCCGTTTTTGAAAACGTTGAATCGTGCAGAGAAAACGGCAATCTATTTTTTGATGATTGAAGACAACGAAGGATGTTTCCCTGTGCTTGCGGAAGAGATGAACGGTTCGGGTTTGTTGATCTCAAAACTCGAAGCAATGTCACTGGAATCAAAACAGATCAGCTCGTCTGAGTTTGAAATTCCAAGTGGCTACAAGAAGTTTGAAAGGTAGCAGGTTAACTTCAGATAGGGCTGAGAAAGCTCATCTTTTCGGTTACTTCTAATGAATATTCTTTGCCAAGCACTACGGATCGATTGTCTGAAATGTGCCCCATGGGGAAATCAAAACAAACCGGGAAATTGAAACCCGAGACGCTTTCAGAAATAATTTCGTAAGCACTTTTTCCGAATGGAATTTGATTGTCATTCATATCGGTCATGCCCCCAATAATCAGACCCTTTAGGCCGCTTAGTTTTCCGGATCGTAAAAAGTTTTGCAACATTCGATCAATGTGGTACAAGTATTCATCCAGATCTTCCAAAATAAGAATCCTGTTTTTGGTGCGAAGATCGACTTCTGTTCCCGAAAGGTTGTGTAGAATTGAAAGATTTCCTCCTACTAATTCTCCAGTTGCACTGCCGATTTTATTTAGTTTGTGATGATCAATTTCAATTTGATTAGGTGATCCGAACAAGGAGTTTTTCAGACTTGTTATGGAATCCTCGCTGTTTGATTCAAAGTTGACTGGCATTGTTGAGTGAATTGAAGGAATTCTCAGCCGATTCATCTTACTATGCAGTACCGTTACATCACTATATCCGCAAATCCATTTAGGGTTTGCGGTCAAAGGGCTGAAATCCACCAGGTCAAGAAGCCGAATAGTGCCATATCCACCGCGGTAACAAATGATAGCTTTTATGTCAGGATCATGTATGGCTGTTTGAAGATCGCTGGCCCGGTCTGAATCTGTTCCGGCAAATTGGTCTGATTGGTTTAAAAGATGCTTTCCTTTTACTACCCGAAGCCCCCATGCTTCAATGCGATCAATACTCGATTGCAATTGCTTGGAATCAATGAACCGAGCCGTTGCAATGAGCGCTACCTTGTCGTTTTCTACAAGTGAGGGAGGGACGTTCATTTTATTAACCATTGATTTTTCAATAGTACAAAAAACATTGGATTCACAGATAAGTTTCGAATGTTGAAAGTTGCATGTTGATTCTGACCTGGTGCAGAAATCACAACGAATTTTATGACTTGTCAATTGCCCATTCTAACCAGGGGAAGGAAGAAATCAGAATGGAGTGCTCAAAATGTGCTTTACTTGTTATCTTTAGGCCAATTTTAAAGTGAATGAGCTATAAAAGGCATACCATTACTGCGGCGCTACCTTATGCAAATGGCCCATTGCACCTTGGGCATATCGCTGGGGTTTATATCCCGGCAGACATATATGCCAGATTCCTTCGGCTGCAGGGTAAAGATGTAGTTTTTATATGTGGTTCTGATGAACATGGGGCGGCGATTACGCTCAGAGCGAAAAAAGAAAATACAACGCCACAAGCTATCGTTGAGGAGTACCACAACATCAACAAAAAAGCATTTCAGGACCTGGGAATCGATTTTGACATTTATCACAGAACCAGTGCCGAAATACACCACGAAACAGCACAACAATTTTTCACTACACTAAGTGAAAAAGGAGCTTTTGTTACGAAGGAAAGCCAGCAATATTATGATGTTGAACACAACCAGTTTCTGGCAGATCGTTATATAAAAGGGAACTGTCCAAAATGCGGTCATTCAGATGCGTACGGAGATCAGTGTGAAAAATGTGGAAGCGCACTAAGTCCGATGGACCTAATAGATCCGGTATCAACCATTTCGGGAAAGATCCCTGTGCTGAAGAAAACAGAGCACTGGTATTTGCCCATGCAGAATCATGAAAAGTGGTTGAAGCATTGGCTGAAGGAGGGAAAGCTTGATGGTGTTCAGCAACACGATCCAGGAAATTGGCGCAATCAGGTTATTGGACAATGCATGAGCTGGATCGATGGAGGGTTGCAACCAAGAGCAATGACAAGGGATTTGGACTGGGGTGTTAGTGTTCCTCTTGAAAATGCTGATGGCAAGGTACTTTATGTTTGGCTTGACGCCCCGATTGGTTACATAAGTGCAACGAAACAATGGGCCTTGAATAATGGCAAGGATTGGGAGCCCTATTGGAAAGACAGCGAAACAGAGCTTGTCCATTTTCTGGCTAAGGATAACATTGTTTTCCATTGTATCATTTTTCCAATTATACTGAAAGAGCACGGAGAATATATTCTACCAGTAAATGTGCCTGCCAATGAGTTTCTAAACTTGGAAGGAGATAAATTTTCGACGAGTAGAAATTGGGCTGTATGGCTGCATGAGTATTTGCAGAATTTCCCTGACAAACAGGACGCATTGCGCTATGTTTTGTGCTCAATTGCACCGGAATCAAAGGACAGCGAATTTACATGGAATGATTTTCAGGCGAGGAATAACAACGAGCTGGCGGATATTTTTGGAAACTTTATCAATCGTGTGATGGTTCTTTCTCATAAATACTTTGGAGGAATAGTTCCCGCAAGGGGAGCACTTGACAAAATTGATGAGGATACCCTAAATCAATTAAAGAAGACAAAGGAAAACATAGAAAGAAAATTACAGGAATTTAAATTTAGAGATGCACTTGCGGAAGCGATGAATTTGGCAAGGATGGGCAACAAGTATTTTGCCGAAACAGAGCCATGGAAATTAATCAAAACAAATGAAGACCGCGTTGCAACAGTTATGAACGTGGGGATTCAGATTGCGGCTAATTTGGCCATTGCATTTGACCCGTTTTTGCCATTTACCACGAAAAGAATAAGAGAAATGATGCGTTTGCCTTTGTCACAATGGGATTCCCTAGGGAGCAGGGATCTGGCATTGGATGGCCATCAACTGGGAGCCAGTGAGGTTCTTTTTTCCAAATTCGATGATACTCAGATCAAAGAGCAAATAGAGAAACTAAATCAATCGAAAGATATAACATCAAAATTCCCTCCAATGAAAGATGAAATTCAGTTTGATGACTTCATGAAAATGGATGTCCGGGTTGGTGAAATCATAGGTGCAGAAAAGCATCCAAATGCAGACAAACTGCTGGTACTAAATGTTGATACAGGAATAGATAAGCGTACCATTATTTCCGGTATTGCGGAGCATTTTACTCCGGCAGACATCATAGGCAAGAAAGTAAGTGTATTGCTTAACCTGGCACCCAGAAAGATAAGGGGTATCGAATCTCAAGGTATGATTCTTATGGCTGAAACTGAAGGAGAGCTTTCGTTTATTTCTCCTGAAAAGGACGTAATAGCCGGTGCGGAAATCAGATAATCATCGCTAGGTTTACTGCCAAACGATTTTTTTCGCATCGTACAATTTGTCTCAACTTGATTGAGGGGTTGAAAGAGTAACATATTTTAGTATTTTACAGTGTTAGGTCCGCTATTAATGGGTTCGTTAGGTTTCAAAAATATCATGTCAAAACCAGTTTATGTGACAGCTTATTTTAGATTGATTCTGGTTTTGTGTATCGCGGCTTTTAATGGTGTGCAGTTGCATGCTCAGAACTTAAAAAAGGCAAATGAAATTGCTCAAAAGCTAAGCGTTGAAACGGATCACGAAAAGAGAGCAGATTTGCTGCTTGAACTGTGCGAAGCCCAGGGCATCGGCCAAATAGAGTCGGCCTTGGATCATGGTAGTCGAGCATTGACAATTTTCCAGAATATCAAAAACTTGAATGGGGAAATTAGAGCATATCTAACGCTAGGGGATCTAGAATTACTAATTGGCAATTATCCACTGGCTAGGTCTTATTTCAACAAGGCTTATGCCATTAGCGTGGAACTGGATGACATTCATACGCAAGTAAGGAGCAAAATTCGAATAGGCAAAACCTATATCAATAGCCTTGGTAAACAAATGGGTGTGGACCATATTCAGGAGGCGATCAATAAATCTATTGAAGAGGAGGACGATTTTCTGTTGACCGAATGCTATGTTGAAATGGGCTCATGGCACAACCACTTTGCGGCTTATCATACTGCTATTGGCTACCTTGAAATGGCCTTGGAAACGGCAAGACGCACCAAGGATGAAGAGCTGATTGCCAATTGTTTACATGGTCTGGGGAATGGTTATTTGAGGTCCGATCAACATGACTTGGCATATGAAGTTTTTGAGCAATCGCTGAGGAAAAATGAGAGCTTGGATAAGAAAGAAAAGCAAGCCATTTTGTGTTATGAATTGGGCATTTTGAAAAGAGAGATAGGCGAGGAGGACGAGGCATTGGTTTTTTTTAGAAATAGTCTGGCTTTAGCGACGGATGTTGGGTTAAAAGACTACATATCAAAAGGGTACCAGATTTTATCTGAGGTGTATGTGAAAAATCAGGACTACGAAAATGCATATCGCTTTTTAAAATTGGTCAATGCGATTAAAGGCGTTAGTGAAATTTCAGAGCTTGAAACACAAATACAGAACCAAAAGATATTAAGAGAGAATCAAATGCTTAAACAGCGTGAGGACATGAGAGATGAGCAGGACGAAAGAAAGAGAGAACGTTTCACGCTGCTTCTGGTAATTGTGGTTCTTTTGTGTATATCAATGGCCTATTTGTTTTTTGTGAATCAACAGAAGCAAAAGGCGAACAATGAGCTGGAAGAAGCAAAGACAAAAGCAGAGCTTTCCGAGAAGGAAAAAGAGAAATTTTTAACCTACACAAGTCACGAAATACGGACGCCCTTAAATGCTGTGGTAGGCGTTGCTCAATTATTGGAGCAAACACAATTAAATCAGAAACAACAGGACTACATAACAACAATAAAAGGAAGCGCTAATAATATTCTTCATATCGTGAATGATGTGCTTGATCTTTCAAAAATAGAAAGTGGTTCAATAGAATTGGAATCCGCTGAACTGCGGCTCAAGGACATAATCAACAACATCGTAACTACAATGATCTTTAAAATTCACAATAAGGACATTAAATTAATTGATGATTACGATGAAACCATTCCGAAAAAATTAAGGGGAGACTCTATTCGGCTCAATCAAATTATTTTAAATCTGACGGACAATGCAGTCAAATTTACACGGTCGGGAGAAATACGCATCAAGGCGGAATTGGTCAGCGAATCTGAAAACGAGGCAGTAGTTAGATTTGAAGTCTCAGATACCGGAAAGGGAATACGTCAAAGCAGTTTAAGACAAATATTTAATCGATACGAACAGGAAACCATCCACACGACGCGAAATTATGGAGGTACTGGTTTGGGGCTACCAATAACGAAACAGCTGGTCGAATTAATGGGTGGAAAAATTGCAGTTAATAGTATTTACGGACAGGGCACGACATTCGAGTTTTCTATTGCATTCAAGAAATTCAAGGGGGAACCCGTAAAGGCTAAGAAAGAGCAAATAAAGAACATTACAATTCTCTACGTAGACGACAATCAGCTGAACCGAGAACTGTTTTATGACCTTGTTCACGATGGTGCAAAAGACGTAAGTGTAGAGCTTGCGGAAGACGCGAAAGCTGCAATAAGATGTATAAAAAGGAATCGTTATGATATCATCTTGTTGGATATACAAATGCCCAGAATGGATGGTTATGAATTGGCATCCTATATTAGAAATAAGCTGGGAATTTTAAAGCATCAAACACCAATATTTGCCCTCACCGCTTATGTTCCGGAGGATATTGATGAAAGATGTGCTGAGGTTGGTATGAATGGCTACCTTACAAAACCGATTGATTTGGAGGCATTGAATAAGGCGTTGAACAGAGAGCTGAAGGCCCAGCGGAAAAGCACTGAATTGAATGATGAATTGTGGGTTTTGAAACATGTTGATCTGTCTGGTTTGAGGCAGCTGGTAAATGGAGACAAATCCAAGGTTATAAAGTACTTGAAAATCTCAATCCAATCAATTCCAGAAGACCTAGAAGCAATGAAAACACATCTGGATCACGAGGATTGGGAGATGATAGGTAGAACAGCGCATAAAATGAAAAGTAATGCATCGTACATGGGGATGCAAAAGGCTTTGGACACATTAATTTTGCTTGAAAAACTTAAAAATAATAAAGGGGTTTATGAAGAAATAGGTCCTGAGGTGGAAGGGTTGGAAACAGAAAGTTTATTAGCTTTAGCTGAATTAAAGGAATTACTTAATAATCTGGAGTCATGAATTGTGTAATTGTAGATGATGATGAATTGTCAAGAAGTATCCTAGAAGATTTAATCAATGATACAGACGGTTATAGCTTGGTTTGCAGCTGTGAAACAGGTGTAGATGCATTCAAAGTATTACAAGAGGAACCCGTGGATTTACTATTCTTGGATATAGAAATGCCAAAAATGGATGGGATGGAGCTAATAAAAAATCTCAACCCACTTCCACAGGTTATTTTTATCACATCACATCCTGAATATGCCGCCGAGTCATATGAGTATGACGTTACTGATTTCATTCAAAAACCGCTTACCCATGGAAGGTTTCTCAAGGCGATTAAGAAAGCAGAACAGAGATTTAAAGTAGAGAAGGTGAATATTTCTTCGGAAGGAGATAGTATTTTTATTAAGGCAGATTCAAGATTGGTAAGAATCAATCTGAAAGAAATCAATTATATCGAGGCGCTGGGTAATTATATGAAAATCTATACCAATGAAGGAAGGTTCACAATCCTTTCTACAATGAAAGAGATCGCTGAAAAGTTGTCGGGAAGTGATTTCGTAAGAGTTCACCGATCGTACATTGTTAGACTGGACAGAATAGAGTCTATAGAGGATCACTATATCAAAATAGGGGCGAAGCACATCAGTATAGGAAAGGCTTACAAGGACGAATTGGTTTCCAGACTAAACCTACTCTAGTTTTTGTTCATCAGAGATTGCTGATGATTGGTCCTTATTTACAAATAGATTCATCAATATATTGGTCTGTAGCCCTTTGTTTATCGCTAAATTGGATAAATGCGAAAAGGCAAATACTATATACTAATACTTCTAATTTTCTTCCCTCAATTTTTGTTTGCTCAGGATGATCAAGAATTTATTTTACTAACCAACAATATGCTTGGACAAAGTACTCTGTGGTCTATCAACCTTCTTTTTTGGTCGAAATTAATTGTTCTTATCTTGATTGCCGTGCTGGGAATTTTTGCATACAAAAGATTCCTCTCCAAAAAAGAACATTGATCTTGAAGAAAATACAACTGTTTAAGACTTGACGCTGAACTATTTAGGCGGAATGCTCTTGTTCTCTTTGCCTTTCTCTTTTTCTTCGATTAACTTTTTTTCCTGAGCTTTCCTGGCGGCCTCTGCGGCTTTTCTAGCAGCTTCAGCTTTACGCGCTTCCTCTGCCTTTCTAGCGGCCTCTG
>CAJWDP010000037.1 GCA_913030835.1 uncultured Flavobacteriales bacterium | reverse complement strand
CTGGTTCAACCTGTCTTTCATCTCTTGCCTAATCAAAGACCTATCAATGCTTTCTAAAATAAACTTCATAAAATTCAAATGTTCTCGATGCAACAGGTAAATGCTGTAACGGACATTCAGGTCCGGATGAAATTCTTCATTGAATCGCTCATCCGCGAACATGTCTTCAATTGGGTTTCTCATGCGGCATGACTTTCAGAAGTGAGAAACTCAATCGCTTTAGCATTCAATCTGCTGGAAACACTGTACGGGTTACCGAATAAGCTGCCTGAGGATCTTGGAGTGGTATAATGAGTAACGCCATTGAACAATCCCCAGAAATTACTCCCCAATTCATTTGTTTCTAATTCTATTGAACGCATGAGCTCAGCACGTTTTTCTCTTATCTCAATCGGCATTTTATCAAAATCACCGTTTGGGAAAAGGTGACAAATTAAGCGATCAATCAATCCTTCCGGTACTACTTGCTGCCGCCATCCATTCATTAGCTCGTAAATCTTTTCCCTTTCCTCATGAAAATCACGAATCACCTTTTCAATTGAATCTTCCGTAAAGTGAATTGACTCCCTATGCTCTTTTCCAAAGAGCCGCATGGGAAGAGTAAACTGATTTTCACATCGGAGTAATACATTGGTATAGGCTAGAAATAAGGCGCTGCTCCCATCGTGAGCATTTCCGATCAATAAAAAATCATTGGTTTCTGACTTTCCAATCGATAGTTTAGATAATCCTTTTGGAAGGTTTTCGGAATTCAATTTCAGATAGGCGATTACTCTCCTTCCCTTCCTAAAATCTTGATATCCAACAAGTTCATAATTTGTTTTCGATTTTATTCGTTCAACCAATCGGTGTAAATCTTTGTTTTTAAACGGCTTGTATTTTTGGCTCCTTACGCTTAGGATCGCACCCGTATCATTTCTACTTATTGCAACCCAATTGGTTAGCACGTTTTCTTTAACTCGAACGGGAATAGTTTCAATGTCCCAATCTAAGGTTTTCTTCATTTCTTTCATGATTCCTGAGTTTTAAATACACAGCAATCTATGAACGCAAAACGTAATCTAATTACGTACTACATATTTATTCGATGTCATCCAATGATTTTGGAACGATCAGCTCTCTGATCTCGGCCTGGGCATTTATTTTACTGTGTTCATCGGACAATTTAGATATGTCGATCTCTTTGTTTCGTCGCTCCGTTGAGGGATTCAGCTTTTCAGCCTTTTCGAAATCCTTCATCAACCCCACAAATTCTTCGGGCAACTCACTTTCCGCTAATCTAAGCAGCTCCAACATATGGTTTGCCATAAATTGATCGATCTGAACTCTTCGTTTTGTCGTGTGTGCAAACTTTCCAATTATACGACATAGTGCACTCCTATCCTCAGGACTTAATTTGTCAGCAAATTCATATTCCTCTATCTTTTTCAATGATAAAAGGACCGGTTCCAACGCATCCTTTGTTATGACAAATACATCGTAGCTTCCCAGCTGGTAATGAAATTTATCAATGACTCTAACTGTATTCGAAGGAATGACAAGATAGATTTCTTTCTTTACACTTTTGTGCTTTACGTATTTCGAAGCCTGCTCTGCCTGATTTTTAATGTATGTAGGGAAATTACCAAGCTCTTCACCTCGAGGAGATTTAGCATCAAAGACAATTACTTCTTCACAAATCTCCACAGGGTTATCCGGCTTTCCTCTAAATGGAACTGAGTCAAGGTAAGTGATCGTATGCTTAGCGCAAAGGCGCTTGATCTCCTGTTCAATATCTTTCTCGTGCTGCTGCCAGGTAGTTTTCATGTTTTCCAGCTCCAATCGCTGCTCTTCTACACGGGCATCATTTAATCGTTCCTTTTCGGTTTTGAGCTGATCGTAAGCATGATTTAGCTTTTCTACATTCTTATGATACGTTTTCGTCTTTTGCTCTTCAAGCGCTTGAAACTCTGCCAGCTTTTTGGTCAGGGTAGCACGATCTTGTTGTATACGAGCAAGGCTTTCTTTATCTGTATTCCACTCCGACTCACGCCTGGCATCATTGAGCTTTGCGTTACTTACATTTTCTTCCAACCCGCTTATTTTCTCCAGCATACCGGCTTCACTCTTTTCAAGCTTAGCCACGTTTGACCGCAGCTCTTCCAGATCCTTGGTCATTCGGATCAATTCTTCAATCGCCTCGTAGGACAAAGTTCTCATTTCAGACCAGCCGAACAACCTATTCCAAAACCCTATTGTCTTTACCTTTTCAAAAAACAGCTCTACCTTATTCATATTCAATCTATTTACAATCCATTAAGCAACAAATCCAATTTTATTCTCTATTCCATCCAAAAAAGGATCGTTCCACTGGTCCGGTTGCAAGTTATACAATTCCGCTAAGGTCATTGGTGTATCCAATGTATTTTCAAGGCCTAGCTCCTTGCTCTTTTCAGCCAATACCTTACCCTTCAACCGACCAAATTCATATCTACCTTTTAGGCGTCCTTTTCGAAGCAATGCGCGATCAATATTATTCAGTGTACAATTAAACGTGCATACCACGGTTAGATCAAAACATTTAGACAAGAATCCATCCGTTAAGTTCAATAAGTTACTCACGGCAGCTGAATTCCCACCGTCTCTTGCTGCAAGAATTTGTTCGGCATCCTCGATAACGAGTACAGCGTCCGTTTCGGCGCGCATGAGTAAAATCAAGTTGGGATCGCTGATCGCTTGAGTCATATTTGGTGGTATATAAATGAAATTCTTCGACTTGAGTTTGGTGCACTGATGCAATAGATAAGAAGTTTTACCTGTTCCAGGTATTCCATGAAGCAGCACCAGCCCCCCATTTCTTTCCGTCAGGTGTTTCGTGAGATGGGCATCGAAATCCCAAAAGTCCTCATTGTAATTGTTCCTCTTAATTGAAACCGGATCAAATTCGAATTGTTCAAACTCCAGGCCCCAGTCCGTCTTCGCCAGCATCTTCACAGAAGCCTTTTCCGACCTTTTACCTTGCGCCCGATGAAAAATCGGCACCAGCTCTTTTTCCACCATTTTCTTTTTAGCAACTGGATAGTAAAGGACAGCCTTGTCAAGAGATGTGCTTTCCGTCTTTAGTAGCAATTGATCTCCCAGGTCGTAAAACTGAAATACATTGTGGATGCATTTTTTTGGATGACTGTATTCCCAATCCCAAAGCAATTTTAATTTGTACCCCTCCTTTTCAAGCTCGCTCTCAAGCTGATAGATAAAACAGTCGTTAAAACTCTTCTTACACGGCATTTTATTATACAGGTGTATGAAATAATTTTCACCAATGAAATTATATTGCTCCATAAACAATTCTGTGGGCTTAAGCGGATTTGATTTCGGCATAGTGCAGTCTTTTTGATATTTTAATTTGAAACCAAAATAATTTAGTAGAACGTAATTTTTTTACGTTCTTAATTGTGTAATTGCATTTTTATTCTTTGTTACAATGACTCACATTCTATCTAAATCTACATTTATGCGAGGCGTAAAATGCACCAAATGCCTCTATCTGAACAAGCACCATGGTGAGCTGAGAGATCCGATAACCGAGCAACAAGAAGCAATCTTTCAACAAGGAACCAATGTGGGCGAGCTTGCGCAGAATCTGCATCCCGGAGGAATTGATTTGACTCCTGAAAGTTATTATGATTTCACTCCTTCGGTCATCGCCACTAAAGAAGCAATCCAACGAGGCGAAAATGTAATTTACGAAGCCGCTTTTTTGCACGATGGTGTTCTTGCGGCGATGGACATTCTCGTTAAATCAGATCATGGGTACAAAGCATACGAAGTGAAGAGCTCAACAGGTGTGAAATCAACCTATATCCAAGATGCTGCTCTTCAAGCATATGTAATTATGGCTTCTGGTGTTGACCTGGAAGACATTTCCATTGTGCATTTGAATAAAACCTATAAACTAGATGGTGAGCTGGACATACAACAGCTCTTTACAACGGTTTCCATTCGTGAAACCATACAACCCTACCTGAGCACTATTCAAACACAAATCGATCAATTTAAAGGAATACTGAATAGTGCGGCAATACCCAACGTTCCGATAGGTCCGCATTGTTCAGCACCCTACTCCTGCGATTTCACGGGGCACTGCTGGTCTGACGTTCCCGATTATTCGGTTTTCGATATTTCAGGATTGGGAGAAAGCAGAAAATTCGATCTATACAACCGTGGAATCGTTTCTTTACACCAGATTCCGGAAAGCGAAAATTTCAGTGCAAATCAACAAAAACAGATTGATGCTGAAGTCCAAGAAGAATCCTACATTCATCGTGATCGTATTAACCAATTTTTAAATGATCTGGCGTACCCTGTGCATTTCCTTGACTTTGAAACCATGTCATTTGCGGTCCCACAATTAGAGGGATCATTTCCTTACGAGCCGATCCCTTTTCAATATTCCATGCACAAACAACACAGTAAAAATGCATTACCTGAACACGTTGAGTTTCTTGCTGAACCGAACGGTGTTGATCCCAGAGCATTGTTCATCGATCATCTGCTTGACCATTGTGGTACAACCGGAACTATTTTGGTATATAACATTGGATTTGAAAAACGAATTCTCAACAACCTCGCTAACTCTTACCCACAGTACAAAACTAGAATAGAAGCCATACTCTTGAGAATGGTAGACTTGATGACACCCTTCAAGAAAAAATGGTATTACACGCCGGAGATGAAAGGCTCGGCTTCACTTAAATACGTATATCCTGCAATTTTCCCAACCACAGAAAACAGCTATTCCGGATTAAACATCAGCGATGGGGCAATGGCAAGTTTAGTTTTTGCACAAATGTTTCAGGGCAATTACAACGGGAATTATCAGAACGCATCTACTGATCTTCTCGCCTATTGTCAGCTAGATACGCTAGCATTGGTCAGGTTATTGGACCAACTCCACTCAATAGTGGACCATCCCCAAACCGAGTAGAACAAAATATTCAGCACGATTATTGCGTTTATAATGAACATCTACGCGACAAAAGTGTAGTAAAGAATATGATCATTGCAAACTACTTCAAGCCGAACAAAGAACAGGAATTTGAAATTTCAGGGCTAATCGGTCCTGAATACCAATGGGCAAGCCAGCTCAGCATTTCACAAATTTTCTGCTCGAAAATGGTCATTCACAGAGCAAGCCGAGAGTTGATCGAAAACTTTCCGAACCGTTCTGAACTCGTATTTGGCACCATTGAAATTCGTCCGGGAGGCGCACTCATTCAGCTTTCGCAAGGTGATCTAGCCACTGCATGGTGTATACCATTTCACCATTTGTCCGTAGTAAAATCAGAATGCTGGGAAATTCATTCAAATGGACTATGCGTCAAATTAATCGACCCCAACTGGTCCAATAAGAACTTTATTTCCATCCTCATGAATCACAAGAGGTCAGCAACCGAAATTGAAATGAATTAATACGCGTTACTGCTTGATCATAGTGGACCAACCAACTAATCTGTTTTGTGCTAATACCCGCACTATATACACACCTCCACGGTAACGATCGAAATCTAACGCTACTTGATTGGCTCCTCTTCGTACAATAACATGATCCATTTTCTGACCTATTGAATTGAATACTTCAACCGTGTGATCCTCCTCTATTGGTTTGTCGAATAGCACCGTTGCTTCGTACTTAACCGGATTCGGGAAGATCAAGAACGAAGATGATCCACCGTTCTCAAGTTCATCTGTAGCAATTAGGAAGTTCAGATTATCCGCACACTGATATACCTCCTGTGTGTTGTAATTCTGCACAAACGCAACCACCATGATATTTCCTATATCCATGGAAGCGGGAACCGTCCAAGTTTGTGCTGACATAGACAACGTATCATCCGTAAACATACTCGTTACAGGAAGAATGGCTCCACCGGCATCCGGCAACATTTGTCTGACTACATTTCTTGCTCCAATGACACCGGCATCTTGCTCAATTACCGCAATATGAACCCGTATATTCTCATTGATGTAATCGCTCAACGCTTGCAGTTTAACCCGCACATTCACCTCTCTTGTGGTAGCATTGATCGTTGTTCCTGTCAAGTCCACTTTAAACCCTGGGTCTAGCAGTGAATTGCCCTTGAAAACAGCAGAGTCTGCCAACCAATTGTGTGTACTATCTCTGTAGACATTACCATCGTTTATGGAGTACGGCAAAATGTCTCCCACAGAATAATACAATGTTCTGGCATTCGGTCCGGAAGGGTATTCCGACCAAAATACGTCACCACTTGGATTTTCCGTATGGTACTGAAGGTCGATCGCATCCGGCTCATTGACCTGCATCATTGCATCGAATGAGCTCTGGACTGCTATGGAAGGTCCATCTTCTGTATTGGTAAAGTGCTCTACAAGTACTCTCTTTTTCCTTTCACCGATCCAAATATCATCAAATGCGAAACCGCCACCTGCAAGCAGATCGTCTGAATGGAAAGCGATTCTGAATCGAACCAATGTATCGCTATCTGTACCATCCTTGATCTCATCTAGCTTGTATCTGGAATCCTGCCATGAAGTATCCTGTCCAGACCATCCTAGGAAATCATGCGGTCCTGCCGGACTACCGGAATAAATACTGTCTGCATTATACCAATTGATCCCATCCTGTGTATTTCCAATGGTCCTCCAACCTGATGCACCTGTCCAGTATTCCAGTCTGGCACCATCATTAGATCCAAACAGCGACCCATAGTCGATCACATCCGACCAGGTCTTCAATTTAATCATAGGTCTTTTTAAACGATTCAAATCGAAACAAGGACCGTATACATAAGACATTTCATCATCGCTGTAACTTCCGGACAAACTTGTTACATAAGAATTCACACCACTATAAGGCGCATCAATTACAGCTGATGGTGTTCCCAGCTCCCAAGTAGAATTAACACCTGCTATGTCATCGATCAACCATTCCGGCACAGTACTTTCCAGATCATCAAAATAATTTTTCTGGTATCCCGCAGGCATTACAATAGTGTCCATTAGGTTGTAGTACGGCTGGACAATGAGCTGTTTCGTTATCGTGTCTCCACAGCCATAAATGTTCTCCACATACAATGAAACATCAAAGGGAGCCGCAGCTGAATAAGAATAGCTTGTAGTATCAAGCAAAGATGTGTCAGCCAAGGTAGTCAAATCGCCAAAATCCCAGAACCAATACCCAATAGCAGGGCCACTGTTCTGAGTAGATGCATCATAGAACAACGCCGGTGCATTTGTATGGATTCCCGACTGATCATAACAACCATAAGCGTAAGTAAAATCCGGAAGAGGGGTATTACCAATGTTCACACTATCAACCAGTACATTGGAGCAATTGTTTGAGCTTGCATACAATATGATTACCTGATTACCCGGTTCAGGATAGGTATATATTACCGTATCACCTGATGCTAATCCTCCGTCATCCAAATCCCAAATGAAAGAAGTTGCATTCCCCAAAGACGTGCTGATAAACGTTGTTGGGTTCATCGCACAGCTATCGATGATATAAAAGTCGGCAACAGGTGCCTCATAAATATTGATCAGGGCCAAATAATCATTGGAACAACCGGACAAGCTATCTGTATAGTGATAGTTCATAAGGAAGACCGTGTCGCTTGTGTATACTCCCGGATTTAAATAGGGTGCTGCACTTGACAACGTATCTATCATAGCATCATGACTCAATGTCAGAATACCGTTACTATTGGGAAGCAAAGTCAAAGCAACTGAGTCCTCATCACTGCAGTATTTTGAATTCAGTCCAAGGATCGCAATAGTTGGCAACGGGAAAACTTCAACTGCCAGCGTATCGTAATATGGGCATTGGTTCACTCCATCGTCATAAACATATTCAAAAGGATAATTGGTTATTTCAGCAACAGAAGAAGTATTGTTGCCGATCAAAGGAGCTTGCCCTACAGTAGTAGAATCCCAAGCAAAAAACCCGTTGCTTACCGGACTTCCCAATGAGCTTGCGAAGTAAGTCACTGAGTCGTTGTGACAGATCTCCAAAGGATCGATAGCTACAATTGGAGCTCCAACCAAATCTTCAACCGCAAATGAAGGCGTGGCATTCGGCATTACTGTAATGGTCATTGAACTGTCGACTGTACAACCGGGGAAGTATTCGTGAGAATAATCCAAGTTGGTCGTCCAATGGTTCGTGCTGTCACTGCTTACATCAAACACAGCACTTCCTAAATTTATCCCAACGTTACTCACCAAACCAATTCCATTTGAGAAGACGCCTACTCCAAGTGAACAAGAAACCGTATCTGCAAAATAGGAACAAACGGTATCTGTTATTCCTGAAAAGCTAATAACAGGCTCAGGATGATATAAGACCGTAATTGATGCTGAATCTGAACAGTAACCCTCGTTATCACTCAAAATGTAATAGACCTGAGTTGTGCCCCCTGCGCCAATAGTCGATGGGTCAAATACCGGATCTGTTGCACTTGGGGATGTAAACCCTCCATTGGTATTCGTCCATTGCGATGTAGTAGCAACAGGAGGAAATACACTTTGTCCACTGACCGATAACAACCCTCCTGATTCTCCCTCACAATAGTGATCATCCAGACCAAGAATGCTTCCCGGATTGATCTGCCGGATGGTTAACAGTTTTACCACCAGCACTGAATCCCATTCCTGGAAAGCGGCAGTTCCATTTAGCGTGTCCACCGAGTAAACGGGAACATAGCTGTAAAATTCGATTGGATATTGCCCTGCTGTCAGAACATTCAGGTTATTCAGTGTTGCCTGCAAGGTATCCTCAAAAGGTCCGGCAAGTGATGCCGGCGGTGAAATATGCGTTGACGTAACATATGCTGAATTCACGAAATTACCTCCATATTGGGACAACGGGATTCCCTCGATCGCATAATCGTTTCCATCACCGGAACAGAATATCCATGGGTCGGAAGGGACCGTTTTACTAGGAATAATAATATTTTCAATGGATGGGTTAACATTGAACGCAGCTGTATCAGAAAACTCACAGCTTCCATCGATAAAATTGTAAATGACCGAATAGGTTCCCGGCGTAAGAACGGACAAATGAAGTGAATCCAGCCATACCCCATCTCCTGCAAACGAATAATCCGTCGTAAAATCAGGAATCGGATCTGCAATCGGATAAATACCAACATCGGGATGATTGTTGTAATAATCAGGAGCTATGTTAGAGCTGAACGGATTCGGCGCAACTACGACCGATACAGAAGATAAAAAGTCTCCGGAACATCCGGATAAGCTGTCCGTATAATGGTAATTCACAAAAAACGAGGTATCACTTGTATAGCTCGCCGGAGAGAGCACCGGTGAGACTGATGATACCGTATCGATCAATGCACCATCATAGAATGTCAATATCCCGTTGCTGTTGGGAAGAAGCGTAAGTGAAGCATCGGGTTCATCTCCGCAATATTGAGGACTCAAGCCAATGATCGCCACCGTCGGTAAAGGATATACCTCCACTTCAAGGGTGTCATAATAAGGACATTGATTCGTTCCATCATCATAAATGTATTCAAATGGATATCGTGTAAGCTCAGCAACAGAAGACGTATTCGATCCGATTAGCGGGGCCTCACCAACCATTGCCATATTCCAAGGGAAAAAACCGTTGCTCACAGGAGCACTCAGTGACGTTGCGAAATAAGTTACTGAATCATTGTGGCAAATCTCCAGAGGATCAATTACCTGAATCGTATCTCCCGCAAAATCTTCTACAGTAAATTCAGGAGCAGCATCCGGCATTACCGTTATCGTCATGAAACTATCCACTACACATGTGGGAAAGTATTCCCAGGAATAATCCAAATTGGTCGTCCAATGCGTTGGGCTGCTTCCACTGTTGACATCAAATATTGCATTACCAGCATTTACACCATTGTTACTTACCAATCCGATACCGTTAGAAAACACTCCTGCTGAAGGTATGCTCTTCACCGTGTCTGAGAAATAGGAACAAACGGTATCACTGATCCCAACAAAGGAGATTGTCGGCTTTGGATGATAATTAACGTAGAAATCCGCACTCGCCGAACAATACCCTTCCATATCCGTCAGAATGTAGGTTACTACTGTGGTATCTCCGCTTCCGATTGAATCCGGGTAAAAGATTGGATCGATTCCTACACTTGGTCCTGTAAAGCCTCCATTCGTATTGATCCATCCAAATTGAGTTGCTGCCGGAGGTGAAACATTTTGACCTGTTACCGACAAAGAGCCACTAGGATCTCCTTCACAATAATTTTCTTCTAAACCTAGAATAGTACCCGGATCAATTTCTCGAATGGTGAGATTTCTGGTCACTTTTACAGAATCCCAATGATCAAATGCTGAAGTTCCCAAAACAGAATCGACAAAATAAACGGGAATGTAGCTGACCAGTTGGATCGGATACGTATTGCCGGGAAGTAATTCCAAATTATCAAGGGTTGCATAAACGGTATCCTGAAAAGGACCGGCCAGCGAAGCTGGCGGAGCAATGTGCGTAGCCACTACGTATGGAGAGCTAACAAAATTTCCTCCATAGCGTGAATTTGGTATACCAACGATGGTATAGGTATTTTCATCGCCAGCACAAAATATCCAGGGATCAGATGGTGTTGTTTTTCCGGGAATAAGAATATTCGTATTCACCGGCAAAATATCGAATGAAGCAGAGTCTGTAAACTGACAAGATCCGTCGTTGTAATTGTAAATCGCATCATACGTTCCGGGAGCCAAGGCACTTGGATGAAGAGAATCCGACCAAATTCCGTCTCCACCAAAAGAATACGTAATGCTTATATCCGGAACGGGATCAGCAATCGGATACAGGCCGATATCCGGATGGTTTCTATAATATGCCGTATCTAGATTGGTACTAAATGGAAAAGGAGCAGCATTTCCCATAAATACAGAGAATGAAGAAGTATCTCGACAATCATTTGCATCAATTACAATCATTTCATACGCTCCGGGGCTCAAACCGGTAAAAACCGCACTCGTTTGCGCGACAAAAGAAGTGGGTCCATCCAGCTGAAAAAGGTAGGGGTTGGAACCAGATATACTCGTTCCTCCATTTGCGAAGCCCTCGGCAAATCCGTCGTTAAATGTTTCACACGTTTCATTTCCAGTAACATCTAGGCCACCTATCAAATCTGCGGGCTCAGCAATTGAACCTGAAATCGAATCAATGCAACCATAATGATCCTGTACATAAATCATATATGGTCCTGCAGATATATTTGTAAACTCGCCAGAAGGCTGAAATGGGCCTCCATTTAAGGAATATTGATAGGGATTCCCCAGATAAACCGTATAATCCTCAAATTCTCCACCATCGAGGCTGCCTCCATCAAGAAAACCACAAGCATCCTCAGCCGTAATAGGAAAGTGCTGCGAACCCGTATAAAGAGCCATTACCCGAATTGTAGCATAGCCTGCTGCATATGCCGGAAATGTGATCGTTGACGTAATCGTTCCGCTGGTTGGAGCAATTCCAATAGGATAAAACTCATCCTGATCGTCAAAGTCACCATCATTGTTTAAATCTGCAAAAACTACAATATCCTGAGCATATGGTCCAACACTAACGTCTATGTCATAAGTAGTCCCTCCGGATAGACTGATTGTATCATTTCTATAATCACTGTAATTATCACCGGAGACCGCACAAGCACTAATTTTGTTAAATAAAGTGGTTGCCCCCGATCTGAATGTTACTCCATCAATCATGTCATTGTATGTACATGATGCTGTTTGATAAACTGCTTCACAAACGTCTGGTCTGAATTTGAAACCACTTGCATAAATTCTGCCATCACCAGCTCCAAAGCACGAAACATCGAACGAGGAATCAATCTGAGCAATGTGTTGGGTTGGTTCTTCCAAGACTGCTGTTGCAGTTGCCTCACAATCATTTTGATCAAAAATCCGAATCGTATAAACCCCACTTTCAAGACCGCTAAAAAACGCATTATCGTCTTGTTCGGTTATGCCACCATCTATACTTAATGTGTACCCTGCTGCACCACCTGAGCATGCACCTCCGGAAATATCAATAGTAACGTCGGTAACCGAACCATAATAAAAATCATCACAAGGATCTAGCGGTAGCGTTGGTGTTGCTATTGAAGGAAATAAGTAAGAATATTGCAATTGTTGCATTACACGAATCCTTGTTTTGCCATTGCATGCACTTGCAGGAACTGTAAATGTGAAGGTCGTATCATGAGGTGTAAACCCTATCCAGGTCCCAATTGATTCTGAAGATGAAAAAATAGCATCTGAATTCCAATCGGCCCAAACCTGTGCAACACTTCCATAATTACCACTGCATGTTCCAAACTGAACAGTAAGATTATACGAATTTCCAACAATCACGTCGGCAATAAGATCCGTTTGATCGTCAAAATTGGTCACAGCAGGACATACAGGGTCGTAGTCAATTGTTTGTGTTTCTCCCGCTAAGTGAATACTATCCACATTCATCAAGCTTGAGCTTGATGGACCAGTTATACAGTATGTAGTTCCACCTTTTATATCTGCCGTAAATTCTCCATCACTACCTCCATTGCAGGTTAAATCTTTTTTAGATAATAAGTCTGCAGAAATAACATCTGGTTCGTTAATTGTAACTACGTCAAGATCGGCACAGCCATTATTATCAATAACTAATATCTGATAAGATCCGGGGGTTAAATTCGTTTGAGTAAAGACTGTCGATGAAGTATTTCCAATTTTCAAAAAAGCATTTAGGTAGTAATCATAGTTTGCTATTCCACCAGATATGAACGCATTAAGAGTACCGTTATCATTCCCCTCGCAGGTAATGTCCGTTTTCGGTATAGAATCTATAAATACATCGGGATAGACTGTTAGACCAATTACGGCTGTAGTTGCCTTGTAATAATCGCAAAAATCATCTCTACACTCAATTGCAATGTTGTAATAACCTGGGTTTACAGAAGTCGCATCAAAAGAAATTGTCGCAGTTACAGGATTTGTTCCTGTCTGAGTCAGTGTCGCTCCTGGAAATAGATCATCAACATTACTAGTTACAGTAAGATTATCAATTAAATTAAAATCATCAAATGTTATGTCAAAAGAAAACTCTGAACTTTGACAGGTTGTTAACTGTGAAGATGCAACCTGAGAAGCACCTGAAACATTTGAAATTCCCTGGCTCTGCGGTGCAAAATTAGTTGCAACTCCTGCTGTAATGGTAAAAAATGTTTCATAAAATACAGATCCGAGTAGCACTCCTCCTCTATATTCATCAATTTTCATAGATACAATAAACAATCCTATGGTCGACTCATTAAAACTAACCTCTCCGGTAACTGGATTTATCTGTACATTTCCAATACAACTATCCCCTCTATAAGTGGATGTATACAGTCTATTTGTTGCCGCAGTTGCTCTAGAATCGACCAAAGTGTAAACCAAAGAATCCCCGTCCGGATCTACAAAGTTGAAATCATGAATTACCTGTTCATTTGTCAAATAATTAGGTGCTCCGGGATTAAGCGGATACGCCGAATTATTGCAAGACTGGGCTACACTGTTCATTTCAGTTTCATAGTAAAAAGACTGACTTGCATTTTGATTATTCACCGTATAAATACAACATGAGGATTTAAAGAACTGCCACGAATTACACGTGCCCGCAAGGGTTACTGTATCCTTGTAAACCGCAAGTTGAAATCCTTGAGGGGAACCTGCACCATCACAAGTAGTGAGAAATGAAGGACATGACTGAGTCAGTATAATAACCGTATCCAGCGTCAGCGATTCAAATGACAAATTGCTGAGACCACAATCATTCGTGGTTGAATAAGTCGATGTTGCACTTGGTGTTATATTACACCTCCAAATTTCGTTGTATGTAACCACAAACTGATTTGTTCCAATGCATTCATAAGAAAAATAGGCACCGGCAATGTGAGAAGCCTTAGCCGAATTCAATGAGAAGAAAGCAACAAAAACGAGTAAAAAAGCCGGAATTTTCTTTGGTGTAGAAAACGCGCGAAGATTCATAAAGCGGATTAAAAGAGATATTAAAGTAGACGTAGTTTTCATTGGCTAAGTTGTCCGGTTTTACTCAATTTTATTAATGTCATCATGCCACTCAGGCTAACCTCATCGTTTGAACCGACAATCGCCACCCTACCGTCTGTCGTTTCCACAATGGAATGCCCCGTTTGATTAGAAGCATCATTGGAGCCTACCGTCTCCTCAATGGTATCTCCATTTCCAATTCGAACATACAAGGTAGAGAATTGTCGTTCCGCGGAACCTGCCGGTGCCAGGTCCCGATTGCCCGTTAACAAGAATGTGTTCTCCGTGTCAACGATCAGGTCAGTACAATTGTCAAAAGTTGAATTAATTAAAGTGGCTTGGCTTCCAATGCTGTGTATATTGGAAAAACTGCAGGTGAAATAGAAGATCTGTGATGTGCCCGCCCCGGAATTCACATTCGTACCTGCAACCACATAATTTCCGGTAGAATTGTCAATGTCTATGTGCGGGTTCAAATTGGACTCCGTCGTGCCATACGTTAATCTATCGATCTCATCACCTATTGCATTGGTTTCCACTATCATGAAATTTGTATTGTCCAGACCTGGCGCTGAATAGCTGTTGGTAGAAGCTGCCAATACATATCCCCCATCCGACTTCTGAAGTAAGCTCGTTGCCCAATCAGCCCCAAGTGCTCCGTAGTCTTTCGTCCAGACCAATGTTCCGGACCCATCAAATTTAGCCAGTAGTGCATTTTGATCGCCTGAAGCATCTGTAGAATAGCCTGCGACAGCATACCCACCATCGTCCGTAAGCACCAGGTCAGCCCCTTCTTCATTTTCCGCTCCACCAAACGTGGATTGCCATACAACCCCGTTTGCATCGATCTTCGCCAAATAAACATCCCGATTTCCGGAGCCGTTTTCAACATACCCTGCAACCACGTAATTTCCATCGGTATCGATCACTATCGAAGCAGCAGATTCGTTGGAAGAGCCACCAATGTTTCGCGTCCATTCCTGATTTCCAAATCGATCGGTTTTTACCACGTAGATATCTGAACCTGAAGCCCTGGTTTGGGTTCCTGCAAGAATGTACCCACCGTCTGCCGTGGCCTTCAGGTCATACCCTACTTCAAGATCCGAAGTGCCAAAGAACTTAATGAAAGTATCTAATTGTTTGCTTTCGAGTGCTTTCTCTTTGCACCCGATCAAAACGGGGATCAATGCTATAATTGCTATTTTGATGTGAAGCCTGCTCATTTTACTTTTTCTTTTTGCTCCTTTTAATCTTCGGCTTGTACATGGAAAACTTAAATCCTGCCTGAACACTGAAATAATTCAACTTGTAGTCGTCGTCCAAGAAATAATATTTGTGGATGACGGTTTCATTATCGAACCTCCGCTCGTTGTTGATCATATTGTTAAGTGCAATGTTGTAGCGGGCATCTACAAAAACATGGTGCTTGCCAATTCTGTAATTCACACCTAAACCTGCATTGGCCCAATAATTCAAGGCATTTTTCGTATTTCCTACATTCTCTTCTGAACCCGAAACAATCCCCTGCGAAAAATCGAGGTACTCCCGCTGAAATTCACTATCAGATCCTATCAACCAACCGCAAGTTCCGCCGGCTTTTATAGCAGGACGTAATCTGCTCATGGTTTTACCGAAATAATAAATGAAATTCATCCTGCCCATCAGATGATCCTGACGCTCGGTAAACTTGAGCCGTGAAAAATCATAGAGATCAGAAGTGTAATCAAAAACGAGCTGTGTGTATTCGAACTCGGCAGACAAATAGGCATTGTGGAATAAGTTCAGATCTGCCGAAGCTCCAAAGTTGAGCGCGACACGCTGCGAATAGTTTGGTGTAAAAGCCGCATCATTCACGTTGTGTACTCCAAAAATAGTAAGTACTTCCACATTGCTAGCATTACTACCGACAAAAGCGGTTAACGTGAGCCTTGGATCGTTGTTGTATTCCTGCATCAGATCAACAAACTCCTTTTCGTCGATCATTGTCGGCAAATAGTCCGGCTTTAAGGTCAACAGTTTTTCCATGTACTTTTTGGCTTCTTCCCGATTGTCTTCAAACAAGTACGTGTGGGTAAGCAAAACATACGCGGTAATCTTGTTTTCTTTATTCAATCCCGCCAAGCATTTTGTGAGCTCTTTCGGAACCGACTCGAGCAAACCATCTTCGTACAATTGTTCCGCTTCTCTTAGTATCTCCTCACAGTTGGAATCCTGTGCATGGAATTCCGTCAGCGATAGCGAAATCAGTAGTAAGCCGTATAATCTTAAGTAGCGCATCATTTTTTATCACACGTTTTTTCAAAAGGGATGTCCGGTGCAACGTATTTATCCCACTCCGTTTTCGACATGTTTCTTGTTAGCAAAGGACACATCAGATCAGCAAGCTGTTCGGTATCCGTTGGGAACTTTTGGATCACACTATTCATACTGCCTGAATAAACCGTTTTTCCATCGTCAGAAAAACTCACCGTCCAAACCCAATCGATGTGATCGTTCATTACGATCGGCGCCAGGTCATAATTGTCGGTAAGGAACAACCGAACAGTTCCGTCGAGACCGGCGGTCGCCATGAATTTATCGTCTCTACTGTAATTTATTTCCGTAACTCGAGCTGTATGCCCTACCTCTGTATACAATATTGAGAAGTCCGAACCTGCATCTAAAATTCTGATCATGCCCGACATATCGCCAACAGCAAGTCGGTCACCTTTTGAATTGAAACAGATACTTGTGATCGGATTCGAAATCCCGGGAGAATTTTTACTTGAGGAATAGTTGTTTTTCAAATCCCACAAAATCAGATTACCGGAATTGCATCCGCCAACGACTACGCCTTCGTTGACCGATACCGTCAAGTTACGTATTTGTTCTCCCTGATTGTCCAGTTTTTGTTTCTTTCCTGATTTAATGTCCCAAACATAAATCAAACTGTCCACTCCAACCGATACAATTTGATTACTGCCAATAAACTCTATATCAATCGCAGCACCTGAATGACCAACCCATTCAGAGATCAAAGAATCACCGGACGCATTATAAACAGAGATTTTTCCACTTTCACTTGCTGTCGCGAATGTTTCCCTATTCTTGTCTACCGCAATCGTTCTGATGATTTCCGATTCTTTCCCAATTTCCTTTGGCACATCATTTTGCCAGCGAATAATACGCCCGTCACTACCGGCACTGATGTAGTCGTTCTCACCAATTGTACGGATCGATCTCACTGCTGCTGTATGTTCATCCATCTGCTTGAACTTTGACGGATTTAGTGCCTTCGCAGCATCGTACAGTCCTCCATATACATCCGACTGATGGTCATCTCCACCATAATTTTCATTGAACTGATATGCCTGATAGGCCATGAGCCCCTTTTCCTGGAGATCTCTTCTGATCTGCTGCGATTTGATCGCCATGGATTTAGAGATCGACAACATTCGGAGCTTGTCTGCATCTTTCTTTGCTTCCCGAGCTGTATTCGCATTTTTGTTTGCCTCCGCACGCTGCTCCTCCGCCTCTTTCCTGTTTTCCTCAGCCTGAATCAGCGCTCTTCTTGCTTCTTCCGCCTTATTCTTCGCAATTTTTGATTGTCTTCTCGCCTCTTCAGCACTTTTCGTTGCATTCTCCCTGGCGACTTCCGCTTCTTGTCGCTTCAGCTCTGCTTCTTTTTGCGCCTCCATTGCAACCTCAGCACTCCTCTCTGCTTCAAGTGCATTTTTCTCTGCTTCTTCTGCATTGGCTACGGCCAGATTTCGCTGCACATCTGCCTCTGCCAAGGCGCTATCCGCTTTCTTTCGTTGTGTATCAGCTTCGATGTACTGCATGAATGCCCAAACTAAAATACCGAGCAGGAAGATCGCTGCAATACCCATCGCAATAGCGAAGGATCTCGATCGCTTTAGCGCCTTTTTTTGAAGCTTTACTTTGTTCCTTTCCTCTGCATCGTAGGCTGCCTCACTATTTTCAAGAAACAACATGGTCCGCTCAAATCCTGATGCGTATCGCTTGGCCCATGTGACCGAAGGTTTTTGTTTTTCTCTCCAATTTGTGGCCAAATGCAGGTCTGGTGGTCTCCATAATCCGGCCTTCCCTTCCTGATGCAGCTCTGCTGCGTTCGATAACCTCACATACAACTGAACCGCATTCGCTTCTTCCTCTACCCAAGTGATGAGTCTGATCCAAATTCTCATCAAGCTCTCATGAGAAATGTCGATAATGGATTCTGAGCTGATCTCTCCCGCACTGGTGGTAAGAAAAGATCTGCCTGATTTTCTGAAGGTATCGATCACGCTCATTACCTCTTCCTCCGAGGCTTGTGCAATGTTGGCCAGCTCATCCAGTCTGGATGGTCTCCTTACCCCTTTGTTATCGCTACCTCGTTCGGTCAACGACTTAAATATACTCTCGCAAATCTCTTTCTCCCTTTCATTCAGCTCATCATAAGCTTCATTGGCGTGGTCCGAAAGTGCTTTTTCCATTGCACCTATGGCCTCATAGTGCGTGGTACCTGTTGGTTCGTTCTTTCCTGAAAACTTGGTCCAGTATTCCCAGGTCCTCATCAGTGCGTGCTGTAGAATGGGCAGCTGATCCTGTTTGTCGCCGATATCGTTGAGCAAACGTTGAACCAGCTGATGACTGATCTGTCCCCCACCAACCGCGATCGGGCCCTCTATCGCCTGGGTGATGTCCCTTCTGGTCATTTGAGGAATCAAATAATGACTGTCGTTGATCAGCTTTGTCAGCTCCTGAAACTGGGAACACTCTCCGATAAAGTCAGACCGCATGGTGATGACGATGTAGATCGGTTCTTCTTTTTGATACACTGCAGTCAAAAGCAATTTCACAAATGCAACTGCTTCGTTGTACGCGCTCTGTGTATTGTTGGTCTTCCGGAAACGAAACAGCTCCTCGAACTGATCGACAAGGATCAGAACATTTTCATCCGGCTTCTTATCCATGTGCCGCACCGTTTCCACCAAACCATTTGAGCTACTCTTTAAAATGGATTGTGTAATGGCATGCCTCACCTTGAAATCTTCTTCATTCGCATCCGGCAGCTCTTCCCGAGCAATTGACTCTGCCAGATTATCAATGGGTGCACTACCCGGTCTTGAAGCAATAATTCTCCATTTTGATCCAGCTTCTGTAATAAAACCTCCGTGCAAGATCGGCACCAATCCGCAATACATCAATGAAGATTTTCCACTACCGGAAGATCCGATCACGCCGACAAATCGATTTTTGGATAAGTTGTCCAACACCTCCTCGCTTTGCCCTTCTCTTCCGAAGAACAAATGACTTTCCTCAATTTTGAATGGCCTCAATCCGGGAAACGGATTAAATCCTTTCCCTCCCAATTCAGCTCCTTTTTGATTTTTCTCTATATCTGATTTTATCGCCATTATCAGGAAAGTCTTTGTACAAAAGTTTGTAGTGAATCTTGATTCAATTTCTTGCTGCTGTCGATGTGGGCATAATTGTCGAATCGCTGGTTCATTCCATCTATATCTTTTGGGCTGATCAGGCCAATACTCTTGTATGCTGTTTTTCTTCCATATCCAGGGCTCTTCACAATATCATCCATGGTGCTTTTGATCCACATGGGATTATTTCCCGGATAGAATAAAATGCAACCTGCACATTCCCTTAGAATCCGCTTGTGCCTTGCCAGGATATCCATGTCGTCCTTATCAAAAGCCGAACGCACTGTCTTTACCCCAAGAGCATTCAGCTCTTTCTCTACTTTTTCGGCATCTGAAGCATGGGCTACTTCATTGATCACATAAACACAATCTTCAAATGACTCGCCTCCTTCATTATTCCGATCCATTGACCTACTTATATCATTGTAGATGAGTGTTTTCAACGTTTCAAGAGGGGCTTGAATCAGCTCAGCTCCGTGCAATGCATCATAGTCCCTTTTTAATTGTTCATAAGCGAGCTTTTTCTCTTCTGATAGCTTGAGTCCAAGGGGCAACCATACAAATCTTCTTAATGGATTTTTCCCTTCGGATCGCTCTATAGCTATCTGAGAAGCAAGCAAATTGCAATGCTTCATTGATTCAAACTCATCAAATGATGAACCGAACAAATGAACACTGTAGTCAACCTCTTGCAAAATTCGTTTAACTTCTTCTTCCTGTTTTGATGCATCTCCGGAAAGCGGTGTCCTCGGATAGATTTCAGCACCCGATTCTCTTAGGTCTCTCATCAGGTTGTAGCGATCCATCATCAGATCAATTCCTGTTTCTGCTATAAAGATCTTTACGGTAGAAGCCTTGTTCTTCTCCTTCGAGCTATTGAGAAGTGCATTAGACAGATCAAAGAGTTTCGCCCAATATTCCGCACCCAAACGCCCTTGTTTTGCATGCCCGGTGCGGACAATCGAATTTTCCAGGTTATCGTAGAGGTAAAATTCAAATTTTTTCAGCACCGAAAAAAACGAAGGGATCTGATGATTGATCATCGTCGGCTCCAACACTAAAACTGAATTGTTTTCCATATGTGGCTGAAGCTCTTTTAATAGCTTTTGATTGGCTAGAATGGAATCGTCCAGTACTACAAGCAGTGGAGTTGATTTCTCTGAACCCACGTCATTTGTGACTTTCACATTTACCTTTTCTTTGCCTTTCTTCGCCATGTAGCCGGCCAAGTTATTTGCTAATGAATTGGTCCAATCCAGGTACTGAGATGTTTTGTCTATTACAATATTGATCGTTTGGGCCATTTTACAGTTTAAATCCTACCAATAATACATCGTCTACCTGTTCAATATCATCTCCCATCCAATCTAGCAGACTTTGATCCAGCATTTCCTTTTGATCAATCGGCTTGGACTGATGAACACTTTCCAAAATTGCCCTGAATCGTTTGGGCTTGAGCTTTTTGCCTCTGGGGCCTCCAAATTGATCTACATATCCATCAGAGAATATATAGATCATATCCCCCTCCTGTAAATCGAATACCCGATTTTCAAACTGATGCAGTTCCTCATCAATAAATCCACCCACAGCAAATCGATCAACGGCCAGCTCGATCAACTCCTGATTTCGGAATACATATACCGGGTTGTATGCGCCGGCATAGTTCAGCTTCATCGTCTTGTAATTGATGGAAATCAACGTCATGTCCATTCCGTCTCTTACGGAAGACTCTCCGGATCTCTGACGAAGCGCATGTCGAACTCCTTCATTTAAATAATTCATGATATCACCCGGATTATTGGCTCCTTTCACGTTTACCGCATAATTCAGCTGGTCATTACCAACAATGGACATGAAGGCTCCCGGAACTCCATGACCGGTACAATCTACTACCGCGAACATGCGTTCATCTCCACTTTTATGGGCCCAATAGAAATCACCAGAGACGATATCCTTTGGCTTATACAAGATAAAAAAGGATTGAAACGTATCCTGCAAATAATCATCCGGTGGGAGTATGGCATTCTGAATTCGTTTTGCATACCGGATACTGTCTTCGATATTTTTGTTCTTCTCTTCGATCTCCGCAGCTTTTTGACTGATCTCCGCCGTACGATCCTTGACCTTCTGCTCAAGATTTTTATAGTGATCTTCCAACCGCGATACCATTACATTGAACTTTTCAGATAGCCTTGCAATCTCATTGTTTCCCTCTACATCAGCCCGTTCGTTCAAGTTGCCAGCTGTAATTCGATTCACGTTGTTAAGTAGTTTCTTGATTGGATTGGTAATCACTTTTGATTTTTTGTAAATCAGCACAATCACAATGGTAATGGTAACCAAGAAAATAAGGACACTGTTCCAAAGACTGCGTCGAACAAATTCTTTGTCCTGAGTATGATCAGAAACAATGCGTATTACAGCTCCCTTGTAGAGCTCCGTGTTTTCGCGCTTCATGTACACGTACTCGTAATTTAACGCCTTGCCATCTATCGTAGTATCTTTTGCCAATGACTTGGTACTTCGAAAGGCTTTGTCGATCAGCGCACTATCCAGCTCCATTTCCGCACTCGAATCGAAGGAAAACGGTGGGTCTGCTCCGATAAACAGATCGACATCCAATATCGCAGGGTTTTCTTTGGAAATGTCTAAAAGAATCTCGTTGGTGCTGCTAATTACCTCATTTGCTCTTACCGAGTATACACCAAGCTGCACAATGTACCTGCCGTCTTTTGTCGGCTGATACGTGTACTTTCTGAGCTTTTTAGTTGACATTTCAATTGAAAATTTTTCGCTCTTGAAAGAATCTGCTAATTGAACATTCTCCAGATATTGCTTAAAATCTTCCCCAAAATCGTAGAAGTTTAGATTCAAGTCGGGTGGATAGGTTGTATTCACAATAACCCCATTGTCGATGATGTAGATATCTTCTTGGTTCGGATCCATACCCAAAGACTCCCGGATTTCAAACAGATTTAAGGAATCAACATTCGCACCGACCATATAGTAATTGATCAAACTATCGGACAAGATCTCTAGTCTTTTATCCAAATTGTCTTCCTCTATTTCCAATGCAATATCTTGCTGGTGCAGCGTATTCTCTATGAAATAAGAAACCAGGTTATTTTTTTCGTGGTAGAAGTTCTTGAATGCGGTTGTTCGTGAATAATTGTTGTAAATCGCGAGAGCAATAATGGCCAAAACTACAGGAACAATGATGTTCAAAATCAACTGCCTGAAGATCGTAGTCGCTTTAGCGTATTGTTTTTCTTTATTGGTCATTTAAACTCTCGGTTCCTATCGAATTGTCTAAAATAAGACAGTCCTATTAATTATCATCATTTATGCTACATTATCTGCTCTGGACCAAATTGTATTGAGCCAAGCTTCAACAAAATCCGGGCGGTTCGTCAGTTCGGTAAAACTTCCTTTTGGAAGTACATAAAGCACTGTATCCACTCCAACGCTTACTTCATATGATTCCCTATCCAATTCACCCAGGTGAATCAAACTTCCCTTTTCATAATGCAATTTATCCTCTCCTGATACTAGCTGAGCAGTCCCTTCAGCTACAAAAAGCAGCTCCGCTTCAGACAAGTCGTCTGCGTCTTCCAACGCACGAACGAATTTCATATACCCGGCCAGGACTAACTTATCCGTTGTGTTCAAATTTCCGAAAACCGGGTGCTCGGATATGTAGATCATTTTTCTGAACATGAGATGCCGATTTTCATCATCGACAAATTCATGTATACGGTTGATCTCTGAAAGCTTTTCAAACGAAATCCTGTCCGCTAGACTAAGCAAAGCACTATTGTTGTTTTTTGCCAGCAGATAACCAGCAGTCTCATATAGAATTGGGGCTTTCCCAAAAACATTGGATTTGAAGTGATTCAGCAAACCTTCTTCAATTTCATCGTCCTGAGTATGCATAGCTATGCATTTTGCCCACGCACTTATTTCGGTTATATCCTGAGATAAAATTACCTGAATACAATTTTCCGTTTCCACATGCTCAATCGGAAAATGATCCTCTAATTTCTTCACTTTATTGGCTCTTGGAATGTCCTCAAATAAAGGAAACAGCTTTGGCTTGAGGTCTTCAGCTATGAACAGCTCCATCAGCTCCATTGCAAATCCAATGCTCTCCGGAGTCCCGGAAAGAAGATTCTCCTGAACGTACAAAACCGATTTCTTATCATACAACAGCTTCAGGATAGAAAATACTCTGACAAAATTAGTCGACAATTCTCTTTCCAATGCGTTTTTCAACAGCTCATAATGTCGTAATTCACGATCCAAAGAATTAATCACGTTCATTGTGAGCGAAAGCGAAGCAAGCAACTCGTTGAGCACATTCAACAGCATGTACTCCGTCTCTCCGGTTATTTCAGGATCTCTGTTTTCCAGCTGCTCAATGGCCGCATAAACAGCAACACGATGGGGATGACTTATCTTTTTGAGCAGCAATGCATCGGCCTTTTTTGAGTCGCATTTCCCCAGCAGCTCAATAATTCGAAGCTGAGTTGTTTGATCAATACCAGTTTTATTAAAGCTCACCTCCAACGAATCAATGATAGCTGCGCCCATGTGCTCTAGCGCGGCAAAGGCGAGGCTTCCGTACTTAGGATGGGATAGCATCTCAATTATAGAAACCGCCAGATCTGAATGGCCGTTCGCTGCAGCTGTTATAATGGCTTCGGCCTTTACCTCAGGATCAACATCTCGAATCAATCTATAAAGCATGGTTCCCGACTCCTGAGCAGATGTGTTTTTCAACAGAACGGCAGCCCTCAAACGATCTTCTCTGTTCCCTGAGATCGATAGCTCATTCAAATCAGACAATCCTGATTTCATGCTGTTTTCCACTTCTTTTCTCAATCTTGTCATTGCACTTTTCGAAGACATTGTTTTTTCAATCTCTTCAATAGTCTGCTTGTGGAGTCCGGCGATAATTTCATGCTCCACGTATTTTTTGACGTCTTCTGAATCTATCTGGTAAGCATTCACCAGAGCATTACCATAATTCATGGCATCCGCTCGTTTGATCAGCTTCAGCATCCCGATAATTGAATTCGAATTCATCTCGGGCAAATTCATTCGGAAGTTTTCCAAAACACTTCTTTTTTCATCCTTTCCGGTCTGAATACTAGCACCATCCAAGGATGCCCTCAGGGAATTTTTGTACTCCTTGTATAACCTGATGGCCGACATTACCCAAAGCACTAATATTAAACAGAGCACATACGAGTAATGCTCTATTTCCACAAAAGCAAAAAGGCCGAGCACAGCAAGCAAACCACCTGATAGAAGAGCGAATATTTCATTCACCGTTCCATCGATTTTTGCTTGCACATCATGACGTATATTACTTTTTACCGAGTGATACAATAATTTGAAGGACGGGAGCTCGATACCCTCTTTCAGCGACTGAGCCAATAATTTACTAAGCGAAATGATCAAAAAGAAGGACAAGAAGCCCTGACTCTCAATGAGCGTTAGATCTGAAAATGCTCCAACCAATGAAGCACCTATTGTCAGGACAACTAGAATCAATGGAAGCATCATCAAGCTAGTACGAAGCCCGAATGAGTCCACTAAACGGTTGTACACAAATGTTTTGATCAAAAAGGTTACCACCATCAACGCGGTTGTAAAAACCCCAAGAAAATTTGCCAGCTCATACGCATTCGGATAACGTTCCTCGGCAACAGCCATGAACGAGAATTGAGCAAAAAAGGCAACCACCACAGAAATACCCACAAAAATGGCCATTGCACGTGTATATTTCCCTCTAAACAGTTTGAGCAAACTGATCGATGACTTTTCCTTTTCCGCTACTTCATTTTCCGGTTGAACCTCCTTCTTTACCCGAAGGTATTTATTGGCAATCACCCACTGAAACAAAAAGGCCAATACCGTGCTGCACGCACTCACATAGATCAGATCACGAAGTCCAATTTGATAACCTATTAAGATAGGAAGTAATGGAATACTGATACTACTTACAATAATGCCAAAAATGATTCCCGCATCGATAATCCCAAACAAACGTTTTCCCTGACGCAACGAGTAAATCCTGTTGACCATTCCCCAGAAGGCGACCACTGCCAAAATATTCAGCGGACCATACAAAACAAAATAAGCAAAATCCACTTTTGCCGGATCTACATAGTCATAGGCCATTCGCAACGCAATCGCCATTAGGCTGATCATGATCAGGTTCCATTTCGACAAAGCTGAAAAAGAGATCCTCGCTTGAAAAAATGCATAAATAAAGGTCATCACAATTCCGACCACCCCTGAAATTACATATGCATTTGCTATTTCCTCTTTACCGAATGTATCCAGGAACTGACTGTGCGATCCGATGTAAAATGTACCATTGAAAACTCCAAGGAAAAAAGAAAGCAGCATAATCAGAACAACGCTTCGCCTTTCATCGGCCTCAATTTTCAGCAACGTAAAAACTTTGTTCATCTCAGTTTCCTCGTAATTCGTCCGCTAATATAAGATATTCGAGATGCAGTATATACGCCGTTGTAACAATTTATTTATGTTTGCGGTAGAAAGTTACGAACAGTAGTAAAATCATGTTAAATGTTCTCACCGAAAGGGTCTGAAACAAATCTGAATATCAGAAGAGAAACCGTTTTTCTGGTCCTCGCGGGAGTTTTTCTTGGTTCTCTGACCATGCTGAATATTCTGGGGATCACCCGGTTTATTGACTTGTCATTTTATGTGGGCGACACCAAAGTCCCGTTCATGCTGGCCGTTGGTATTCTTGCTTATCCAATTACATTTCTTTGCACCGATTTTATTAGTGAAATCTATGGAAGACGCCGGGCAAATCTTATTGTTTGGATCGGGTTGGTTCTTAACTTGTGGGTATTGTTTATACTGTGGCTGGGGGGAGAGCTGCCTCCTTATCCTGAAATCGATCCTGAAACCGGCTTACCTCCTTATGAAACACATGGTCGGGTATTTTTTGAGATCCGAGAGCTGGCATTTGGCGCAACCGCAGCATCGATGATAGCCTATCTAACTGCTCAGTTTTGCGACGTACACATCTTTCATTGGTTGAAACGACTGACCAAAGGAAAGCACCTGTGGTTGAGAAACAATGGATCCACTTTAGTTAGCCAGCTGGTAGATTCTATCGCGGTAGTGCTCATCACACATTACTATGCGAATGCCCTTCCAATCGACCCTGAAATTAGCTTATTCTCAAATCTTACCATTTTCATTTTATCCGGTTACGTCTTTAAGTTTGCTACGGCACTAGCCGATACCATACCGTTTTACTTTGGAGTGAAGATCCTCTCGAGGTATTTGCAGATCGACCCCAATGAAGGCTATTCTGAAAGCAAGGAAAAATATGGAGAAGTTGTCGATTCAACCGCCGATTCCGTTTCAGAGAATGAGAGCGAAAGCATTACCAAAAGCTAGATTACATATATCTTAAGTTTCTGGTTTCCATTATTTTAAAATAAATCATCTAAACTATTAATTATCAAATAGTCCGGCATTAACAATTTTCGTTAACTTTCGGACGTGCATCAATTCTTGAACTCAGTATTTCGATCCGTATCGGGTAACACATGGCGTTTGCCTTTATTCTATTGTGCAGTACTATTGCTTATGGCAAAAACAGGCCTGACACAAACTGACCCGACATCCATTGAGATCATTCGAGATAATTATGGCGTACCACACATTTTCGCGGCAACTGATGCTCAAGTGGCATATGGGTTGGCATGGGCCCATGCAGAAGATGATTTCAAAACCATTCAAGAGACCTTTCTTCCGACCAAAGGGCTGCTTGGAAGACACATGGGTAAACAAGGTGCTGTGCTGGATTATCTGGTCGAATTGTTGCGTTGCAGAGAGTCCGTGGAAGCGCATTACAATGATTTATCAAAAGATGTGCTTAAAGTTGTTGAAGGATATGTAGCTGGATTAAACCGATATGCAGAAACACATCCGGAAGAAGTATTGGTGAAAGGGACTTTTCCGGTCACAGTCAAAGAATACCTTACGGGCTTCAATCTGGTCATTCACTTCTATACAGATTCCGGAAACATCATTCGAGACCTATTCAATGACAAAGTCGAGCCTTCGAAAGAAATGAGCGACAACAACGTGCAAGACAAGAAGATCGGTTCAAATGCCTTTGCAATTTCAGGTAAGAAGACCACAGATGGAAAAACCTATTTCAATGTCAACACCCACCAGCCTTTAACCGGACCTTTTTGTTGGTACGAGGCCCACGTAGTTAGCCAAGAAGGATGGAATATGCTCGGTGGTCTGTTTCCGGGCTCCCCCTGCCCTTTTATTGGAACCAACACCCACTTGGGTTGGACACACACCTACAACTACCCTGATCTGATCGACACCTATCAGCTGGAAATGCATCCGAAAGACAAGAATAAATACAAATTTGACGGCAAGTGGTTGGAGTTAGAAAAACGTAAAGTAAAGCTCCGCATTAAACTATTGGGCAAATTAAATCTAAGAGTAAAAAGAACTGCCTACTGGTGCAAGTACGGACCGGTGATCAAAAACAAAACGGGGTATTTTTCTTTTCATTCCGGAGCATTTGACAAAATCACCGCCATCGACCAGTGGTACCAAATGAATAAAGCCACCAATTTTTCGGAATTCAAAGAAGCATTGGAAATCATAGGGGTGCCTCGGTTCAATGTGATGTATGCAGACCGATACGATACGATTTTCTATATAAGTAATGCTTTGCTACCGGTCAGGGAAGGAAATTACGATTGGACTCAAGTACTGCCCGGCAATACATCGAGCACCATTACTACAGGCTATCATCAGCTCAATGAGCTCCCTCAGGTCATGAACCCGGAATGCGGATACCTGTTCAACACCAACAATTCCCCCTTCAACTGTACCGATTCAACCGAAAATCCTGCCCTGGAAGATCATGAAAAGACATTTTCCTTTCGGGAGGGCATGAATAACAGAAGCAGGCGATTTATGGATCTCATGGCCGATTACGACAAGCTTAGCTACATGGACTTTAAGCGAATTAAATACGATCAGGAATATCCTCAACCCATCATCGCTCCTTTTGATGTGAATGGCGTATTCCGATTGGATCGTCAAAAATATCCTGAGCTCGATGCGATCATACAGATCTTCAAACAATGGGATCATAAATCAGACACCGCAAATATCGGAGCTGCCCATTGGAGAATGCACTACAAATACCTAAAAGGGATTGTTGAGGAAAGAAAGCTCGATAAAGACGACTCCATTCCGGAGCCGATCGTAGTGGAAGCCCTTACCAAAACAAAGGAGTTCTTCGAAAAGCATTACGGCACACTTCAAGTTCCTTTTGGCGACTTCCAAAAACATGTTCGGGGAGATCGCGCAATTCCTCTTTCAGGACTGGAAGACGTGATCGCAGCGATCAATGTAGAACCGTATAAAGAAAGCCAGACGAAAGCAACTTCGGGAGAGTCGTACATCATGCTGATCCGATACAGCAAAGACGATATAGAGATTGAAACAGTTGTTCCTTATGGATCCTCCAACCACAAAGGGAACCCTCATTACGACGACCAGATGGAGATGTATCGGAATCAACAGCTCAAAAAGATGACACTCAACGAATCGGATGTGCGAAAAAATGCAGTGCGGTTGTACCATCCGGAATAACTGGCCTCATCGAACAGCTCGATGATGTTTGTGTGATGGAGGTTCGAGTGTAGAATTTGTTGAGTCAGCGGATTATTTCATCCTCTTATTCTTACAGTTTATGTAAATCTGCGAACAGAATCCTGTATGAATCATTAGCTTTAGATTCATAGGCCAAAAAATTCTGAAAGCATTCGAGGGATCAGGCCAAGATCGCATCCGTTCATTGTTTTTTGACTTACCAATAGTTTTTTAACCCTAAATACCTACAAAATGAAACCATTACATTATTTATTACTACTTTTTTTCAGCGTATTGTATATAAACGCTTCAGGTCAACCACCGATTTCAACGCCGGTACCAACTTTTTACTCCAACCCGATACACATGCCGGATGATTATGGAGACAAAATTTCCATGTACGATGATCGTCTATTCGATAGTGACATGTTCGGCTTTGGTGTCGGCTCCAACACACTGTACAGCAAGTCTGATGGATCATACGCCTGGCTGACCCAGAAAAACTGGAGCTCATCCCTGACTCAACTTGGATTATTCTTAAAATCCTCGATGCACCTGGATCATAGCACGGTTGGCCCTGTTCTTTCACTTAACGAATGTAACATGACTAAAGCGCCCTTATCCGGTGAATATCGAATCGTAGATCGAAGACTTTTTGATGATTATATTTACGGAGGCTACATGCAGTACCGTGGAGACAATGATCTGCTTCAACTGGGTGTTTACCGAGGAGCCGACGGTAAGAAAAGTGTCTTCACCATCACCGGCGACAAGCAATACGTTGGTATTGGCACTAGCAAGCCACAGAACAGGTTCCATCTGCACAGAAAAAGTTTTTATTCCTCTTCGATTCGATTTTCCAACGATTACAATAGCAGCGACAGCGATTGGCAAATTGGCATGAGGGACTTCACATCTACTTCTTCCGGGCAGGAATACTTATCATTCGAGCGCGTGAACAGCTCTACCGGAAGTATTGCAAGACACATGGTGGTGAGAAAAGACGGAAGAGTTGGATTGGGAACAACTACTCCCGGCAACAAGCTCCATTTGAAAGGTAATAATTTCAATGAGTCGGCCATTCGATTTACGAACGAAGCCAACAGCAATACTCACGAGTGGGTGGTTGGCGTGCGAAATTTCAACAACACATCATTACCGCAACCCGACGACGAATACTTCTCATTCGAACGAGAAGGCAGCACCATGATGGCCCTGCATCGGGACGGTGCACTCGCGATCGGAACCACCAATTTCGGCGATTACTACAAACTAATTGTAAATGGCAAAGTGAGAGCGAAGGAGCTGGTGGTGGAAACCGGCTGGTCTGACTTTGTTTTTGAAGAAGATTATGAGCTACGCTCTTTGGAGGAAGTGAAAGCCTATATTGATGAACACGGACATTTACCGGAAATACCTTCCGCAAAAGACGTTGAAGAAAATGGCGTGAACGTTGGGGATATGGAGTCGAAGCTCTTAATGAAAGTTGAGGAGCTGACCCTTTACCTGATCGATCTCAAAGAAGAAAACGATCGACTAAAACATCGGGTGGATGAATTGATCTCTAACCAATAAGATATTAGCCATGAAATTTATTCTAAATTTATTACTACCCGCGTTGCTAGCATTCAGTTCGTACGCACAAATGACAAGAACGTATAGCAGATTGGCTGCCTCAGACGAAGATTTTATTGACGACGTTGTGGAAGATTTAATGAACCTCACATGCAACATTAAAGGTGCTTCCATCGGCATAGTTGTAGAAGGCGAAGTTGCATACCTTGCCGGCTATGGACAAGCAGGACCAGGTACAAATGCTAATGGCCACACCCTATTTCGAACCGCCTCGATCTGCAAACCGCTTGCCGGTTTGATTGCGAACATTGTAGCTGATGGGAGTCCTGAATTCAGCACTTCAGACAAAGTAAACAAGTGGCTTCCAAACCCCCTAGTTCAATCTACCACAGCCCATGTATACGATCTGATGGATCACACTGCGGCAATGTGCAACTATGACTGTGGCCTTTGGGATGAGGACGGTGCGATTGACACATATCATGCAGGTCAAGTTGAGACTATGGATCCGCTAGCTTTTAGCTCATGGGAATTTGATCCGCTCTTCAATGGGATTTCTGCATTAGAAATTGTTGATGAAGAACCTATTCCAAACAATCTACCCA
>CAJWDP010000036.1 GCA_913030835.1 uncultured Flavobacteriales bacterium | reverse complement strand
CATCGGTTAAAAAAGAGGAGTTCGCCGCAGTTAGGGTTCCATACTTTTTGTCAAAAGCAGGCCTGAGCTTGGCGAGTTTTTCCAGTGAGGAAACACGAATGCCATTGTCTTGATTCACAGGTCGAAATTTGGGGGGCATGCTGACCGTTACAACTTCTTTTTCCAGATGGCCATCTTCCCATGCGTTGGAAGAGAGCTGATGTGAGCGCAAGCAAAATTCGTCCTGGGCTTCTCGGGTTATGCCGTATTTAGCGGCGAGTATATCACAATCCTGACCCATGGTGCGTTTGGTCGAAAATTCAGCTACCTGTGGTCTTTCCGGAGCGAAATGTCTCGGTCGAAGTGAAAACAAGAACTTTAAGTTGTCGCCCATAGTTTTCAGCTTCTGTGCCGCAAATAGCTTTTTTCTCATTTCTTTTTTAAAACCGATCGGCGTATCGGAAGTGTTATCTACACCTCCGGCAATGAACACTTCAGCCTGACCACTTCGAATTTCGCCGATTCCTGAAGCTACCGCACGATTGGCAGAAATACAGGCTTGTGTAACGGTATGACATGGGGTAGAAGTGGGTATTCCAGCACCAAGCGCTGCTTCTCGAGCTACATTCGAGGTTTTTAAATTGGAAATAACAGTACCCATGATCACCGTATCAACTTCATTCGGATCGATGCCGGTTTTCGTCAATAGCCCTTTGATGGCGTATTGACCGAGCTGGTAAGACATAATGTCGTTGTCAAAATAGTCTGTTCCTGATTTAAGAAATGGGGTTCTGCACCCATCAATAAACACGATCTTTTCGTCCATGTTGTTGTTCAGTTTTTCTCAAAAGTAGAAATATTTACAATGCACGCATTGTTTTTATCTAATTTCTTCAATACTTTTGATTCGATTTGAATAGCAAAAAGAAAGATAAGGATACATTTCAGGAGTTGGCTGAAAAGCTGGTAATTTATCAGCTTCGCAGCAATTGGTTGGCTATTTCAAAGGTATACAATGAGCTGGCATCAGAACAGGATGGCACCATGTCCATGGCATTTGTGTTGTTAACCATACATGCGGAAAAGGGTACCCCGGTTACCAAAATAGCTCCTCGCATGGGTATGGAGCCGAACAGCCTTTCGCGAATTTTAAAATCGATGGAGAAAAAGGGGCTGTTGTATCGTCGAAAAAGTCGGTCGGATAAAAGAAAGGTTTACATGATGCTTACAGATCATGGCAATCGAATGCGAGAAGTTGCCTTAAATGCTGTTTATGGATTGGAAAATGCAATTCAAGGAAGTGTTTCAGAATCGGATTTGAAAGGGTTTTTTACCGTAATGCAAGGCATCCCAAATGCTTTGAAGGTACTTTCTGCTGAATCGAGTTCTCAAGAATAAAGTAATCAGAATGTATATCCGCTTTCTGCGATGAAGTAGTTGGCTATGTTTCTTCTAAGTTCCTTCGGGTTAACTGTGTATCTTCTGGCAAATCGTCTGATCATTTTACGCTGCAGCTTTTGTTTGGAGCCGTCCGGAAGGCTGTCAACGGCATGGCCCAGCGCAATGCGAATTCTTCCCAATGATTCGTAAATATGAAGCTGAAGGATCTGTTCTACAATAATCATTTTACTTGATTCATGTGATTGTTTGCGTAGCTTTTCTACACGCAAAAACAGACTTTCGGTTACATATACTTCCGCAAGTACATCAGCCAGGCTCATTACGATCTCCTGCTCATCGATCATTTTCATGCCGAGCTTTTTTCCTGCAATTCCGGAGACAGCAATGAACAGACGCTTCATGTTGTCTATAATCTTCCTTTCTTCTCCTGGATGGTATTTCGAAGAAAAAAGCTGGCTTACAAATGATGTTGGAATTTTCTTTCCTGCAGAGATCAGGTCGATTTCTTTTTCCTGAAAAGCACGTTTCATCAGCTCTCCAAATGACAGCATTCGGTTGATCTCATTCGTTCCTTCGTAGATTCGGGTAATTCGAGCATCTCGATAGCCCATTTCAATGCCCGCTTCGGCACTGTACCCCATACCGCCAAAGATCTGCAGCGTTTCATCCACGCAATAATCCAGCACCTCAGAGCAATACACTTTCAGAATTGCACATTCCACTGCGTATTCCCGAAGTCCGATTACTTTTGATTCACTTTTTGTAGCCCCGGCCTGAGCAGCGATTGATTCTTTCTCATCAATATATTTTCCGGTTCTATAGATGGCACTTTCTGCAGCGAAAAGTTGGGTGGCCATTTCCCCAATTTTATGTTTGATCGCACCAAATTCGGAGATGGATTTTTTAAACTGTTTTCGTTCATTAGCATAAATAATTGCTTGTGTAAGAGCAAATTTCCCTCCGCCAATTGAACCTGAGCTCAACTTGATTCTGCCTGAATTGAGTATGTTAAGTGCAATCTTGAAACCGTCGCCACGTTTCGCTAATAGGTTTTCACTGGGTACTTTGCAATCCGTAAAAAATACCTGAACGGTTGAGGATCCCTTAATGCCCAGCTTTCTTTCTTCCTCGCCAAGAGTAATTCCGCCAAAATTCTTCTCTACAATGAAAGCAGATAAGTTTTTGTCGTCCTCAATTTTTGCGAAAACAATAAATATATCGGCAAACCCTCCATTGGTAATCCACATTTTTTGGCCGTTCAGAATGTAATGAGTTCCATCCTCTGACGGAATTGCTTTGGTTTTACCGGAATTGGCATCGGATCCAGCGCCCGGCTCGGTAAGCGCATAGCTGGCTTTGTACTCAGCAGTAGCAATCTTCGGCAGATATTTTGCTTTTTGATCCTCCGTACCGTAGTAGACTATCGGTAGTGAACCGATTGAAGTATGAGCTCCTATGGTTGTGGCAAATGAAAATCCGGTTGAAATCGCTTCACCAAAGAGCAGCCCAGTATTGAAGTCAAGATCCATTCCTCCATATTCTTCAGGGATTGATAGGCCGCACAAGCCGAGCTCGGCTGACTTATGCAGCAGCTCTACAATTTTATCTTTGTCGGTTGAAGCATTGAGCTCTTTACCTGATTCCCTCATGGGTTGTAAGATTTCCTGATCACAGAAATCCTTAACCATGTCCCGGATCATCAGCTGCTCTTCTGTCCATTCTTCCGGAATGAAAATGGATTCCGGTTCCGTGTTTTTTACTAAAAATTCGCCTCCTTTTAGCATCATTTATTGGTTTTAAACTACTATCGTTACCACAAATCTATATAAATATACAATGCACGCATTGTAAAATTGAAAATTAGTATCTTCGCCCACAAACAAATAGGTATTGGGAAGAGTAGATCGATTCGGTTTCAAAGGAATAGCTGGTAAAACGGACATCCACACCATTGAGCAGGAAGCCAAAATGGATTCTTGTCCTGCTACCACCTATGAGGCAGTGCTCCAATCGCAGAAAGACAATCCGGCGGAGACAGCTCTGTCTTTTTTTATGCTTGGAAACGAATTCAAACGACCGTTCGAGTTTTCCTATACGGATTTGATTCAGAACGTAAATTCCTGCGCAAACGCGTTGCATCAGCTCGGTATTCGGAAAGGGGACGTTGTTGCTATAATATTGCCGAATTTACCTGAAACCTGTTTTGCCATGGTTGCAGCACAAACGGTAGGAATTTCATTTCCGATTAATCCTTTGCTAGAGTCGGAAATGCTTAAAGAATTGCTCATAGAATCAAGAGCAAAGGTGCTCATTACCATCGGGCCATTTGTGAAAACCGATATATGGGAAAAGGTAGACACAATAAGGCATCAAGTAGGAGGGTTGGAACACATCATTCAGGTGGATATGTCGGTCTACCTGAGAGGGTTTAAAAAGCTGGTTGTGCGTTCTTTGTGTGCCGCAAAGAAGAGGGGTAATTCGATTGAAAATCAACAGGTGCACAGGTATGAGTCTGTTATAAACTCTGTGACAGGAGATTCGTTGAATTTTACCTTTACCGCAAAACCGGAAGATCCCGCAGCCTATTTCCATACGGGCGGAACAACGGGAAGACCTAAAATTGCGGTGCAAACACAGGAGAACATTTGTTTTGATTGCTGGTCTACTGGGCACAATCTGAATACGGCGAATGAGGACCTCAATGTATATGGCGGGCTGCCGTTATTTCATGTGTTTGGAGCTATGGTGATGCTGTCGATGTGTTGGGCCGGAAGTGGCCATCTGGTAATGGTTGGCCCTAAAGGATTCCGAGGGGTAGGAGTCCTGAAGAATTTCTGGCAAACGCTTGAATTCTATAAAATTAATGTGCTGGCGGCCGTACCTACAATCTATGGCATGCTAGCAGATGAGGAGAGCCCATTGATACGTGACATTCAATTGAAATTTGCCATAAGTGGTGCAGCACCGATGCCTTTGGAGGTTATGAAAAAATTCAAATCGATTGCCGGCATTGATATTCTGGAAGGATACGGTTGTACAGAGGGAACATGTATGGTTGCAGTAAATCCGCCCTATGGAGAATGTAAGCCAGGGTCCGTAGGATTTCCCATTCCATTTACCAAAGTCAAGATCTTAAAGCCAAACCAAGAAAAGGGCTGGGAGGAGTGTGAAACCGATGAAATAGGTGCTGTTTGCCTTTCAGGAAAACACGTTTTTAAGGGGTATCTCAATGACGGAGATAATCAATTCATCTGGATCGATTTCAAAAGCGATCGTTTTTACAATACAGGCGATCTAGGTAAAATGGATTCGGAGGGCTACTTGTGGCTCACCGGCAGATCAAAGGAGCTGATTATACGAGGAGGACATAATATTGACCCCCTGAGCATTGAAGCTCCATTCTATGAACACGCAGCGGTTGAATTAGCAGCTGCTGTAGGAAGGCCAGATGAACGGGTGGGAGAGCTACCCGTAGTGTATGTGCAGCTCAGATCAGGCGCTTCAGCAACGGCGCCGGAGCTACAAGCTTTCGTTCAGCATAGGATTCATGAGCAATCAGCCATGCCGAAAGAAATTATTCTGATCGATACCATGCCTGTGACAACTATTGGTAAAATATATAAGCCGGAACTTTGCATGATGGAAATCAGAAAAGCCTGCCAAAAGGCATTAGAGGACAGAAAGGAAGTGCTGAGCATTGATGTCGTCAATTCGAAAGAGACGGGATTTACGGTTTGTATTAAGGTCAATGCTGGAGAATCTATTGAAGGGATTGAGAGGGTTTTGTCTTCCTATAGTTTCGCAAACAAAATATTCGCTTGATTTGTTGAATAAAATTCAGAACAAGTACTTTTACAGGCTATGAAATACCCCAAACGCATCAGTGCCGTAATTCTACTATGTGTAGGTGTATTCACAGCTGTTTGCATATGGAATCTTCAATTTCTATCGCTGGATTATAACTTTGAAAATTTCTTTCCAGAGAACGATGAAGAAACGGTTTTCTTTAAAGAGCATCGTGAACGTTTTGCCTCTGACAATGATTTTCTTTTGGTTGCGGTCAAAAACAACGATGGTGTTTTCCGTAAAGACTTTTTATTAGAGCTGGAAAATTTATTGGCAGACCTTGACACCGTAACCCATGTAGATACGGTTTTGAGCCTAACCCGCATGAACAAGCTTTTCGTGAATGACTTCGGCAAATGGAAAGTGCCTTACATCAATTATGACAATTTAGACTCTTTGCAAAACGATTCCATTTGGATTTCCAAAACTCCTGATGTGTATGGAAGCTTAATATCCAAGGATTGCAAGACGCTCTCAATTTTTGTAAAGCATCAAGACTATCTTTCGAAAGAAGGATGTGCAGCGATTTCCGAGTCGGTAAATAACATTAAATCCTTATATGATTTTGACGAGATGCACATTGCCGGCCGTTCTGTAGGACAAATCTACTATGTAGCATTGATGCAAAGTGAACTTAAGTTTTTTATGGTGACCTCTCTTGTTCTCCTGCTGGTGTTTTTAATCCTAGCTTTCCGCTCCTGGTGGGGAATTCTACTGCCGGTTACAGTTGTTGTCGCGTCGGTAATCTGGATACTTGGAATAATGGCAATGCTCCAGAAACCACTCAATTTGGTTTTAACGGTTTTGCCCACGATTATTTTCATTGTGGGAATGAGCGATGTGATTCACATTGTGTCCAAATATCTTGAGGAACTGCGAAAAGGAAAGCCCAAGTTCGAAGCCTTAAAAATAACCATCAAAGAGGTTGGAATGGCCACTTTACTCACTTCCGTAACAACTGCTGTTGGATTTCTCACGCTCTACTTTTCAAGGGTAGTTCCGATCAAAGATTTTGGGGTGTATGTTGCGATGGGTGTCATGATCACTTTCGTATTGTCCTTTTTGGTATTGCCTTCCATGTTTGCGTTAATTCCAACTCCGAGTCGTTCTAAGAAAAAATCAGAAGCTACCTTCTGGACGAAAGTGTTGAGAAGGTCTTTCCTTTGGACCATTCACAACCAGGTAAAGGTGGTTTCTATAAGCGGAATCATTTTAATTGGCTCTTTTGTTGGCTTGAGCGCTCTCGAGGTCAACAATTTCTTGCTGGAAGATTTAAAAGAGAATGATCCATTAAACAAGAGCTTTATGTTTTTCGACGAACATTTTTCAGGAGCTCGGCCGATGGAGCTATCCATTGAGTGTAAGGAAGGATCAATACTGACGCCATCCAATTTGCGCGAGCTGGATTCGTTGGAAAGGCTATTGGTGTCCATATACCCGAATGAGTCTTTTGGTTCAGTTTTAACTGTGATTAAATCGCTGAATAGGGTTTTGAATGGAGGTTCAAATTTGCAATATAAGCTACCGGAAGCTGATAAAGAGCTACGCAAAATAACAAGCCGTTTGAAGAAGCAAATTCCTCAGGAACTGTTGAAACAATATTTGACGGCTGATGAAAAATATGCACGTTTCAGTTCAACTGTTCCGGATCTTGGCGGAAATCAATACAGGGCCTTGAATAATTCGTTTGCGGAAAAGAGAGAAGGACAATTTCCTCAATTCAACATTCATCACACCGGGACGGCTCATTTAATTGACAAAAACAACCAATATTTGTCTACTAGTATGGTGCTGAGCTTGTTGATTGCTTTTGCCGTGATTGCGGGAATTGTTGGTTTTCTTTTTCGTTCGCTAAAAATGGTGCTGATCAGTTTAATCCCAAACGTTTTTCCATTGGTCATGATTGCTGGAATAATGGGTGTTGCAGATATTGATATCAAGGTAAGTACAGCCATTTTGTTCACCATTGCATTTGGAATAGCTGTAGATGACACGATTCACTTCATAAGTAAACTGAAACTTGAGATCAACAAAGGAGCTTCTCTGGTTTTTGCTCTAAGAAGAACCTATATGTCAACTGGAAGGGCGCTTGTGCTGACAACGGCAATTCTTAGTGCAGGATTCCTTACGTTGATCTTTTCGAACTTTTTAGGAACACTATATCTAGGCTTGTTGGTAAGTCTTACCCTATTTTTTGCTCTGGTGGCAGATCTGTTCTTATTGCCGATTTTAATTCTGTGGTTTTACAAAATTCCTAAGTCGAATTCGAAAACCAAAAGCGTTATGGAAACTTAAAAGGACTCTTTCTTTTCTACAGATCCACTTTCGGTATAGAACTTCCAAGTACCTATCTTTCTGTAATCGTAGATCTTTTTATCGTAAATAAGGACGCCCTCTAATTTTTTAGCACCGGCAGAATAGAAATCATTTTGGGTATACTCTAATTTCTTTTTATTCACCATTTCAAAAAGTGATTCGGGCTTGCCGTCTTTGTAGTAAGACCTTTTTGCGATATGATAATCGAAACTTTTGTGGTACTCTTCGTAATATTCCAGCTGACCGTTTTCGTAGTAGTCTGACCATACCATAGGAGTCGCTTCCACATATTTCACTTCTGATTTAATGGTTCCCGATGGATAAAAAAGTTTAGATAAAGCAGAAAAGGTATTCACCCCTTTGAATTCTCTTTCCAAAGTTCCGTCCGGATAGAAGTTCTTATACACTTTTAGCTGACCATCCACATAATATCCTTTGTGAATAATATTGCCATTATCGTACTTGTCGGTAACCCATCCATTACAGGCATAACCACTACACATTCTAGTGGAATCTCCATCCAACATGGGGTTTAATTTTTCGTACATCGTGATTCCGTAGACCTCATCGATTACGTCTTCCGAATAGGTTTTCTTTTTCTTTATTTGCTTGTCAAGCTTAGAGGTAACCTGAGCGTGGCTGATAGGCCCGAAAGCAATAACAATAATTAGGAACAGACCAAAGTTCTTCATTGTAGTGATTATTTAAGGCAAAGGCGTTCAATCCAAAACGCACCGTGCAAATTACAAAAAATTAGGCTAAATGTCAATGATTATACTGCTATTCATTGCCATTATCTATTCTTCATTCTTTGCAAGTTTTATTCCAAAATAACCAAATGTCATAGTCATTAGTGGGCTGATTAGATTGAAAAAACAATACATCCAGTACTCTCCCGTAGCGATACCAAGGACTCCAGACTGATAGGCTCCACATGTATTCCATGGTATCAGGACCGATGTTACAGTTGCCGAATCTTCCAATGTTCTACTTAAGTTTTGTGGAGCAAGTCCTTTTTCTTTGAACGCATCGGAGAACATTTTGCCCGGAACCACAATGGCCAGATATTGGTCGGATGCTGTTGCGTTGAATCCTAAACACGTAAGACTTGTTGAGGCAATTAATCCCCCTGCGGATCGTGCAGTCGATAAAATGATGGAGGACAATTTTTTTAGCATTCCGGTTACTTCCATGGCACCTCCAAACGACATAGCGCATAATATTAAAAATATGGTGTTTAGCATTCCATCCATTCCTTTGGTTTCCAGAAGATCATCTACATCGCCAACACCCGTTGGGATCTTTGTACTTGCAATCATTGCGTCAACGATGGTTTTGTAAGATTTTTTGACGAATCCCGGCTGAGTGAATTGCGTCTGTAGGTCAGGAAGAATTCCCTCATTGTTCAATTCAACACGAAACGAGTTGGACTCACGGTCATCTACTTGAGCAGGGTAGACCAGGTTACCTTCTGTTATTTTAAGCCCGTCTTGGTTCAAAACAAAATTGTCCCCGTCCATCCATTCTACATCAAAGCCTGATGAATCATAAACACTTGTCATTTGTTTTCTTGCACTTTGGGTAGTGATAATATCCGTTTGAAACAGCATGGCAAAAATCCCTCCTAGTAGCACTCCTCCCAATAAAGCAGGTATCGCCGGTACTTTCAGGATGATCATAACAACCACTGCTACGGGCACCAAAAAGAGCCAAGGCGTGATGTAAAATGTAGAATCTAATGCATGCAATATGCTGTTTATTTCGTTCACATTGCCTTCAGCACTCGTTGTAAATCCCCAGATCAAAAAGACCACAAGAGTAATGCTAATCGAAGGGATAGTAGTCCACATCATGTATTTAATGTGGGTGAAGAGATCCGTTCCGGCCATTGCAGGAGCAAGATTTGTAGTGTCTGACAGGGGAGACATTTTATCTCCGAAATAAGCTCCGGAAATGATGGCGCCTGCACAAACTGCAGTATTGTAGCCCAACGCACCTCCAATAGCTAACAGGGCAACACCAACGGTAGCGATTGTTGTCCAAGACGATCCGGTTGCTAATGAAATAATAGCACTTACGGCACAGGCAGCAAACAAAAATATGGACGGATGTATGATTTTCAGCCCGTAGTAAATCATAGTAGGAACCACACCGGAAACCAACCATGTTCCAGCAAGGGCACCAATGATAATAAGAATGATCATGGCGGGAAGAGCAGACCCAATGGACTTCGTCATCCCATTTAACAATTCTTTCCATTTGTATTTGAGTCGGATACCGACAAAACAAACCACAACCGTTCCAACCATCAAAGCGACCTGGTTTGGCCCTTCAAGAGCGGCATCGCCGTAGACAAAAAGAATGTTGATTACAATTAAGGCAAGCAATACGATGATAGGAAGTAATGCCTGAAGGATATTAGGTGTTTGTTTATTCAGCTCCATCAATGAATCGATTTAATTGTCTGTACAGCAATTGAAGCGGGAGACCCATTACTGAAAAGAAATCGCCATCTACCTTCTTCATCCCGGCATAGCCCATCCATTCCTGAATTCCATATGAGCCCGCTTTATCGAATGGCTGACACCTGTCGATGTATTGGTAAATCTCTTCGTCGGTCAGGTCATGAAATGTGACTTTAGTGGTTTCACAGAAGTCCGCCTGTTTCTCCCAACTGGAAATACATATTCCGGTATGCACATAGTGATTTCTTCCGGATAATTTTTTTAACATGTCATACGCCTCATTTCTGTCTGCAGGTTTGTTCATTATCATTTCGTCAACATCAACCACCGTATCTGCAGTGATCAGAATTTCATTTTTCTGCAGATTGGATCGTTGTGCTTCTGCTTTTAGTTTGGCAAGGTATTGAGCCACGTCAGAGGGCTTTAGGTTGGCGGGAAATAATTCTTCACAGTCTACCGTTCGAATCTCAAATTTGATTCCCAGCTCTTCCAATAAGTATTTTCTTCTGGGGGACTTAGATCCAAGAATGATTTTGTAGGGCTTCAGTCTATTTTCAAATGTCATAATGTCCGAATACAAAATGAAATACAGGCATGTACATTAGGGCAGTAAACATAGCTATTTTAAGTGACACACTCGCCTTGTTAAAATTTGATCTCCACAGGGAAATCATAGAAAGAACCAAAAATGTACCCGTTGCACCAATGAAATACGATCTACTCAACAAGTGATCATTAAATATCGGATGCGTGATCATAATAATTGTAGCTACTGCCGTTAGAATTGCCGCAAACCGAGCGGATCGGACTTCTCCATAGATAGCTGGAATCGTTTTTACATTCATTTTTGAATCTCCATTCAAGTCTAATATGTCTTTGGTTAGCTCCCGGACAAGGTTGATGAAAAAAGCCATTTCCATAAAAAAGAAAATGAAATCATTGAACTTTTCTTCTAAGATCACCTTGGAAATCTGTTCATATTGATCTGTAGGGATGCGATAAAAAGTTAATGGAATGTCATAGAGCAATGCGTAGGCCGGAAGAAAAGCTATGGCTCCACTCACAACAATGTTGCCGACAAAAGGTAGTTTTTTTAATCGATAGGAGTAGAGGAACAATACGACATTAAAAAATGCGGTGATGGCTATAGGCAAAGCACCGGAATGCATCGATAGTGCTGCAAAAGTAAAGCTCAGCACCAATAACGCGGTGTAGTACAGGATCAATTGTTTTCTATTCAGCACTCCCATAGCCGCAGCCCGGTCAGGATGGTTGATCTTGTCTGATTCCTGATCAAACAGGTCGTTGATCACGTAGCCTGCACCGGCGGCAGCAACAATGGACAACACCAACCAGATGTATTCAAGATCAGACGCAGCCAGCTGTATAGCGAACAGGTCGAGGTTGGTTTTAAAGTAAAAATACCTTAGAAACAGCATGGTGAATACCATGATGAGCAGATTGATCGGCCGAATTGTTTTGACTAGACCAATAATCATTCTGCAGGCTCAAACCAGTTTCCCTGAACCCGAAGCGTTTGCTCGATCACGTCACGTACACATCCTTTTCCTCCGTTTACATGAGACACGTATTCGGATACATCCAGGATTTCAGGAGCTGCATCTTTTGGGCAAGTGGGTAGGCCAACCACACGCATTACTTGATGGTCAGGAATGTCGTCACCCATGTACAGTATGTTTTCAAGAGGTATGTTCTTCTTGTCAATGTATTCTTGTAAACACGCCATTTTAGATTCTGCCGCAAGAAAAACATCTTTAATCCCGAGGTATTCCAATCGCTGTTTGACCATAGGTGAATTCCCACCAGTGATGATACACACATGGTATCCCTTTTTGACGGCAAGCTGCATTGCGAACCCATCTCGGGTATTCATGCAACGAACCATTTCGCCTGAGGGGTCTAAAATTACCGTGCTATCTGTGAGCACTCCATCTACATCAAAGATGAAGGTGGTAATGTCGTTTAGTTTTGTTTTGTAAGAGCTCATTGGTGTGGATAATTTTTAATGTGCTGAGTCATCATTCGATAGATCTCATTCATAGTGGGGTCATTCTCAAGCATTGCAAGATGCTGCGCTATGATCAAATTGTCATTTCTCATGGCCGGTCCGGTTTGCAGGGAAGCCGGTGAATTCTCCTGCACCTTTTTTGCAGTTTCGAATATCAGTGGTTTCAGTAAGCCAAAATCCACCTTACTTTGTTCGCAATAGTTTTCTGCAACCGTGTACAAGTGATTTGTGAAATTGTTGACCATAACTGCGGCAAGGTGCAATTTTCTTCTATTCTCTGAAGTACAAACAGAAATATGATTGCTTATTAAAGACGCCAGTTCGGTCAGCTGTTTCTCAAAGTCAGGATCAGATGCTTCGATCAAAATAGGTACGATGGTTTCATGGTTGGTCTGACCACTTTTAAGACTTTGCAAAGGATAAAATACACCGTATGATTCACTTCTTGACAATACATTTATGTTTACACTCCCGGAGGTATGAACCACGGGAATCCCACGGGGTATCGCTGTCGTAGCTTTCGAAATTGCATCGTCGGGAATAGCTACGATCACCAGATCGTTGTCGCTGCTCAATTCACTCAGGTCATCAACAAGCTGAGCTTCAAATTGATCTGCAATACGCGGGGCATTGGTTCGGGTTGGGCTATACACCTGAAGTAGATTACAGCCGGATTCGAACAGACGTCTAGCGAGATGTTCCGCGACATTTCCAGCGCCGATAAAAGAAATATTTTTCAATCTGCTCAAATGGAAGATTTTATTGGACAAATGTACTTAAAATCGAATAGGATAAAGTCAATTGCACGTGTCGGAGAATTAAATTATATCCATTTAGCAATTGCAATTGTATATGTGTCGGATTCACAGTCAATTTGACTACCAACAAGTCATTTCTTTGGCTACATTTGTGCCGAAATCTTAAGATTTCTTTTAGAAAGCCAAATGAATGTGCTGAAAACCATATTTTTCTCTACCTCCACAATGGGGATACTTTTGTTTGTATTCCTCAGCTCTGTTGGCATCGCAACGTTTATCGAGAATGCCGATTCCACAGAGGCAGCCAAAATATTGATCTACAATGCGACCTGGTTTGAGCTGGTATTGGGTTGGTTGGCATTGAATCTCGTATACAACACGTTTCGTTATAGAATGTGGCGCTGGGCGAAAATCGCAACACTCACATTCCATCTGGCTTTCATCGTTATTATCGTAGGTGCTGCAATATCCCGTTACAGCGGGGAAGAGGGCATCATAAAAGTCAATGAATTTGAAGCGGTCAACTATATGTATTCATCTGAGCCTTATTTGAGAATTGTAGGTCTCAATAATGATGGTACACAGACCACGGTGGAAATGCAAAAATGGTTGGCTCGATCAACCCCTTCCGAAAATGAGTTTGCGATCAACTTCCCGATTCAAGATGGAAACGACGTCAGATTTGAATACAATGGATTCATTCCTAATTCAGTGGAACAGCCGATCAAACTGGATACATTAAAACAAAACCAGAAAACATCTGTACAACGTGGAAGCGAAATTCTGGAAATCGTGATCGAAGGGAACAACCATTACCTCGCAGATGGAGAGATCATGGCACTCACCTCTGAGCTGCAGCTATCCTTCAATAACGACTCGAAAACATCTGCTATTCAGATCACTTCAGACATGGGAGAGCTGTTTGTTCAGGCCCCCTATGATGGAATTGCCCTAAATATGGAAAGTCTTACGATTGAAGACAGAAAAAATCCGAGCAACCTACAAGGAGACACGTTGATCAGAGATTCAACACATCCATTCCGAATGAGAAGTCTCTACACATTTGAAGGTGTGCAGCTGGTGTTGAGAAAACGCCATCAAAATGCCCTGCTTCGATTGCAAACATCAGAAACAAAAGATGCCGGAATGGATGCCTTAGTAATGAATGTGTCAGATGGTTCGAACGCCAGACAAATCGTATTAAAAGGAGGCAAAGGAAGGCAGGGTATTCCAAACCCATTCCTGTTCAACGGGAAACAATTCATCGCAACTTATGGGGCAAAGGTCGTTCCCTTGCCTTTTCAGGTAGGTTTGAAAGATTTCAGGCTAATGACCTATCCCGGTTCATCTTCTCCTTCTTCATTCGAAAGCGATGTTGTGCTGGAAGATACCCTAAATGGGGTGAAGCTCGAACGAACGATACTAATGAATCACGTTATGGATTATGGCGGCTACCGCATGTTCCAAAGCTCCTACGATTCTTCCTTGCCTGATGGAGATCCAAACATATCCATTTTATCGGTGAATAAAGATGCGCTCGGAACCTGGGTAACCTATGTGGGTTACTTACTAATGGCTCTTGGATTTGTCTTTTCTTTATTTTTCAGAACTTCTCGTTTTAGGGAGTTATCCAGATTGTTGAGGAAAACGAGAAAGAAAAAACTCGCCATGACCATCATAGCCATGGCGTTTGCTACAACGGTATTTGGGCAGGATTTGAACTACCAACCCATTCCAGAGGATCTTGCAGAACGAACCGGACGCATATGTGTTCAAGACATCAATGGAAGGATCAAACCTATTCAAACATTGGCCACAGAGATCCTGAGAAAGGTATCGAAAAAAGATCTGTACGATGAGCAAAATGCAGTGCAGGTTTTTATGGGGATGACCTTCAGACCATCGCATTGGCAGGATGTACCGATCATTTGGGTTAGAAATGAAGAGATCAGAAAAAACATAGGTATTTCAGGATCCTATGCTGCATTTAGTGATTTTATTATTCCTAACCAGGAAGGCAATGTGCTCATCAAATTGGAAAACGATTACAACGAGGCATTTAAAACCGCTGAAGTTCGAAGAAATGCGTATCAAAAAGAAGTCATCAAAACCTACGATAAGCTGATTCTGATGACGGACGTGTTCAATAAAAATGCATTAAAAATTTTCCCGGTACTCAATGATGACAATAACTCATGGTCGGCCGGCACAGAGCCTGAGCTGGCATTAAAAAAGACAAACATTGATACATTGAGTCCACTTCAATTGCTGGTGGCATTGGAAGTAACAATGCGAAAAGGATGGGATGAAGGCGATTGGGAACCTGCAACTAATTTATTGGATCAGATCGATTCGTATCAGCGCGAGGTGGCCAATGAGATCATGCCATCTGTTGGCACCATCGAAATGGAGATCAGCTACAACAAACAAAGAACACTTGATCGGTTGTATCGCTACTACTTTATGTTTGGCATCTTGATATTGCTGATTGAGATTCTGTTTATTGTGTTTTCATTGAAAAATGCCCGTGTACATCGTTGGTTTAAACTATTGGCTACAATTATTGTCTCTGCGCTGGCAGCATGGCATATGTATGCATTGGGCGCTCGTTGGTACATTTCCGGTCATGCACCCTGGAGTAATGGGTATGAGGCGCTCACCTTCATCGGGTTTATGTCGGTGCTTGCCGGATTGATTTTTTCAAAAGGGTCAAGACTTACAATTGGAGCGAGTGCATTGCTTGGGGGAATTCTTCTGATGACCGCGCATCACAGTAATTACGATCCTGATATATCCAATCTAGTACCGGTGCTTAAGTCGTACTGGTTGATGATCCATGTAGCGGTAATCACCGGAAGCTATGGATTCCTTGGACTCGGTTCTATTCTTGGATTCATTTCCCTTCTGCTGTACATTTTCCGAGGAAAAAGAAATTTTAGAAGCATCAATTTAAATATTGACGAGATCACCTATATCACGGAAATGACCTTAACCATTGGTTTGATCATGGCGGCTGTGGGAACATTTTTGGGCGGAGTATGGGCCAATGAATCGTGGGGAAGATATTGGGGCTGGGATGCAAAGGAGACATGGGCGTTGGTTATCATTCTGTGGTATGCGATCATACTTCACCTTCGATTTATTCCGGGGATGAAGAGTAAATTCCTATTCAATGTACTTTCGATGTGGAGCTATTGGACCGTACTCATGACGTTCTTCGGAGTCAACTACTATTTGTCCGGCCTTCATTCTTACGCAAAAGGAGATGCACCACCGTTCCCAATGTGGGCTACGATTACGATAATCGTTCTGGTCATTTTTTCAGGGTTGGCCATTTTCCGGTATTACGCAACTAAAAAATTATCAGAATGAGTGTGCACAAGTATAGCTTAAAGACAATTGAAGGAAATGATATTCTCCTATCTGAATTTAGCGGTAAAAAACTGCTGATTGTAAATGTAGCTTCGGAATGTGGTTTAACCCCGCAGTACGAGCAGCTAGAAGAATTGTACAGCGCGACCGATCGAGATCAATTTGAAATTATCGGTATTCCTGCTAACAATTTTGGAGGTCAGGAGCCCGGTTCGAATGAAGAAATTGCTGCTTTTTGCCAAACCAATTTCGGCACAACATTTCCGATGATGGCGAAAATCTCGGTTACTGGAGAGGACCAGCACGAGCTGTATCAATACCTCACGAAAAAATCGTTGAATGGCATTGCCGATGTAGAAATGGTCTGGAATTTCCAGAAAATGCTGATCGATGAGAATGGTAGGTTGGTGAAATCGGTTCATCCACAAACTTTGCCGATTGACGATGAAATAGTAAATTGGATCAATGGCTGATGTTAAATTAGACATATTGGCGATCGCTGCGCATCCAGATGATGTGGAGCTAGCATGTGCAGGAACTTTGATCAAACATCAGAAGCAAGGTAAAAAAGTGGGTATTCTTGATCTAACTCTGGGAGAGCTTGGGAGTAGGGGGAATGAAGAGCTGAGAAAGGAAGAAGCGATGAAATCTGCCGAAATTCTGCATTTGGACGCCAGAGTTATGCTGGATTTGGGAGATGGCTTTTTTGAAATCAACGAACAATCTTTAAAGGAGGTAGTGACGCACATTCGTAGATTTCGACCGGATGTAGTCCTTTGCAATGCTGTGGAAGATCGTCACCCAGACCATTCAAGAGCATCTGAATTGGCCAGTCGAGCTTGCTTCCTTTCGGGACTGGTAAAGGTGGAAACTGTATTCGATGGAGAAAAGCAGGATGCTTTTAGACCGAAAACGGTTTACCATTATATTCAGGACCGATCCCTTACGCCGGATATTGTGATCGATGTTACAGAAGAGTACGAAACCAAGATCGAGGCAATCAAGGCGTTCAGCTCTCAGTTTTATGATCCGAATAGCGATGAGCCCGAAACGCCCATTTCAAGCTTAGAATTTTGGCATTATATAGAGGCAAGGGCCAGAAGCCATGGAAGACTGATCAATGCAAAATACGGTGAAGGATTTACTGCAGAGCGTTCGATCGGGGTTCAGGACATTACCTCACTTTTCTGACAATCGTTTTGTAGTTAGCTCAATGGAGAAATTAATGCTAGGAGTTTGTGGCCAAGCCAAGCTCTCTTTTGCATATTCTTTTCTACTGTAGACCGCACATTTAGTGTTCGCCACCTGAAACAAATACTGATGCTCTTCGATGGGCAGGCCCTCGAGAATTCCCGCCAACACACTCCAACGCACCTTCTCGGGAGAATTGCCGTAATCGTGCCACACAATCGTTGCAGACGCCGGATCAATCCAGTCAAAGATCTTTTTAGTATCCCTTTTTACTGCATCAAAATGATGGTCTCCATCGATAAATACCAAATTGGGTGCAATATCGAGTTGATTGAAGTCGAACGTCGAAGAGTCGCCTTTTACCGGTGTTATTCGAGGATTGTTCTTACACAACAGCTCCATTTGATTTCTGTAATTTACATCGTGGCCCAGCGCTGCTATCATCTCATCCGATAAATTGAACGTAAAACATTTATCTGTTGCATCGGCAACGGCCATTGAGCTTTCACCTCTCCATGTTCCGATTTCGAAGTACTGGCATTTTTCCGTGTTTTGAGCAAGAGATTTTAATAATAAAAGGTCTGTTATTAGACTGCCGCCGTCCAAGAATAGATAATTCGGCAGGTGCGATTCACTCACTATGTCGTCGTATTTTACAACGGGCAATCCGTTAGTTAGTCCAAATTTGTTGGATACCAGCTCTTTATAAACACTATCGTGCTCTGTGATCTGATTGATCAGATGTGGCTTGTCTTTTAAAATTTTAATGGCTTTCGCCAGCTTACCCACTTTACTCATCGTTATCTTTTAACCATATTGAACAGTCTCGGCCGGTTAGTTCTCTCAAAAGTGGCAATTGTTTTTCAATTAAACGGCAAATGAAATTTCTATTTTCCATTGTGAATTCAACATGGCTTGGACTTTCATCATCGCTTATGGCCCTTTTCATTGCTGACTCCATTATGTTGTGCCGAATCTTTTTGGAAGGGACTACAATACGAAAAACACTTTTGATGAACGCAGGTTTCTTTTTTATGACGTTTACCAGGGCCGGATTAACCACTTGTTGTCGCTTATTGCGCTCCATTTCCGTGATGTCTTTCCTAATTTCAAGTCCAAGAAAATCTTCAATTCTTTGTATTGATTTTGCGTAATTGAGCTTCAAATCTTCATGAAAAACGAAAAGTACGTTATCAAAACGTTCGGTATAACGAGCAATCTGTTGGCCAAAATTAACAACATCGGCATATCTAGGTCGTTGCTTAAAATGAACACCGGCTGCGATCGACTCTAATTTGAAATCATTCGTTAGCGCAATATTCAAATCCGGTTCAGATTCATCTCCCCCTTTTACGTGCTGATTGTGCAGTGATGGAATTAGTTCAAGTGGGTTTCGAAGACAAATGATAATTTTTGCGTTCGGATTCAGCTCATGGATCTCCTGTGCTGCAGTTTCACTATACAAGTACCACACGGAAACATCTCCTACAATTGAATTTTCAGGATGTCGATCGATTACTTCATTCAAATTGATGGTGTGATCCCTAAGTGGGAGCTCCAGATCTTTGCCTAAAAGATGTGAATCTTTCCCCAAAAGCGAGATTTCTGCTCTTTCATTTAAAGTGTGAAATAGCGATGTTGTGCCGCATTTCGGAGCACCTACTACGACAAAATCTAATGTTTTTCTTGGCGACTTCATAGGATGGACACATTTACGCCATGCTTTATTTTGAGTTGTATAGCAAGTAATATATTCCATAGTGCAAGAGTGAAAACGGTGGCTGAGGCTGCGCCGATCAACCCATAACTAGGAATCAGTATAAAGTTAAGAACCAGATTTAAAACTAGTGTAAGTGCCGAAGTGCGGAAAACGATGCGCTCAGAATTGGCCATGTTCAGTGCATTTCCAACCGGTCCCATGAAAATATTGAACAGCTGACCAAAACCTAGTACAATTAATGGGGTAGTGCCTAACAGGTAATCTTCTCCGAATAAATTAAGGAAGAAATGCGGATAACACGCAAATGCTAAACACAGAACCAATCCGAATGCAAATATGAGCCGTAGCAATCGCTTGATCTGTTTCAAATGATCCCCCCTAGATGTATCATTAAAGAATTCCACAAGATACGGGGCGATAACCGCGTTTAACGTAATCAATGGCATGGCGACAAAATTGGTTAGATTCAGATCGATCTTGTACGTTCCCACTTCCGGTAATGTGTCTTCCCAAAACCCGAGCATGACCAGATCAGCCAGGTTGTTGACCATGGCCACAATAGATAAAAAGAAAAAAGTCCAGGCCGCTTTTTTAAATTTTGGATCGATGGATGGGACTTCGGAATTGTTCTTTGATTTTATTTTGGCGAATAAGATGGCCAAAAGCAGGGCTATAAAAATGGCTCCTATGTTTAATAAGATGATCCATGGTATCGGCACAGATCCACAGATGGCGATGAATGTGACAATCGCAAGAATAAAAAGACCCGGTCGAATGTAATTCTCACTAATGATGGCCAAGTCGTTTCTTTTATTTCCTTTCATGTAGGCTTTCATCAGGACAAGAAGAGAAAACAGCGGAACTCCCGCTGCAGAAAAAAGCATGGCAAGTCGCAGATCCGGCTGTTCGATCAAGATATAGGATAAACAAAATAATGCGCACCCCAGAAAAAATGAGGCAAGTAGCGCCAGAACAATTGATCTTGAAACTAATGCATATTTGACGCCTTCGGGGTTTTCAGGATTGCTGATTTCTCTGGTCAACAGCACATCGTAACCAAGTAAACTAAAATGAGCCAATAAGGTGATCCACGAGAATGACAAAACATAGATGCTATATTCTTCCTTTCCTACCACGTTGGTCATGTAGAGATTTAACCCCAAACTAATGGCTAAACCAATAAATTGGAGTAGGAGCGAGGCGCTTCCTTTCTTTGTTATTTCAGACAATTTTACCACCCTGAATGAATCATAGCTAACGTAAAGTTGGATTTTTTATTGGAATTAAAACGCATCTTGAAAAATTTATATATTTGCGCACTCCTTTCGGGGATAAAATGGTGGATGTAGCTCAGTTGGTTAGAGCATCGGTTTGTGGTACCGAGGGTCGTGGGTTCGAGCCCCATCTTCCACCCAAAAAAAAGCCTGACATTTTCGTCAGGCTTTTTTTATTCAATAACAGTGTCAGCAGTTATGCATTCGTATTCAGCACCTGGTCCGAGTGGTATTCACCGTTGGCCAGTTTACTCTTGATCGTTTTAAACGTGTTAATGGTATATTCTACGTCTTCCAGGGTGTGCACCGCTGTAGGAATCAATCTTAACAGAATAACTCCTTTCGGAACTACAGGGTAGGTAACGATTGAGCAGAAAATGCCATATTTTTCTCGCAGATCAAATGTAAGATTGGTTGCTTCCCCAAGAGTTCCACTTAACATTACAGGTGTTACACAGGAGTTGGTATTTCCTAAACTGAAACCGGCATCTTTCAGTCCGGATTGCAGAGCGTTGGCTATTTCCCACAATTTGTTTTTATGCACCGGGTCTTTCAGCATTTCCAAACGCTTAATCCCACCCACTACTAAAGGCATGGGTAGAGACTTGGCAAAGATTTGTGACCGCATATTGTACGCCAGATATTCAACAACATCGGCATTTGCACAAACAAAAGCACCAATGCTGGCCATGGATTTCGCGAACGTGCCCAATAAAATGTCAATTTCTTGCTGAACCCCTTGGTATTCTCCGGCACCCTGTCCGGTTTCTCCCAAAGTTCCAAAACCATGTGCGTCATCCACCATTAATCGGAAATCGTATCCTTCCTTCTTTCTAAGATCAACAATCTCCTTGATCTTTCCTTGGTCGCCGGACATTCCGAATACACCTTCCGTAATGACCATAATTCCGCCTCCCGTTTGTTCCGTAATCTTGACGGCTTTGTCGAGACGATCTCTACATGCATCAACGTCATTGTGAGGAAACATGAATCGTTTTCCAACATGCATTCTCATTCCATCCATAAGACATGCGTGACATTCTTCGTCATACACGATTACGTCATTTCGCCCCATCAGCGCATCGATTACCGACATAAAGCCCTGGTAACCGAAGTTGAGTAAAAATCCAGCCTCAAATCCCATGAAATCCGCCAATGCTTGCTCAAGCTCTTCGTGTTTTTCTGTTTGACCGGACATCATTCTAGCCCCCATCGGGTAACCAAGCCCCCAGTCTCTAGCGGCCTCCATGTCCGCTTTTCTTACTTCAGGATGATTGGATAATCCCAGATAATTGTTGATGCTCCAGGTAAGAACTTCTTTACCCTTAAACATCATCTTATTGCCGATCTCACCTTCAAGTTTTGGAAACGTAAAATATCCGTGAGATTCTTTTGCATGCTGACCCAAAGGCCCTCTGTTGTTCTTAATCCTTTCAAAAATGTCCATCTGGCTACTTGTTTTCTATTTTGCGCAATTACGTTGTATTCGTTTTTGCAAAATTAAATCAAACAATTGGTTAATTGTTCAATACAAGGTGAATTTTATTCACACCAACCTATTGATGCTTCATTTAATTTTCATAAAATAATTTTATCAAAAATACTCCGTTTGTAACCTGTCGTAAGCGCATTAATCTTTCCTTTAAATGAACTATATTTGTCGGCCCATGAGAAAGCTAGTGTTCATCTTAATTTCATTGTTTCTGTTTACCGGATGTTCGGAATACAGTAAAATTCTGAAGAGTAAGGATTATAACCTCAAGTTTGAAAAGGCAAAGGAGTATTTCAATGATGGGCAGTGTTCCAAAGCATTGCCTTTGTTGGAAGAGCTGTTGTCCTTATTTCGTTTGACATCCCAAGGAGAAGATGTGTATTATTATTATGCTCAAACCAATTATTGTATTGGAGAATATTATGTGGCAGGGTATTATTTCAAAAGTTTTGTGAAAACATACCCCGGAAGTAAACGGGTGGAAGAGTGCCAATTTCTAGGAGCAATGTGCAACGTAATGAATTCTCCTGAACCTGCGTTAGATCAAACAGAAACTAGCAAAGCAATAGATGAGCTACAAACATTTATGAACCGTTATCCGGAGAGCCCAAGGCAAGATACCTGTAACACATTGGTTAAGACCTTAAGACAAAAGCTGGAGACGAAAGCGATGAATGGTGCGAAGCTGTATTATCAGTTGGAAAGGTACAATTCGGCAAAAGTTGCCTTTGGAAACGTGTTAGTTGATTTTCCTGATACGAGATTTAAAGAGGAGGTACTTTTTATGATCGTGAAATCAAGTTTTTTGCTTGCGGACAACAGCATAGAGTCCAAAAAAGAAGAGAGATACAAGGAAACTATAAAATCTTATCATAAATTTGCAAACGCTTTTCCTAACAGTAAGGAGCTGAATGAGGCCGAAAGTCTTTACTATGCTTCTCTTAAAGAATTGGAAAAGATTAAAACAAAAAATGAGTTATGAGCTATAAAAACGTAGTAGCTGAAAAGACCACCATCACAAGAAACGTGGACGAAATCGAATTAAAGCTGGGAAATCTTTACGAATGTTTGGTTACCATATCGAAACGATCCAATCAGATTAATGATGGAATGAAAGAGGAGCTGACTTCAAAATTGGCTGAATTTGCCTCTTCGACTGATAATTTGGAAGAGATCTTTGAAAACAGAGAGCAAATTGAGATTTCCAGATTTTATGAAAGACTTCCAAAGCCGGTGGCTATTGCTGTAGAGGAATTCCTTGCGGACAAGGTGTATCACCGAAACCCGGAAGAGTCGGAATAAATAGTGCAATGCTTAACGGTAAAAATGTTCTTCTATGTGTTACCGGAAGCATAGCTGCATACAAATCCAGTTTTATTATACGGCTTCTGATTACATCAGGAGCTTCTGTAAAGGTGATTATGACAGAATCCGCTAAAGGATTCATCACGCCACTTACCTTAGGAACGCTGTCTAAAAATCCTGTGCTCACGGACTTTATCAAGGATGAGGATGCCGGCATTTGGAACAACCATGTTGATCTGGGAATCTGGGCCGACCTCATGCTGATCGCTCCCGCGACTGCAAATACCATTGCAAAAATGGCGAAAGGAGAGGCAGATTCTTTCTTGCTGGCTACCTATCTATCTGCCAAATGTCCTGTTTTTGTTGCTCCTGCTATGGATCGTGACATGTATCTTCATGGATCTACCAAGGACAATCTGGACCTGCTTAGCAAACGAGGTGATAAAATTATAGAGTCTCAGTTTGGTGAGCTGGCGAGCGGTTTGATTGGGGAAGGGAGATTGTCAGAACCGGAAGAAATAATAGATAGTATCGTAAATGAATTGCGATCGGGAAAGCCGCTGCTTGGAAAGAGGATCATGGTGACTGCGGGGCCTACCTTCGAACCGATTGATCCTGTTCGTTTTATTGGAAATCGTAGCTCCGGCAAAATGGGGTTTGCCTTGGCTGAGGCAGCATATCAAGCCGGAGCAGAAGTTACCCTGATCACGGGCCCCACCAATCAACAAGCCGGAGATTACATTCGACGAATTGATGTTGAAACTGCGGAGGATATGTATCAGTCATGCATTACCCAATTCCAGGATATGCAGGCTGTAATCATGTCGGCTGCAATAGCAGATTACCGACCCGCGAATGTCTCGGATCAAAAAATAAAAAAATCAGAAGGTCCATCTTCAATTGAGCTTGCCCGAACCAAAGATGTTCTGCACTATATGGGGGAGAATAAAATGGGGCAGATTTTGGTTGGGTTTGCTATGGAAACAGAGAACGGAATTGAACATGCGAAGAATAAGCTCAAGAAAAAGAACCTCGACTTTATTGTATACAATTCTATCAATGAAGAAGGGGCGGGGTTTCAGCACGACACCAATCGAGTGACTATAATAGGTAAGGACAATAAAATGACTAATTTTGAGTTAAAATCGAAAAAGGAAGTTGCTGAAGATATCATTAATGAAATACTCAACTATTTATAAAATCATTGCACTGGGGCTGATTTGTGTCGGCACATTCAAATCTTATTCAAGTGAGCTGAATTGTCAGGTTCAAGTCGTGGCACCTAAGCTACAGAACAACTCGGCGAATACTGAAATCTTTAGCAGTTTACAGGTGGAGGTTCTGAATTTTATGAATAATACCAAATGGACGCAGGATGTAATCACAGACGATGAACAAATAGATTGCAGTATTTTGATCACACTGGACAATGAAGTGTCCTCGGGAAATTACGAAGGCTCGATCCAGGTTCAATGTGTAAGGCCGGTGTATAACAGCAGCTATCTATCTCCTGTTTTTACGTTCAAAGACAATGATTTCCAGATCTCTTATCAACGAAATACAGCCTTGATCTTCACACCGGACCGTTATTCCAGCAACTTGACGTCCATACTTGCATTTTATGCTTACCTAATTCTTGGTTATGATTACGACACGTATTCGTTGGAAGGAGGAACAAAGTATTTTTTGAAAGCACAGCAAATTGTAACCAATGCCGGAAATTCCCCTTACAATGGGTGGAAGACGGATTCGGATCAAAGAAATCGGTTTCACATTATAGACGATATTCTTCAAAGTGTCTTTAAGCCGTTGAGGAAGTGTATTTATAACTACCACTTGAAAGGCTTTGATAAGTTGTACGACAATCCCGATGAAGGACTCAACATTATCATATCAGCTTTGCAGGAAATAAGAAAAGTTCATCGGGTCAGGGCAAATACAATCAATCAGCAATTGTTCTTCACTGCCAAGATGGACGAATTGAAAAACTTATTTTCGGAGGCCAATCAGTCACAAAAAAATCGATTTTTGGCTATTGTGAAGGAAATCAATGCGGTGAATATGAACACCTACAATAAGATCAATAAAAAGTAGTAAGCTCTTCATTTTGTTTCTATTTTTACTCTGTGCTTCTTAAACTAATTGTTCAAAATTATGCTCTTATAGAGCAGCTAAGTCTGGATTTTAATTCGGGATTTACGGTGCTTACGGGAGAAACAGGATCGGGTAAGTCCATTATTTTGGGGGCTTTAGGATTGGTTCTGGGTGAACGAGCAGATTCTAAAGTATTGCTGTCGGAAGATCGAAAATGTATTGTTGAAGCCCACTTCGACATTTCAGAACATGGATTCTCCAACTATTTCGAAAAATACGATCTGGATTATGAGGATCAAACGGTGATTAGAAGAGAAATCAATAAGTCCGGCAAATCAAGAGCATTTATCAACGACACCCCGGTGAATTTGTCTCAGCTAAGAGAACTGACGGAACAGCTGATCGACATACATAGTCAGCACCAGACACTATTGATTCGCAAAAGAGATTTTCAGCTGAACGTTGTGGATGGCTTCGCAGGTACAATGAAATTAAAAAAACAGTATCAGGTTGAATTCGATGAGCTTGCAAAGGCCAAGAATCGGCTGAAAGATCTTGAATCAATGGACGCCAAGTGCAGAGCAGATGCAGATTATAATCAATTTCAATACAATGAACTGAGTGATTCCAATCTGCATCAAATTGACCTTGAACAGCTAGAGTCGGAGCTTGATCTTTTGAGTAATGCTGAATCGTTAAAAGAGCTGTCGCTTGAATTTTCAACCGGACTTTCTGGGGAAGGTGCGGTATTATCCAAGCTGGCTGACCTGGTTTCGGTGGCTAGAAAATTATCTGAAATAAGTCTGGAATTTGCTCCAATAAACAATCGATTAAGCAGCGCTGTGCTGGAAATTAAGGACATAGCTGAAGAGGTTGAGCTAAAAGCGGGACATTTGGAACATGATCCGGAAAAAATTGAAGTGCTTTCCACACAGCTCAATGAGCTGAACAGGTTATTATTCAAACACAACAAATCAACAGTGGCCGAACTGTTGGAAGTAAGATCAGAGCTGGAAAAAAAGTTGAGTCATGCTGATGATCTTAGTCAGGAAATTGAGCTGGTGAAAAATCAAGTTGATACGACAGAGAAAAAGATGCTAGCGCTAGGCGAAAAACTTTCAGCCAAGCGAAATAGCGTCTTACTGAACTTGCAGAATGGGATCGAAAAACTACTGGATCAATTGTCGATGAAAGAGTCACATATTCAGTTCAATATGAGCCGCTCAGTTGCAGCAACACGAAATGGCCTGGACTCCATCGACTTATTGGCAAGCCTGAATAAGGGAAGTGAGCTGAAATCGATAGAAAAAACGGCATCTGGGGGTGAGCTGAGTCGTATCATGCTTGCTCTCAAAACTTTATTGAGTGAAGGATCGAATCGACAGACTATCATATTTGATGAAATAGATACAGGGGTTTCCGGAGAAGTTGGAAATCAAATTGCCGATTTGATGGGTACAATATCCCGTAACAAACAGGTTATATCAATTACACATCTGCCTCAACTTGCGGCGAAAGGAGCACAGCACTTCAAGGTCTTTAAAGAAATAGGGAACGATATCACCCAAACCCGAATAGTACCGCTTTCAAGGGATAAACGATTGGTAGAAATTGCCGAGATGCTGAGCGGCAAAGATCCTAGTGAAGCAGCTGTGCAAAACGCAAGGGAATTATTGAATTGAAATACCATCCATTTGAGATTGCACATTCTGTGAAGTTATCGCTTTCATAGGACACAATAAATTATACCTTTGTTCTTGAATTATCGACTTTCGACTAAATTGAAATATTAGACAAAATCAATAGGTATGGCAGGACTATTAGAGGGAAAAAAAGGAATCATATTTGGGGCACTGAATGACATGTCAATCGCATGGAAAGTGGCAGAACGAGCACACGAAGAAGGTGCGTCTTTTGTGCTCACTAACGCTCCAGTAGCAATGAGAATGGGCGCGATCAATGAACTTGCGGCTAAAACGAATAGTGAGGTTATTCCTGCAGATGCAACCAGTAACGAAGACCTGAAGAACTTGTTTGTAAAGTCTCAGGAAATTCTTGGAGGTAAGATTGATTTTGTGCTTCATTCCATTGGAATGTCACCCAATGTGAGAAAAGGAAAATCGTACACGGAGCTGAATTACGATTGGTACCACAAAACATTGGATATTTCTGCCATGTCATTTCATCGCACCTTACAAACTGCAAAAGACTTAGATGCTTTAAATGAATGGGCTAGTGTAGTAGCATTGAGCTACATTGCCGCGCAAAGAATTTTTCCTGACTACGGTGATATGGCTGATGCCAAATCTTTGTTGGAGTCGATTGCCCGTAGCTTTGGATATCACTATGGAAAAGCAAAAAAGGTAAGAGTCAATACCATTTCTCAATCACCAACAATGACCACTGCAGGAAGTGGAGTAGGCGGTTTTGATGCATTCATAAATTTTTCTGAGTCAATGAGTCCATTGGGCAATGCAGGGGCTGTGGATTGTGCAAATTATTGTGTTGCTATGTTTTCTGACCTCACCAAGTATGTGACCATGCAAAATTTATTTCACGATGGGGGCTTTAGCTGCACAGGGGTGAGTGCCGAAGTCATGGAAAAATACGCAGAGGGTGAATGAAATCAGGTGAAAAACTGATTTACATTGTACTTCAATTTTCTTAAATTGGGCATCCGATAATCTATAGATATGAAAAATTTTATTGTTGCCCTGGTTCTTTTAACGTCAGCCTATTCCATCAATGCTCAATTTGAAGGAAGTTCTTTTACTTCAACAGGGAGAGGAGGTGCGACAACATTCGCTACCGACTATCAGGCAGTAGGGATTAATCCCGCCAACTTAGGATGGGAATACAAATTTGATGGTAAAAAGGTAGCACTGGGCTTCAGTGAAATGACCTACTCAATTCATTCTGAGGCACTAAGTAAAGAGGAGCTTAGGCAGAGCATCAGGGATATGATCAGTGGAAATGACGAAGAGTTTACCTACGATCAAAAAATCGAAGCTGCTCAGGATTTCGCCAATAAAGGAATTGCTTTCAATGCAGACCTTGGTTCGATAGGTTTTGCATACATGAACGAAACGATAGGCGGAATCGGATTTCGAATCAACGATAGAATCCAATTCTATTCTATTCTTGGAGAGCAGGCTTCCGACCTTTTCTTCAAAGGAAGAACCTCAAGTTATTTTGACATATTGACGTATGTGGATACTACAGGACTCATGAACGACACCACTTTGATTGCTAATCATGGAAATCTAGATCCGGATTCGGCAATGAATGTGATTAGTGGTCAGGCATCTGTCCCGCTTCGTTTTTCCGAACTTTTTGAAGGATCCCAAATTTCAATGAGCTGGACCCGAGAATACAACCTTTCTTATGGTAGAAAACTAATCGGTTTGGACAGTACTTTCATGCTATATGGAGGCGTTGGAGTGAAGTTTGTACAGGGAATGGCAATGCTTGATCTGGAATCGGACGGCACTAACCTTACAGCATTCTCGGCAACTTCGCCTGCGTTTGGTATTGATTATGGTGATGCAGCCAATACGAATCCGAGTGCTATTACACAGTCGAATGGAGGTTTTTTACCACAGCCTGTCGGTCGTGGATGGGGCTTTGATCTTGGATTCAATGCTGTAATAAAAAACAAGCTAAAGGTTGGAGTTGCGGTCACGAATATTGGCTCGGTGAACTGGGATGGTAATGTTTATACGGCCAAAGACACATTGGTTTATGATACAGAAAGCGCTGGATTGGATAGCTACAATGTGTTAAATCAAGTTGGTAGATTAGTTGGTGACCAGGGACTATTTGAATGGAACGGACTCGCAAGCAAACGGGTGAAATTACCTACCACATTCAGAGCTGGTGCGAGCCTTAGATTTAATGAGAAAATAGAAATTGGTTGCGACCTGTTATTGCCAACGAATACAGTCCCCGGAAGCTTGGAAGGCGCCTTGTTTGGACTGGGAGCAGATATAACTCCAATTCCATGGCTCAACCTTTCAGGTGGATTTGTAACTGGGGGTAATTACGATTTCCAGATTCCTATTGGCATTACATTGATTGCTAAGAATGGCAGCTATGAGGTGGGAGTTGCATCCAGAGATGCCATTACGTTTTTTGCCCAGAATGGACCCACGCTATCCATGAGCATGGGATTCATGAGATTTAGATTTTAAGTATGAAAAAATTTGTACTCTGCCTAATTGTATCGATCTGCTGCTTTTCCTCTCCAGCGCAGAAAGTAATGGGAGAGGTCGCAGCTTTGGCCAAAGAGCTGGGAGAGGGAATTAACAAAGGGTTTTACGAAAAGTCTTGGAAAAAAACCAAAGACAGCTGGCTTGAGCTTATTTCTGAAGCGAAAAGTGAAGAGGAACTTTATGATTTGGTAGACAAGCTGGCAGGTAGTATAAGCGCCAAGGCATACAAAGAGCAACCTGCTCTTTTGTCACAGGCTTCTCTTAGCTCAGCATGCAATAATCTGTTAAAAATCTGTGAGAATGCAAAGAAAGAAGCATTTAACGTGGAATTGCAAGAACTTACTGATAAGCTGAGAGCAGTTTTAAAGAGGGTAGAAGACGCTGCTTTGCTGGATTCACTTCGAAAAAAAATGAAGCCTTTTTTGAATGAATTGAAACAAAATTTTTCAACAATTTTTGACGATTCGAAGAAAGGTGGATTTGATGCAACCAAAAAGGGAGAACTAAAATCCGAGGGGAAAATACGCTATTTTGAAACAGATGTAACCATTGGTGGTGTCCGGGCGGTTGTTGCGATAGGGCCTGAAGAAAACCAACGATTTCAGCTATCTTTTAATTGCTTTTCAGCCCAGGATGCAGCCCTTGAATTGTGCAAATCCATCGAGCCGTTGCTCAATGCTGCTGTTCCTGAAACATATAAAAAGAGTAAGGATTTTAGCCCTGAATTTGCTGGAAGTATCTACGCTTATGTATGGGAGCACGTTTCAGAGAAATTTGTTGAAATAGCGAAGAAACCAACTATTTCTGTTGGCGTGATACAAGAAAATGGTAATTTCTTGGTCAATGTAAAAATTATGGAACCCGTATTTAAACGATAGAACATGGAAAAACCAAAAAAATCAGGAATCTTTTCTAACATTAAAGGAGATTTTACCGGAGGATTAACAGCGGCGATCATAGCCCTTCCAATGGGTCTTGCATTTGGTCTGCAAAGTGGGCTTGGGCCGGAAGCCGGGTTGTACACTGCTATTATTCTTGCCTTTATTGCTTCGGTAGTTGCGGGAACTAAAACGTTGATCAGTGATCCAACAGGCCCCATGACCATTGTAGCTGCCGGAATTATCGGAGCAGCTGGTTTTTCAGATGATCCGGATAAGGCGTTGCCGCTGATCATTATTTCATTTGCCTTAGCAGGAGTGTTTCAAATTTTATTCGGTTTTATACGTGTTGCTCAATATGTTAAATACATTTCCTACCCTGTTTTATCTGGTTTTATGGGTGGAATAGGGATCATCATAATATTATTTCAATGGCATAGCTTTTTTGGAGAAAAGACCCCAGGTGGAATTATTGAAATCATCAGTCACTTACCTGATCCCATCTTACATCATCACTGGAGCGCTATTATACTGGGAGTTTCAACGATTGCTTTGATCTATATTATTCCGATGATCTCAAAAAAATTACCGGCCGGATTGATCGCATTGGTTATTGGAACGCTCCTGTCTTTTCTTCTGCATAAAGAATGGGGAGCAGACTGGACCTTTGATATAATTGGGAATATTCCTAATCAGCTGCCTGAATTTAAAATCGCAGCAATCTATAATTTTGATTGGACCGATTTTGGTATCGCTGTTGCAAGCGGACTTACCTTGGCTGGTTTGGGGACTGTGGATACATTGTTAACCTCCGTAGTGGCAGACAACATAACCAAAACAAAACATAACGGTAATCGCGAATTAATCGGTCAAGGACTGGGTAATCTTATTACGGCGTTTTTCGGTGGAATTCCTGGTGCAGGATCAACCACAGGTACAGTAGCGAATATCAATTCAAACGGAACCACCAATTTAAGCGGGATTTTTAAAGGCCTCTTTCTTTTGGTTGTTTTGCTCGGACTTGGGCAATATTTGTCTGTAGTGCCTAAGCCTGTGTTGTCTGCACTTTTAATTTCCGTGGGAATTGGAATTATTGATTTCAAAGGAATGAAGCGTCTTATAAAATTGAGAAATAGTGATACATTGGTTTTGCTATTGGTGCTTTCCCTTACCGTTTTTGTCGATTTATTGGTTGCGGTTGGTGTTGGAATGGTGTTGTCATCTTTCTTCTTTATGCAACGGATGGGAATTATTGTCGAAGAGCAAAGTAAGAAGGGATCGTTAGCAGAAATTGGAAAGAAACTCAAGGTTCCTGAATCGATTAAGGAACGCGTATACAATTACGAGTTGGACGGACCGTTGTTCTACGGCTTTTCAGATCAATTCAAAGCCCAGGCAGAAGCCATAAAGGACAAGGATGCAGTCATTATCAATATGTCAAGTGTTCCGTACATCGATGCGTCGGGAATCTATGTTCTTGAGGAAGTAATCAGTAGTTTTAAAGAGAGTGGCATCGAGGTTGTTCTTGTAGGAGTGAAAGATCACATATTTAAGCAATTTGAAAATCTCCAGGTGATACCAGGCACCTTGCCTGAAGAAAATGCTTATAACT
>CAJWDP010000035.1 GCA_913030835.1 uncultured Flavobacteriales bacterium | reverse complement strand
AGAAGCTAAAACTTCTAATGATGTTGAATCACTATTACCACAGGCCCCTGAAAAACTATAGCTTATGGTATGTGTTCCAACTCCTGCTATGCTAGGATCGAATAGGTTAGAGCTAACAATACCTGTTCCGCTCCAGTTGCCACCCGGATCAGCACCTGTCATAGCGAATGGTGTATCATCTTCGCAAACAGGTCCTGCAGGATCTATTGTTGGGTCGAATGAAGCTTGTACCACGATTGTAGTTGTATCTGTTCCTCCGCACAATCCACCAATTGTGTGCGAAATAAGATGATTTCCTATTCCAGCGACTGCAGGGTCAAAAATACTGCCGGTTACACCAGGCCCTGACCAGCTTCCTCCAGATGAAGCTGCATTCAAGGTGATAGGAGCATCAAATTCGCAAAACGGTCCATCCGGATCAATGGTCGGATCACTAATCGGTAAAACTGCAACTTCTACGGGAGTTCGCGCACTAACGCAGTTTGGTTCTTGAATTTCCCAATCATAGAAGAAATAGTAGTATCCCGCTACTGAGGCACTACTGTTCTTTATACTTAAAATTCCTGGCAAGGTATAGGGATAAGAAGGACCGGAGTTGTTTCTAAACAAAGAAGGAGAACTACCGTAGAGCGTACCCAACTGCAAGTCTGTACCAACAGGAAGGTCAAAGTCCAAAGTGATTCTACTTTCTCCATCAGGAATATTGATTACCGCCGACTGAATTACCGATCCCGTGTTGTCACGGAGCTCAATTGTCCTGTTTCCACTTCCTTGTGCGTCAACCCATACAGAAACGAGCTTGACCGGGGTGTATACATCAAATATCAAGTGTTGATTTCCGTTAAAATATCCCCCGCCACCAAATGTGTTATCCAAAGGACCAACATTTTGTGGTGTTTGTTCCACTTCCTCCTGAACGTAGTAGGTAGTTGTGGTGGAAAGAACCGGTGTAGTATAGCTGTTTCCGGTTCCAATTAAGCTTCCGCCTGTTGCTGCATCATACCAGCTCATATTTGTTCCGCCAGAAGCTGTTAAATTTGATGAGCTACCTTCACAAATGGAGTCTCCTGCTGCCGTTGGAGCTGCGGGTAAATTGACCAAAACATAATCTACCTTAGTATTTACGTCACTTCCATTCACATTAGATGCAGTTAGCTCAACCGTATACAGGCCATTGCTGGCGTACGTGTGCGATGGATTTTGATTTGTTGAAGTATTTCCATCTCCAAAATCCCACGACCAAGAAGTTGGTCCATTAGTACTCAGATCATTGAATTGAACTTCCCCAGTACACGTTTCTGTTACGTTTGCCGAGAAATTGGCCAATGGTGGCGCTGTAGATAAAACGCATGTCCAATCTGCCTGAAATCCCTCTAGCTCAAGTCCTGGGTCGGAATGGAATACAATGGTAAGACTGCCGCCGGAAGAGCTAATTGTGCCCGTAGGTGGATTATCGTTGCAGTACCGATCAATGAGCGGAGAGAATGCAGATGGACCATCAAATATCTCAATGTAGTCATAATCGCAATTGGAAGCGCTACCTGGTTCAATATCAAAGAAAGGAAATGTAAGATCTACAGAAGATGCTCCGAGCGGAGAGATCGTAATCTGAGCATCTTCATTTGCCCCATAATCCGCAGATGCTCCGCCACTATCGTATATTGTTCCAGTACAACTGGTTTGTACATCAGCAGAACCCGATGTTGGTAAAATGGTAATACATGGAAGAGCTGAATCGATCGTAATATAATCTAGAAATACGATAGAGTCTTGCCCACAAGCACCTCCATCCACAAGCAATTCTACGGTATACGTTCCATTCGATGTGTAAACGTGTGATGGATTTGTTACTGAACTGGTATTTCCGTCACCAAAATCCCACGTGAAATTGACACCATTCGTACTCAAATTTGAAAAATCAACTGTAAATGGTGCAGAACAAGCGCTTAATGTAGGCGCGCTAAAGTCTGCATTGACCACCGCACTGTACTGTGGTCCTACACCAACTGCATACCAAGCATTTGTGGTAGCTTCGACCTCAGGAGAACACCCACCAAAAAGATCAGTTGCCGATTGAATTGCATAGAATCTGGCATCGGCAAATTCAGAATTACTGGTAAGATATACCGTAAGATTTCTAAACGTAATTTGTGAAGCGACTGTAAATCCTTGAGCAGTAACAGAATAACTATCCCCGTTGTCATTCGTTCCCGAACCGCCTTCGGTAAGCAAGTGATACCAGAAATTTTGAACGCCTGAATTGGTGTGAACTCCACCATTATCCGGTCCACCAAGTGGTGCCCAGTTGGTTCCGAAATACGTGTCGGGATCGCCAGCAGCATTGGGGTTAGACATTGATCGTAGCGCGGACCCAATGTCCTCACCGATCAACCAGTTCCAATTGGTTGGTCTCGCGTGATTTTCTATTGCCGCTCCCCAGATATCGCTAAACGACTCGTTCAATGCGCCAGATTCGTCTTGATAGACCAAGTTCGCTGTAAAGTTGCATAGGCCATGACCAATTTCGTGTGCTGCTATATCCAATGCGGTAAGCGGGCTCCAACTGCCGCTTCCATCGCCATAAGTCATCCTGCTGCCATCCCAAAATGCGTTTGCGTAGCTATTGTCATAATGAACATAGCTATTCAAAGTGAAGCCGGCCCCATCAATGCTGTTTCTTCCATGCTCATTTAAAAAGTAATCATAAGTCATCTCTGCTCCCCAATGAGCATCTGTTGCAACTTCGTCCTGATCTGCATTAAAATTGTTCCAATAATTATCACCATCCGTGAAATCAACGGCTGAACCATAGGTGGTGTTTTCGTTCATGTCATACGTGTTGATCCCATTTCCTCTTCCTGATTCTCTGAGGCGATATCCTCCACTAAAGCTGTCTGTTACAATGCTTCTTGTTCCACTGTATGCTGTTTCAGCCGTTCCCGGGGTGTCTGCTTCATGAATGATTTCATTTTCAAACACTACTTCTCCCGTAATGGCATCGATGTAGATTTCTGATCTGGATACTGGTTCGTGTGCATAAATGTTGAACTTCCAAGCCAATCTGTATTCAGAAGCTGAATATGATCCTTGTTTTGGAACATAAACCAATTCTCCCTTAGGGAAATAGGTAGCTTTTTTATTCAGATGCCCGGCACATTTCAATTTTTGAGCAGCAATTTTTTCTTTAACATCTTGGACACTGTTAATTTGGCAAGCACCATTATCGCCACAACGGGAGAGCTGTTCGGTTTTGATGTGTGCTTCTTCCGCCGGTATTTCCCACTTGTAGATGGATGCCCCGATGTGTAATTTTGCGTAGTCTAGCGCTTGAGACTCGCTAATTGATGCCATTGAAGGTGCAATTGTATTGTGCAGCATTCCATTCAATGAGTAAACCCTATCGTTTTTGGTGTGCGCAATCCATTCGGCAAATGTTACTTTAAATCCACCTAGGGTTTGATTGAATTTGTAGTGAATATCTCCGAACTGATCTTCATGCTTAGAAACAAGTTGTAAATCCGTGCCTGAATTTCTTAGAAGATTTTTCTTTACCCAAACAATTAGATCGTCAAAATCAATCTCACTTTCTTTCTTGAACTTAATATAGGAAGGTAAATTACTGTGCTTACTTGACCGTAACAATTCGGCACCTTTTACATGCTGATTGGCCCGCTCGCCGCTAATAATAGTTTGGCTGAAATTAATGGACGTTAGGCATACCAACACTAACGTCAAAAGACATGTCGTTCGTTTCATGTTTCAATGGGTTTACTTGATTGCACTGTAATTTATGCATAAACTGAAAAAAAAACAATTGATGAATCAGATTTACAGCTGATTGTAAAATCATTACCTAAGAGTGGATCTGGTTGAAAGTTCATTTTTCTAGTTTGAAAAGGTACAATCAGACACTTCTATGAATTAGTTTATTAGTTATATTTCAGTCGGATAAATTGAACGAATTTAAATATGTACGGTATGATTAATTCATCCATGAAACCAGCGCACAGTTGGGTGCTAATACTAATGTTAGTTAACCTATTGGTAGCAAGCTGCACGAAAGATAAAAGTGACGAGATTGTGATCCCGCCACTTAATTTCTGTGACACAACAGTCATGTCATACGCTAACGATATAAACCCAATATTCCAGACCAATTGTGCCATTAGTGGTTGTCATGATGCCACAACATCAGCGGCGGGAAACAATTGGGAGGATTATACTGAGGTATCTTCAAAAATCAATTCGATTATCTGTGCAATCAATCACAGTCCGGGGTGCATACCCATGCCAAGACCCATTGGATCTCCAAAATTGCCAGATTCTACCATCCAAATGATTGAATGCTGGGCCGAGCAGGGGGCACAAAACAATTAGTTATGAGAGGGTTAATTTTGCTTATAGGTGCTAGTTTTGGAATTCTGTTGCTTTCCTTTACCATTGATCGATTTCGGGACAATCAGGTTGACATTTCAGAAAAACGGGTTGATATTTTACTTTCAGAGCTGGGAGAACCCAAGGGGCTTCATTTCATTTCAGAGCTAGATCCGGAGAAGGTGAAGAAAGGGTCCGAATTGGTTCTTTCGGGCAGGACTACATCACCAAATGGAAAACCAACAAAGAAACAATCCAGGTATTTCGTTTGCATCGATTGTCATAATGTGGTCAGGGAAGATCCTGTGCTGGAAGATCCAAATCCTGAAAGCAGATTGAAGTATGCTGTGGAGCATAAAATTCCATTTTTACAAGGAACTACGCTATTCGGAGTGGTGAACAGAGAGCATTGGTACAACGATGATTACTTGAAAAAATATGGAGGTTTGGTTGCTCCGGCCCGCGACACACTGGTTAATGCAATTCAGCTCTGTGCCACCACATGCTCGCAAGGAAGGCTATTTGAAGATTGGGAGTTGGAAGCAGTTCTGCATTATTTGCATTCTATTGGACTTACTGTAAAAGACCTGGGTCTGAATCAGAGTGAAATTGATAAGGTTACTGATGTGAATTCAACTGATAAAATTGGCAAATCAAGCTTGTTAAAACAGCATTATTCACAGATTTCTCATGCTACATTTTTAAATCCATTGAGCCAATCGGAAAGGAAATATGGCAGCAATGGATCAGTTGATAATGGAAAATTAGTATACGATAATAGCTGTTTACATTGTCATAGGGATGGGGGGGTTACTAATTTTGTTTTGTCTCACGAGAAAGTCGATTTTTCTTTTCTGAAAAAGCATCTGTCGGGGAATGGGAATAAGTCCGTGTACTACATTTCAAGAAAAGGAACCTATTCAATTAATGGTTATAAACCGTACATGCCCAACTACACATTAGAAAGAATGAGTCACCAGCAGCTGGAGGATCTTGCTGCTTATATAAATCAACAGGCTTCAAAATGAAAAGAACAATAATAGCAGCAATAGTACTCGGGTGTATTGCATTTAATTCTTTCGGACAGGATTATATCTATAGAACGTTCAATGATACTAGAGTGATCAACGGGCATAGTGTAGAGACGCTTATGAAAGGGGCAATGGATATTCGAATTAGCCATCGTTTTGGAGACCTTTTGGGCGAGTTTGGTGGCGCATCTACTATGTTTGGTTTGGATGAGGCGGCTGATGTGCGCTTGGCAATCGAGTATGGGGTTTCCAACAATCTCTCGTTGGGTTTTGGTAGAAGTAAGGGTTCAGGTCCATACCGGCAATTGCTCGATGGGTATTTGAAATACAAATTGCTTGCTCAAAAAACGGATGGAACCATGCCTTTTACGGTGGTCGTTCTTGGCACTAGCAGTTATGCATTGTCTGAAGCGAGTAGCGACCCAACTTCTCCGTCTTCCTATCGGGAAGCCGCCCACAGATTGGCTTATTGCACCTCGCTAATCATTGGAAGAAAATTTAATGAGCGATTTTCGTTGCAGCTGATGCCATCCTATGTTCACAGAAATTTCGTGTCCTTTGACGATCAGAATGGAATTTTTTCCGCGGGATTGGCAACAAGAATTAAGATGACAAAGATGATCGGTGTAATTGCTGAATACCATTACTTGTTTCCGTACAATCGATCGACCAATTTTGGGACGTATTTTAACCCAATAGGCATCGGATTGGAATTTGATACCGGAGGACACATATTTCAGCTGAATTACACCAATTCCAGAGGCTTGGGTGAAACCCAGTTCATTCCTTATACGACTTCTGATGTCTTGGAGGGACAATTTAGAATTGGATTTACCATATCCAGAGTATTCAAGTTGCGTCGTCCAAAAGGAGCTTGAAAAAAGTGAACATTCTTTTGATCGAGCCATATTTTACGGGTGCTCATAAAAGGTGGTGTGAGGAGCTCTGTCAATACAGTTCTCATGAAATTGATATTTGTTCATTGCCAGGGAGACACTGGAAATGGAGAATGCATGGTGCAGCCGTTCAGTTATCCGAAAAATTGAATGATTTGGGTAAAAGATATGATCTTTTGTTGGTATCAGATTATCTCGACGTGGCAACTTTCAAGTCATTGTATTTTGATCAAAACGTTCCGATTGCAATCTATTTTCATGAAAACCAGATCAGCTATCCCTGGAGTAAGCGGGATGATGATCTGCGTTTGGTAAGAGACAACCATTATGGGTGGGTTAATTTTACAAGCGCATTGATCTCAGACTGGTGTTTTTTTAATAGCCGGTACCATATGAATAGTTTTCTTGGTTTATTGCCTAATTTTTTAAGTCAGTTTCCGGATGGAAATTTCAGCAGATCCATTGAGTCCATAGAGAAGAAATCTGAAGTTCTGTATTTGGGGCTAGATCTTAAAAATAGCAACCCGATAGGAAAATTAAATGAAGAACCTGTGATTCTCTGGAACCATAGATGGGAGTATGACAAGAATCCTGAGGAATTTTTTAATGCCTTGGAATCGATAAACGATCTTGACTGGAAAGTAATGGTGCTGGGAGAATCATTTGGAGAATATCCTGCTGTATTTGATCAAGCGAGGGATAAATTCAGAGATAGAATAGTACAGTGGGGTTTTGTTGAATCTAAGGAAGAATATCAGCAGTTGCTCAGCACATGCGACATTGTGATCAGTACAGCGATTCAAGAATTTTTTGGGGGGAGTGTGGTAGAAGCAATTCACTTTGGAGCGCATCCATTGTTGCCCAACCGTTTATCTTATCCTGAGCACGTCAAACGAGATCACTTGTATGCGGATTATGATCAGCTTAAGCAAAAATTGAGGAATTTAATTCTACTATGGGATGAGAAAAACGAGTTGGAAACATCGGTGTTCCATTATGATTGGTCTGTGCAAATCCCCATTTATAATTTGGCATTTACGAAACTATTGAACCAATTGGCTTGAAAATTGTAAATTAAGGCGTAAAATCGTTTTCATGATTCAGTCGTATTTAATTCGTACCCCTCTCATCTTCTTACTTTTATTTGTGGGTGTAACCATTGGAACTGGGCAGATAACTAGAGGGAATCCGGTAAATTCTTCTGATGATCAGCAGGTGACTGATGAGTCCAAGGAAAATCAATCCGAAACACCAAAGAGGTCAGTGAAGGCATGTAATTGTAATGATGACCTCGAATACGACGCAGGAAACTCACTTATATACAACAAAAAAACTCAAAAGCCTTTTACGGGGGTTTGTGTGTCATTTTACGATAATGAAAACAGAGAAAGAGAAGCCGAATTTATCAATGGAAAAGAACATGGAAACTCTTTAGCATACTGGGAGAATGGCAATAAAAAAGCAATTACTCCCTACATTCAAAATATTGAGCACGGTTGGTGGAGATACTGGTATGAAGATGGCACTTTAGCTTGGGAAAACAACTACGACATGGGAAGCAAAGAAGGGGAGTGGACTTGGTTTTCCGAATCTGGTCAGGTGACTAAAAAGGAAAGCTATTCGAACAACTTGAAGCACGGACTTAGTGTAGTCAATTATGACAATGGAACGCCACGAAGTGAAATTGGTTACGCTAATGGTTTGTTTGATGGGAAATACGTTTTGTATTACGATAATGGCCAGATCAAAATGGCTAAAAATTACATGCAGGGAAAACTTGATGGTGAGTCAGTTTTCTACACAGCAGAAGGGCAAATGTTGTTTCAAAATTACTACTCGAATGGAAAGAAGGAAGGGGAGTGGAAATTTTATTACGACGACGGGGTGCTGCGGGAAATTGAAGTGTATTCTGAAGGAAAAAGTAGTGGGCATTGGAAGTCCTTTCATGAGGACGGTAAACCCAAGCTGGAGCTATTCTATTCGAATGATGAAGTATATAAAAAAGTAGAGTACGATCGGTTTGGAAACCCTGTTGTAATTGATACTGGTGAGGCTCCGGAGGAAGATCCAAAGGAAGCGAAAAGAAAAGCAAAAGAGGAAGAAAGAAAAAAGAAAAAAGAAGCAAAAGCCAAAAAGGAAAAAGAAAAATGAAAGGAGAAAAAGTATTGGTGCTTGGAGCATCGGAAAATAGTGCTCGCTACAGTAATAAAGCGTTGAAATTGCTCATCGAAAATGGTTATACGGTTCATGCAGTCGGTAGGAAAGCAGGGGAGGTTGACAATGTTAAAATTCATGACAATCCTGTGCCTTTGGAAGGTGTTGATACCATAACTCTTTACCTAAGGGCTGAAAATCAGCGTGATTATTACAACTACATTGAATCCATTCGGCCGAGAAGGGTGATTTTTAATCCAGGAGCGGAAAGCCCTGAATATATGGAAAGACTTCAATCAATGGGTATTCAGGTGGAGGAAGCGTGTACTCTCGTGATGTTAAATATGGGGGTATTTTAAAGGGTGTCAAAAGCACGTCTTATAACATGTGCTCCTTTCTCGAGATCCTCCTTACTAATATTCAAGGGCGGTGCAACTCGAAAACTTGCTGGACATGACAAGAACCAAAAACAAAGAACACCGTTTTCCATCGTTTTCTCTACGACTTTTTGAACCTGTTGGGGGGACTCCAGATCAATTGCTAGCATAAGCCCAATTCTTCTGATTTCTATTACGTTTTCATGCTGAAGTATTGATTCGAGTAGGTTCCCAAGTTCCTCCACCCGATCTATTATTTTTTCTTCTTCTAGTATAGACAATGCTGCAGCTGCAGCTGCGCAAGGGAGTGGATGACCTCCAAATGTCGTAATGTGGCCCAACGGAGGATTACTGCTTAGTGACTGCATGATTTTTTCGGAGGCTACAAAAGCTCCTATTGGCATGCCACCACCAAATGCTTTTCCAAGTGTAAGGATGTCGGGAACAATTTCAAAATGCTCGAAAGCAAACATGGTTCCCGTTCTTCCCATTCCACATTGAATTTCGTCTAAGATCAGTAATGCCCCGGTTTCAGTACACCTGCTTCTCAATGCTTGCATGAACGATCGAGTGGGAATTCGAATTCCTGCATCGCCCTGGATTGTCTCCATTATTACGCAAGAGGTTCTGGTCGTTATTGAATTCAGGGAACTTTCGCAGTTAAAAGGGATGAACTTTACATCAGGTAGCAAGGGTCGAAAAGCGTATTTCTTATTTTCGTTTCCACTCACGGAAAGGGAACCATGGGTGCTACCATGATAGCTTTTTTCAAAAGAAACGATCTCGGTTCTCTGATTGAAGCGTTTGGCAAGCTTTAAAGCACCTTCATTTGCCTCAGTTCCCGAATTCACAAAATAAACCTGTGAAAGATTTTTGGGGAGTATGGCGGTCAGTTTTTTAGCTAGATCTAGTTGTGCTTCTTGTATGAATTCACCATAAACCATTACATGCAGATGTTTGTCGATCTGCTTCTTCAAGGCGTCATTAATTTTTGGATGGCCATGGCCTAATGCACTTACGGCTATGCCGGAAGTAAAATCTAGGTATTCCTTCCCATGTTTATCATAAACACAGCTACCTTTTGCACTTCTTATTGAAAGCCCTAAAGGCGTGGGAGAAGTTTGAGCTAACAGCTCTTTAAATTGCTTCAAATCGGACATGGCCCTAAGTTACAATACAATGGCGAAACAGAAGGTTTCTTATCTACGTGGACGCTGTTGAGCCCCGGGTGGTTTACTTTTACTGGATTCCATTCTTTTTTTGAATTGTTCTTCAGCATGATAGAGCTTAGCAACCTTACGAATCGGTAAAATATCCTTGAATTCTTCGTGGTACCTTTTTTTCACATCAAGCTCCTTTTGCTTGAAGTCTATCATGTCATCCAAAAGTTTTTCCAATTCATTGTCGCTAATTTCTGAAACATTGCCTTTTCGTTTTGCTTTCATCTCTTTTCTTAATTCCAGCAGCTGCTTGTTCATCTCCCGGTACACAGGCCAAAAAACCTCAGCTTCCGATCGACTTAGGTCGAGTTTTTCTGTATAAAAAGCGATACGTTTTGCTTCTATTTGCTCTTTTTTCCCTCCCTGACCCTGCGCAAGTAGTTGCATAGGTAATAAGGAAAAACTAAATGCGATTAACCAAATAAATGTTTTCATAATGTTCAGTTTAGTTTGATTTCTTCGTTGAATTCCAATTCAAAGCTGCCGAAGTAACTCTCCAGTTCTTCCAAGTAGAGTTCATCCTCGTAATTAGGTGAAGGTTCTTCGTCAAAAGAATTGTAAAAATCGTCGAAATAGTAATCGTGATCCAATGTTGCTAGAAAGTTGTTAGTTACCGTGGTATCAAGCAAACTTATTTCTTCACTCTCTATAGTAAAACCAGAAAGTTCGTCAATGATGTCAGAAACCGTCATGTTTTCAAGTTCAATAAACTCGTGATGAACCAGATCATTATTATTTCTGTTGAATTGGTTTTGATTGTCTACCACCCAGTAAATACCGAAAATAAGAGCAATCGTAGTTAGTACATAGCTGATATACCGTTTTGTTTTGAACATATTCGACCATTGCCACTTTGTATTTTCCTTTGATGAAATGGCCTCCTGAATCCTTTGAGGCAATTCATCAAAGTAGCCATCAGGAACGTTTCCCAATCGATCTTTTTTTAGCCCAAATAGGGTTGGAGCCATTTTCTCAAGCTCTGCGCCATCGTTATGTTCCTCATTTATATCCACGTTCTTAAGACTTTCAATTGTTGAATTGGTTTAATTATCGGTAAGAAATTGTTCGATTTTTTTAACTGCATGGTGATAAGATGCCTTGAGACTTCCTACTGAAGTATCCAAAATTTCTGAAATTTCAGCGTACTTTTTTTCTTCGTAGTATTTAAGGTGAAATACTAAACGTTGTTTCTCCGGAAGACGGGCAATCGCTGTTTCTAATTTTTCCAAAATTTCATTTTCCGTTGGATCATTCGTGTTTAACGTTCCTTTAAATTGACTATCTACCTCAACAGTATAGCCCCGCCTTTTTCTTTTTTTGATAAAGGTTAGTGCTTCATTTGTTGCGATTCTATAGAGCCAGCTGTAAAGATTAGCATCCTCTCTAAATTTTGGTAGGGCTTTCCATGCTTTGATGAAAACGTTTTGAATTACATCGTCCGAATCGTCATGGTTCTGAACGATTCGGTTGATCATCCAATAAAGACGTTCCTGGTGTTTTCTAACGATCAGATTAAAGGCATAATTTGGATTGTCACCATCCTTAAATAATTTAACCAGTTCTTCGTCAGTCATGAATTTCGGATGGCCAGACTACTAGTTAAGTCACCTAAGCCATTTGTTTTGATGTTCTTGCAATTGCTCTTTTAGCTGCATTGATTATGTCTGAAGAATCCAGGCCATATTTGACCATAAGCTGGTCCGGAGTTCCACTTTCTCCAAAAGTATCGTTTACTGCTACATATTCTATTGGAGCAGGTTGAGTTCTGGAAAGCAACTGAGCAATCGAATCACCAAGTCCTCCGGCCAGCTGATGTTCCTCAGCCGTCACAGCACATTTTGTTTTGTTTACCGATTGTAAGACTGCTTCTTCATCCAATGGTTTAATGGTATGGATATTTATAATTTCGGCGGAAATTCCCTGTTCCGCGAGAACACGACCTGCTTCGATCGCTTTCCAAACCAGATGGCCTGTTGCGAAGATAGATACATCTGTTCCTTCATTCAACATGACAGCTTTCCCAATCACAAAGGGTTCATTCTCTTCAATAAAAATAGGCACCTTAGGCCTTCCGAAGCGCAGATATACCGGCCCTTCATGTTCGGCTATGGCTATTGTAGCTGCTTTGGTCTGATTGTAATCGCACGGATTTATTACCGTCATTCCGGGTAGCATTTTCATCATCCCGATATCCTCCAAGATTTGATGAGTGGCTCCGTCTTCACCTAATGTAAGCCCGGCATGTGATGCACAAATCTTCACGTTTTTATGGGAATAAGCGATCGATTGTCTAATTTGATCATATACTCTACCAGTTGAAAAATTGGCAAAAGTTCCCGTGAAGGGTATTTTTCCTCCTATGGTCATACCGGCGGCTATTCCCATCATATTTGCTTCTGCAATTCCTACCTGAAAAAAGCGATCGGGGAAGGTGTTTTCAAATGCATTCATTTTAAGTGATCCGGTTAAGTCTGCGCATAGGGCTACAACATTTTCATTCGCGTGTCCTAGCTGTAATAGACCGTCTCCAAAACCAGATCTGGTATCTTGATTCCCAAGTATGTTAAACTCTTTCATGGATGTAATAAATTTAAATCTGTAATTAGTCCTGAGGATATTCTAAAATCTTTTTCTACTGTGTAGGCTGCCCTCCTTGATCGATCGGATCGGAACACCAGCTTGTATTTTCCAGGTTGCATCACGAACATTTCTACCAGCTCGTTCGCTTGCAATGGGCACACCCATTGTTGTTGGTCTCCTTCCATCTTGTAGATGCACCCGTTTCCGGTGGCTGGGTACACGATGTTGAGGTTTCCTGGTTGCTGAATTTCAATGGTTGTTCTTTTGCTCTGTTTGATTTTAACCTTTTCAAATTTGATCCTTGGTAATGTCAAAATTTCTAAGTCGTATTCACCAATTAGCAATTTAGTTGAGCTGTTCATGTTTTGAACATGAATGATTTCGCTGGTTGCCGGATCTTTAATCAGCACTTTCATCCCCGGAAATCTTCCGCCCGAGCTATTTACGTTCACAGTCAGTTCACCCTGTCCTGCATCCAATTCGACAATGTTGTGCACACCGGGTTTAAACCGGATGCTGTCTTTTCTTAAATGGGGAATTGTGAACACTTCCAGATCGTATATGCTTAACGGATCTATACTGAGCGTATCGGGGTTTTGCCATTTGTCCAGTGTATGCATAAAGTTATACATAGGAGCCCCGTTTTTGCGGTTGTAAAAAACCATTGGAACGTCCGTTTCTGTTGGTTTTCCTGATTCTTTTTTCAGATTGACCTGAACCGTGGTATTATTCAGCGCTTCGCTGACAACAACCCTAAGCGCACTTTTAAACGTTGCTTCACTCGTTGCGTCATAGTACTTTCCAATGCACTTCAAGGACAATAATTTGCTTGGATCAATGCCAATTCCAATAACAAATGGCTTAAGGATAATTCCTTTTGACCTTAGGGCTCTTGCAACAGCGCAAGGATCTTCATCGCAAGCTTCAATTCCATCAGTAATTAAAACAATAACATTTCTGCAATTTGAACATTCGGGAAAGTCATTTGCGGCGTATTCTAGGCTTCGAGCTATAGGTGTTGTGCCTTGGGGGGTAAGACTTCTCAATCGTGTTTTAATTCTGTCAATATTGTCGTCTCCCGGTGCAAAAGGGACTTCTAGTTTGGTGTCCTCACAGTTTTGTTGTCCAGGATATATTTTGTATTGATGCCCATACATGCGAAGGGCCAACTCAATATTTTCAAACCCTTTTAAGCTATCTAAAGTTTGTTTTAAAAGTTGCTTTGCGATCTTAATTTTACTACTGCTCTGCCATTGAGCATTCATGCTGTTTGATCCATCAAAAATGAATAAAACTCTAGTCGTTTCAATGTTGGAATCTGTATTTGATTGCTGTGCGATACAAACACTGGTAATTACTACTATTAATATGGTTACAATAATTCTATTCATGTAAATCGTTTACATGTATAATGCTAATAGTCACCTAAAGTTTCTTCCAACTGGTTTAATGCAATATTCAATTGTTCCTGATTTGGGGCTGATCCATGCCATTTGTGCGTGCCCATCATGTAATCCACTCCATTCCCCATCTCTGTTCTCATTAAGATCATAACAGGCTTTTTATTTCCGGTTAATGTTTTTGCTTTTTGCAAGCCTTCTATAACTTGTTTCATATTGTTTCCATCTTCGATCTCAAGAGTTTCCCATCCAAATGCTTCCCATTTCTTTTTCAGGTCTCCCATTGGCAATACATCATCCAAAGACCCATCAATTTGCTTGCCATTGTAGTCAACGGTAGAAATTAAGTTGTCAACTCCATTCCCGGCAGCATACATAGCCGCCTCCCAAATTTGACCTTCCTGTAGTTCTCCATCGCCATGCAATGAGTAAACAAATGAACTGTCTCCATTCAGCTTTTTTGATTGAGCAGCACCAATTGCAACGGACAACCCTTGGCCAAGTGATCCGCTTGCCACTCTGACTCCAGGCAGGCCTTCGTGGGTGGTAGGGTGTCCTTGGAGTCGGGAATCAATTTTCCGAAAGGTATTTAGTTCATTCACGGGGAAATATCCCGCTCTTGCCAGCGTGCTATAAAAGACGGGTGAAATGTGTCCGTTTGAAAGAAAAAATACATCCTCTCCTTTTCCGTCCATGGAAAAGTCCGAATTGTGATTCATAATTTCATGATAGAGGGCTATGAAGTATTCTACACAACCTAGGGATCCACCTGGATGCCCGGAATTTACTTCTGCAACCATTCTGACAATATCTCTTCTTGTCTGAGAACACAGGTCATTCAACTGCTTGTAATCGATCATTTTCTCTTATTTTAACTCAAAAATAGTTTTTCCGTTTGTCTAGAGGAATTGGATGTTAACAACTTTTCTAAAATTGTATAATTTGATTGTTGTTGAACTTCCGATTGGAACTTGTCGATGAATTTAAGTATTATTGTTTTTGGATTATTACAACATACACCACTTAGTAAAATGAAAAAGATTATCCCTTTATCTATTTTCATTCTGGCCGCTTTGGTTTTGAAGGCGCAGGAATTTGATGATCGATTATTTGTGAAATTCTCAGAGTCTGAACTTATTGAAATGCAGACGAATCAAATAGAGGAATTCAAGTATATAAATGCATGTTTAGACCATGGATTTTATCTGGCCAACTTCAAAGGGAAATCAAATCCGGCTGAAGTAATCGGAGAAATCATAGTAGATGATCTTTCCAAAATTAATTTTTTCGAACTTGGCGTCACTCCGGTTGAAAACAGATATCTGTATTACAAAATTAAGGGTCACGACAAGTTACTTGTTGTTCGAAGTGTTGAGCACATAAAAGGTAATAGTAAGAGTAAATGAGTTGGTTTAGATATATACTGTTTTGTTGGACTCTTTGCTTACCATTGGGAGCTCTGGCTCAAAGTCCACCAATTTTGATAACAGATGCGGATATGGATGCGTCATCTCCTATGGACTGTAATGTCTATAGTCCGGATCCAATGGCTCCTGCGAACTTTTTTGATTCAGGTGGTAATTCTGCCAATTACTCGGATAATGAAAATGAAACAATAACGATTTGTCCGGATCTGGCTTTAGGAAGTAAAGTTACCAGCTCTTTTGCCATGGGGGGTGGATTAAGTTGGGATGTTGATGCGTCAGATACGTTATATGTGTACGATGGACCATCAACTGCATCCCCTTTAATTGGAGCATTCAATAGTGCAACGCATCCGACCGGTTTTGTTGCTAATGCATCCTGGTCGAATCCAACCGGTTGCCTTACATTCCAGTTTGTGTCAAATGCTTCGGTCAATGCTTCTGGATGGGAAGGAACGGTTACCTGTGGCAACTTGCCACAACCGTTTGAACCGCACATGGTAGCCTACATCAACGGTGATATATCAGGTGGAAATGATATGCAGCCTGCTGATACGGGATATGTTGATGTTTGTTTGGGAGATTCTGTTCTTTTCGTGGCTACTCCCGTGTTCCCTCATGATGTTAGTGTAACTGGTACCGGTTATGATCAAATTAACACATATACGGTAGAGTGGGATTTTTCTGATGGATCGAGTGCAACTGGTGATTCCGTTTGGTTTACGCCACCTGCAAGATCAGGATTTCTGGTATCTATGAAAATAACGGATCCAATCCTTCTAGCTGAATTGATCATATCTAAAACAAGAGTTTCAACTATACCAAGTTTTGTTACTTGTGAGGCCGTTCCGGATACTATTTGTTTGGGGGCTACTGCAAATCTAATTGGCGGTGTTACGTCTACGGATACAGCAGGTGTAGACGGAACAGTGGGTAGTTTCCAGTTGGGAGGGTCCTTTGCTGGCCTTACGTTTTTACCGGATGGTTCCGGCTTGGCCCATACCGATTCACTTTCCATATCGGGATTTGGTGGTGCAACCATGTCCAGTGCTTCTGACCTGGCACAGATTTGCATCAATATTGAGCATTCGTACTTAGGTGATTTAGACATCACACTTACTTGTCCCAGTGGTGTTACACTTACTCTAATGGACACCTATACCGGTGGTGGAGGAACAACATTCTTAGGAGACGCCTTAGACGATGGCACATTAACACCCGGAATCGGATTAGACTATTGTTGGTCAATGTCAGCTGTATTGGGAACGATGTCGGCAGAGAATGCTGCAGGAAATTGGATTCCTTCTACGGTTACTCCAGGATACAATATTTTGACCCCAGGAACCTACACTCCTTTGGACAATTGGGCTGGATTTATAGGTTGTCCGATCGATGGTGATTGGGTAATTACCATTACCGACAATATCGGTGCGGATAATGGATATCTTTTTGAATGGGGATTGTTTTTTGATCCTTCCCTAAGTCCTTTCAGTGAATTTTATACACCTCTAATTCAATCAGAGCAATGGCTTCCTGATTCAACGATCATCGGCGGGGGACTGGATACAGCAATTGTTGTTCAACCTGATGATCCCGGTGACAATTGGTACACGTTTCAAATAACAGATAATTTTGGTTGTACGTACGACACGACAATTTCCGTTTACACTTTAAATGGCCCGGAGCTTGTCCCCGGCGATACTGCATGTGATTATACGTTCCAAGTAACGGGTACTTATGCTCCTGAAGGTGGAGAATGGTCCTATAGTGGCCCAGGAACGTCAACCTTTTTTCCAAATACCACCTTTATCAATCCAAGATTTGATGTTGATGCACCGGGACTGTACACCTATACCTTTACGGATGTCCAATGTGGATTGAGTACAGATCTCGAGATTTTGTTTATGCCGGATATAGCAGCAAGTTTACAGGATTATTTCTTTTGTGAAGGTGAAACACAGCTGTTGGATGTGACAGAAGGTACAGACCCAACCGTAACCTACCAGTGGTCCTCAGGCGAGAACACATCCTCAATTGAAGTCTCTACCGCGGGTACCTATACTGTAGATCTTGATGGATATTGTAATGACGTTTCTGCATCTTCTGTTATCACAACCGATCCGTGTATTGTTATTGTTCCGAATGTGATTACGATAGGAGAAGGTAGTAATGGCCAGAATGATTATTTCGTTATGGATGGATTGTTCAGATGGCCGAATACAGCCTTGACCATCTACAATCGTTGGGGTCAGACGGTCTATCATGCAGATGATTACCAAAACGATTGGGATGGAAGAAACGGCAATAACGGTCAATTGCTTCCGGCGGGGACCTACTATTACGTAGTGGTCTATGCGAATGGGGAATCAGAAACTGGACATGTCACTTTGTTCAATGATTAATTCAATGCTTTTTATTAATCAAACTTTCGATTTTAACTAGGTACGATCTGTTGTCCAATACCTGTTTACTTTTATATATTTGCGGCTGAAAAAAATCAGCTATGGCACTGAAATGCGGAATTGTTGGGCTACCAAATGTTGGAAAATCCACCCTATTTAATTGTTTGTCCAATGCGAAGGCTCAATCGGCAAATTTTCCCTTCTGTACGATCGAACCAAATGTTGGAACTATTACGGTGCCGGATGCGCGTTTGGAAAAGCTGGAGGGGCTGGTGTCTCCGGAGCGAGTTATGCCTACTACAATAGAAATTGTAGATATAGCGGGTCTAGTGAAGGGAGCGCACAAAGGAGAGGGACTGGGAAATCAGTTTTTAGCGAATATTCGTGAGGTAGATGCAATCATACATGTGGTTCGATGCTTCGATGATGGCAATGTCGTACACGTTGACGGATCGGTTGATCCGGTTCGGGATAAGGAAGTGATTGATTTGGAACTTCAACTGAAGGATCTGGAGGCTATTGAAAAAAGAATTGGAGGGATTAGTCGAAAAGCAAAGTCGGGTGATAAGGATGCAGGAAAGCTTTATGACATATACAACATACTCAAAGAACACATTGAGTCTGGCAACTCTGCCAGAAGCGCACCATTAGAGTCTGATCAGTGGAATGATGTTAGAGATTTGCACCTGCTTACGGCAAAACCTGTTTTGTATTTGTGTAATGTAGATGAGGGGTCGGTCAAAACGGGCAATGATTATGTGGATACGCTTAAAGCCGCAGTGTCGAATGAGGGCGCACAGGTATTGGTGTTGGGAGCAGGAATTGAAGCGGACATTTCTGAGTTGGAGACCTTTGAGGAAAGGCAAATGTTTTTGGACGACCTTGGTCTTGAAGAACCTGGGGTAAGTAAATTGATTCGGTCGGCTTACGCACTGCTCAACTTGCAAACGTATTTCACTGCCGGACCCAAGGAGGTCCGTGCTTGGACAATACGAAGAGGGGCAACGGCTCCGCAGGCAGCGGGTGTTATACATACTGATTTTGAGAAAGGATTTATACGTGCTGAGGTAATGAAATATGATGATTTTATATCGCTCGGATCAGAACAAGCTGTAAAGGAAGCAGGTAAGCTCGGTGTACAAGGAAAAGAGTACGTAGTGGAAGACGGCGACATTATGCACTTCAGATTTAATGTCTGACTGAAATTGATCAGTAAAACTTATTGATTTGCTTACTCCATAAAGTATACCCCTCTTCAGTGAGGTGAATTCCATCTGTGGTCAATTGTCTTTTGAGTAGATTGTCCTCGTCTGAAAAATACGGGTACAAATCCACAAAAGTCAGGTTCATTTCTTTACAAAGAGTTTTCAGCTTTTGGTTCAGGAGCATCACCTTTTTGTTTATTGAATAGCTCGATGTAAATGTGCTGTTCAGGTCGCGAGTGGGCAATGTGCTTTGGATGAACAATTCCGTTTTAGGGCAGTTGCCGATAATTGATGTCAATATGGTTTCATAATTTGAATAAACCTGATCAATAGGCACATTTTCAATAATGTCATTGATTCCTATCATGATAAATAGTCGGGCGGGTTGCTGGCGGATTACTGAATGAATGCGATGAATCAATCCAATAGAAAAATCACCACTAATACCAAAATTGAGAACGGAACTGTCTGTCTGGTAAGGTTTAAAGTTTTCGGTCATACTGTTGCCGTAGTAGAGTGTAGAATTTTCTTGTATCGGCAAATTTTCGTATTCGGATTTTAGTTTGCTCCATCTAGCTGAAGCGTAATATTCGCTCATTACTTTCTTGGTTTTGCTTTGAGTCAAGTAGTTTGGTAGAAAAGCAATGCAAAGCAATCCAAGTAAAATTGCAAGTAATATTAACTTTGTCCTGATTGCTTTTCGTTTCATTGTTTTTCTCGATCAAGTTAGACTAATTTCTTAAATCTGAATGTGGTTAGGATTGAATATGCATTGATGAAGGACAATGGCTCAATAAGTGATTTTTTGTTTAAATAGTTCACATTCTACACCGTCTTGTTGATAACATAAGTCTTGTATACCAAGGCTTGTAGGTCAATTTGTATAATTTTATTTGTATGGCAGAAAAAGTAAACTATACGGAAGAAAATATACGGTCGCTTGATTGGAAAGAGCATATTCGAATGCGTCCAGGCATGTATATTGGTAAATTGGGAGATGGTTCTGCTGTTGACGATGGTGTTTATGTTTTGGTGAAAGAAATCGTTGACAATTGCATTGACGAGTTTGTCATGGGGCATGGGAAGAAAATCATCATTAAACTTAAGGATGGTGCGGTGACGGTCAGAGATTTTGGCAGGGGAATCCCCTTAGGTAAGGTGGTGGATGTAGTATCCAAGATGAATACCGGAGGCAAATACGATTCGAAGGCATTTAAAAAATCCGTGGGTCTTAATGGTGTTGGAACTAAAGCAGTAAATGCATTGTCCGAATATTTTATTGTAGAAGCGTATCGAGAAGGGCAGGCGAAGAGAGCTGAATTTCAACAAGGCGAATTAAAAGCCGATCCGGCCATTTCTAAAACACAGGAACCAAATGGTACATACATAAAGTTTATGCCGGATGGTCAGATGTTTAAAAATTTCCAATTCAAACAACCGTATTTGGAAAAGCTGTTCATGAACTATTGTTACCTGAATCGTGGGTTAACAATACACCTGAACAGCAAACAGTTTTCATCAAAGAACGGATTGAGAGATTTTCTTGAAGACAATCTTGATGGTGATCCATTGTATCCAGTGGTTCACCTGGAGGGTGAAGACATCGAGATCGCATTTACGCATGTTAGATCGTATGGAGAAGATTACTCCTCCTTTGTAAACGGACAGCATACCACGCAAGGAGGTACGCACCAGTCTGCCTATCGCGAGGCGGTGGCAAAAGTCATAAAAGACTTTTTTGGCAAGTATGAGCAGGCCGATATTCGGCAGAGCATTGTGGCTGCGATCAGCGTTAAAGTAATGGAGCCTGTTTTTGAATCACAGACTAAAACAAAGCTGGGATCGCTTGAAATGGAGCCGGGTGGTAAGACCATTCGAACGTTTGTTATGGACTTCCTTAAGAAAAGATTGGATAACTTCTTACATAAGAATCCAGCTGTTGTCGAGGCATTGGAGGCAAAGATCAAACAATCTGAAAAAGAAAGAAAAGAACTTTCGGGAATTCGAAAATTAGCCAGAGAGCGAGCGAAAAAAGCAAGCTTGCACAATAAGAAACTGAGAGATTGCAAAGTGCACTACAATGACCTTAAGAGTGAACACAGAGAGGAAACGACGGTATTCATAACTGAGGGAGATTCGGCGAGTGGATCGATAACAAAATGCCGAAATGTGGCAACACAGGCTGTTTTTAGTTTGAGAGGGAAACCACTGAATTCATTCGGGCTTACGAAAAAGGTCGTGTACGAAAATGAAGAATTTAATTTGATTCAGGCTGCGTTGAATATTGAAGATGGAATTGAAGGCCTTCGGTACAATAAAATTGTAATTGCCACGGATGCTGATGTTGATGGTATGCACATTCGGATGCTATTGATGACATTCTTTCTTCAGTTCTTTCCGGACCTCGTTCGAAAAGGACACGTTTTTATACTTCAAACCCCTTTGTTCCGAGTTCGAAACAAAAAAGAAACAAGGTATTGTTATACGGAGGAAGAACGAGTTGCCGCATTAAATCAATTGGGTAAAAACCCGGAAATCACCCGATTCAAAGGTTTGGGTGAGATTTCTCCTGATGAATTCAAGAACTTCATTGGGGAAGACATGCGCCTGGAACCGGTAATCATAGACCATGAATCAAGCGTTGAAAAGTTGCTTGAATTTTACATGGGAAAAAACACACCTAACAGACAGGAATTTATCATTAAGAACCTAAGAGTTGAAAAGGATATGGTTGATGCTGACCAAGAAGAAATTCAGCTTAGTGAGACGGAATAAAAACAGAACATGAGCGAGGAAAGCGAAGAGAACAAGGAGGAGAACAAAAAGAGCAATTCAGAACAATCCAACGAAAACGGCAAAATGGATCCGATCGATAATGGTCGGGAGGAATCCAGCGCAAGTAGTGAAGAAGGTGAGGATGGGGGCAACATCATTCCTTTGTCCGGTATGTATGAGGATTGGTTCCTTGATTATGCTTCCTATGTAATTCTTGAAAGAGCAGTTCCTGCTCTTAGTGATGGCCTTAAACCGGTGCAGAGAAGGATCTTACATTCGATGAAGGAGATGGATGATGGTAGGTACAATAAGGTGGCGAATGTCATTGGCAACACTATGAAGTACCATCCTCATGGGGATCAGTCAATAGGTGATGCGATGGTTCAGATCGGACAAAAGGAAATCATTATTGATACGCAGGGGAATTGGGGCAATACGCTTACAGGGGACCGGGCCGCAGCTCCTAGATACATTGAAGCTCGTCTGACTAAATTTGCGCTACATACTTCATTCAATTCAAAAACAACGGAATGGTTAGCTTCTTATGATGGCCGGAACAAAGAGCCTGTTCACCTGCCAATTAAGTTTCCATTACTCCTTGCGCAGGGAGCTGAGGGAATAGCAGTCGGGTTGGCGTGCAAAATGTTGCCGCATAACTTTGTTGAGCTGATTGATGGTTCAATTGATGTTTTAAGAGGAAAGAAACCCAAGGTATTACCTGATTTCCCGAATGGGGGGACCGCTGATTTTTCCAATTACAATGATGGCTTGCGAGGAGGGAAAGTCCGAGTGAGAGCCAAAATAGCCAAAGTTGATTCTAAAACACTGATGATTTCAGAAATTCCATACGGATCAACAACCGATAGTTTGATCGCATCGATCATACGTGCAAATGATAAAGGAAAGATCAAAGTCAAGAAGATTGAAGATAACACAGCAGCCACTGCTGAGATCATCATTCATTTGCCTTCTGCAGTTTCTCCTGATAAAATGATTGATGCCCTTTATGCCTTTTCAGACTGTGAAATTTCAATTTCTCCCAATGCCTGCGTGATTGTTAATGAACAGCCTGTTTTTATGGGTGTTACGGAAATTCTAAGGGCCAATACAGAACGGACCAAAGACTTGCTAAAGCTTGAACTTGAAATCAAATTGTCAGAGCTGAAAGAACAGTGGCATTTTGCTTCACTTGAGCGAATATTTATCGAAAACAGAATTTATCGGGACATTGAAGAGTGTGAAACTTGGGAGTCGGTTTTGAGTACTATTGATAAGGGATTGCACAAATTTATCGCCACTCCAGGTCGATCCAACAAGAAAAAAGATGCCATTCAGCTACATCGGGATGTAAATGAGGAGGATATTGTTAAGCTAACGGAAATTAGGATCAAAAGAATATCCAAATTCGATTCGATCAAGGCGGATGAGAATATATTGAAATTGGAAGAGCATTTAGAGTCTGTTAAACATGATCTGGAGCATTTGATTGATTACTCAATTGCCTATTTCAAGGATTTGAAAGCTAAGTTTGGTAAGGGTAGGGAGCGTAAGACGCAGATCATGATGTTCGACAACGTGAAAAAGGCAGCTGCCATTGTGTCCAATAAAAAGCTGTATGTAAATCGAAAAGAAGGATTTTTCGGATGGACGTTGAGAAGAGATGAGTTCGTTCAGGATTGTTCAGAAATTGACGACATAATTATCTTTTTTGATACCGGGAAAATGTTGGTCACGAAAATTACCGACAAAAAATTTGTAGGTAAAGGGATTCGACACATTCAAGTTTGGAAAAAGGGCGATACCAGAACCATCTATCATATGATTTATCAAGATGGCAGGGGTGGCCCTTCTTACATGAAGAGATTCTTCATCAATTCAGTTACTCGTGACAAGGAATACGATTTAACGAATGGAAATAAGGGATCGAAGGTTCATTATTTTTCCTGTAACCCAAACGGGCGAAAAGAGGTTGTTGGTGTGCAGCTGCGTCCAAGACCGAATTTGAAGAAATTAAAATTCAACATTGATTTTAGCAATTTAGGAATAAAGGGTAGGGGATCTAGAGGAAATCGAGTCACGAAGGACCTGATTTCAAAAGTCGTTCAGCGGGAAACCGGTGGGTCAACGTTGGCCGCACGAAAAGTATGGTGGGATGGCGTGGTTCAGCGATTAAACGACGACCAGCGTGGTGAACTTCTTGGTGAATTTGCAGGTGATGATAAAATACTGACCATATATAAAAACGGGTACTACCGTATAACAGGATTTGAGCTATCCACGAAATTTGATGAGAACTTGATTCACATCGAAAAGTGGTATCCTAACAGACCATTGGCATGTGTTTATTGGGAAGCTTCAAAGGAAATCTATTTTGTAAAGCGTTTCAAGGCAGACGCTTCCTCTAAGAAGGTATATTTCGTGCCGGAAGGTGAGGGGAACGAAATGAGCGTGGTTTCAACTCGCTTTGAACCCAAGGTGAAAATAGTGTTCAATAAGCACCTTAAGTCGACGAAACATTTGCCCGATAAGGAAGTTCTCTTAAATGAGATCATAGACGTGAAAGGAATCAAGGCGCAAGGAAATCAGCTTACAAAATTAAAAGTAAAAGATGTTCTTGAAATTAGAAGTGAAGCCGATCCACAATGGCCTGAGGAACCTGCTGAAGAAGAATTAGATCGTGCAGAGGATGATCAGATTGTTGAGCAGCTGGCGGTTGCCGATGATCCGGAGGCAAAAGTTAGCGATAATATCGCCGAAAATAATGGGGACGTGCTTTCAGAGAAAGGAAGCGAAATCAAAAAAAATGTAGATTCTCGTAATGGTAAAAAAAGCGCGGGCCGTGAGAATCAAGAGGGAATATCGGGGACTACCAATAATGAGGAAGCGGTTGTGATTGAGCTGGAGGTGAAATCTAAAAAACCGAAATCGGGTAAAAAAGTTGAAAGTCGCACAGGAAAATCTGCGGGAGGAGACGAGTCCGGATCACAGACTACCTTATTTTAATTGAGGTTTCTAGTTATTATAGTATTCCTGTACTTGCCCAATCAATCGTATGAGCAGCACGTAAAGTCAATTTCAGATTTTAAAAAGTTTGACTCGATAACCGACTGTAATACCTGGTATGAATATAAAGAGTTGTATTCTGATTCCATCGTACGATATGCTGTGAAATATAAGCTGTCAAGTAGTTTGGATGATTGCACGACATGCAGCTTCGGTAAGGCACATTGTAAATACATTCTTCATGAATCTCTCTGGCGAAAGGATGGATCGATCGAATGGGAAAACAGGATTGTTGTGAAAGCGTTTGAAAAAATAAAGTACGAATGGTACACTAAATCAGGTAAAGTGGCTATTCGAGAAAAGAAAAAATACGTAGTCAGATGAAGACTTTTTAATTACGAACTGCTTTGCTCCATTTTGTTGGAATCCTAATATTGTTAATAGATTTTGATTTGTAGTAATATTTTGACATTTTCAATCTAAAACATAGGTCGGTAGGTAATTTGGCAAATATTATTTTGTATATTTCTTTCGTACTTAACGCCGCACTATCATGAAAACTACTATTTGCACGCTCCGCAGAGCCATCTGCGCAGCAAATGTGCTATGTATTACTTTTATCCCTTTTGTTTTTGAAGTTAAAGCCCAAACTACCGTTCAAATAGGTGGTTCAGATGTTTGGTACAATACCAATGTACCCATAGAGCCCTTCTATTCCTATTCTTATTCTCAAAGCATCATAACATCATCTGAGCTTCAAGGTGCTGGATTACAGGCGGGATCAGAAATTACAGCTTTAATTTATGAGTATACCAATACAACATTAACCAATTCTGACCTCTGGGATGTTTTCATTGGCTACACTGCGAAAAACAGTTTTGCAGATGTGAACGACTGGGAGGATCACGGATCTTTGCAACCATTTGCAATCAATGCATTCCCCGCTATTAATCCGGGTTCATCTCCATTTGGCGTTTCTGATGTAAGAATAGCAGCAGACATCCCTTTTGTGTGGGATGGTGTAAGTAATATCATCATTGCGATTGACGAAAATTCTCCGAACTACGGAAGCTCTACCGATGACTTTTATTGTCATGAAACGAGTAAATCAACGTTGGTTTACTACTCGGATTTTACGAATCCCGATCCGAATTTTTTACCGGCTGCATCTTACGTAAAGGACTACAATGCCAATTTGAGAGTAGTCGCCACAAATTTAACCTGTGTCGGGTTGCCATTCACTATGAACTTTGAAAATGGTTCCCTTTGGTCAACAAACTGGAGTGTTACATCTGGTAGTACACCATCCACTGCAACGGGGCCCACAGATGCAACCGTTTTTGGTTCAGACCCTACATCCAACTCCTCGAGTTCGAATTATGCGTTTTGTGAAGCTAGTGCAGGAGGACCAACCATCTTTACCATGACGTCCGGATGCTTTGATTTTTCTTCGGTGCTACTTCCAAAAGCCAGTTTTGCGTATCACGCATACGGGTCGGATATGGGGACAATGAGCTTTCAGTTTAGTCCGGATGGAATTTCATGGTTAGACCTGTGGTCGGTTTCTGGACAGCAGCATACATCAGGCTCAGATCCTGCTACAGTGGTCAATGTGAATATGACTCCAACAGCCTCGATGCCCGAGGTTTATTTTAGATTTTACTATGTGAAAGGATCTAGTTTTAATGGCGATATGTCAATTGACGACGTAGTTATCGATCAGGACCTTGCCTGGGTTGGATTAACTTCCGACTGGCATAACACGGATAATTGGAGCACCGGCACCTTACCCGATTCTGCATCAGATGTTACCTTCCCGTCATCATCACCCAACCAACCTGAAATTAGCAATGATGCGGGTATGGTTCGAAACATAACCATTGAGTCGGGAGCGAAACTAACCATTTCGCATGAACAACAACTAAACGTATTTGGGAATTGGACGAACAACGGAACGATTGACACGGACAATGGCCTTGTTAATTTTACAGGTACATCTCAAAATATACTGAATGGTGGATTTCAGAACTTTTATTCAATTCGTGTTTCTAACCCGGCTGGTATTGAGTTTCAAACAGGAACCTACAACATCTATGGCGCCCTATACCCCGATGGTGGAACCATAGTGACAAAGGATAATTTGGTGATAGCCAGTGACGCTATTGCAACTGGTCGAATTATGGCTACACCAAATCAATGTACTACTGCCAAAACATTCGAGCTTTCTCTTGCAGATTCATATGGTGATGGTTGGAACGGAGCATCTTTGGACGTATATATCGATGGTGCTTTTTCGAATAGTTATGCTGTTCCAAGCGGCTCTTCTTATGATGACAGCTTTACATTGAGTTGTGGATCAGACGTTTCTTTCAATTTCACCTCAGGGTCGTGGGATACGGAAATCACCTATACAATTACTGTTGACGGGGTGTTGGACTACTCGGGAGGTCCGTATGGAGCAAATACGGGCAACAGTGCGTCTGGTATTTATACCAATTCGAATCCTTTTATTACACCCTTTGATGGAGACGTCATTGTTGAACAATATTTGTCAACTTCAATAAATGGGTGGAGAGAGTTTACGAGCAGTGTGCAGAGCATGACATTGGAAGATTTTAATAACGATGGAATCCCCATGAGCGGGTTTGCCGGGGCGGCCACTACTTTCCCTAGTTTTACCTCAGTATATACGTATGACGAATCGAATGCTAATGGCAATAAGAACAATGGATGGGTTGCAGCAACCAACATTACGAATCCGATGCTTCCTTCCTCTGCCACAAGAATATATACAGGTACAGGCCCGTACAATGTAGTGCTAACGGGTACTCCGGGATATGGAGACTATACGCACAACCTAAGCTATGAAAACTCCCTTCCTGCCGAAATTGCGGCGGCTGAAGATCAGAAGGGATGGAATTTTGTTGGCAATCCATATCCTTGCCCGATTTCCTGGGACCAACTATCAAAAGTGAATGTTGACGATCAGATCTGGATTTATAGTGCTGAGGCGGGCAATTACGGTATTTACACCGGAGGAACAGGATCAGGGGGAGGAACAAACAGTGTAGGCAGAGAAATTGCAGCGAATCAGGGGGTTTGGGTGCACGCAAATGCAACCGGGGCTTCCGTAACCATAACAGAGGCCGCTAAACAAGATGTAGCCACTGGTTTTGTGAAAAGCCAAGAGGAGTCTCCATTTTTTAAAGTTAGGTTAAGTAATTCCTCAAATTCATTTTATGATGAGGTCATTTTAGGGTTGGATAATGGCGCAACTGCCGGGTATGACCCTGGTAAAGATGGGTACAAAATGTTTACCTCGGTAACAAATGCCCCGAGCTTATGGATGGAAGGAGGTTCAACGCCTTTGTCCTTGAACCGGATTTCGACATTTAATGGGGTCAGCATCGATCTGCATTACAGCTCCTCTGTTTTTGGTACACACAAATTGCTGTTTACCAACCCTGGAGTACTCAATTTTGATGGCTGTTTGGTGCTGGAAGATCTTGAATCAAATTCATTTACGCCAATAGCAGATTCATTAGAATACAGCTTCAATTCCAACCCACTTATGGCATCTGGTGTGAGATTCAAGCTCCATTATTATCCGATTTCCGAAGTGACTGTGACGGATGTGACGTGTTCAGGCAGTCACAACGGATCAATTCACGTTGGTTTTGGTGGAGAACCTCCCTTTTCTGCCACCCTTACTTCAGCAACCGCAATAACGGAAGTGTTCAATGATTCTATTGGAATATTTGATCATTTGAGTGTAGGCACATATCAAGTGGAAATAGGAGGCGGAAAAGGGTGTGCAAACGAGCAATTTCAGGTTGAGCTTCGAAACCCTTCCGAATTGGTAGTTTCAAACGATTTGGTCAATCCAAGTCCGGGTGATTGCGATGGGCTAATACGCGTTGATGCAATGGGAGGAACGCCGCCGTACACGTACTACATCAATGGAATTGCAGGTCAAGTGGCGGATTCACTTTGTAGCGGTGTTTATACTGTGGCAGTTGTTGATTTCAATGGGTGCAGTTATGATTCTGAACTGGCTCTTGGATCGGTAACGACTGTGATTGAAGATGATTTTGGTAGTCCGGGTGTTTTCAAAATTGTACCGAACCCATCAAATGGTCAGTTTATCATTTATAGTGATAAAAATGTGAATTTGAGAATTTACTCTTCAATGGGACAGCTAGTTCGCGATTGCGCTGTCAATGGTTCTAAAGAAATTGACATGAGTGATTTAAGTAAAGGTGTTTATCACATCAAGGATATGGAGACAGGCTCAGTTACAGAGGTAGTACTTTTCTAGATAAAACACGCAATAATTCCCAAAATGGGAAAATGACTCTATTATTGGGAGTTATTCGAATAATAAAAACATTCTAAAATATTGTAAATCAACAAGTTAAAATAATGGGGTGCTTTTTGCCCATGTTTGGCAAAACCATCCATTATGAAAAATCTATTATCACTTTTATTTATTGGATTTGCTATTGCCTTTTCCAATTCGTTTGTAGGCCAGGAAACAACGGCCCAATCAGGAGACTTCGAAACGGGTTCAACTTGGATTTCCGGTTCAGCTCCAAACTTAGTTTCAGGATATAAATTAACCACAGATGCAACCATTGCGTCAGGGCATGAGGTCACATTGTCCGGTCCATTGACTGTGAATTCAGGAACGGTGTTAACGGTCGAGGGCGATCTCACTGTCTCCGGTTTGGTTGATTTTCAAAACGGTTGTACCGTTTTAGTTACGGCTACCGGAACCTTGACAATGGAGAATGGTGAAAATTCCAATAATTCTACTGATGTAACCATTGAAGGTTCGTTGGTTTGTGCTGGTGATTTTGATGCAGGAAACGGTTCCGATATTACCGGAACGGGTACAGTAGAAATTTATGGAGATGCTTCAGGTAATGGAAGCGTTTTTGGAAACGATGTTGATTGTTCAGCTTGTAGCTTTACATCTGCCGGGGAAGAGACTATACCAACCTATCAATTAGGTGGATCAGATACATACGTTGGTCTTGGATGCCCGGTAGAGCCTTATTATGGCTATACCTATTCTCAATCGATATATACCGCTGCGGAACTATCTGCAGCCGGATTAACGGCCGGAAGTAAAATTGTTTCACTTGTGTATGAATACTCGGGAACAGATCTCTCGAATACAAACGATTGGGATGTGTATATAGGACACACTGCAAAGGAATCATTAACCAGCGGCGATTGGGAGGATGTCAATACACTAAGACTTTTTGCTACAAACCTTTCACCCACTGTTAACACTTCAGCTTCACCCACTCAAGTAACTGTTTTGAATAATCAAGGCACTTTCGAATGGGATGGCTCAAGCAATATTCTTATAGCGGTGGATGAAAATTCATCCGGCTATGATAGTAGCACTGATGACTTTTATTGCCATTCGACTTCTGGCAACATGTCTATGCGAAAAGTGAGCGATTATACCAATTACGACCCCAATAATATGTCGGGTGGGACTGCTTATGCGTATAGACCAAATCTAGAATTACTAGTAACGAATATCGGTTGTAATGCTTCAATTCCATTTTCTCAGGATTTCGATGGAGGTTTACTATGGGAAGCTTCGGGGCCAAGTGCATCTTCGACCTGGTTCGTTAACAGTTCTACTACTTCAAGTGGAACCGGTCCTGCCTCAGCTTCGGTTTTTTCAAATTCGTCCACCCAGTTTGCATACTGTGAAACTTCAAGCCAATCGAATGGAATTTACACATTGACTTCTTCCTGTTTTGATCTTTCTAGTGTGCCAAATCCGATTATTAAATTTGAGTATCATGCTTACGGCGCAACAATTGGAACACTAAACTTAGAATATAGTTTGAATGGAAATACCTGGGCACCGCTTTGGTCTGTTACTGGTCAACAACATTCGTCAGGTACAGAAGCTGCAACGGCTATCGAGATAGAAGCTCCACAAATAGCCAATTATGAAGGAGCGTATCTACGATTTCACTACACTGCAGGAAGCTCATTTACCGGTGATATTGCTGTAGATAATTTCGTGTTGGATCAATCAAATTCTTGGTTGGGTAATTCACCAGATTGGTTTGATGCTGCAAATTGGTCAACAGGCGCTGTCCCTACAGGATCAACGGATGCTTTTATATCAGCAGACGCAACAGCAACCAACGTGCCCACAATTGATGGAAGCAATGGAAATGTGCGTAATATTGAAATTGAATCAGGCGGTAGAATGGAAATAGCTGGAAGTACGCTAAATGTATACGGTAGTTGGACGAACAATGGAACTTTGGCGATGAGCAATTCATTAGGAAAAATTGATTTTCAAGGGAGTTCGGCAAATACACTAAATGGTGGCGTACAAAATATCCAGAATTTAACAGTTTCAAACTCGGCCGGTATTGTATTGGAGTCTGGAACTTACAATGTATACGGGGCATTGGATCCCGATGGAGGAAGTATAGTAACGAATGATAATCTTGTTATTGCCAGTAATTCTGCAGCAACAGGACGAATTCTCAAAGGCACCCCGGGTGGTTATGTGCTTACATTACTTGATTCTTATGGAGATGGCTGGAATGGTTCCCAAGTACGTTTTATGGTTGATGGGGTCGTTCAAGAATCGTATACTTTCACTTCGGGCTACTCTCATACGGTAAACATTAGCTGTCAGGATCTTAGTTATTCAAGTACCATTTCTGTTTATTATTATGGTTCCAGTAGCTTTGAACATGAGCACGGACTAAGAATTGAGGATGCGGAAGGCAATATCTTGTATGATGAAAATGGTAGTATAGGTAGTGGCACAAAATTATCTACTGGACTTTCACCGGGTAATCCATTTTCAGGAGATGTTATAGTTCAGCAGCACTTTTCTACATCCAATAATGGATGGAGAGAATTAACGAGTGGCGTTAAAAACATGACATTAAATGATATGATGGACGATGGGGTATACATGAGTGGATTTACAGGCTCTATGGCAACTTACCCAAGCTGGTGTTCAGTTTATACTTATGACGAGTCTCAGTGTGACGGAGATAAAAATGCTGGTTGGGTTGCTGCGACCAATATCACAAATGCAATGAATCCTTCAGCTGCTCACAGAATATATACTGGCACAAACACATATAATGTGGTATTTACAGGAACACCAGGATATGGAGACTATGAATACAGCATTAATCGAGACAATTCAAGTGCCAACGAGTTGGCAGCTTCCGCAGATCAGAAAGGATGGAATTTTGTGGGAAATCCTTACCCTTGTCCGATTTCATGGGATGCGGTAAGTAAAACGAACATTGATGATGCAATATGGATTTACAGTGCTGAGGCTGGAAATTATG
>CAJWDP010000034.1 GCA_913030835.1 uncultured Flavobacteriales bacterium | reverse complement strand
CTTTTCTTGATGCATACATCAAAGCAGTCCAGCCAAATCCATATTCAGCATCAACATCATATAGTGGACTGAAAAATCAAGACAAATTTTTGCAGATTTTGTTTCCTATTATTAAGCTGCATTTTTAAATGCACTCAGATAAACATCCATAGGTTTTTTATAACCAATACTAGAATGAAATCTTCTGTTATTATATTTGTCTACATAGTTATTAATCCCCTCCTTAAGTTCTGAAATATTTTTAAATTCATTTATAAATATACAATTATATTTTAGAGTTCTAAAAAATCTCTCCATGATGATGTTATCAATGCTTCTGCCTTTACCATTCATAGAGATTTGTATACCGTGGTTCTCTAATATTCTTATATGTTCTGAGCCAGTATATTGACTACCCTGATCGCTATTGAATATCAGTGGAGCTGGATATTTGCTAAGAGCCTCTTCTAAAATACTTGTTACAAGGCTAGAATCCATTGAGTTTGATAGTTTATAACTCAAGATAGCTTTACTATGCCAATCAATAATTGCCGCCATATACATAAAGCCACTTGGTGTTCTAATGTATGTTATATCACCGCTCCACACTTCATTTGATCTTGGTACATATACAGACTGACTGCCTTTCTTGGAAGTTTGCCAATAAGGCTCAAGAAGATATGGATACACCTTATGCGCTTTATTCTGAGTAGAAATAGATTTCTTTTGTTTTGGATAAAGAGCTTCTATACCCATAACACTCATATATTTAAGAGTACGATCTCTGCCAATGACAAAGCCTTCTTCTAATAATGATTTATGCATAAAACGATAGCCATAATCTGGGTTATCTGTATATATTTCGTCTATTCTATCCATAATCTTTTTATTATATAAGCTCATTATTTTTGGCTGATAATAAAGCATGGATCTATTTATCTTCAATAATTCGCACTGTCTTGCCATTGGTAAATCTTCTAGCTTGGAATCGACAAGATTTCTTTTATTTGGTGTATCCAAGCCTCTTAGCTTTCCCAAAGCCCAGTCCCTCTCTACTGTAGCTTTACCTAGCGCTTTTGCTAACTCATCATTTTGAGATTTTAGCTCCTCAATTGCTGTTTTGTACTCACTGACTACTTTTGCTGGCTCAAATGCCATTGAAGCATTGCTCAAAAATTGCTTCTTCCAATTTTGGATAGTCTTTGGTGTGATTTCGTATTTCTTTGATAATTGTGATATTGTTATCTCTATGGTTCCGGCAAGATTTCATGTAGAGGTTGTGAAAGACTGCATTCGATTTGGTAAAAATGTCTTAACGCCTTCCTATGTGTCGAACGAGATGAAGGAGCTTGATGGAGCGGCTAAAGAAGCAGGCATTATTATTATGAACGAAATTGGCCTAGACCCTGGAATAGACCACATGTCGGCTAAAAAGATTTTGGATGAGATAGAAGCCGAAGGAGGCGAAATTTTTCAATTTGAGTCATTCACCGGAGGTCTCCTTGCTCCGGAAAGTGAAAATAACCCTTGGAAGTATAAATTCACCTGGAATCCGAGAAACGTAGTGTTAGCAGGACAAGGCGGAGCAGCTAAGTTCATACACAATAAACAATATAAGTACATACCTTATACAAAGTTGTTTCGGAGAACGGAGTTCATCGACATCGACGGTTATGGTAGGTTTGAAGGATATGCAAATCGCGACTCTCTTAAATATCGATCGATCTATGGTTTGGAAAATATAGATACGATTTACCGAGGAACACTTCGTCGTGTAGGTTTCTGCAGGGCCTGGGATGTTTTTGTGCAGTTGGGATGCACGGATGATTCCTATGTAATTGAAGGATCGGAGCACATGACAAAGCGAGAATACATCAATTCATTCCTTCGATACAACCGCCACGATAGCGTAGAGCTAAAATTGCGTCACTATTTGAAGATCGATGAGGACGATACGCTTTGGGAAAAACTAGAATGGCTTGGGTTATTTGATTCCGAGCCCGTTAATCTAGGAAAAGATGGAACACCGGCACAAATGCTGCAGAAGATATTAAAAGACAAATGGTCCCTTTCGGATGAGGACAAGGACATGATTGTGATGTGGCACAAGTTTGGCTATTATTTGAATGGTAAAAAATTTGGGATCGAATCATCCATGGTGCATATCGGTAAAGATCAGGTGTACACGGCTATGAGTGACACTGTCGGTTATCCGGTCGCAATTTGTGCTGAAATGATTTTAAACGGAACGATACAATCGAAAGGCGTTCAGTTACCCACTCATGCAGAAATCTATAATCCTGTATTGGATAAGCTTTCAGAGTACGGTATTAAATTCAATGAAAAGAAAGTAAATGATCCGATAACGGCGGAATAAGTCGAATATTGGAATTGGCTAGATGTCCAGATCATCAATGTTGTCAAATCCACCTTCAGAGGTTATTTCATCATCGAATTCACTCATAATGTCCTCAATCTCCGATTCGATAGATTTGGTTGTATTCTCCTGCGGTGAGTCAGGAATGATGTCGTCGATTTCTTTTTCGTCTTCAATAGGTGCATCGCCAAAGCAATGGGTTACTCGCGGATAGGATACATTCGGATCCGCTTGTTTTCCTTCGATTAGCTCTAAATAGAAAATCCACATCTTCAAGAAATCATAGACATATAGAATTTTCTGGTTTGCGTCGATTACAAATTCACTTAGCAGCGCAGATCCCATGGTTGGTGGGCCGGATTCTTCACCAAAAGACATGTCCATTAGCCCTATTTCTTGTCCTTTTTCCCAAGAGTCATTGCTCATGTAGAACGATGCCATTTGATCACCTCTGAAATTGAACGCCTTTATGATCTCACCGTGCAGACATTCAAAGTTTTTTTCACTTTGAATCTCAATGTCTCTGAAAATGTCTTGCTCATGGTCAACGACCACCCTAAATTTTAAAATTTCCATCCGAATTACGTGTGAAAAAACAAAAGTAAATAATTTATCATTTGCACTTATGTGGTTGGTGCAACTTTAACGGTTAATCCAATTTCTTTCCCCTTTTCAATCATGTATTCGCATGCGTCGGGATAATTATTTGGAATATCACCTTCAAGAATGGCTTCTTTTATGCAGGTTTTGATTATTCCGACCTCTCTTGATGGACCGATACCGAATGTTTTCATAATTACTTCTCCGGATATAGGAGGTTCCCAGTTCCTGATCTGGTCGCGCTGTTCAACATCTTTGAGTTTGCGTTCCACTTCTTGAAATCGCTGAAGGTACTTTTTAACTTTTACCGGATTCTTTGAAGTGATGTCAGCTTTACATAAGGTCATCAAGTCTTCCAATTCATTACCGGCATCGAACAATAACCTTCTAAGGGCAGCATCGGTAATTGTCTCTTTGGTCAGTGCAATTGGTCTGAGATGCAATCGTACCAGCTTCTGGACGTATTTCATATTGCTGTCAAGAGGCAATTTTAAGTTCTTAAATATCCCCGGAACCATTCTTGCCCCTTTATCCTCGTGGCCATGGAAGGTCCAACCCAATTTTTCACGATAGCGCTTTGTAGCCGGTTTGGCAATGTCGTGCATGATAGCAGCCCACCTCAAATACAGCTGATCTGTATTCACTGAAATATTGTCCAGCACTTCCAGAGTGTGGTAGAAATTGTCTTTGTGGCTGTTTCCATTTCGTATTTCGACACCTTGCAAATTGGCCAGCTCAGGGAAAAAATAATGAAGCAGTCCCGTTGAAAACAAAGATTTAAAACCAATAGATGGCTTGCTGCAGAGTACGATCTTATTCACTTCATCAATGATTCTTTCTTTTGAAACGATTGATATTCTTTCCGCATTCTTTTTTATCGAATTAAATGAATCGGAATCAATAGCGAAGCCCAGCTGAGTTGAAAACCGAATTGCTCTGAGCATACGCAAAGGGTCGTCGGAGTATGTGATGTCGGGATTCAGCGGGGTTCGAATGTTTTTCTTTTTCAGATCCTCTAGACCGTTGAAAGGATCGATCACCTCACCAAAATCAGCTTCATTTAAACTGATGGCCAATGCATTGATCGTAAAATCTCTTCTGTTCTGATCATCTTCAAGAGTGCCTTCTTCTACAATGGGTTTGCGACTCTTTCTATCGTAATTTTCCTTTCTCGCGCCTACAAATTCAAGGTCCATACCCTTATACGGAAAGGCGGCAGTACCAAAGTTTTTGTATTGGTTTACTTTTTTGACCTTTAATAAATCTGCCGTTTTTCTTGCGAGGTCAATTCCACTGCCAAGCGTTACGAAATCGGCATCTTTAGACCCCCGTTCTAGAATTAAGTCACGGACGTATCCTCCTATAACGTAAACGGGCTGGTTCAGCGACCTGCCTGCTTCTGCTACTGCATCGAATACCTTACTTGAAACGTGCTCTTTAAGATTCATACCGAGCTGCAAAGTTAACTATTACTCACAGGATTCCTCTCCGGTAAGGTATTTTATCAATTCTTTCGTAGTTAGCGAATCCAATTGCTCTTTGCATTTTTCTTTTTCCTCAGCGGATTTAGCACGATCCGGTATCTTGATGCAATTGCATATGGATATAGAATCCGGCATACCGGCGCAAGTTGCTTCTATCGTTTGAAGCAAATTCGCCTCTTTTTCCGAGATCAGCTCGAGCCTGAAATAGTCCATGCACTTTTCCATGGTTTCGATCTGGGTCGAGTCGAGATGTAGACAATCGCAAACTTTTATCAATGCGATTTCATCAATTTGGTTTTGCACTTTGGAGGAATATTTCTTAGTAGGGAGGAAATTATCGTTGTTGTAATATAAATTTCGGTATCTAGGCAGGAAGGATTTTGTTTGAATTGGGTCATTCTGGTTAGGAAAGTTCTTTTCTCTATTGATCTTGTTTAGCGCAGTATAAAGTTCCAATTCATTGCAAAGTTCAAGTGCTAAGTAGTAATCGATCAATTCAACAGAAGCCATTTCGGACGTGTCATATTTTTCAGCACACGCCACCTTGAATTCTGCATCCGTTTCTGAGAATAATTTGCATTCGCAGAGCGTTGGGTCAATAGAAAATTGCTTTTTCTCGATACATTCTTGAAGTAAGCTCATATTTTTAGCAATTGTTTCTTCCCCTAGATTTTTTGCATCGAAAAACTTCGTATTGCATTCATTTCTCAACGCTATACTGGCATCGTTTAAATTGATACAATCACAAATACTGGTTTCTTTAGCTGATTGAGCAAGTAGCTTCGGATAAGTCAAGTCCTTTTCAGAACATTGCTCCATCATTTGAATCACTTGCTGTTTTTCCTGCTTATCGAATGAATCGAGATCAAACTTGGTGTCGCATGCTTGGATTAAGCCTCTGTCATTAAGGTCGGCAAGGGCACAATCACAGAGGGAGGGGTCGTTGCAAACGGATTTTCTCGCATCAAATTCTCTTTTGTCCTGAATGGACATGAAATCATAATCATACAATTTGTCACAAATTTTCTTTTGATCCAGATTGCGGTAATCTTTTTTGATGCAATCACAAACTGTTGGAGCAGTAATGGTTTTTAGAAGCAGCGTGTCTCCTTTATAGTTGATGTATTCAAAGATGGAAGTTTCTTGGGCCAGCAAAAAGGTGGGAAACAGCAGCAGGATGAACAAAACTGCCCGATTCATTCAAAATATTTTTGATATTCTCCTTCGACCGGAAGAACTCCCATAAGCACATGATTTTCATCAAATTCGAAGTAAAGTGGGAACTCGGATTCCAAAGGATCATTGGTTTTTACTCTAACCAATACAAATTTCTTAAATCCTAAAAGAGATTCCTTAGGTATACTATCTCCTGTTTTAGACTGTTCCTTAATGAGTTTCAATGGGGATACTTTCACCACTTTTTCAATGGTGATGTCAAGGCTTGGATTTTTGGTCCATTCGGAAATTAAATAGTTGGTAAATACTTCCGGATCGAATCCGTTATTTTTTTGATAGAATGCTACCTTTTTTAAGATTGTTTTGAGCAGATCTGCTTTCCTGTCCGGCTGCGCTTCTATCATGGATTGGTTGAGTTTTTCGTAGGTATTTGCGTTCAAATGTTTCTGATAGCTATAATCATTGTCAAAAATGAGAGGATCCTGGTGGATATAGTGTTCGAAGAGTTCGTACTCTTTGCTATTCAGTGAAGTAGAAAAAATAATCTCAGCATCTTTTATCACATTATTGGGATAGGTCTTGAAGTTTGATTCGATGAGTTTGATTTCATTGTTCTCTTTTTTAATGCAATAGAGATGGGTGAGGTCGTAAGTCGTATACAAATGTTTTTCTCTGATCTCTTCGCTTTTGGAATGAATTTCTTGATCATTTGCTTTCGTTATACTGTCAAATTTGTCGCCGTATCTCGTTTGCATTGTAGGAAGCTCCGCCTTTATTTGATGCAACTGTTCCAGCTCCACAATTTCCCGAGGTTTATTTGAATACAATGACCCAAATGTATAAGGTATGTATTCCTGCTTGTCATAAGACTGACTTTGCAGATATGCGATGATACTATCTTGAATGACATCCTGTCTTTCTTTCTTAGCAGATTCTGATTCGGCCGTAGCCGCATTTTCATATTCTTCAAGAATAAAACAGCTTGAAAGCAATAAGCTCAGCGAAATCAAAGAAATGAATCGTGTCATACGGGCTAAAGTTATTCAATTTGGTTAAGTTCTTATCAAAAATCGCACCGTATTGATAGAGTAGAGTGCGGTAGTAATTTTTATACCTTGACTTTCATTTTCATAACCACCTGTTTTTGCATAATTTTCAGTTGTTCAACGGAAGTATAAAAAAAAGAGGCAGCTTGTTTACTCGAAAAATTAAATGGTATAGGATAGGTGCAAAATCAGATCTTTTGGTTGAAATTCCTCCAAATAAGCCGAAAGCATATTCGATTGCAGGAAAGAACATTATTCTATGTAAAACAGAAGATGGTGAGCTAACGGCCTTAATAGATAAGTGTCCTCATCAAGGTAAACGCTTAAGTGATGGTTGGTGCGAGGAAAACAAAGTCGTATGTCCCTATCATCGTTATTCTTTCGATTTAAAGACCGGACTAGGGTCGGGTACGGGTATCGATGTTTTTCCTTTGTCGGAAAGGGAGGGTGGCTTGTACGTAGGAATTAACAGGTGGGTATGGTTCTGAACAGGCTCTTACAAAGAAAGAGGGGAGCCTTAACTCCCCTCTACGCTGAACTATAGTGCTGCAGTTCTTCTTTTAAATAAACCAATAATTGATTTACTCAACAATAGTAGTACGGACAGCACCATTGCGAATGAGAAAATGAATTTCGGTAAGAATCCATCGTCTTTCGGGTTAGTAATCGGTAGTACGATTTCATTCTTATCGGGACTTTCTTTCATAAGGTTCTTGTATCCTTTAACATAGTTAGGGTGATTGGCTCCGGTCCAACCGGTTAATGCCTGAAGTTCAGCCAGCTCATTTTGTCTTCGATTCACAACCTGCTGTAGATACGATTGGCCCTCTTTACAGTCGAAAGGACCACGTGCAGGATTTGTGATAATGTATCTGCTTTGGAAATTTTCTTTATTTGGGGTTACTTGAAAGAACAGGTCCTGAGCAAATTTTTCTTTGCTGTACCGAACATGTAGGCGAGTAAAATGAACGTTTCCATTCCAGTAAACACCTGCTTGAGCGAGGTCGGTAGAAATTGGCGGAGGGCCAACACAAGGATCGCATTTCATTCCTCTGAAGCTTGGTGAAACGTTCCAGGCATATTCCAGGAAAACGGCATTACGACCTTGATATTTATACGCCTTGTCGAATAGGTCTTTGTAAAAGTTTCCAAAATCATTTCGTACAAAAGTTGGTATTTTACGGGCTGTAGGCATTTCAACTGTTCGATAGTTGGTGCACTCAATTCTTCCCGATTTGGTCAGGCCATAAACGATCATGTCCTGATCTCCATCTGCATTAGCCATGCCCAAGCGAATGGGAAGCATGAATTTGGGAGAATTGAATGAAATTTGCAGTGGACTCATCTTTCCATTGTTTTTTTGCGACAAACGCTCTGCATCCACTTTTACAACAAAAAATTTGAGGTTGTTTTTGATGTAAGGATCAAGAACTTCAGCAGCAGTGCCGGGAATTTTGTATCCATTGTCGGTTAACCATGCTTTTAAGCCTGTGGATTCCTTAGCCGAAAGAATCAGGATATCGTACTCGTCCACCTTGTATTCGGCCTCGATAGTTACCTTGTAATCCTTTTCTTTTTTATTCCCCCTCATCATAGTGGGAGCCATACTTTCTTGGACCATCTCGGTGTTCATCAAATACCTATCAACCATTGGTGGATAACATGGGTTTTGGTCGTGATATTCTACGAGTCGAGGTCCGGAGTAGGCATCCAGCTTACTGAAAACACCTGGATTAACGGTTCGAATATCTTGCCTGTTCAAAACTACCGGTACAGGTACGACCATAGCAAAGTCTTTCACATCTCCCTTGAAATCATTGCTCATGGTAACTACACTGTAGTCGCCATCCCTCACCAGAATTACTTGAGAGGTCTTGTTGAAAATTTTAGCATCTGCCTTGGCAACATAGAATCCGCAGAATGCGAATAGCTCTGCACTGCTCATGGCTAAAAATGCGATGATTGCATACTTTTTCATTTCATTTCGTTTTTTGAGTTTATACTTAGATTCATGTGTTCAGGAAGCCAATTGAATTGAACTCCTTTGAAAATGGTATTGATTAGTATGGTGATTGGTGTTGCAATTGTCAATGCCCAGATGGGGGCGTCGTACGCTTGCATCCAGTTGGTAAGGTAAAATGTGCATCCACCGATAATGCTGCCATAAATTAACCGGCCCTTAAACGACCGGGGCGTTGTCATCGGATCTGTAATCATGAAAAATGCGAAGAGTAGGATGGTTCCACTTGAAAATTTTTGCAGAAATACCCAAATGTTGTCATTGAAGTAAATGCATGTTCTAAAAAATTCCAATGCCATTAAGGTGCCAAGAAATGAAAGGCTCGTATCAATTCTTCCTACTTTTAATAACACCAGCAGAGCGCATGCAATGAAAAACACTACCATCAGGTATTCGTTTCCCCATTTGCCCGGACTTACCCATGCATCATTCGTGAACAATAAACAGAATACAATGCCAAATAGTGATGGATTAAATATGTGCTTTCCATTTAATCGGATCACAAACTTACTTGCGATGGCCAATACACCGCACAGTGCGTAGGTCCACAACGAATTGGCGCTGAATAGTAAGCACAATCCTAATGCAGTGATGACGGCACTTTTTATTGATGATCTTGGAATGTTCAGTAGGAATGAACCGAATACTTGTGTTGTCAGGCAAGAAAGGAACAACACCCCATAGCTGGCATAATTATCCCATTGCAGATTCCAAACACCATAAAGAAGAAATATAGAAAGCCAGAGGATTTGAAAATCTCTTGCGTCTTTGAATAGTCTGAAGTTGTTTTTTGATTCCATTTGAGTTGCAGTACATGCTACTTTTCAAAAGGTTCAAAATGCATCCATTTTTTTTGAAAGATTTGCGAAACTATTTCTCAAGAAATTTTTTAAACCATAACCCGGAGTCCTTGATGTATCTTTTTTGAGTGGCAAAATCAATGTAGATCAATCCAAAGCGTGGTTCATATCCTTCGCTCCACTCAAAATTATCCGTCAAACTCCACACCAAATAGCCATCCACAGGAACCCCTTCATTTTTAGCTTTTAATATGTTTTTCAAATAATCCTTGTAAAATTGAATTCTCTTTGAATCGTGCACTTTTCCGTCTTGCAGATGGTCTTCGTAACAAACTCCGTTTTCCGTAACGATGATTTTCTTTATTTGCTTGTACTCGGCGAATTGTTTTAGAATCTTGTACATTCCTTCAGGGTAGACTTCAAAGTCCATTTCATTCATGGGTACATCTCTTTTTTTAGCCGGGACTTCCTTCGCCCAGACTAGGGGAGGCCAAACCGATTTTTTACCTACAATTCTGAAATAATTTTGCAGACCAATAAAGTCAAAGTCGAAAATCAAGCGCTCCTCATCGCCTTCCTCAAAGTAATTTTCAATCTTTTTTAGAGCTGGAAATCCATCATAAGGATAACCTAAACCAAGTGAAGGTTCAATATACAGGCGGTTGACAAGTGCGTCAATCCTTCTTACGGCTTTTGCATGCCTTGGTTTGCCTTTGTGTGTATCCACATGAGAGCAGCTGAACGTTGTACCAACATTAGCGCCTTCGACATTCGTGCGAATTATTCTTCCTCCGTCTGCCATAGCCAGACAGGCATGGTGTGATGCTTTAAGAAAATTAAGTGGTCCTTTTTCTCCGGGCGCATGGTAGCCCAGCATATATCCTAATCCAACAAAAGCTGCGGGTTCATTCATGACCATCCAATTTTTCACTTTTGTTCCATATTCTTTTGTGCAAAAATCCACATACTGAGAAAACCACTTGAGAATATCCCGATTCGTCCAACCTCCTTTATCCTGCAGTGCTTGCGGTAGGTCCCAATGATACAGGGTGATCCATGGTTCAATGTTGTAGCTATGGCAGGTGTTGATTACATTGTGATAGAATTGGACTCCATCAGGATTTATTGTTTTTTCACCGCTTGGGAATATGCGTGACCAGGAAATCGAAAATCGAAAGACATCTAGATTTAATGAAGCGGCGAGAGCGATGTCCTCTTCGTAGTTGTGATAAAAACCACAAGCTTGATCACCATTTTGATTGTTGTGTATGTTTCCCCTTTTGTGTGTGAAGGTATCCCAGATTGATTTTCCTTTACCGTCTTGATTCCATGCGCCCTCAACCTGATACGCAGCACAGGCAGCACCCCAGATAAAATTTGGGCCAAAGTCGTCGGAATTGAGCTCGTTTTGTGGGAATGAATGATAAACCGAACGCGCTATGGTTCGTTGTGCAAACGTTAGACCGATACCCGTAATTGCAGAAAGTTTGATCCAATCTCGTCTCTTCATAGGAAAGTCAAAGATATTGTATCAAGCGAGAAATCAAATTTCTGTTGGATTCGTCTAAATCAAGAAATGAAGCTAGTTCAAAAATTAAGATAGAAATCTCCAGTAAGTCGAATGTAGTCTGACGAATAATTGTGTCTGCCGTTTTCCTCGATGACCAATTCCTCTTCTTCTCGATTGGTTTTGAACTTGTTAAAGTTCATCATCGCGCGAATCGGTTCTTTAGATTCTGTTGGTTTGACCCAACATATTTTATTACAAAAAAGTCCTTGGGCTTGAGACAATCGAGCGAATTTTTCACTCTGTTTAGCGGGAATTATGACGGAAAACGTACCTTTTTCCTTCATCAAATTATTGGCAGCAAAAATTAGCTCTGTAAAGGCCAGCTGGTCTGTGTGTCTTGCTAGGTCTTTTGCGCTATCCCCGGAATGTTTAGAATTTTCAAAGAAAGGAGGATTCGATATAATCAGGTCGAAATATTCTTCTGAAGAAAAGTCTTGAATACGGCAGTGGTGAAGAGTCAAACGATCGCTCCATGGTGATTTTTCAAAATTTTCTTTTGCTTCACTTGCTGCAGTTGAATCAATTTCAACAGCTTCCACAGTGGCACCAAGGAATCGCTGTGCTGACATCAAAGCAATCAATCCTGTTCCCGTCCCAATGTCTAAAATTCGGTGACATTCTGTCGCAGATGCCCAGGAACCTAATAAAACGCCGTCGGTTCCAACCTTCATAGCTGCTTTATCTTGTACAATATTAAATTCTTTGAATCGAAATGGTTCAGACATCAAGGTATAGCTCTATGAGTCCATCGGGACAGTTCGTATATAAAATTTTATTCTTTTCATCTATTTTTTCCAGCAAGTCACTTGCGGCGGGAACAAAAATTTCCTGACCGGTAATGTGTTCAATAACGAAAATCGGATTGCTCTTATTTTTTACGTAGTCAGTGATTTTCCCCAAATCTCCGTGTTTTTGATCTACAACATTGAATCCTACGCAAGATTCATAAGTGTTGCTACTTATCAGGTTTGCTTTGGTCTCGTTGGGCAGAAACAGCTTCTTTTTTAAAATTCGCTTTGCTTCTTCATCTGAGTTAATTCCATCGAATTTAACGCGAATCTGATTTTTTTTGATCGGTCTAATTTGTTCAACAAAAAATGGAACCAATTGTTCGTTCAATTGAACGAAAACCGATTCCATTTCCAAATATTCTTCAGGATGATCTACATCCAAATAAACGATCACTTCTCCCTTAAAACTGCGGGGCTTGATGATTGAACCAAGCTCGAAGCAATCATCCACTTTCATCGTTACTCTTCTTCAGTAGCTTCTTCTTCAGTAGCTGTTTCTTCAGTAGCTGTTTCTTCAGTAGCTGTTTCTTCAGCAGCTGTTTCTTCAGCAGCTGTTTCTTCAGCAGCTGTTTCTTCAGCAACTGTTTCTTCAGCAACTGTTTCTTCAGCAGTTTCAGCTTCAGTGGCAGCAGCTTCAGCAGCCATTGCAGAATTTTTCTCTGCTATTTCTTTTGCTCTAGCCTCGCTCTGTGCTTTCTCCGTAGCTAATTGCTCATCTTTCTTGGACTGAATTCCTTTTGCAATTTTTTCAGCTTGTTTCGCAATCTTATCGGTTTTCTCAGCCAACCAGCCTTCGAATTTTTTCTCTGCTGTCTTTTCGTCAAATGCACCCTTTTTAACACCATTTAATAAGTGATTTTTGTAGAGGGCTCCTTTGTAGGAAAGGATTGCTCTTGCTGTATCTGTTGGAATTGCACCATTTTGCAACCAATTTACAGCTCGGTCTATTTGTAGGTCTATGCTCGCTGGATTCGTATTCGGATTGTATGTTCCGATTTTCTCGATGTACCGACCGTCTCTTTTTGCTCTTGCGTCTGCCGCTACAATGTGGTAAAATGGTTTTCCTTTTTTACCGTGTCTTTGCAATCTTATCTTAACTGCCATTGTTAATTGTTTTACAAGGGTCCTAAACCCGGTTAATTAATCTGTTATTTATCGAGCCATTGATACAGTATCTCGGCTCAGAGGCGGCAAATGTAGACGATTTCAATAGAAATCAAAAACAATAGTGTGTTTATTTTTTATGGCCGCTTTTCTACTTTGAGAAGTAGTTTGTGAAAATCTACTCAATACTGTTCTTTATTGTTTGGGAAGTCGCCGGAACGCACGTCTTCAATGTATGCACCGACTGCTCCGTAAATTTCCTGATATAGATTGTGGTATTTTCTAAGAAATCTGGGGTTGAAATCGTTGTTTATTCCAAGCATATCGTGGCTAACAAGCACCTGCCCGTCGCATCCTGCTCCAGCTCCAATTCCAATAACCGGCATGGTTAGAGATTTAGATACATCTTCAGCCAATTCTGCCGGTATTTTTTCCAGAATTATTCCAAAGCATCCTGTTTGCTCAAGTAATTGTGCATCCTCAATTAACTTTTTGGCTTCTTCGTTCTCTTTCGCCCGAACTACATAAGTTCCAAATTTGTAGATAGACTGAGGAGTTAATCCCAGATGACCCATTACAGGGATACCTGCTGAAAGAATTCGCTCTATAGACTCAATGATTTCTGAGCCACCCTCCAGTTTAACACCATGGGCGCCGGATTCCTTCATGATTCGAATAGCTGAATTCAATGCCTCGATGGAATTACCTTGGTAGGTGCCAAATGGCAAATCTACAATGACCAGTGCTCGGTTAACCGCTCTCACTACCGAAGATGCATGATAGATCATTTCATTTAAGGTAATCGGCAAGGTCGTTTCGTGCCCGGCCATTACATTTGAAGCGGAATCACCAACAAGTATGATATCAATTCCGGCGTGATCTATGATTTTGGCCATTGAGTAGTCGTATGCTGTTAGCATGGAGATTTTTTCGCCCCTTGCTTTCATTTCATGCAGGACATGGGTGGTAATACGTTTTACTTCTTTATAAGTTGACATAAACGATCTATCTTAAATTTGGCTATGGAATTCCAAACCTGGCACCATAAGCAAGTGCGAATTTACAAAAAGTACATATAGTTGAAGAGATAGGGCCTTTGGTTTTCGCTTCGTTATTTTGGGCCTTTAATACCTCAATTTCGACCTTTTGTAAAACAATTGTATCGAAATGCGCTCAGTTCATTACATTTGCAGCAGATTCTCAAAGTGAATAAATGAAGAAATTAAGTCGTGCTAACATTCAAATCATCGTTTTAGGTTTCATCGGGTTACTTGTTCTCGTTTTTGAGTCCTGTTCAACAGACTTTGAGTTGAATATTCCCGTTGAAACTACGGTTGTTTACGGGGTTTTAGATCAAACTGTGGACACTCAGTGGGTCAAGGTAAATAAGTCCTTTCTTGGCAACGGAAACAATTATGAGTATGCCGCCATGAATGATTGTACTTCCTACGAAAACGTTTCAGTAACGGTGGAGGAAAATTCAACGGGAATGGTTTGGGCATTGGAAGAAATGTATGTTCCGGTGGAACCGAATAGTGGTATTTTCTATACCGACTCGCAGAAGGTCTATTATTTTGTGCCAAGTGCATTAGACCCAACTTCTACCTACACCCTAAAAGCAGAATTTGATGACAATCGTCCGGCAGTAAGTGCAACCACATCGTTGATCGGCAGTTTTGATTTTGCCACATTGTTTAAGTATCAATTGATTTCGGGTGTTGAATTTGAAAATGGAACCGGATTGGCTAATGCAAATTACGTAGATAACTTTAAAATTCAATGGGGGTTAGGAAGTGATGCCAAGCGTTATGATCTGACTTTGCGATTTCATTATACAGAACATTTTATCAGTGGAGGAAGCGAAGAGAAATACATTGATTGGTACCAGGGATCTCAATTAGCTGCTACGGCTGATGGAATTGGTCAGCTTGAAAAAGTAGTGAACGGTGAGGTGTTTTATGAGTATTTGCAGACGCATCCCAATTTGGTTGATGTTTCAAACGTTTCTAAACGAGTGGTGCAGAACATTGAATTCATGCTTACGGCAGCTCATGATGAATTGAGTACATTTATAGAAATTAATCAACCGGTTTCTGGAATAGTTACAGAACGACCGACCTACACCAATGTAACAAACGGTATCGGTATATTTTCTGCTCGGTCAAAAGTTGTTTTGGATCGACCATCTTCTCTTCATCCTAAGTTTAAATTCAAAAAGAATTCTGTTGAAGAGCTCTGTGTTGGGCAATATACGAACGGGCTCAAGTTTTGCTCGGATTCGCTAGCGTATACAAGTGAAATGTTTTACTGTCCTTAAATCTGCGTTACACCTAATTTTCGGTTGCTTGTAGAATACACGAAAAGTTAAAACGGTTTTCAGTTCTGCTGTCTCAACTGGATCAATTGGTTCTCCAGTCGGATATTGCCAAAATATTTTACGGATAACAGTTTTCCCCGTTCTAAGCTAAGCAGGTATTTTTCATGAACAGGTTCATTGTAATATGCTCTGCTATCGGCATAGTGCGTTTCGAGAATAAAACCTGCATCTTTCGCGAATACAGTATCAATGGTAAATTCTCCACTAAAAGTGCTTCTTTCATTCAGAAAATCTCCGAAATCGAGAGAGGCATTTGCATTATCGGAAAGCGGTATTCCCTCAAATCGTTCAAATCCACCGGAATTCAGATCGGTGGCTATTTGTATAGCTGCACCTGCTGAGGCATCAGCTTTGTTCTGATCTTTCAGATCTCCAAAAAACAGATAACCCACTACAATAGCAACAACAATTCCCACCAGATCCGCAATTAGCCCTGCTTTAACGGCATATCGGGTTTTCTTAATGCCAACGGATCCGAAATAAACGGCCAATACGTAAAACGTGGTTTCTGTAGATCCTTGAAGAATAGAGGTGAGTCTTCCGGTAAAGCTGTCAACCAGAGTTGCTTCGCTGCCCCAGGATTCTACCATCATTGCTCTGGCTCCTCCTCCGCTTAATGGTTTCATTAAGGCGGTAGGTAAAGAGTCGACAAATGCAGTGTCTATGCCGATTGATGAAACCACCCATGCCAGCCCGTCAATGAGCCAACCCATGGCACCGGATGCTGTAAAGGCTCCAATTCCGACGAGCATTGCAATGAGGTAAGGGACGATTTTGATTGCAACATTAAAACCATCTTTTGCGCCCTCAATGAATGCTTCATAAACATTCACTTTTTTACGGATTGCCAGAAGCAGAAAGCCAATGATGATAGAAAAAATCAAAGATCCTGAAGCGATTTTTGAAAATTCCCCCAATGATTCCTGATCGAGTCCGCCAAGGAACCAAATGAGTAGCGCCATTAATAAAGTTCCTCCACCGATGTAGGCTAGAACCACCCATTTAAATAGGTTGATTCGCTGTATGATGGAAACGGTAATTAGTCCAGCAATGGTGCTGAAATACGTGGCAATCAAAATGGGTAAAAATACTGAAGTGGGATCTGTTGATCCTGCAGCAGTTCTAAGGGCAAGAATGCTTACAGGTATAAGTGTTAAACCGGACGTGTTCAGCACTAAAAACATGATCTGTTCATTGGATGCTGTGTCTTTTTTTGGATTTAGATCCTGAAGTTGATCCATTGCTTTTAGCCCTAATGGAGTGGCGGCATTGTCTAATCCGAGCATATTGGCGCAAAAGTTCATGACCATTGAGCCACTTGCAGGATGATTCTTCGGAATATTCGGGAAAATGCTGGAAAACAAAGGATTAACTAGTTTGGAAAGTGCTTTTACAGCACCTCCCTGTTCACCAATTTTCATGATTCCAAGCCACAATGCTAAAATTCCGGTTAATCCGATAGACAATTCAAAACCCAGCTCAGCTCGTTCAAAAATGGCATCAACGATATCCCCAAAGACATGGCGATTTTTCTCGATCATTTCTTGGCTGGCACCAATAATTTCAGCATTTCCTTCCTGGTAATAGCTGTAAATCAGCTTCATGACAGCAACTACGAATGCCACAAGAAAGAAACCAATCCAAATATAATTCAGGACCATACAACGAATTTGCAAAAAGAAAGAAAGGGCTTGATTAAGACGTCGAACAACTTTTGCAGAAGTTTTTCAACAGTTGTGCTCCGTTCTTGTTGGAAGTCTCTGGGTGAAATTGCACGCCATAAAGAGATTTAGAAGGGTGCTCCATAGCCTCGTTTAGACAAATAGAGGAAGAAGCCAGATGTTTCCATCCTTTGGGTAAATCTATTGCCTCACAGTGATCCTGATTAAATGTATAATCCGTTATATCCTGAAATAAAATTGACTCAGCTTGTTTTTCAACGATTAAATTTGACCGGGCGGGCTCACACTCAAATGCCCTTGCGCCATGGAGCATGCCCAGTAGCTGATGTCCGAAACAAATCCCCAAAACAGGTAGGGGGTAATCGAGTAAAAACCTGATTTGATCTAAGAATGGACTTGGGTCGGTTTTAGTCACTAATATGGGGGCTCCGCTTACAATTATTCCTTGGTGCGACAGTGCCAATTCAGCAGTAACTGAATTCATTTGTATTGTGGTGAAATCCTGATTAAATTCTGTCAAAGTGGATTCAATCAATGGGACTTTTGAGCTGCCGCAGTCAACAATCAAGATCGAATTATTCATGGATCAAATTAATTTGTTGTTCATCCAATTCAGAATGTCATGATAAACCTCTTCCTTATTGATTTCATTTAGCATTTCATGCCTTCCACCGTCGTACATGTTAAGCTCTACATCGTGTTTAGTATTGAGCATCATTCGGTGCACCTTTTCTACCCCTTTTCCATATTCTCCAACAGGATCCATATTGCCTGCAAAAAGCAAATAGGGAACTCTGGCCATATTCTGAATATTGGTCGTGTAATTTATGCTAAGGATGCCCTCTAAAAGGTCGGTAAAGAATTGAGACATAAATACTTGCATACAAAAGGGGTCATTGACATATTTTTGGACTATTTCAGGATCTCTGGATAGCCAATCCTTAACGGTATTTGGATTTTCAATTTTTTTATTGAAATCACCAAATGCCAGTTTATCAAGGAGCTTAGATCGATTTTTTTTGCCCATCCATTTGCTGTTAACGGACGCAATAATTTTGCCTGCTCTACCTAAAAATCCGGGATCACCCGCTGTGGCCGAAAGGAGATAGCCAGCAATACGGTTCTCACCGGAAAAACTGACTGATCTTGCTAGGAAAGAACCCATGGAATGACCGAGAATAAAAATGGGAAGATCACTTTTGGATTCGACATAAGAAATTAAAGCTCTTTGATCCTGAATGACCTTTTCCCAACCATTTTCCATAGCGAAAAGTCCCACATTCTCAGGAGTTTCAGCGGTCTTTCCATGTCCTCTTAAGTCAGACGCATAAACCGAAAGCCCATTTGTGGTAAGAAAGTTCGAAAAGTCGTCGTATCGAGCGGCATGTTCGCTCATTCCGTGTATGATGATGACGATGGCTTTAGGATTTTCACAGTGCCAAGAATAGCCCACAAGCTCGAATTTATTGTATCCGCTAAATTTAAAGTTTGAATAACTCATGAATCAACCAATTTGTTTATTGTTCCAATGCAATGAACATCGAATAGGGGAGTCTAAATCTACTGTTTTAGCCTTGAAGGTCAAAACTATTTTGTGCTTCTAAATTTGTTAAGATTTACTTTCGTCGTTCTTCGTCTACCCGTCTAAATACGGTAACACTTAATGTGTTTTTTTTAGTAAGAAATAATTGATCTCCGGAAACCATTCCTTCAAAATACGCACTGGTTGGCTCCAATTCACGGGTTAAGGATTCTTGAAAAGGGGTGATAACAAGTATTGAGTCTTTCAACCCATAAGACGCCAGGACTGGTCTTAATTTAGCCGGATCTGTTTTGATTTCCTGAAGAATGGCACGTGCAGATTGCTTGGATTCAATTTGATAAATCATTCCGTTTGGAAGGAAGTAGAAATAGACTTCTGAATGCTGCCGGTCAGGTCGTACGTTTTTTAATGAAGCCGCTTCAATGATCGATTTATTGTCGTAAACCACTATTTTTTGATACAGCCCTGTTAATGAGTGTTCTTCTTTTTTCACGGAAATTGTTCCGGATTTTTCAAGCTCTGTTTGCGCAAACAACGTGCAAACCAAATTAATGCCTACAAAAAGAAAAACGAATCGAATCATTGTACCACAATATAGCTTTTGCCCTTTACTTTACTTCGCCCACCATTATCTTGTACTTGCATAACTTCGCTAAACATCACCTGAGTTCCTTCAGAACAAGTTTTTAGTGCTTCCAGAGCTTTATCACTAAAGCATTTGCCTGCTTCATTGAATTGTAAGACTTTTGCTCCGTTGTTGAGCATTAGGATCATTTTGAATGAGGCCAAGGTTCCATTTTTTACTTCCAGGCATGTGTGAAGTGAATCAAGGGATACATTTCCCGAATTCCAGATGCCGTTGAATCCATAATCAAGCTGATCTGATTCGTCCGACTGTCCCCACACCGAAATGCAAGCGATACAAAGCCAAAGCGTTATTAATTTTTTCATAGTCATTTACGTATTACAAATTTCATTCCCGGATAGATGATCTCCTTACCTTTCTCATTGTTTCCGATTATGTTGATGAATTCGATGTGGGTTCCATTCCCCAGCATTTCCAATGAATTGTAGTTTTCTCCGGAAAAGCATCCTGATTCATTCTTTAGGAGCTGCCACTCTCCATTATTGTCCTCAATGATCACTTCAAATCTATTGATTACCCCGTAGGTTGGTTCAAGGCATTTGTCGATCAAAAACCCACGCAATTTCAATGGCCCGCTATCCTGATCTGCGAAATATACAATTGGGTGAATCGTGTCCCGATCTTTTCTGATTTTTATGGTTCCTGTTGTCTGTGCGAAAAGTGATGACCACATAAAAGTAAGTAAGAGCAGTGCCGTTAATTTTGATCCGTGCATTTCGTCAAATATACATCAAGTTGCATCTTTTTTTGATATGCTGATCTACTCCCCAGCCAAATTTGTTTTGAGTTGGCCTGTCCTGTGTATCTGAATATCTGATTTGAATGTACAGATTTCATCTCTATGTATAACTCACCATCGTAGATTTCATATTCACCAATCTCATCCAACAATTTCATTGGGATGGAATGGATGTGGTTGAAGTGGTGTCGGGGTTTTTTTCGCGATCGAAAGAAGCAAACTTCCTTGTCGTTCAAGAAATAAAAATAGTATCTGGAGGATCTCTTCAGAAATTGGAATTTTGGATTATGTACGCGCTCATCTTTCATCTTGGCAGAATAAAATAACCCCCTCATGTATTCCTGTTTCATGGGATGATCTGCAGATTCGTATGAACTTTCGGTTGATTTTTCCTTTTTTACCGTAATGGTGCCGATTTTCTGCGCATGCACTGCAGATGTAAAACACATCAAAGCAGTAAAAAGTATGCACAGTGCTTTTGCCATATCAGATCAGTATCCCAGTTTGTCTCTCAGTTCTTGCCGTGACATTTTACTTACATCAAAAAGATTAACATGAAAGGTATGCTCCTTTGCCTTTGGTGAAATGGAATGCATGTATTCTGAGTCGAAAAATCCAAGTTTTCCGGATGGGGTAATGGCCAATAATAGGTTGTCCTCTTTTGGATCCATTTTGAATTTTTCAAATTCTGTGCTTGAATAATTGTACACTGAATTTGTGTTTTTTTCAATCAGCTGGGCAGTTTCAAGAAGTAATGGTTCTTGATTTATACTAACGAACGATGCCATGAATTTCTGTCCATTAGGTTTTGCAGGGATGGTTCTATCACTATTGTAAACACCGAAAGACATGATGGAGAAAACTCTGCTGACTTTCGTTCTTACACTGATCTTTTGTTCTGATTTAGCATTCCCAGAGATCAATTCCATATTTACACGATATTGATCAAAAAGTCTCTTTTGCCGTTCCTGAGCCTCTTCTAGAGCACGTATTTTTTCCTGATACTCTGCTTTCTTTTTGGCTTCAGTTTCAAGTCTTGTTGTCAACTGTTTTTGGTATTGATCAAATTTTTCTTCAAATGCTCTGTACGCATTTTTAAAATCCTGTCCTTTTAGTGCAGGCATTACCTTATAGGTCTCTTTTCTATTGCCCTTTGTTAAGGTGATTTCGTAATGGTTGCCTTCATCATTCTTGCTGATTTGGGCATCACTCCATTCCACCTGGAAAACTTGAGAATTAAATGATTTTTCTTCGGGCGAAACTTCAAAAACCACTCCTTTATAGCTACTCAATTCAGGAAATTCGGATGGATCGACCGAAAGATCGAAGCTGTAATTATTTTCATTTACTCTTTTCGGTTCATTTGGTTTCTCTGCTCGAGTTAGATCGGTTTGCTTAACAGCCTCTTGTACCTCCGCCGCAATCGTTTCTTTGTCTTTGGTAAGTTGAGAAACCAGTTTGTTGCATTCAACAACTTCGGGTTGCATTTGTATTTCTTCCGATGAGAGCTGTACGAGCTGATCTTCCGGTTGAGCACTGATAATATTGTCTTTTCCCTTGTTGACCCACTCTTTATTGTCCTGATCCAAGTAATACACATTGAAGGTAGGACTGGGATTACTTGAGCTTAGGTTAATTTCGATGGATTCTTCGGGCCTGATATTTACCGGATGATCGTTTTGATAGCCAAGAATTTCAAGCATACCGGCAGATTCAAAATTATACGTTGTGCCTGCAGAGTCATATTCCATGGGTATTCCGCTGAGGAAAATGTCGAGCTGATCGTGAAATTCTCGGTACCTGATTTCAATCGGTCCAGCTAATCGATTCCCATCATCGTCCTCAAATGCATGCGGCGGAATCGTAATTTCAGATCCTGTATGGTGGACTAGCGTTCCTCCGTCTTCAGCATTCACAAAGTAGCTTGAGTATTCGACATCCAATTCTTTCAGAGGGGGTTGGATACAAGGGGTGTCATCAGTATAGTCAAAATCGTCTTCGATCAAAGGAGCTGAATTCGTTTGACTGTTTTCCGCAAGCTGGTCATTTTGTTCATCGCCATCTATGATCAGCGAGGCGACGGTAGTCGTCACTGTAACGGCAATCACTGCTATCCCGATAGTAAACCAACCGGTCTTGTAAAAAGGTGGCTTGGAAAATACTTTGGAACCCGACAGTACAGAGTCAAAATTTCTTCTGGATGCTATTTCTTCGGATGTTAAAGGCTTTCTGTCTATGTTAATCTTTCTCTCTTCCATAATGCTTATTCCGTTTGGAATTGTTTTTGAAGTTTCTTGAGAACTCGATAGGCCCTGACTTTGGCGTTGTTTTCAGTCAGATCCATGATTTCGCCGATCTCACGATAAGAGTGTTTTTCAAAAAATCTCAATTCTATTAGTTGAAGATCCTGTTCGGGAAGTTCTGCGATGCGTCGGATAAGCTCCTCCTTTAGTGCTTCATTGCAGTCTTCTTCCAGTTCTTCAATGATCTCATAAACTTGAGAGGATTCAATGTTGACCGTTCTTTTTGCTTTTTTCTCTTTAAACGATTGGTATACTTCACTCTTGGCTATTCGATAGAGCCAGGAAGCGAATGGTACGCCTCGAAATTGGTACTTGTGGATATTTGCAAGAGCTTTCATAAATACCTGAGAAGTAACATCAAAAGCTAAATCCTTATCATCCATGCGCTGCCATACGTATCTAAAAATCTGTTCGTGATATTTGTTGTATAAATATTCGAACCTTGCTGGATCTTTTTTGGAAGCTTCCACATATGTGTTTTCTTCCAATAATTGATCGTTTGTTTTGTGATACCTACTCTGTGTATGCATGTATTCAGAAGAATTTATGGTTAACATTACACTCTTTTCTACTGATTTACTTCTTATAACATAAAACAATAAAAAAGTAACACGTGAAATAACAAAAAATGTCTTTGACGCGCTAAGATGTTAAGAAACAAAATGTTACCGTAAATTGAGGGGTGAAAAACAAGGGTGATCCCGGCGGATTTACAGAAAGTTATTTAAGTCAACGTAGGATTATTCATTTTGTTGCACAGTTTATTGATAAATATCAATCTACGTCCTAAATAAGAATAATTAAGGGGGATTAATCGCAGCCTTCCGTATAGTAGTATATAGAAGAGCAAAGGCTGAAACAATCTTAGAATTTTATGGGAAACTCAACATTCGAGGATCAAAATACTTTTCCAGTGTTCAATTCGTTACTTTTACACGGTGCAAAGAACGATAAACAGACAGCAGATCAGGGCACTTGGTGGGTTTGAATTCCTCGCTAAACAGGCGGTGGAAGGCTTTATTACCGGAATGCATAAGAGTCCGTTCCATGGGTTTTCCGTAGAATTTGCAGAACACCGCCTGTACAATAAAGGAGAATCAACCAAGCACATAGACTGGAAGCTTTATGCTCGTACCGATAAGTTATTCATTAAGCGGTACGAAGAAGAGACAAACTTAAGGTGCCAGTTGGTCATTGATGCGTCCAGCTCGATGTATTTTCCTAGCAAAGAGCAATGGAACAAAATAAATTTTTCTGCACATGCGGCAGCCGCGTTGGCCTATTTGTTTCGGAAACAAAGAGATGCCGTAGGTTTGAGTTTGTTTTCAGATCGACTGGAGGTGCATACACCTGCTAAAAGTAGCCTGGCTCACCATCGATTTATCTATGCCGAATTGGAAAAGACGCTTTTCGATTATGAACCCTCCAATCAAAAATCTACGACTGTTGCGGAAACACTGCATGAAATTGCTGAAAACATTCCGAGGAGAAGCTTGGTTTGCATATTTAGTGATATGCTGACCAGCGAGAATTCGGATCAAATTTTTTCAGCTCTGCAACATTTGCGTCATGCGAAGCACGAGGTAATTGTTTTTCATGTTCGAGACGAAGGAAAGGAGCTCAATCTAGATTTTGAAAATCGTCCTTACACGTTTGTAGATATGGAATCGGGTGAATCCATCAAACTAAACCCGAATCAGTATAAGGAGAAGTTCAAGGAGATGGCCGAGACTAAAAAACGTGCGCTTCAGCTAAAGTGTGGCCAATACATGATCGATTTTGTTGATTGCGATATACAATCCGGGTATAACAATATTCTGCTACACTATCTGATCAAAAGGCAGAAAATGGTTGTTTAGTCTGTGTCGTTTGGCGAAGAGCATTTGAACAATTAGATTTATTCATAAAATCATCAGCATGATTAGTGTCTATGAGGCCATAGAAAAAATTAAGGGAACTATAAAGGAATTGAATCCGATTGAGGTAGTGCTTACTGAAGCAAATGGTTGTTGCTTGGCGGAGGATATTTTTGCTCCAATTGATATGCCTCCTTTTGATCAGTCGGCAATGGATGGTTACGCTGTTTGCGGCGGACATAGTGATTATGTCATTAAATCAGAATTAAAAGCAGGAGATTCAACGGATGACTTGACTCTTTTGGATGGCGAGGCATCACGAATATTTACGGGATCAATGGTGCCTGCAGGAACGAGATCTGTCGTACCTCAAGAAGTGGTTGATGTGGATGGAACGATCATTCGTCCAAGAGGATTGATCCGTGACTCAGCGAACATACGGAGACAGGGAGAAGAAATTTCTAAAGGGGATCTGGTATTGAGAAAAGGCTCCAAATTGAATGTGGCAGCAATTGGGTTCCTAAGTGGTTTAGGGATCAAATGTGTTCAGGTGATTCGAAAGCCGAAAATAGAACTAATTGTTACGGGAAACGAGCTAATACAACCGGGTAATCAACTTGAACCGGGTAAGATCTATGAATCGAATGCATCAACACTGAGTACCTTTATTCGCTCATTGGGATTGGATTGTAAGGTGTCTTTTGTACAGGATGATTTTGTTTCTACCAAAGCATGCATGGATCAAGCGATAAAGAAAAATGATTTGATTGTCGCAACCGGAGGTATTTCCGTCGGTGATTATGATTTTGTCGGTAAGTCGCTGAATGAGCTACAAGTACGAGAGGTATTTTACAAGGTCAATCAAAAACCGGGCAAACCACTTTATTACGGATGTAAAAATCACAAACACATTTTTGCACTACCCGGGAATCCGGCTGCAGCACTTACCTGTTTTTTAATGTATGTGCTTCCGGGTATCAGGCGATTGATGGGGCATTCAGATTCCTCCCTTGAAAAATGCAAGGCGGAGCTGTCAACTACGTTTGTGAAAAAGGGCAATCGCGCTCAATTCCTAAAAGCAAAAATAAAAGAAGGGGTAGTGGAGATCAATCCAAAGCAAAACTCATCCATGCTTAGCTCTTTCATTGACGCAAATTGTCTAGCTTTTATACCAGAGGATAGAACTGAAGTTCAAGCAGGAAGTGAAGTGGATGTGTATCTAATTCCGGATAGGTTATGAAAAGTACTGGAATCATATTGGCTGGGGGAGCGAGCTCAAGAATGGGAGAGGAGAAGGGATTAGTCGAATACGATGGGAAATCGATGATTGAACACATATTGGTTGCGTTGCAAGGGGCGGTGGATCACATTCTGATTGTAGCCAGCGACGAACGGTACGGACAATTTGGTTACCCTGTTTATTCAGACCTCATTCCCCAAAAAGGTCCCGTAGGAGGAATATATACCGGTTTGCATTATTCATCCACTGAGCTGAACATTTGCTTGAGCTGTGATGTGCCTTTGGTGACCACTGAATTTATTGAATGGATTATGCAAGTATCATCGAATGGTGTTACTCTGCCAAGATGCAATGGAAAGACCCACCAGCTTATGGGTGTGTATCGAAAAAGTGCTCTATCCATTTTTCGGGAGGCTATCGATTCAGATGAGCTAAAATTGAGTTTGGTCAACGAAAAAGCGGGATGCACAATTATTGACGTTGAAGAATCATCGGTTGATTTTGATGTTCGGATATTCAGTAATCTGAATACGAAAGCCGATATAAATAAAGGATACAATGAAACTGGTGGTTAAGTACTTCGGAGCAATTGCCGAATATTTGGAAATGAGTGAGGAACATTGGGAATTAGAGGTGTCAAGTTCAATGCAGGTTAGAGAAGTGTTGGAATCGAGACATCCGGGCTTGAAAGAATTTACTTACGCTGTTTCGGTCAATCGAAAATTGAGTGATGTGTTGACCGATTCGGAAGAAAATGTTGAAATTGCAGTACTTCCTCCATTTGCGGGAGGATAACCGAAGAATAGTGAAGTATGGTAGATATAACGGCTAAATCCAACACATTAAGAGTTGCAACCGCTCTGGCAATCGTGAAAGTCAGCGAGCAAGCGACGATTGATGCAATCCACAACAATGCAGTTCCTAAAGGCGATGTGTTTAGCATGAGCAGAGCGGCCGGCCTTTTAGGTGTAAAGAAAACACCTGAGCTATTGCCGGATTGCCATCCAATGCCCATCGAATACACGGGTATTGACTATGAAGTGAATGGTCTGGAAATATCCATTTTAGTGACGGTCAAGACGATTTACAAAACAGGTGTAGAAGTAGAGGCCATGCACGGAGCAAGTATCGTGGCGTTGAATATATACGATATGTTGAAGCCCTTGGATAAAGGAGTGGAGATTGCAGGTATTCGATTACTCAGCAAAAAAGGTGGAAAATCTGATTTTACCGACAAGTTTAAAGATACAATTCGTGCCGCGGTCGTTGTTTGTTCTGATTCTGTGTCGTCCGGAAAAAAGCAGGATAAAGCAGGCGCTGCCATTGCTGATAAGTTAGTAAAAATGAATGCGGAAATAGCGAATCAGGAAGTGATACCGGATGAGCCCGAAGTAATTGGAGCGACATTAAAAAAGTACGCTGAGCAACAGCTGGACCTGATCATTTTTACCGGGGGTACAGGGTTGTCTCCAAGAGACGTTACACCTGAATCATTGCGGCCTCTGCTAGATAGAGAAATTCCGGGTATAGCAGAAGCCATGCGTAGCTATGGTCAGGATCGAACACCTTATTCCATGTTATCAAGAAGTTTAGCCGGTGTGAAGGACCAGTCGTTGGTGTTGGCACTTCCGGGATCAACAAATGGTGCAGCTGAATCCATGGATGCACTGTTTCCTCCTTTGCTTCATGTATTCCGCGTCTTCAAGGGCATCCGTCACGATTCATGATCTGGAATCATTGATTGACTTTCCACACATGGGTCTCGTCTTCGAGAATCTCTTTGCCAAAAATGGGAACCTTTGCTTTAATCTCCTCTACCAGAAATCGGCAAGCATCCATGGCCGGTTTTCGATGCGGAGATGAGGTAAATATGAAAAGCGATAATTCCCCGGTCTTTACTCTACCAATGCTATGATAAATGTGCATGCACGTTAAGTCAAATTTTTCAAAGGCCGATTCTCTAATTCGGTGAAATTCTTCTAACGCCATTTCCTCGTAGGCTGAATAGTCGATAGCTACAACTTTTTTCCCTTCGATCACATCTTCTCGAACTTGTCCTAAAAAAATTTCGTGTGCTCCAATTTGTGTTTTGTGCTGGTGGTGGCTGATTGAGGTCGCAATCTTATCGGGTGTTATTGGGCCTTCTACAAATACGTTTTTCGGTTTTCTTTCTTTGTTTTGGGTCATGATCCATTTGATTATTATCCAAGCATTCCTTCACTCACATTGATCAGGTTTTGAAAACTAAACTCCTTCTCAAGATATTCAATTGCAGAGGCGCTTCTGCCTCCTTTCTGACAAACAACGTAAACGGGAATGTCAACAGGAATACTGGCGTGTTTTTTAGGTAATTCAGCTAAGGGAATTTCCAATACTTTCTTGTCGTTAATTTTTGGTTGTTCCCAATCTTCGCGCACATCAAGTACTATAGTGTTGGATGACAGGGATTCAAAATCTTTGAGTGAAATGCTATTGGCTGCAACCTGCTCTAATCCGCAAAAGAAATCGTAATTATAGCTCTCGAAATCGGAGCTGTTCTTAACCGCGGATTCGCATGTTGTATTTTCCAAGATGAGCTGATTGAAACTAGCATTCAACGCATTGTAAATCAATAGCCTGCCACTCAAATGTTCGCCGATACCTAAAATTATTTTCAGTGCTTCATTGGCTTGCTGTGAACCAATGATTCCGGGTAAAACCCCTAATACACCGGCTTCTGAGCAGCTGCGAACCGAGCCTGGTGCAGGTGGTTCCGGAAAAAGACATCGATAGCAAGGTCCACCTTGATAATTGAAAACAGAAACTTGTCCTTCGAAATTATTGATTGCTCCGTAGACCAATGGTTTATCCAGTAAAACACATGCATCATTCACTAAATACCGAGTTGAAAAATTGTCAGTTCCGTCGATGATCACATCGAATTGGCTAAAAATATCCAGTGCATTTTTGTTGGTCAGCTTCTCATCGAAAGCAATACAACGTACAAACGAATTTTGGGCCGTTAGTTTCTTTTTGGCTACTTGAGCTTTATTTTCTCCAATGTCTGCCGTGTTAAAAAGCACCTGCCTGTGTAAATTGGAAAGATCCACCACATCGAAATCAATAATGCCGATGGTGCCAACACCTGCAGCGTTCAGATAGAGTAGCGCTGGGCAACCCAATCCTCCTGCACCAACGACCAGTACGCTCGAGTTCTTCAGTTTTTCCTGTCCCTTTACACCAACTTCTAGCAGTCGCAAGTGTCGGTCGTATCGCTTTAACTCTTCTTCAGTCAGACTCATTGTCTACAAATTTAATGGTTTAGAAAATGTCTTTGCGGTAAAAATTCAGATTGAAGTATGGTTCTTCTTTGGTCTGCTCAGAAATCAAGGATAAAATATGTCTAATTTTAGCCGATATGGAGGCATTGTTTGGTGAGCTTGACTTGTTTTTTTTAATTCTGTTGCCGATCGTCGCATTTTTGTATGCTTCGGTAGGCCATGGAGGCGCCAGTGGCTATCTGGGTCTGATGGTTTTTTTCGATTTTGCACCTGCTGAAATGAAGCCGATGGCACTTTTGCTCAACTTATTTGTTGCGGCGGTTTCGTTCCTGCATTATTGGAAAGGTGGACATTTTAAACTAAAGCTGTTTCTTCCATTTGCGATTGCCTCGATACCTGCGGCTTTTTTAGGCGGTCTAATTGAAGTTGAAACGAATTTATACAAACAGATTCTAGGAGTGCTGCTTTTGATCGCGATGTTGAGGATGTTGAATGTTTTCGGAGGAGACAGAGAAACAAATAGAGATGTGAAATTTTGGCAAGGCATATTAATTGGTGGTGGTATCGGATTTTTCTCCGGTTTAATTGGTATTGGCGGAGGTATTATTCTTACCCCGATTATACTATTGTTCAGCTGGGGTAGAATGAAAGAAGCCGCAGCGGTATCGGCGCTGTTTATTTGGGTCAATTCTGCTTCAGGGTTAGGAGGTCAGCTCATTTCTGGGGTATCATTTGGTTATGAAGCAATTACAATGGTACTGTTTGCCTTTGTAGGCGGATTTTTCGGCGGATATTTGGGAAGCAGAAAAATGAACAATTCAACACTTCGATATCTTCTTGCATTGGTATTGCTTTTGGCCAGTGCTAAATTGTTTATACTATGAGCACTAGACAGGTTAATTCTTTTGGATTGTAATTTCCATTACAATTTTGGAATTATCGAGTAATAAAATAATCAGTAATTTTATGGTAAATGTTACTAGAATTATGAAATACCTGCTTACCTCAATTTTATTGTTGGCTTTTGTCTCCGGTTTGATGGCGCAAAATTTTGTGTACCCAACGGGCCAGCATCGAACAGATACCATCTTCAATGAAAATTACGAGAGTTTTGAAATTCGGGTGGTAACGCCTACTCCGGAAGACATTACATTCAGATGGCAGTTGCTCTCGAACACATTTGATCCGAATTGGTCTTGTTCCGTTTGTGACTATACCGGTTGTTATGTTGGCTTTCCTGCCAATGCTGCAATGACCGCTATCACTGCCGCAGAAATGGCAGCGGGAACCTTTGGATTTATAAAATGCAATATGACATGTGGTCTAAATTATGGAGAAGGAAAAGTGGAAATCTATGTGTTTGATCAGAATGACTATTCACGTGGTGATACGGTCAGCTTTTTTGTGTCTTGGCCAGACCCTTCCATTTCAACAATTCAAGAAAACGAGTTGAGAATCGGAGCTTATCCAAACCCTGTTGAGAGTCAGCTAACGGTTCACAATCCTTCCAGTGAGAATGGCGTTGTAGTAGTAACAGATGTTTTGGGTAAAGTAGTCCAATCTGCCAATTTAAACTCGAGAAGCCTAGCTTACATTGATTTTTCAGGTGTCAGGAAGGGAGTATATCTCGTAAACTTCAGAGGAGAGGAAGGATTGATCTCTACAAAAAAAGTCATCAAAAAATAATGGTGTAAATTGAAACGTGCCCTACTCACATTGGTCTGTTTACTTGGGTTTCAGACCATTTTTTTTGCTGGAAATGTAAGTGATACGATATACATCAATTCGGGACAGGGGTTATTTGTGAACGGCAAACAAATGCCTTGCAAAGGATTCAATTCCACACCAACTTACGAAAATCGGAATGCGCAGCTCTCTGTTGGAATAATGGATACGCTTGTATTAACCATTGTAAATAATGATACGATCCTGCATGGTTTTGATATCAGGGGCATTTCCGGATACAAAGATACGCTTCAGCAAGGTGATACATTGGAAGTGACCTTCCACTCATCGACTCCAAGGGTGTGCATCTACTACGATCACATCAATTACCCGAACAATGCATATATGGGACTTGCCGGAATTCTTGCAGTTGGGGCCAACGCCAATACGTATTACTGGAACATAAAAGACCACCAAAGCGATTGGAATGATTCCATTGCCTCGGGTGGTGTGGTAGATTGGCTTGACTATTACCCGGATTATTTTACGATCAATGGATTGAGTAATCCTGACATCAATTCCGATACTACAGCCCGAGTTGAGGGAAATATAGGAGATACCATTTTGATCTTTATGGCCAACACGGGACAAGCAGAACATTCCATTCACTTTCACGGTTACCATTGCGAAATACTCTATTCAACGAGCAGTTCCATGCACGCTGGTCGAATCAAAGACACATTTCCACTTAAGAGAATGGAAGGTTATTTACTGCGCCTTGTTCCACATCAAACGGGTGAGTATCCGGTGCATGATCATAATTTATTGTCAATAACTGGCGGAGGCCTTTATCCGTTCGGAATGTTTTTAACCATTTTAATTCAATGATGCGGAAATTGATAGGAACCTGTTTGTTACTGATGATCTTCTTATTTGCGGAAGCTCAGACCAACGTATTCCTTATTGGTCGTACGCTTGGTGAGAAGGTGATTGCCAATGGTGATACCCTTCGTGTATATGGATTCGCTCCGAGTCTTTCTACCCATCCTCCAATTCCTGCTCCTTTGATCGAGGCGAATCAGGGAGATTCCGTTCACATTGACTTCTGGAATGTGTCACAATTGCACCACCATACGATTCACCTGCATGGTTTGGATGTCGATCAGGCGAACGATGGGGTTCCGATGTTGTCGTTTTCTGTCGATCATATGGAACACGGTTGGTATCATTTTGAGGCACCACATGCCGGCACTTACTTGTATCACTGTCATGTTGGATCTACCTTGCATCTGCAAGCAGGTATGTACGGACCGATCATTATCCGACCGTCTGACGGCAGCAATACAACCTGGGATGGGGGGTATGCGTTTGATACGGAAACCCTATTGTTCATGTCGGAGTTGGATACATTCTGGCATACCGATTCAATATTGGATCATGAGCACATAGATGGAGCAGTGCACGATACCCTTTTGGTGCCCAAATACAATCCCGATTACTTTTTGATCAACGGGTTGTCGGATCAGCAGCTGGAGGATTCTGTGGAATTGAATTCAAAAACGAACTACGTCAACTATTTTCGATTGGTGAACATTGGCTATTGCACGAACAAGGTGATTTTTCCTTCTTCACTAGGTGCACGAATTGTAGACAGTGATGGAAGACCGCTGCCCATTGAAGAATTCAGCGATACAATTGAAGTGTATCCGGGCGAACGATACGGTGTTTTAGTAGAGTCTTCTGTCCCTATTCTAGACTCAATTGAGGTGCATTATTTCGATATGATGACGAGCGAATTGAAGAACATTCAGCACGTTAAAGTAGATATTCGCGTACCCAATCAGGTGGAGGAATTCGAAAATGTAATTGATTTCTCCATTGCCCCGAATCCGGTTGATCAGGATGTAAGGATTTCATTTGATCTTCTGAAGGAAACCAATTTGAGTCTTCGTATTGTAAGCATCGATGGTAAATTGATGTTGTCTGAATTTCCACGGGTATATGAACAGGGGAAGCACACACTGGTTCTGTCAACTAATGAGTATGCAAGTGGGCAGTATATCCTTTCGCTTTCAGATGGCAACAACGTAACCTCTAAATCGTTTATAAAGAAATGATGATGAAGAAAAGGATTCTACTGCCCATTCTGATTGCAAGTGCTGCGTTGATTTCGTGGCAACTATCCACATCAAGTTTTAGTGTGGTAGGCGATTCGATTGTCCGTTTATCGATCAATAAGAATGAAAAGCTGGAGCTGGCAGAGATCAAGATAGCAAATAATACAGATGGGCAGCTGGAGCTGAAGTGGTCCTGTTTGGAAAACACGTTGCCATCCGGATGGGATTACTCCATGTGTGCCTACGGTAAGTGCCAAGTGGGAATCCCTGAGTTCGGCACCTTACGATCAATTGGCCCGGGAAAGACCGGATTTGTAGCCATTCATGTCCTTCCTAAAGGGATACCGGGGAGCGGAAGAGTAAAATTCAAATTGATTGACCCAATCAGCAATGCTGGTTCAGAGATCATTGAATTCAGGGTAAGTGCAAATTGATCTGATGGAAACAAGTAAGCGAAATTTTAGGCAGTGAAGACGATTCTAAGACTTGCGGTTTTGGGTGTGTTCGTGATAGCAGGATTTATTTTTATCAAGGGACATTGGAAGGAGGGAAAATCCAAATTGATTCATTATGGCCGGGGAGGCTTGAATGCGGTTGAGCGAAATTATGGTGCTGAAGCTGATCAGGTTGCCACGGATTTTGATTTGCCTGCAAATTATTTAAAAGCACTCATTGCGTTGGAATCATCCGGAAGAAAGCCCGTACCATCCCGCTTTGAGAAACACGTTTTTCAGCGATTGAAAAAGGTGCGAGATGGATCGAAAAAGTCGTATGAAGGAATCGACCAAAAAGACCTGAAAAACGCGTCTGATGAAGCACTCAAAAATTTAGCCAGCTCCTGGGGGCCTTTTCAATTGATGGGGTATCAATGTTTGCAATTGGGCATTACGGTGGCTGATGTTCGAGGAGACGATGCGATATACTGGGGAGCAAAATGGATCAATGAAGAATATGGAAAGCAACTTCGTCAGGGAAAATTTGAACAGGCTTTTCGAATTCACAACACCGGATCTCCTACCGGAAGGACACATGATCCATCTTATGCCAGTAAAGGCTTACGCTACATGGACCATTTTAAATGATGGAGAATGCTGAAGAGTAAGATTTTCAATTAGTCGGAGCTCCGCATTTCTGCATCCTCTAGCTCCTCAATTCGCTGTAGTAAAACGTTCGCCTCCGCGAGAATTCGGTCTCCTTCTGATCGGTTTACTCGCCCGGTTTCCATCGCTTGACGAAGTAGCTTGTTGTATTTTACTTGTAGGAACTCAAGCTCTGTTTTTCTCTTAAAAAATCGGATCATGGTTGGTGTTTTAAAAAGAAACAAATAAGAAGAACCTTTGTTCTTGCAGGAACAAATTGTAGTACTTATTTTGAACCAAAATCTTCTTGAATTGTTCTTAAATAAAAAACAAATGAGAAAATATTGGTTGGCCGCCCTTTTTGGGTTGGCAGGTGCTTCGGCAAACGCACAGGAAATAGAAGGTAAAATGGACTTGTACACTATAGGAATCTCTAGCTTGGAAGGGGAGGATGTAAATTTTAAATCGTTCGAAGGGAAGAAGATTCTATTTGTCAACGTAGCTTCGAAATGCGGCTTTACTCCACAGTACAAAGGGCTGCAAGAATTGCATAGCAAATACAAGGAAAAGCTGGTGGTGATCGGAGTTCCGTGCAATCAGTTTGGAGGACAGGAACCGGGCACTTCTGAGGAAATACAGTCATTTTGCGAAAAAAATTACGGAGTGGATTTTCTGATCACGGAAAAGATCAAGGTGAAAGGGCCGGAGCAACATCCTTTGTATCAGTTTTTGACCAAGAAAGAGAACAATGGAAAACAAAGCTCTTCCGTAAAATGGAACTTTCATAAATATCTGGTGGACGAAAAGGGAAATTTGGTGAAAAGTTTCTCCAGCATGACAAAACCGCTTAGCACAGACATTACCAGATTATTATAGGACTAGCAAGTAAACGTAAATAAGTAACAAACAAAAAAGCCATCCAATCGGATGGCTTTTTGCGGTCTGGACGGGACTCGAACCAGTAATTTAATTAACTGATAATCAGTAATCTAAAATTTTTTCAATCATATAGGTCACCGAATAGGTCACCACTTTTAGTCAGTTCAATAATTCTAAAAACCCTGTATTCTAATAATACGATTTTATGAGCTAAATAGTATGAATTTAATAGAAGTATTCTTTACTGGAGATTACGCAAAGAACAGTATATTTCAAAGTAGAATTAGATTAATTCTGGTTTTTGAAAAGAAAAACAGATTCATTAAAATCAACACGAAATTGCCCAAATTAACGTTTCAAATTTAGATGTAGGATTGTACCTGCTGAAAGTTGGTTGTAAAAACTCCATTTTTTATGAGAGAGTTGTTGTTGAATAGCTTTTTTGCTATAGCCTTAGGTTTGCTTACCTGCTCAAGTTATGGCCAACATCGATTAACGGTATCAGGCGGCAGTC
>CAJWDP010000033.1 GCA_913030835.1 uncultured Flavobacteriales bacterium | reverse complement strand
AGACCCTGGGAGTAGAGCCAAAATTTGTGTTAAAGCTATAGATACTTCACTTGATCCAGTAGGCGCTTGTGTGGGAATGAGAGGTAGCAGGGTCCAAGCAGTTGTTAATGAACTTCAAGGAGAGAAGATTGATATTGTGAATTGGTCTGAAGATATTTCTGTTGTAGTCTCAAATGCCTTATCACCAGCTGAAGTGCAAAAAGTAAATATTGATAAAGAGGGTAAAAAACTTGATGTCATTCTCAGTGAAGAAAATCTAAGTAAAGCAATAGGAAGAAGAGGTCAAAATGTTAGGTTAGCGACCAAATTAATAGATTATGAAATTAATATAATGACAGACAAAGAAGAGTCTGAGAGAAGACAAGAGGTTTTTAAAGATAGGACTGAAAATTTAATGAGAAATTTAGAAGTTGATGAAACTTTAGGACAACTTTTGGTAGCAGAGGGATTTTCTACAATCGATATAATTAAAGATTGTAATCTTAATGACTTAGTAAAGATAGAAGGTATAGAAGAAGAAACAGCTAATGAATTAATAGTCTTATGAATAGATAAACCCGACGTGCTACTCGTCGGGTTTTCATGTTGTAATGTGGGAATCGTATTTTCATATGGGTAATCTGTTCATTGATGGTTCAGCTTCACTGAAAATTTATGATTCTTGTAACCTAGTTAGTAACAAATCGTTATTACTAATTCAGTATTGGTTTTTGCTTAAAGAATTTGGCTGAAATCAAAATTAGATTAGCTTAGTAAACACTTAAACTTACCGCATGAAATATTTGCTTATCCCCGCATTGCTTTTGTCAGCAGCAATTGGTTACAGTCAAAACCCACTAGACTATCCGGAACCATCCCCGCAGCTTAGATCGGATTCGTCTTTATCACGTTATTCTGAGCAGGAAGTAGTAACCATCGGAGATACCTATATCTATTTACGAATGACGATGCGTCCATTGGATGGAATCGTTTATCGAAATTGGATGCATGGTGGGTTGTTGAGCGAGTGTGCTTATCGATCCGGCTTACTTTACGGAGCATGCAAAAAGTGGTATAAATCCGGTCAGCTTAAGCAGGAAGGTAGCTACATCAACGGTGAAAAAGATGGAGTTTGGAGAGAATGGCACCAGAATGGTCAGCTTTCTACAGAAGAAATTTACACCAATGGAAAGAAAAACGGTTTATGCAGACTTTGGTTTGACAACGGAGAGCTCTGGGACGAAGAGACCTATGAAAATGGAAAGCTGGTACCGACGATTACAGAGTGATCGCTATTTACCCATCCGCATCAATCCTCAACACGTATTCCTTTAAAGCTAGAGTTCAATTTTCTTCGTGCAGGTTAAGTTTTACAAACTATTTTATAACTTAGCTCAGTCGAAAAACACTTAATATGTCAGACATCCATCGTTTTAAAGTAGATGAAAAGGAAGTTTTAGTAAGTAGAAATTGGTTTTTGGGAACCATAAAGATCTGGATCGATGGAGTTCCTTTGAAAACAAAGATGGCGGTAGTTGGCGGCGTTAAAAAAGTTGATTTTCAGGTGAATAATAAGGACGTAAATGTAACGGTCATGATACCTCCTGTCTTTCCCGCTTTCCGAGCATGGGAATACATCATTAAAGTAGACAATACAGAAATAGCAAAGGTTCGGAAATAACTCAGGACATCCTCTGCAAGCACATTTCCCTCGTTTAGTTTATCCAAATATTGCATACATTTAGTTCGTATATCATGCGAATTATTTTGATCAAATTGTTTTTACTGGCTTTTGTTTGCCAGACCTATACTCAAGACAGTGTAGCCTTTTGGATTTTAGAGCACAACGAAAGTAAAATCAAACCAACATCAACGGACTTTGACCGTGCAGTTAAAATATCGAAGTATTTCCAATACAAGAATTTAGATCAAAGCCATTATTTCGCCGAAGAGGCTCTTTCGATTGCAAAGCAACTGAATAAGAAGGAGGAACTGCATTTAGCCCACCATCTTCTGGCAAAAAGTCATTCCAACCAAGGCAACTTCAAAGAAACCGTTTCTTTTTTTCAGGAGGCACTTAAGATTGCTAAGAGTTATCCAGAGCACTTGATAGACTCTGGTGTAATTTACAATGACTTAAGAAATGTAGCAGTTTCTGAAATGAAGCTTGGTCATTATGGTCTCGCTGCTGAGGGTCTGCATAAAGCGCTACAATTTTACCAGGACCTGAATGATACCATTCAGATTGCGAGCATACTTAATAATCTTTGTGTTTGTCAGTATGAAATCGATCGTTACACAGAAGCAATCTCAATTTGTAAACAATGTATGGAATTGCTTATTCAGATTGACGATACCATCACTAGTGTTGACTATGCCTATGCCCTTGCAAATTCCGGATTGTCCCTGTCAGAACTTGGCCGACACGAAGAGGCCTTGGATTATTTCAAGCGATCCAAAAACTTGAGTGTTTTACGTAACGATGATTACAATTTAAGCTATGACTACTATTATTTGGGAGATGCATATAACATTCTGGGATTGAGTGATTCTGCAATCATGATGTATAGTGCTGGCATGGAAATAAGTAAGGAATTAAATGATGCACCTGGACTAGAATGGGGAAAAACTTCATTAGGTATTCTTTACATAACACAGAACGAGTATAGAAAAGGAGTGGACATTCTAAACAACTCACTTCAATACTACAAGAATTTCAATCTAATGGAACTGAAAACCATGTATCAATATCTGGGTGAAGGATACAAAGGATTGTTAATTTGGGACTCCGCTTATGCTTTTGTAGATAGTGCTCGAGTTGTGTCAAACAAACTAAATGAAATTGATTATAACGACGCTGTGGCCGTTATTCAGGGGAAGCTGGATTTTGCTGAACAGGAAAAACGAATCATTTTAAATGATGTTTTGCTGGCTAAAGCAAACCAAAAAACAGCATCACAACGTCTTTTTATTTGGTTCATTGTCATAGGCTTGATTTCAGTAGTGGTTTTTCTGATTTTCATTCTTACCTCACTAAAAAGGAAAAGAGCAGATAATCGATTGATATCTGAGCAAAAACGTGAGGTGGAAAAGCAACGTGATTTCGCAGAAGAACAGCAAAAAATTGCCAAATTAAAAAGTATTGAGCTTGAGGAAAAGCACAAAAATATTACCGACAGTATAGAATATGGAAAAAAAATTCAGGATGCCCTATTAACATCTGAAGCGTACTGGAGCAGTATTTCTAAAAATTATTTTATCCTATATCAACCGAAAGACGTTGTGTCAGGAGATTTTCACTGGGCTTATCAGAACCAAAATGAATGTTTTATAATCGTTGCCGATTGCACAGGTCATGGTGTTCCGGGTGCTTTTATGAGTATGTTGGGCATTGGATTCCTGAATGAGATCATCCTTGAAAACCATACAACGGATCCAGCACAAATTTTAGACGAGCTAAGAGGCAAGATCATTAAGGCCCTCGAAAACGAAGGCAGTGATGTTCAACAAAAGGATGGAATGGACATTTGTTTGTGCAGATGGAACAAAGAAACCAACATGCTTACTTACTCTGGGGCAAACAATGCGCTTTGGCTGATTAGAAATAAAAACAACCAGGATAACTGTAACGATATAGTTAAAATAGTCAGCAAAGGCGACTTGGATTTAATTGAAATACCGGCAGATCCTCAACCTGTGGGTCGATTCGGAAATACTCTGGAGCCTTTTACTAACCAATCGATCCAATTGAAAAGCGGAGACAGGATCTACGCCTTTAGTGATGGATACTACGATCAGTTTGGCGGTCCAAAAGGAAAAAAGCTAAAACCAAGAGTGATGAAGGAGCTCTTACTTGATACGTTTGATCAACCTATGGGTGAACAAAAAGTAGCGCTAATTAAGAAACACGAGGAATGGAAGGGAACCTTTGAACAAGTAGATGATATTTGTATCGTTGGTATAGAGATATAGATCTGTTGATCATCACATCACACCCATATTGGTTTTTACACCTTTACTCCCATTGCATTTTTTTACGCCTCGTTTTGCACTGCATGAGCCAAACAGTAATGCGATCATCAAAAATAAGCATGACAGGAGTTTCATATTGCAATTCCAATGTTTATCCAATAAACTTATGAACAGCCCAATTTATTGTTCTGCCTACCTATCACGTTAAGAATAAAGCTGATTAATCGTCCAGGTCATCGATCATGCCCGTGTCACCATTTGAAGACTTTTCAACTTCCGTTACTACCGTGTCGTCTTCAATTTCATCATCAGCGCCTTCACTGATTTCGTCGAAATTACTAGGGAAATTCTGAAAAGCTGCATTGCGCTTTGCCTCCATTTTTGCTGCATAGGTACCCGGACCACCACCCGCATAAATTTTTGCCAATTCAGCAAGCACATCTTTCGCTTTTGGTTGATATTTGTTCGCTATTTTTCGTGCAAAACGAAGTCTACCCGGATCGTGTTTTTTGAAAAACTCTCTTAATTTATCTTCAAACGTCATGCAGTAATCTTTTGCTTAAATATAAGTCAATATAACGGATTATTGCTCAAATGGTTCTAATTTATGCAACAATTTTTCATCTCGATCCGTTTATTTTTTAGTATATGAAAGGTAAAACGGCATTGGTCATTCAAGGGGGAGCTTTAAAATCGATTTTCACCGCCGGTGTGCTCGATGCATTTATCGCAGCACGTTTCGATCCTTTCGATATTTACATTGGTGTTAGTGGAGGATCGATGTGTCTTTCCTACTACCTTACACAGCAATACAAAGCAACTTATCAGATCATTTCAAAGATCTTTCCGGACAAAAAATTCATCAGCCTAAAACAGCTTTTTGCAACAGAAGGATATGTCAATCTACAATACTTGGAATCCTTTGCTTTGAAACATCATCCGCTAAATATGAAGAAAGCACTTAAACGTGCCGGAAAAAGTCACATAGAAATCGTTGCTACCAACATGGAGAATGGAAATCCCGTTTATATTCGACCAAACAAAGAAAACTGGCATAAAGCGATGAGGGCATCCTCTACCCTTCCCTTCCTCACGAGAGGTTACTGTATGTTCGACGGGGTCAAATTAATGGACGGTGGATGGAGCGATCCTATTCCTGTTAGAAGAGCAGTCGAATTGGGAGCCACAAAAATCGCTGTGATCCGTACAATGCCTGCAGACCTCAAGTTAGAATGGAGCTATTTCGGATGGTTCGGCGGACTATGGTACAGAGAGAATCCCCGATTAAGCCGCCGATTTTCAGATGACCATCAATATTATAACGACAGTATCGACTACATCACTAATAACCCTGACCATGTAGAGATTACACAGATCGCACCACCAAAGTTCCTATCTACTAGCAGCTACTCCACAACGAAACACAGGATAGATGCCGACTATCGATTGGGACTTGACCTAGGGACTCAGTTTTTACACAATTTCAATCAGGATTCCGAATAATCCAACAATTCATCAATGGTATGCCGTGAAACATGATGATAGTTGGATCTGGCCTTACCGTATATTTCCAAGGCTCTGTCTGAACGACCCGTGGCTTTTAAGGCTCGATATAGCGGGGTTAAGAATTTCCTTCTCCCAACAGTGACCAAGAATTCCTCCAATTTGTTGTCTATACCATTCATATAGCCCGTGTATATAGACTTTTCGAACCAACAACATGCAATTTCACTATTTCCAGTTTCAGTTAAATTGAATCGACTATCGATTAGTTCCAACTGTTCCGGAGTTGTGTTTTCTCTTAGATTTCGCAAAAAATGAAGCCACTCGTGAGTGGACCACTGATCTGGAATCACAGAATTTACATCGTTCTGAGCGTAAAAGGCATTCAATTGTTCCTCTACATTATTGAAATTAGCACTCACAACCACAGGGCAGTTTGCCGGAATTCCCGGCTCATAAATCCACTCCGCAACATTAATTTTCTTTTCGGCAGAATCCAACAAGTGATCATTCAAATAATCGACAAATTGCTCTGTTGTGATCGTTTCAAATTTATGTTCTTCAAAATATTGATTTAGAAATGTGTCAAATTTTGCCCGACCCACTGCTTCTTCTAACATTTTCAAAAAGAAACAACCCTTTTCGTATGCAATATCCGTCATTCCAACATCCGGATGCCTTCTTTTTAATGCCAGCTTTAACCGTTGCTCGTCCGATGGCAGTTCATCCAAGGACCGTCTTAAATCCTGATAACCAAGAATTGCCAACATATCCGCATAATCTTTACCATAGATGCCTTCCATAATCCGGCGCTCAAAGTAAACTGTAAATCCTTCATTCAGCCAGAAATCATTCCAAGTTGAATTGGTAACTAAGTTCCCACTCCAGCTGTGCGCCAATTCATGAGCAACAAGCGCTACTAGGGATCGATCCCCAGCTATAATAGTAGGCGTGGCAAAGGTAAGCTTCGGGTTTTCCATTCCGCCAAAAGGAAAGCTGGGTGGCAGGACAATAATGTCGTACCTACCCCATTGGTATGCTCCATAAAGCTCCTCCGCCTGTGTGACCATTTTACCCATATCGGCAAACTCATATGCGCAATCATCAATCATCTCAGGCTCTGAATACACCCCAGTTCTTGAATCAATTGCTCGAAACTCCAGGTTACCAACAGCAAGTGCCATCAAATAACACGGAACGGGCTGTGTCATTTCAAAGTGATATTCACCTAGTTCATTTCGTTCCGTTGGATTGTCAGCGCTCATAACCGCCAGAAGATGTGACGGCACTTTTATATCCGCTGAATAGGTAATCCTCAACCCAGGAGTATCCATTATCGGAATCCATGTTCTGGTAAAGATGGACTGACCCTGTGTGAACAAATAAGGATGTCCCTTACCAGCAGTTAATTCGGGAGAAACCCAATCAAGTGCCTCAGCTCCTTCGGTAGTTTCATATTCGATCTCTACAGATTTTGACTCCGGTTGAATCTCCACGATAAGAGGCACGCCCAATAATTCATCAGCACTACCCATCCGGTAGCTTGCCTTGGCACCGTCAACCATCACATTTTTTATTTCCAGATTTTTGGTGTCAAAAACAACCTCCTTAACACCACTCATATTCTGAATGCTATGTACAACAGAGCCCTTCAATTTTTCCTCGTCAAAATCGACCTCTAGATTCAGATGGCTATGCTCCACTTTTACTTCCCTGTAATTTGACAGGGTATGCGAATCACGATCCAAATCGGCGTCAGTATATGTTTGTTGTTCACTATTCGTACTTGCATCACCTGTTGTAATCTGCTCATTCTTGCCCCCACAAGAGATCAACAGAGTAGAGATGAATGCAACTGTTGTGATGTATATTAATCTCATAGCTGCAAAAAATCGAGCATAAAAATAGATTTTTAATTGTTTTTCCGCACATTAATTTAACGCAAACATTACATGCAATTTAAATGCTCTTGTATAGATGGATGACAGAATTCCTATACAACTATAGTGTCTCTTCCTTTGGATTCATTAAAAAAAAATGCCTTACATTCGAGCCACGAATTAATCAAATTTTACTTTAGCTATGAGCTCAGAAGGAACAACAATCAATGAAAAGCAGTTTCTAGGACATCCGGTAGGACTATTCGTTCTCTTTTTCGCAGAAATGTGGGAACGATTTTGCTACTACGGAATGCGGGGATTATTGACCGTTTTCCTAATTGACGTTTTCCTTAAGGGAGACAGCGAAGCATTCGCAATTTATGGAACATATACCGCACTGGTATATATGGCGCCGGTATTAGGAGGTAAGATCGCTGATAAATTTCTTGGGTACAAGCGAGCCGTTATTTTTGGAGGTGTTTTAATGGCCATAGGCGAATTCATGTTGCTTGGCCAGACCAATTTCTGGCTCTATCTAGGTATGGCAGGGATTATTGTTGGGAATGGTTATTTCAAAGCAAACATCTCCAGTATTGTTGGGAAGTTGTATCGAGATGGTGACGAACGAAGAGACTCAGGTTTCACCATATTCTACATTGGGATCAACGTAGGAGCCTTGCTAGCAACAACGGTATGCGTTGAAGTGGGTAGAAAGGTTGGATACGAATACGGATTCGCTTTAGCCGGCATAGGTATGATCCTTGGAACTTTGATTTTTGTTTTTGGTAAAAAACTGTACGAACATGCAGCGGCACCACCAAACCCAGAGAAATTAAAAAGTAAAGTACTCGGACCACTCAGCCAGCAATCGGTTATTTTCATTTGCTCGCTTGCCATAATTCCTGCAATATACATGTTGATTCAATTCAATGAGATCATGCCGTATTTGTTGGCTATAGTTGGGGTTTATGTGATCTTCAATTTGCTTTCAGCAGCCTACAAAGAAGATAAATCCGGTGAACAAGCGGTAGAGGGAAAAAAGGTTTGGCTTCAGCGTATGTTGGCCATGATCATCATCTTCGTATTCAACATTGCATTTTGGGCCTGTTTTGAGCAAGCAGGAACATCGCTAACGCTATTTGCCCGAAGAAATGTAGATAGGATGATCGGTGGCTGGGAAATGAGTGACGCGACAACACAATTTTTCAACCCATTATACATCATACTGTTTGGTTCCATCTTTTCCATCATGTGGATCAAGCTGCAACAAAGAAAAATCAACCCAAGTATAGCCATGAAGTTTGGTCTAGGTATTGTCCAGCTTGGTTTGGGCTATCTTGTTGTACTATTAGGCGGAATGTTTTTAAGCGAGGCCTATCTGGTGCCATTATGGACATTAGCTATACTTTACTTGTTGCACACAACAGGTGAATTGTTCCTGTCACCGATTGGACTTTCTATGGTGACCAAGCTCGCGCCAAAAAAGATAACTGGAACAGCTATGGGTGGATGGTTCTTGTCGTTTGCCTTCGCCAATTATGCAGCAGCTGTTATTGCGATGGCAACAGGATCAGGTGGTCATGGCGGAGGATCCGGCCCGGAAAAAGAACCTACGCGTCAAGAATACCTTGCGCAAATTGAATCGTCTGCAACAGCGGTCGAATCGAACTGCTCCTCGCTATTGGAATCAGCTGAACAGTTTAATCTTGCAACTGATTTCGCGGAAGACGATACGACCGCCCTTAACCTTCCGAAAGAACTCAACTCCATGGTGGGAGATATCCTTCCAACATTCAAAGCCATTAATGCTGACATCGGCCCGATGTTGAAAGATACCAGCACGTATACCGGAAAAGAAGTTCTTTGGAGCCAGCTGACTGCAAACTATGCTAAGGCTGTTGGGGGATTGTCTGAAGCGCTGCAAAATGTAACTGCAGCAACGAATAAAATGAATAAAGGCTCCAACTATTCAGATGTCAAAGATAATTTCAGTAGCGGAATTGTAGGCATCGGGGATGGTTTGAACGCTATGCACGGAAAAGTGATCAGCATCATTGATAGAAAGAATCGAGGAGACGCAGCTTTTGATTCTAGCAATGAAGCCTATCTGTTCAAGGGATCACAGTCGGCAATGGAGAGCTTTGACAAAAATTATTCAACCATTGCGTCGCACATGTATTGGGACATTTATTCTAATGTCTATATGATGATGGGTCTAATTACGATTTGTATCGGATTGCTATTGTGCATCATCAGTAAACCATTAACAAAATTGATGCATGGGATAGAATAGTTATTCATTACCCCAAAGCATTGGAAAAGCCTTCATTTTCAAATGAAGGCTTTTTTATTATTCAGTAGGGAATATTTTCCCAGGATTCAAGATTCCTTTTGGATCGAAGATTTCCTTAATCCTTTTCATAATTCCTAAATGCACATCGCCGAATGGTATTTTCATATACTCTCTTTGAACATATCCAATTCCGTGCTCACCGGACAACGTACCCCCGAGAGCTACCGTATATTCAAACAATTGTTCAATTGCCAATGGAAGTTCATTTTCCCATTGGTCATCCGACAAGTCGCCTTTTATGATATTAACATGAAGATTGCCATCGCCAGCATGTCCATAACAAACTGATTTAAAGCCGTAGTGATCTCCCAACTCTTTGACTTTATTGAGCAATTTAGGAAGCTCGTATCTCGGAACAACCGTGTCCTCTTCTTTGTAGATCGAGTTGGCCTTAACCGCCTCTCCTACGCTTCTTCTAAGCTTCCATAATGTGTCTTTCTGAGCTTGAGAGTCGGCAAACATGATTTCTCCGCAATCGAACTCTTCCATTATTGCCGTGATCTGCTCACATTCTTTAAAGAGAAGATCCATATCGCTACCGTCCACCTCTATCAATAGATGAGCCGCAACTTCGTCCGAAACAGAGATGTTGGCATCAACATACTTCATGGTCCAGTCGATTGCATCTCTCTCCATAAACTCCAAAGCAGAAGGAACCACTCCGCCCCTGAAAATTGCACTGACTGCCTCACAGGCTCTTTCCGCGGAGGAAAAAGGAACAAGCATTAACAAATTATGCTTAGGCAAAGGGATCAATTTCAAAACAGCTTTCGTAATGATACCTAAAGTCCCCTCGCTTCCCACCATGAGCTGAGTAAGATTGTATCCCGTCGAGTTTTTTAGGGTATTCGCGCCGGTCCAGATGACCTCTCCACTTGGCAAAACCACTTCCAGATTAAGCACAAAATCCTTGGTTACTCCATATTTAACGGCTCTAGGTCCCCCGGCATTTTCCGCAAGATTACCTCCAATAAAGCAGCTGCCCCGACTAGAAGGATCCGGCGCATAGTACAAATTGACTTTTTCTACCTCTTCCTGCAGCACCTGGGTAATTACTCCCGGCTCAACGGTTACCTGTAAATTCTTCTGGTCAATATCGAGAATACAATTCATACGCTCCATGGAAAGGCCTACTCCACCATTAAGACTCAACGCTCCTCCGCTTAAACCGGTCCTTGCACCAATGGGTGTCACGGGTATATAGTGTTGATAACAGAATCGCATGATTTCCGATACTTGACCTGTATTAGATGGCTTAAGAACCGCATCCGGTGGAAATATAAAATCCTCTGTCTCATCTTTTCCATACTTATTTCTGGTGTCCATATCCACCATAACATATTCTTTACCTAACAACTCCTGAAACCACTCAATATGGTCTTGTTTGATAGTTTGGTATTTCTTTTGATAAGACATTACTTGTTGTTTTGATTAAGGTTCTTTTGTACCTTCGAAACCGCTTAAAAATAACACAAATCTTATGAAGAATATTCTGTTGATGTCTGTTGGGCTGATTTTTTTTAACGTCAGCTTCAGTCAAGTTCAAAAAATACTTACCAACGAAATTATCTGGCAGAACTATGCGTTTTATGGAGACTATGTATCCGGAGTGCGATCAATGAACGATGGAGAGCATTTTACCACCCTGGAGTTCGATAACAAAATGGGTAAAACCACGATCAATAAATATTCTTACCAAGATTACGCTGAAGTTGGTCAAATACTCGATAAAGCAGCACTTAAGGCGCTCGAAAAATATACGCTTACGGGTAATACTCCAAAACAAAACCAAGGAGCTATAAGCGATTATTCATTTAATTCCGACGAATCGAAGATTCTTTTGGCCGTAGACCAGGAAAGTATCTACCGCCATTCCACAAAAGCGTTTTATTATGTTTACGATAGAGGCACCAAATCAGTTCAGTCTCTTTCAGATCCGGCTAAAGGTAAGCAGCGACTGGCCCAATTCTCGCCTACTGAGAATAAAGTCGCATTTGTAAGGAACAACAACATATTCATAAAGGATTTTGACACGAATGAGGAAATTCAGGTTACTCGAGACGGCAAAATGAATGAGATCATATATGGAGCAACGGATTGGGTATATGAAGAGGAGTTCAGCTTTGATAATGGACTATATTGGTCTCCGGATGGCAGAAAGCTGGGATACTATTGTTTTGACGAAAGTCGAGTTAAGGAATTCCAGATGGCCATGTATGGCAGTTTGTATCCCGATCAATACAAATTCAAATATCCAAAAGCGGGGGAAGACAACTCCATTGTTCAGATTTTTGTTTACGAGTTAGCTAAGAAAAGATCGTTTGCCTTCGATACAGGAATTGAAAGCGATATATATATTCCAAGAATAAAATGGACCAATGATCCCGACGTATTAATGGTATGCAGAATGAATCGATTACAGAACAAGCTGGAATTGATGGTAGGAGATTTTGATGAAACCAGACCGAACAACTCCGGCGTTATCACCAAAGTTATCTATACGGAGACGGCAGCAACTTACATTGATGTTACCGACAATCTCACATTTTTGAATGACAACAAATCCTTTCTATGGACCAGTGAAAAAGACGGTTTCAATCATGTTTACAGAATCAACCTTAAAGACGGCTCTGAAGAGCAGATAACTAAGGGAAACTGGGAAGTAACTGAGCTTGTCGGCGTCGATGAATCAAACAAGCTCATTTACTACATTTCTACTGAAGAATCACCCCTGGAAAGACAGCTTTACTCGATCAAGTTGAACGGAGGATCCAAAAAGAAGATTTCCACTAAAAAAGGTCAAAATGAGGTGCAATTCAGCAAAGGATTCAAGTACTACATCAATTACCACTCATCAGCAAATACACCTTATTTTATTACGCTGAACAACGCTAAAGGAGAAGAGCTAAAAGTTCTGAAAGACAATCAGAGAGTTGTTCAAACCATGCAGGATTTTGGGTTTGTAAATAAAGAATTCATTAAGATTCCACTTGATGAAAGGGAATTGAATGCGTTCATTATGAAGCCAGCTATGATTAAAGAGGGAGAAAAGCTTCCTGTCTTAATGTATGTATATGGCGGTCCGGGGATCAACACAGTGAACGACGCATGGGCAGGACAAAATTACGCCTGGTTTCAGCTACTTGTTCAAAAAGGGTTCATTGTGATTTCCGTTGATGCAAGAGGAACTGGTTACAGGGGCAGAGATTTTAAACACTCTACCTACCTGCAATTGGGTAAATATGAAACCGAAGATCAAATTGCGGCAGGTAAATGGTTGGGCAGTTTACCCTATGTTGACAAAAAACGAATAGGAATATTCGGTTGGAGCTACGGAGGTTATATGTCTTCATTATGCATTACCAAAGGATCCGGCATTTTTAAAGCGGCGATTGCTGTTGCGCCTGTGACGAACTGGAGATTTTACGATAATATTTACACAGAAAGATTCATGCGGACTCCGCAAGAAAATGGAGAGAACTATGACATCAACTCACCCATAAACTTTGTGGAAGAGATGCAGGGGAGTTATCTGTTGGTGCACGGATCAGCTGATGACAATGTGCATTACCAAAATACGATGGAAATGGTAAATGCCCTGGTAGCAGCAAATAAGGATTATGAGCTTTTGATCTACCCTGACAGAAATCATGGCATTTACGGTGGAAACACACGACTTCACCTATACAACAAAATGACAGACTTTCTATTGAAAAACCTGTGACTTAATGAGATTACTACTATTACTTATCATTAGTTTTTGCAGTATTGCAATCCATTCCCAAGATGATGGAATCAATTGGATGACCTGGGATGAGGCAATTAATCGTAGTAAGACTGACAGTGTTCCTAAAAAAATGTTCATCGATTTTTACACGGGATGGTGTGGTTGGTGCAAACGAATGGATGCAACCACGTTTAAAGACAAAGGTGTTGTATCATATATGAATGCGAATTTCTATCCGGTTAAATTTGACGCAGAAACAACAGACACCATAGTGTATAATGGTAATATGTTCATCAATTCAGATCCGGGATTTGTAAAATCTTCCCCAAGAAGCAGAGGAAAAGTGCATTACATGGCCTACTCTCTGCTGGAAGGGAAGCTATCGTATCCTTCCTACGTAATATTGGATGAAAATCAAACTCGATTGATGATCTATCAGGGGGCCAAACCTGTAGATCAGCTGATGGGCATCTTGCTCTTTTTCTCAACAGATCAATACAAGTATTATCACAACTACCTGCACGGTCAATGGAATAAAGCTACCCCACCCAAGAATTAAAGCATGGGGTTTTTCAATTATAAAAAAGGATACGACAAAAAGAGTCCAATGGCTAACAATAAAGTCATCTTTTATTTGATGGTTTTTATCATTCTTTTTACAATTCTGTATATTGGCTCGTTCTATGTTCAAAAGCCAATTGAGTGAAGGAAAAACAGCATCAATATTACTCAATAAAGATTACCGACGACCCTTTCGAGAACGGACTGTTTTCACTCTCTCGAACTGCAGTAATTATCTTTAGAGATGGAAATAGAAACGTTGTTAAAAAGGAACGGTATGGTGTGTTGGAATCGGATGAGATTTACAAAAAGATCATAGCTAAAGAAGAAATAGACATTTCCAATTGCTATGTGAAGAATTTTTCGTTGTCCGATTTTCGAGAAAAACACGAGCTAAGCAGGGATGAGAAGCTGACACTCAACAACTTCATCGCCATCCGAACATTCTTTGAAGCAGATGACACCACAGACTTTTCTTATGCGGAATTCAATGGAGGCGGCGATTTTGTTAACTCATCTTTCGGAAGTGGTAATGTTAGTTTTTACAAAAGCTCATTCGCTGAAACGGATGTGGATTTCTCCAACGTGGATTTTGGTGAGGGAAGCATTAATTTTCAGTTTACCGATTTTGGAAACGGCAATGTCACATTTGAAAATTGCGCGAATTACAACGGAAACACCTCTTTTATCAATGCTGATTTTAAGGACGGAAAAGTTAACTTCAAGAATTTCAATTTTGGATCAGGAAACGTTGACTTCCATTTTGCGAAGTTTGGAAAAGGCGACGTGTCTTTCGACAAATCAGAATTCGGAGGAAAATATGTGGACTTTAGAAAAGTCGAATTTGGCTCCGGCAAGCTGGACTTCAGAAGGACAGTTTTCGGTAATGCAATCGTCTCATTCGAAGAAATAGAGCACAAAAAAGGACGCACCTTTTTCAAGAAAGCAATTTTTGGTTCCGGAAATATTTCTTTTGACATGGCCGACTTCGGTGATGAAGAAGTTTCTTTCGAAGGAGCAGAGTTTGGGGATGGAAGCATCTCAATGCTCAGAACAAAAGCAAGAATCATCAATTTTAAATCTTGCCAGCTTAAAACCTACGTTGATCTGCGGGTTGAACAATGTGATACCATTGATCTATCCGATACGATAATCCGAGATATTGTCGACCTGAAAAAAGGCAAAACAGAATTAAAGCTGAATCAGCTGATCCTAACAGGTGTCAGAAACCTTGGAAAGATCTTCCTTGATTGGAAAGAAAATAATGTCAAATCATTGATCGAAAGTCAGGATTCGTCTTTTCATGACAAAACCAATCAATTTCGGTTGCTCAAAGAAGACTTCAATGCTTCCGGAAAATACAATGACGAAGACAAAGCATATGTTGCCTTCAAAAGATACGAGCTGAAGGCCTATAACAGTGATAAGATCAGTAAGCACAAAATGAATAAGCTTTGGGTTTATCCGCTCAGCTTTTTTAAGAAGTTGATTTTTGATTGGATGGGTCTTTATGCTACTGACCCGTTAAGAGTGCTCATCAGCATGCTGTGCACATACGTCTTGTTTAGCCTTACCTATTTCTTTATGATCAGTTTAGGCTTTGGAGATTTAAAACCCGGCTTTAGTCCTCCGGAAGAGTTGTCAAATTTGGCAGTTTCTTTTTACCATTCCGCAATCACCTTTTTAACCATCGGATATGGCGACTATTCTCCCTGGGGAATTATTCGAGCCGTATCAAGCATTGAAGGATTTGTTGGTTTATTTCTCATGTCGTACTTCACCGTTGCATTTGTAAGAAAGATTCTGCGTTGATGATTTCTTTGCAATTCTGACCACTAAATTTTGAATTACTTTATTATCTTTATGCGCTTTTTAAATTAATTTAATTCGTGGGTAAAAATGAGTGAAACAGCCAAATTAATCTTGGGGGAAGAAACACATGAGCTACCGGTAACCATCGGAGCGGAAAATGAAAGAGGTCTGGATATCTCCAAGTTAAGAGGTTCAACAGGTTGCATTACTATTGACAGAGGGTTCAAAAATACGGGAGCGTGTTACAGCGCCATCACCTATCTGGATGGAGAAAACGGTGTATTGCGATACAGGGGATACCCAATTGAACAATTGGCAGAAAAAGCAACATTCATTGAGGTTGCATACCTACTAATTTATGGAGATCTTCCCAGCAAAGAACGACTTCAGGAGTTTGAGAACAATATCACGCAGCACACTTTAGTTCACGAAGAGATGAAGGGCTTCCTTCAAGCTTATCCCGCCAATGCCCATCCAATGGGTGTGTTGGCTGCTATGGTTTGCTCTTTGTCCACTTTCTACCCTGAATCGCAAGATCCGAATCGATCGCAAGAGGCATTCGACCTTTCGATTACAAGATTGATTGCAAAAATGCCAACACTAGCGGCTTGGGCCTACAAACATAGCCTGAGACAACCGCTGATTTACCCTCAAAACAGATTCAACTATTGCGAGAATTTCTTAAATATGATGTTCTCCATGCCAACAGAGGAGTATTTCCCTAACCCGGTTGTTCTAAAAGCATTGAACAAATTGTTGATTCTGCATGCAGATCATGAGCAGAATTGTTCTGCTTCTACAGTGCGTATCGTAGGTTCTTCTCAAGCTAACCTGTATGCATCTGTGTCAGCAGGAGTGTGTGCGTTATGGGGCCCACTGCACGGAGGCGCGAATCAAGCCGTAATCCAAATGCTTGAAGCAATTAAAGAAGACGGAGGAGACACTGAAAAGTGGATTGCAAAAGCAAAGGATAAGGAAGATCCTTTCCGTTTAATGGGATTCGGACATCGTGTGTACAAAAATTTTGATCCGCGAGCTAGAATTATAAAAGAAGCTTGCAACGATGTACTCGACACCTTAGGAATTGAAGATCCGGTTCTGGACATTGCAAAGAAGCTCGAAAAGGTAGCGCTTGACGATGAGTATTTTGTAGAAAGATCACTCTACCCTAACGTAGACTTTTATTCCGGAATTATCTATCGTGCATTGGGAATTCCACCTGAAATGTTTACCGTTATGTTCTCTTTGGGAAGGCTACCCGGTTGGATTGCGCAATGGAAAGAAATGTTGGACAGCAAAGATCCCATCGGAAGACCTCGTCAAATATACACGGGAAAAACGGCAAGAGATTACGTTCCTGTGGACGAACGCTAAATAGCAACACTCCAATTCAATTTCTCGATTGCTAAACTCCGTTTCAAGAGTTATTGGTTAAGGCTTGTTTTAAACCTTCCACCGTAATACCAGTATGTGCTGAATGGTGAATCAGCTCTCTGTTCTTCACAACAAGAAGCTGTGGCGATTCATGTACCAAATTGAATGTACTAGCAACTTGATCACTAATAGCCCTGTTTTTTAACACGTTAATTAGAAAAATAGGTTGCGATTGGATTTTTTCATCCGAGCTACTTTCCAGTCTTGATTTTACCATCGTACTAATGTTACATCTGGCACTGTGCTTAAAAATACAAATGAATTCATCGCTTGATCGATCGATCAGTTCATTCAACTGTGCCTCTTCCTTAAAATCGTTCCAAATCATCGCCGAAATTTTTCTCGGTAAATATACAACTATCAATTATTCGAAAGGGTTTCTACATGTTCGTTGTCAGAACCCCACTGCTGCATCGTCTCCCCTAGGATCAGCTCCTCCTTCAAGGCTACCATTATTATTCATCAATACAGCATCCACCCGACCAATGAATTGAACTTCACGCAATTCATGCCCCATGCGGATCAATTCGTTTCTGGCAGCAGAATCTATAGCTCCCCGTTCATAGGTTATTGCATCCGGCTGCCACTGATGATGGACTTTCTTACTATCAATCGCTTGCTGCAAGGTCATCCCGTGTTCAACGACATTTAATATGGTTTGATAAACTGATGTAATTATAGTTGATCCTCCCGGTGTGCCCAAAACCATGTACAATTCTCCATTTTTTTCTAAAATGGTTGGTGTCATTGAGCTTAACATTCTTTTACCGGATTGAATAGAATTCATCTCAGCGCCTACCAGACCATATTGATTTGGAACTCCAGGCTTAACACTAAAATCGTCCATTTCATTGTTTAAAAAGAACCCACCCTTCTCAACAAAGACCTTCGACCCAAAATTTCCGTTCAATGTTGTTGTTATTGCGATTGCATTATTCTGTTTGTCCACGATTGAAAAATGTGTAGTTTCTACACTTTCAATCACATCTACTTTTCCTTCCCGAATCTGGTCAGATGGGGTTGTCTTTTCCAAAGAGATTCTAGCATTTCGATTCGCAATGTATGCTGAGTCTAGCAACATATCCGTAGGAACAGGGTTGAAGTCAGGGTCTCCCAGATAAGTAGCCCGGTCTGCATAAACTCTTCGTTCCAGCTCAGCCATAACATGAATAGATTCTACTGTATTGTGACCCATTCTTTTAAAGTCAAATGACTGACTCCCTTGTAGCAACTGCATCAGAGCAATTCCACCACTTGACGGCGGTGACATGGCAACCACCTTGAAATCTTTGTAAGAACCGATGATCGGCTCTCGCCAAACTGACTGATAATTCGATAGGTCTTCTGGTGTTATAATTCCTACATCATGCATTGCATCAATGATGTTCTTTGCGGTCTCACCTGCATAAAAACCACCTCTGCCATGATCTTTAATTCGTTCCAATGTCTTGGCCAACATAGGAAGTCTTATGGAATCCCCCTCTGCCCAACCGGAAGAATTCAAAAAAGGAAAATCAAAATTATTCGCCCTGAGGAATTCATCCTGATACTGATTCAATTTGTCAGCCTCCTTTTTCGTTAACGCAAAACCGTAAGCGGCCAGATCAATAGCAGGCTGAATTGCCATTTCAAACGGCAGTACGCCATACTTTTTGTGCAGTTGGAGCATTCCATCCACAGTTCCCGGAACACCAACGGAAAGTGACCCAAAAGAAGACAGTCCTTCAATAACTGAGCTATCCTGGTCGAGATACATATTTCGATGGGCTTGGATTGGGGCCTTTTCCCGAAAATCCAGCGTCCCTGTTTTACCCGAATTCAATCGAAATACTGCAAAGCCACCTCCTGCAATATTTCCCGCTCTTGGATACACAACAGCAAGAGCAAATTGAACAGCTACAGCAGCATCATATGCGTTCCCCCCCTGCTCTAAAATAGCATACCCCACGGCTGAAGCTTCAGGGTGAGCAGAGACCACCATTCCACGAACTCTGTTTTCCTTTTCAAGAGATTTTTCGTTCTGTCCTGAACAACAGAAGAAAATAATCAATACCATAAGTGATACATACCTCATGTTACAAACAACACATTTTCTGGCACAAAAAAAGCCCTGCTTCAAGGCAAGGCTTCTTTGTAATGCAATTCATTTTATCTGATGAATATTTTCTTAGTAACAGCATATCCGTTATTCGATTGCACATTAACGACATATACTCCGGATGAAACGCTTCTGGTGTCCAGAATATCTCTGTCTCCGTTAAAGGAATGTCTCACCACCGTCTTTCCGGTCATATCAACAACTGAAATAGTCGCATTGGTTGGTTCCTCAAGAGTAACAACGAGATTTCCTTCTCTGGTAAACACATTAGCACCCAAGGCATACTCTTCTTCAAGTGAGGTCGTTGGGAAATTTACCCTAAAGTTGTCTACAGACAGAACCGAGCCAATTTCAGCAACAGGAGATCCAAATAGACCTCCACTGCTCGAAGTAGCATAAATAGTAAGCGTATCCGGAACATCTGTCGTTAAAGGGAAAAATGCAACGGTTTCCATCATCCAAGTGCTGTTTGCTCCCAAAATAGCAAATCCAACCGCATCCGTAACCCGATCACCAATTCCTGTATCGTAGTGAGTAAACTCAGCAAAAACTGCAGCAGAATCCGATCCGACAGGAGTGTATTTCCAATCGAAATCCATCGTTGTCGCCAATTCTGTCACAGGAATTTCCTGAGCAATCAAACCAAATAAATTCGTGTCCAAACCGAAACCAGGACAAGCAGTACATAAACTAGTGGTCAAATCAGCAGAAGCTGCACCACCCGCAGGAGATGTTGTATTTTTCGTCACTGTGATAGGCACTCCAAATAAAGATAGCCCATTTAGTGTCTGCCAGCCATCAGGCTCATCATAGGTGCCCGAAGTAGTCCATGCCTCCAAATCGAGGTTCACACCTACTTGAGAAAATCCTTGACTTAGAAACACTGATACAATAGCAATGAGTAGAATTTTTTTCATGTTAGAGATTTTTAAGTTCTATCAAATATAGTACAATCAAAAAAGTAGGCAATATATTATTGCATTACACGATATTCAGTCTTATTCAACGACCCAACAAGCTTTTTCTGTACAAGGAAAAGATCAGCTCGCATTTCATGTAGATAGAGTGATCAGGGTAGTAATCCTTAAAATTGACTTCTCGAACTAGCTTATAACCTAATTTGCCATACCACTCCTTCAAAAATTTCTTCTCTTCGTGCACCCAATCTTTTGGCGATAATATTTCTAGCTGCATGTACTGGTTACCCCCTTCCATAGCCTTACTTGTGACGAAATCAACCAATTTTCTCCCGATTCCCTTTTTTCGATGATCCGGATGACAAACCAACATCGAAAATGAAGTGGTATCTTCAGATTCTTGCTTGAATAGAACGCATCCCACCAAAGAATCGTCAGCGTCAACACAAACAAAAAGCCAGTCATTTGCAATGTAACGCTCAAAGTCATTTTCATCTATACGGTAATACCCCTCAGACCAAAACTTCCTTTCCGACGTGTAATACACGTCATTCACCATTTCAATAACGGTTTGCTTTTCAGATCGTTTCGCGAGGCGTATGTTCATAATAAACTAATTCCCTTAAAGGTCTATCTTCTCTCTGTAAATATAACGCTCCTGCGCCGATTCATATGGACGATAAATGTAGTATGCGTAGCCTTTATCTATCTTCAGTTTTTCTACAAATTTGTAATATACTTTAAAGGCTCTTGATGTCAACCCTGTGTTTGTATAAATTTCTTTTATGTGGAAATGTCCTGCCCTCATAAACAGACCGTATATCCGGCTTGTCGTTTCGTCAGCAACCAGTGGTTGCTTCCATTTAACCGGTTTCGTTAATTTGTGGTAGTAGATCGCTACCGAATCAACTTTTTGATCCTCCCGATCATATTTATATAAATAGTCTTTAAAATGATCGAAAACCAGCACGGTATCTTCTTTAACAAATAATGGCGCATAGGGAACCTTGTAATACACACTGCACGTAAAGTATTTTGCGCCTATCCAAATTTCTTTATCTATACCCGTAGCCATTTCCTTGCGAACTGCCCACAATTTCTCCTGACCATCAACGTACTTGTATTCCGCTCTATACAAATCCATGATCAGCTCATTTTCTACATAATGAAGTCGTTTTGAGACAGTATCTTTTCGTTTTTGGGAAAAATATTCATACGCCGGATAAATCTCTATTTTATTTGAGAAATAATACTTTCCTGCTAGCGTATCAATAACCCGCCATGTTTGTTTGTAAAATTCCTCAGCATTCACTTCACTTATTGTCCCCAAATTGTCTTTGAAAGTGCACAGAAATACTTCTTTCTCACAAATGACGTAGATTCTACCCAAATAATCTTTAAACAACCGTTCCGCTTGGCCAGGCACGTTGCACCTGGAAATTACGCTGTCTCCTTTTGCCAAAATTACCTCAGCCCCTCGTTTTAAACTTTTTTCAAACAGCAGTAAGACCAATCTGCCCGAATCCAACTCAAAATCCTGAACACTTTTGTGCGGGTGACCAAATACCACCTCAGGTGCCTGATCCCGTTCAATAACAGGTCCTTCCAACATGACATATGAAAGACGAACATTTAAGTAAAGTGTGTCTTTAACCACCCGTTTTATCAATTTTTTGGTAATCCTGACTGTCTTATCCTGAAACCAGGCGGAATGGAAGATCAACCCATCTTCATTGTTTCCAGTGTAGTTGTAACGAAAAATGTACGTTCCATTTCGTTTTGAAAGAACAGTATTGGATGGCTTACTGGCCTGGGAAATACGAACTCCGGTTTTTATGGTTTCCCCGTTTTCATCTTCTATAGTACCCTTGACAATAAATTTGTTTTGTGCACAGAGCACGGATGTAGTGAACAATAAAATTACCGAAAAGATTTTCAAGGATAGAGTTTATTCTTTAGGTGCAATTCAAGTACATTTCCATAAAAGTGTGACAAACAAATCACATTCAGACCTTTATGATCCAATTATGGGCATCATCTAATGCACCCCGCTTCAGGTTATCCAGATAATCGTATAATTTATTGGAAAAGGTTCTGTTTTCTTTTCCGGGTAGATTATACGTATTCTCTCTGAAGGTGATTGACTCAATTTGAGCAATTGTGGCAGCAGTTCCTGCACCAAACGCCTCACTAATCTGACCGTCCTTTAATGCTTGAACCACCTCATCCACTGAAACTCTGCGATCTTCCACTTCCATACCCCAATCTCTAGCGATAGTGGTTACACTATCCTTTGTGATCCCAGCCAGGATTGTGTCACTCGATTTTGGCGTAATTAAACGATTGCCCATTACAAAGCAAATGTTCATCGTCCCTGATTCTTCAATGTATTTGTGCTCTGAACTATCCGTCCAGATCAATTGACGATATCCCTCCTCCTGAGCCAATTTAGCAGGATACAAAGAAGCAGCATAATTTCCAGATGCCTTTGCGTATCCTGTCCCACCAGAGGATGCTCTGGAGTACTTTTCTTCGATCTTTACATGCAGCGGCTCAGTGTAATAGGCATTCACCGGACAAGTAAAAATGATGAAGGTATAATTATCAGACGGGCGAATTCCAACGTACTCATCAACAGCAATCATGAACGGACGAATGTACAGGGCTGAGCCAGCCGAATCAGGAACCCAACCGCGATCAACATCAATCAGTTTGGTCAGGGCCTCCATAAACAAGGATTCAGGAATTTCCGGCATACACATTCGAATCGCTGACTGATTGAGCCTTCTTGCATTATCTTGAGGTCGAAATAACAGAACTTCTCCATCTTTTGACTTGTGCGCCTTCAACCCTTCAAAAATAGCCTGGCCGTAATGCAATACCGAAGTAGCAGGCGACATTGACAAAGACTTGAATCCTTCTATTCTTGCGTGGTCCCATTTACCACCTTCATAGTTCATTACGAACATATGATCGGAAAAAACCCTTCCAAAAGGAAGGTTTTGAAAATCTACCTCCTCTAACCTACTCTTCGAAACCTGTTGAATATTGATATCCAAAGTATCTGCAATCATACAAGACTTATTTTTGGGTGCGTGAAGATAACTAATAGATAACAGTCTCACAAACCAAAGATGTTGAAATAATGTACCAATAATATACAGAATTTTGAGCAAACTCTACCGAGATTTACGATATTGAAATGCAAGATGATGCCGAAACAAATTCTTAAGAAATACTGGGGCTTTGACCAATTTCGTCCGGTTCAGCAGGATATTGTTGAATCCGTGTTGAATAATCAAGATACTTTAGCCTTACTGCCAACAGGAGGAGGTAAATCCATTTGTTTTCAAGTGCCCGCGCTACTTAAGGAAGGCTTGACCCTTGTGATATCGCCTCTGATTGCCTTAATGAAAGATCAGGTCGAGGGACTGAAAAAAAAGGGTATTCGAGCGGAGGCCATCTTTTCCGGAATGCATCATACGCAGATCGATCGAATTTTGGACAATGCCATTTATGGGAATGTTAAGATTCTTTATCTGTCTCCGGAACGAATAAAATCAAGAATGTTCTCGGATCGACTCGAGCGCATGAATGTTGATTTGATTGCAGTAGATGAAGCTCATTGCATCTCTCAGTGGGGATACGACTTCAGACCCAGCTACCTGGAAATAGCGTCGCTAAGAGAAAAAGTAGGTTTGGAAGTGCCGGTTATTGCACTTACGGCTACAGCAACCGAACCCGTTGTAGACGACATTCAGGAAAAGCTTTTATTCAGAGCCAATAACGTTATTCGGAAAAGTTTCAATAGAAAAAATTTGGCGTATAGAATTGTAAATACCGAAAACAAACAAAAGGAGCTTATTGAGTTCATCTCAAATCGAACAGGAAGCGGGATAATTTATGTGAGAAGTAGAATAAAAACGAAGCAAATATCAGATCTGCTGAATAAAAACAAAATATCTGCCGATTATTATCATGCCGGACTATCGCATCAGGAACGCAATGAAAAGCAAAATGCATGGATCAATAATAAGGTTAGGATCATATGTGCGACCAATGCATTTGGCATGGGCATAGATAAGCCCGACGTTCGTTTTGTGATCCATTTGGATTTAGCCGATACGATCGAATCCTATTTTCAAGAAGCAGGTCGGGCAGGAAGAGATGAGCAGTATGCGGAAGCGGTATCATTCATCTTTACAAATGATATACTTGCACTAAAAAACCGCATAGAAAATTCATTTCCTGAAATGGAGGTGATTCGAGAAATATACCAAGCTCTTTGCAATCAGCTTCAATTGGCCGTAGGCTCCGGAAAGGAAGAAACTTTTCCGGTTGACCTGAACAGAATTTCAAGTCAAGTTTCAAAAAATCTTGCAGTACTATTCAACGTATTGAAGTTACTTGAACTTGGCCAGCACATCGTTTTGTCAGAAGGGGTTCGATCACCATCTGAAGTGCAGGTTAATGTTCAACATAAACAATTGATGAAGTACATAGCGAACAATCCATCGCAAAGAGACCTTTTGCATGTTCTTCTGAGAAGTTATCGAGAAATCATTGGGAATTTTGCTAAAGTCAATGAGGAATTCATTGCAGATGCCTTAAACCTATCCTTGAGCGAAGTGTTCGCTAAGCTGAATTATCTGAATCAAACGGAAGTAATCACCTACAAACCAAGGAGCTCTAAACCACAAATCACGTTTATAAAGCCACGTGAGGATGCAAAAAATCTACGATTTGATAAAGAACACCTCAGTGATAGAAAAGAAAGAGCATTCAGCAAGATGAATTCAATGATTCAATTTGCTCAAGCGAATTTTGGATGTCGAAGTCAGATTCTCCTAGCCTATTTTGGAGAATTGAATACACCGGCTTGTCAACTATGTGACTTATGCCTATCCAATGCAAAAATTAAACTCAGTGAAAATTTCGATGAGACTCGAATTCAAGTGAAAAAAATTCTTGAAATTGAATCCATTGCTCTGGAAGACCTTCAGAAAAAAGTATCTGAAAACGACAAGGGCCGACTCATCGATGTGGTACAATGGTTGCTAGACAATAAAGAAATCTCATTAGACAAACTGGATCGACTTTGCGTAAATTAATCGTAATAACAAGCATTATTTCTGTGTGCTGTTCCTATGGACAAGAAATAAAACACATTCTCCATCAGGCAACCAAATTTGAATCGAAAGGAGAATTTGAGCAAGCAAGGTATTATTATTCAATCGCATTGGAACGAGATACCCCCGATACCCTAAGATTAGCAAATAAGTTATTTTCATTGGATAGCATAGTTTTATTTAACAAGGCTTCGGACAGAGCAATCCAGCACATCATCAAAGGAGATAGCGCTTATTTGCATTCTACAAGCAGAGCGGCCCTTGTCCACTACGCTCTTTCCGGGCAATCATCAAGCCGCTATATAGCGACCCGGACCAGACAAATTCTGAATAAGGAACCAGACTTAAAAATCGAGTGGATGGCCTTATTAGCAAAAATGAAACAACCCGTTGAAATTGCAGACACATCGTCTATTTCTGATTCCCCTCAAGATAGCCGTATTTTCAATTTTACAACTGTCGATTGGACTTTATCGGATAGCATTAGCTATACAAAACAATTTGATCAACTGGTGGCCAAAGAGAAATGGGAGGAAGCAAATCGATTAACCATGGACGTTATCTTACAATACGGATATAAGGATGTATTTAATGATCGTTTCAACAAGATTTATGAAGCTAGAAGACGAAAATTGAAGACAAATGAAAATTCGATTCTATTGAAGCTCGAAAAAATTGAGAAGCTAGAGCAATCTGAGCCCAGTGACAATAAAGGGATCGTTCAAATTCTAAACAGTATAGATATCGAACTTGTACGTGATCACAAAACGAGGAAAAAGTTGCAGAGTCTACTTAAAAAGTACGGCGAGTAATCCGCTTAGGAAAAGAAATCAATAATTCGCCAGCTTTTTACTTCCGAACAAATATCTCCAATCCTTTTGGTTTCTTGAATGCGTAATTCAACGTTTTGTTGATATACGGCTCAGGACGCTTAGATGGAAAAAATGCTGCGGAATTCGGGCACGTGAGACCCCACTTCTTGGAACTCTGAGCTTCACCTTCGATGATCAACACTGCAAATTTGTGCTTGTCCTGGGCATCTATGCACACCACCGGAAACCCTCTATTTGCAAGATCCTGTGCATCATCAAGTACACTTTGTTCACTGGCCTCTCCCAAAAATTTCCAATTTGGACTATCCGTAATAGCAATGAACAAATCGTGATACTCCAAATATGTACCATCACTGTTTTCAAAATCTTCAATACCATTGTATTTGCAAATTGCCTCGGCTGTATAATGTTTGCACATCCTTCGGTCATCATCACTACTTTCTTTGCACGCAATGAATTCTTCCAGTAATTGTTCAATTGCAACTTTGTTTTTTGTTTTCTCCTCTAGCGCTCCACAGCTTATCAGCAAAAAAGTAGAAAACATTAAATACATGATCTTTTTCATAGTTCAAACTTAGGAAAGATTCGATTGTAAACTGCAATTGTGGATATGATATAGTAATATTGCATCCATGTTACAACACTGCATAAAGCTCAAGCCCACAAAAGAAAAATCAGTCCTTCGATTTCATCCCTGGATTTTCTCAGGAGCGATAAAAACCATATCACCGGGATTGCAAGATGGGGATATAGTTACAGTGATAAACAATAAAGATAGAGTATTGGGGAAAGCGCATTATTCGAATGGCTCTATAGCCGCAAGGATGTTGTCTTTCAATGCCGATGAAATAGATCAATCCTTCTGGAACAATAGAATTTCTGCTGCTTTCAATCTCCGTAAAAATATTGGTTTGGTTCATTCCGGCGATACAAATATATTCAGACTTATCCATGCTGAAGGAGATCACCTTCCCGGTCTGATCGTTGATTACTACAACGGCACAGCCGTAGTTCAATGCCACAGTATCGGAATGCACAAATCGATAAACAACATTTGTGAAGCACTACGATTGTGCACGGATGGTCTCGTTAAATCCATCTTTAATAAAAGCCGAGAAACCTTACCAAAGGAGTACGCCCAACAGGTGCAAAATGGCTACCTTTTTGGCGAAGAATCAGCGATGATGGAAGGCATGGAATATGGTCATCACTTCTTTGTGAACTGGATCACAGGACAAAAAACTGGATTTTTCATTGACCAACGAGAAAACAGAAAATTGATTGCTCAATACTCACACAACAAAGTGGTTCTAAACACCTTTTGTTATTCCGGTGGATTCTCGATCTATGCATTGGCCGCAGGAGCTAAACAAGTTGATTCCCTCGACAGCTCTCAAAAAGCAATCGATCTTGTCGAGAAAAACGTATCACATTACCCTGAGCTAGCCAAGAAACACAATTCCATTACTGCAGACGCTATGGATTTTATAAAAGAGCTTCCTCAGCATTATGACGTCATTGTTTTGGACCCTCCTGCATTTGCGAAACATCGCGATGCAAAACACAAAGCCATTCAGGGATACAAAAGGTTGAATGCGAGAGCCATAGAAAACATTAAATCAGGTGGAATACTATTTACTTTTTCGTGCAGCCAAGTAATTGATAAAGAACTGTTTAGGAATACAATTGCATCAGCTGCTATTGTGGCAAAACGGAAAATCAGAATCTTACACCAACTCCATCAACCTGCAGATCATCCGATCAATTTGTTTCATCCCGAAAGCGAGTACCTAAAAGGTCTTGTAATTCAAGTCGACGAATGAAAAAACCTCGAATCATATTCATGGGCACTCCTGATTTCGCCGTAACAATCGTGGATACGCTGCGAATGCATGGGGCTGATATAGTTGCAATAATTACTGCACCTGATAAACAGTCAGGTCGGGGACGAAAACTGAACCAATCTGCAGTTAAAAAGTATGCAGACCAAAATCATATTCCGACGCTTCAACCAACCAATTTAAAATCCGAGGATTTTCTAAAAGAACTTCAAGGTTACAATGCTGATCTACAAATTGTGGTAGCATTTAGGATGCTTCCTGAAGTAGTTTGGCAAATGCCACCTATGGGCACTATAAACTTGCACGCATCTTTATTGCCGCAATACAGGGGTGCTGCACCGATCAATTGGGCAATCATTAACGGGGAAAAACAAACAGGAGTAACTACTTTTTTTCTACAACACAAAATCGATACCGGTGATATCATCATGCAACAATCAGCTGAAATTGGAGAAGAAATGACAGCCGGTGAGCTGCACGATGAATTGGCATCACTCGGTGCCAAGCTAGTGGTTGAAACATATGAATGTATTGCCTCTGGAACAGTTAACAGTGCACCCCAGAATTCTCTTGTCACTACTGCACTCAAAGAGGCTCCCAAGATTTACAAAGAAAATTGCCGGATCAGCTGGGGAAAAGATGGAATAGAAATTTACAATTTAATCAGAGGTCTATGTCCAAGGCCAGGTGCCTGGACCGAGTTTTTAGACGATAACAACAGGTCTCGAACGGTTAAGATCTTTGTATCAACTCTATTTCAACAGGATCATACCGCGGAACCGGGATCGCTAAGGATTCAAGATGGAACACTTTCAATCTATTGCAGAGATGGTTACCTTGTAATCAATGAGCTACAGATGGAAGGAAAGCGAAGAATGAACGCAGATGACTTTCTAAGAGGTTCAAATCTCAATAACAAATGGAAAGCTCTATGATTAAACTAATTTTCTCCATTATAATCGCTGGATTATGCTCAGTTTACGTGGCTCAAACGAACGATGTCGAGGATTTGACCCCTGATTCCACTGATTATGACAATTTATATATCAAAAAGCTGAGCTCAGATAGTTTATCCACTTCGTTTGCGATCTGGATCAAATTAAAGGTGAAACTGCATAAACATGATTTTCATACTGAACACGTATATGTGTTAGAAGGCTCCGGAGATTTTACACTTGGCAATACAACACAACCGATTAAGAAAGGTGATCTAATTACCATTCCAAAAAACACATGGCACGGCGTAGAGGTTACTTCTAAGGTACCGCTCAAGGTCGTTTCAATACAATCGCCGGAATTCAAAGGCATTGACCGTGTTTTTAAATCACACAATTAGACCTATAAAAGGTGGTTTAGCATCTATACTCAACTCCATTTTCAACAAAGGGCCGTAGTTATTAACAATTCCTCCCCATTACACACCGAATCCCTTGACAGGCTTGGGATTAAGTATATATTTGTTTTGCACTAAAGCGAAAGAAATTTCATAATTATTAACTTTTAAATTAAATAAAATGAACAAAGCTGAATTAATTGAAGGAATGGCTAGCACATCTGGCCTGTCGAAAGCGGACGCGAAGAGAGCATTAGATGCTTTTTGTGAAACTACCACAAAAGCACTGAAAAAAGGAGATAGAATTTCTTTGGTAGGATTCGGATCTTTTTCAGTTTCTAAAAGAGCTGCTAGAAAAGGAAGAAACCCACAAACTGGAAAAGAGATCGCAATTGCTGCAAAAAATGTAATTCGATTTAAAGCTGGAGCTGACCTTTCTAAGAAAGTAAACTAATCCGGTTCACAACTTTATGGAAGCTCTGTTCTTAAAAGGACAGAGCTTTTTTTATACCTTTTAAGTACGATGAGACATGACCTTTTTGAATATATGTTCAGCTTTCTTACTGAAGAAAGAAAAAAAAAGTTTTTATCGGTTGCTGGAGAAAGAACCAGACACATAACAATTGTACTTGAAAATTTATATCAAACACATAATGCCAGTGCCATTTTAAGGTCCTGTGATTGTTTTGGAGTTCAAGACATTCACATTATTGAGAATTCGAATCGATATAAAATCAACAAAGATATTGATATGGGCAGCACCAAATGGTTACACGTACATAAATACTCAGAAAAGGAAAGTAATACTGTGGATTGCATCAACCATTTGAAGGCCAAAGGATACACTGTGTATGCAACGAGTCCGCACATTAAGTCTTTAACATTAAAAGAGGTACCGCTCGAAAACAAATCGGCCTTTTTATTTGGAACGGAATTAACAGGATTGACACAAGAGGCTATAAAAGCTTCAGATGGATGCGTACACCTGCCCATGTACGGGTTCACAGAGAGTTTCAACATATCCGTTTCTGCCGCACTATTGATGGCTGAACTCTCGAACAGATTGAGACATGAAAAAGTCAATTTTGAGCTTACCAATGAAGAAAAAATTGAGCTATTGTACGAATGGACGATGAAAACCGTAAAATCTGCTCACCAAATCAAAGATCGTTATCTGGTTGAAAATCCTGAAGATTGAATGAACGAAGTCGTTCTTTATTTTATACCTTAGTTAGGTAAAAACTATTTTAAAAGTTCAAATCAGAATGAACAATGGGAAAAGGGGATAAAAAAACAAAAAGAGGGAAAAGAACCTCAGGATCTTATGGAGTGTTAAGACCAAGAAAAAAGACAAAAAAGATAAACCTGGGGAAAAAGACAAAAAAAGCAAGTGCGAAAAAATCGACAGCTAAGAAAACATCAAAAGCAAAAGCCACAAAAAAAGCTGAAGTGAAGGAAGAAGTTGAAGTGGTGGAAAAAGTAGAAGTGGTGGAAAAAGTGGAAGAAACTCAGGAAGAGCAGCAGGAGACTGTAGAAGAATCTTCAGAAGAGGAATAGAATTCGCTAATAATACGGTTTCATATTACTGATCAGAGGGCATCAAACGACCATGTTTTTGAGCAAATTCCATAAACTTAGTAGATTGTTTGTAAAAGGCGTATGACTTTACTTCGCCGGATTTAGTTCTGTAAAATGTAAGATAGGCTTTGGGGAATGAATAATGATTGAACAAGCCTAATGAATCGTACCTGCATACCTCACTTAAACTTGAATTCAGTCTTTTCTTACACGGAAAATCCGTAATCACGGAAAGGTCTTGATTGTTCAATATATTCTGAAATTCATTGAATGAAGAGAAATGAGGTCCTGCGCACAATGCACAAACTTTTTCGGTAGTAAATAAATAAAAGTGCTCTTCTTCGGGAATCTGTTCATTAAATGCTTCGTGCAAGTATGCTGAGAACTTTTCGGTTATAGATGGTTCATTCTCCCTACCTCCTTGAATACAGCTAAGAAACAAACCAATTGGCAACAAAAATACTAAACCTCTTTTTCTTCCCATGTAAGTAACTCAAATTCCGCTTTTTGTGGGTTGTTGCGGTCAAAATTCCTAAAATCCCTGATCAATATACCTTCCTTTATTACAAATAAAGTTGCCGGACTAAAATCAGCGCAATTAAATTCAAATTCATCAATAGGTCGAAACTTATGGTCATAAACCATTAATCTCCATTTTTCGTGAGGTATTATTTTACCCTGCATATTTTTGGATTCAACCAAAAACGTTCGATAATATAAATTTCTGAACTGATCATAAACTAATTCGATATACCTTGGGTGCTGAATTTGATGCTCCTTAACTGCCATAATATCCAGTGACGGACCTTTCAGTCCAATAAACTCAGAACTTTTCCTGGATTTCATTTCAATCGTATTGATTAAAACGCCTTTGTTGTACAATTCAATGGAGTCATTAAAGTGATAATTCACCAGTACGGTATCGCCTTTAAAAGAATAAGAAGACGTATTGAAATACATATTTTCCGAGTAGTAATTTGCTGGAAGCGAACCAAAATCTTTCCGTAAAGTAAGCGTACCTGATGATTGGCTGAACATGCCAATTGTCCTGTAATTCGTTGGAATTTGATCACTAGATCCCGGCTTCGTGTAATGCTGAATCATAGGAAGAAATAGCTGATTCTTTGTTACATGAACCAGGTGACGCTTGCAACTTATTAATCCCAATCCTCTTTTAATTTTCGCATCTGCATTGAGTTTCCCCAGATCAGTGTAGTGTGGATCAATAGAAGTCAGATCAGCCGATAGTTCGAATACCGTATCTGTCATTGGAGTATTGAACCAATAGGAGTCATTTGCCAAGCAAAATCCAATGACTTCCTCGGGATTTATTCCTAAGCGTTTCTTTAATGAAGGGGGAATGCGAAGCGAATCTTTTTCGCCATTCAAGAAGTAAAGTACAATCTCAGCATCTCTCGTTAGGTAGTAAATACAGTCTTCGCCTTTAAATTTTGAACATCCAATTTCCTGTCCAAACTCACCGGGTAAGGCATTCCATATCTCACAACTAAAATGGGTGCCATTGAATTGAGGAGATAAAGTAAAATCAGGAGCTGAATCGCACTTCCAATTCAGCAGGATGATCAGAATAAATAGGATGTAATTCCTCCCTACTCTCGGACTAGTGTCCGTCATGAGAAAAATACTCATCCGCAGTTTGAATTGAAAGCACTGCCCTATCGATAAAATCCTGACCTTCTCTATGCAGATGCTGTGGTTTAGAGGCAAAGTACCATCCGGTTCCTGCTACATGAACTTTTTTGAAAAACAGCTTCCCTTGCTCTAGTTTTCTCTGGACCTTTTCAACAATATTGTTCTCGGAAAGATCAAAAATATCCCCATAATGATGAATGTTAAAAAACTCTTGTTGCAATTCATGATGTATCGCATGATCTAAATCGGATAAATTAGCTTGCACCTTAGAATCCATATTAACTGCACATACACAGTTTCCGCCGGTGTTGAAACAAAATGGGCGAGGCTCCGGATTCCCGGGAATACCTTGATCATCAAAACCAAGCTGCTTAAGCGTTGTAACAATACCTCTTCCTTCCAATTGCTCAAAATTGTATTCAAAGCTTTCCCGAACTTCATCCGGTTCCGTTTTGCTACAAGAAGAAATAATGAAAAGCGATAACGAAAATGAAATAGTAGTAAAGAGTGTAATAACTTTATTCATGGCGTTTGTAGTTTTATAAATTCGGCTAGACTCTAATTTATTCCGATTCAGGCTATTATGGTCGAAATGTCCAACTCCTTAGTTAATCTGCGGAAAAGTTAAAAAAACACATTAACCCATACAAGTATTTAGAACTATATTTTGCATATCTGTATATTTTAGTGCATTTATTCTGGGATTAGATTTTATTACTCCAAATGACAAAATCATCGACTACCTAAAATTGCTCTACCCTGTACATTTTCATCCGGTCCAACTTTCTCAGTTGAGATAATAGCTCCAGGTTTGAGCTCCCGGCATCAAAATCAATATCCATTTCAATGAGTAAATCTTTTACTGCCGTATTCAATTCTGCAGTGAATCCTTGTTCCCGCTTAAAATGCAAATATTTCATTGTCCGAAAAGCACTAAACAGTCGGAACGCAGCATTCACATAATTGGAATCAGATGAATATGTCTTCCTGATTTTTGACAATGAATCCTTAAAGTCAGAAGATAAAAATGAAACCAGGTCTTGATCCCAATCATTCGTATCAAATCGTTTCAATTTTCTTGCAAAATTCTTTAACTGCGTAAACCCTTCTAAGGAGTAAGTTTGATAGGTTTCTGCGCCATTATCTATTCTGGTTTTTATCGCTTTCCCTGTTCCAAATGGAACCCGATCAGACATGCGAGAACTTGGGAAGACTGTAGTCGATGTCAATTCCATAAAGTTGCCAAGCTGAATCACCTTGTGCAAAAAATAAAAGTCTTCCCCCGCTTTTCTCTTATTCATCCCACCAACTTTCACATATGCTTCACAAGACACAGCCATGCTTGAGCCAACAGTATAAAACCCGTAAGGAAGCTCAGCATAATTGATCGCGAGGTTGTAGTACCGCAGAAACAATTCATAGTCTGTTATGGCGGTATTAATTCGGTCATCCGGTCCCTGAAGGTCATGTTCAAAATGAATGCTGCAACCCGAAATACCTTTTTTAAAGGCTCCTTCTAATTCAATGAAATAATTACCCTCCACTAGAGAATCGGCATCAAAGCAGGCAATAACTCCATTTCTTTCAAGAATCGAAAATCGATATAAGGCTTCATCCATGCCTATTTTTCGTGCAGTCCCAACACCAGCAATTTTATCTAGCAACTGGAGCTCAGATATAATATGAAGCTTAAACCAGGTTGACTTGGACAACAATTTCAGAGCTTCAATAGACGAACGATTTACACGAGCAATAGTATCCTCGCAAGTCTTTGATTGATTTACTACAACAATCACCTCAACATCACAAACTGGTGATTCAGCTGCATTTAAAGAATAAATGGCAGCCTCTATTTCAGGCTCGTTAAAACAAGGTATTACAACTGCAATTCCTAAATTTTCTTCCGGTTGTTCGCTAATAATTGGTGGGCGAATAGAAAATTTCTTGTCGTAACGGTCGTAAATTGTTCGGTTCAAGGAGACAATCTGATTTTAGTCCATCCATCCGCATCCTTTTGATAGACCATTCGATCGTGCAACCTTCCTTTCCTACCCTGCCAGAATTCGTAATAATCAGGAAAGATGACATATCCCCCCCAATGAGGCGGTCTGGGAACTGCAGAATCGGCAAATTTTTCTTCAAATTCTCTAACCCTGCCTTCAAGCTCCGATCGGGATGAAAGTTGTTCACTTTGATAAGAGGCCCATGCGCCAATTTGACTTCCTCGTGGTCGATCATCAAAATACTTATTGGAAATTTGATCGCTGACCTTATTGGCTATCCCTTCAATACGAATCTGCTGTTCCAATTCTTTCCAAAAGAAATTAACCGCAACTCGATTGTCATGAGCGATTTCCCTGCCCTTTTTGCTGTTGTAATTGGTATAAAAAACCAACCCTTCCTGATGAAAATCTCTTAAATACACAATTCTGGAAGAAGGACTCCCCGCGCTACTATTCGTGGATAAAACCATAGCACTATATTCATCCACTTCCATTTTTTGTGCGCCTTCGATCCAATTCTTCAACAATTTGAATGGCGAATCGGGAGAATCGATTTCACTCAAATGGCCTTTCAAAAATTCACTTCTGTCCTCCATTGACAATGATAACTGAACAAATATCCGCAAATATTTCTTTCATAATGCTTACTTTTCAGCAGAAATGATGTTCCTATGAAACTATCGCTAGATCTGACATACAAAACACCACAGAGCTGGGCGTCACAGGTTATGGATGATTTTCCATTTTTTCTTCAGGACCATGCCGACTGTGAACGTAAAGCAAGTTCCATGGCAATGAGTTTTGTCGCAAAATGTCCAGACAAAGTGGAAATCATTCCGGAGCTCATAGAGACTGCTCTTGAAGAATTAGAGCATTTTCAACAAGTATATGCGCTAATGGCCTCGCGTGGCATTCAGCTTCGAAAAGAAATGCCAAAGGACCTATACATCCAGCAATTGATTGAAAACTGCAGATCAGGACGAGATGAA
>CAJWDP010000032.1 GCA_913030835.1 uncultured Flavobacteriales bacterium | reverse complement strand
AGCAAAATCGAAAAAAGTGACCCTCCTGAGTCACTTTGAGCGAGTGATGAGATTCGAACTCACGACCCTCACCTTGGCAAGGTGATGCTCTACCCCTGAGCTACACTCGCTGAACGGGAAGCCAAAAATAAGGTTTTTTTTGATTCGCCAAAATGAAATTATCCGCCCGTCAGCTTCTTGATCTCGTTTAGTTTCATCAATGCTTCAACAGGTGTAAGTGTATTGATATCTATTTTTGTGATCTCATCTCTAATTTGCTCTAAAACGGGATCATCCAGCTGGAAAAAACTAAGCTGCATCGCGGCATCCTTAGCTACCTCTTTCGCTTTAAGTGAAAGCTGATCTCCGGACTTGGTTTGCTCCAGCTGCAGCAGCACTTCCTTGGCCCTTCCTACTACCCTTCTGGGCATACCTGCCATCTGTGCCACATGGATTCCAAAACTATGATTGGAGCCTCCGGGAACTAGCTTTCTTAGAAAAAGAACCTTCTCTCCGGCCTCTTTTACCGATACATTGAAATTTTTGATCCTTGAAAAAGTGGAAGACATTTCATTCAGCTCATGATAATGAGTAGCGAAAAGAGTTTTAGGCTTGAACTTCATTTCATGCAGGTACTCTGCAATTGCCCAAGCAATGGAAATCCCGTCGTACGTGCTGGTTCCCCGACCGATCTCATCCAACAAGATCAAGCTACGATCAGACAAGTTGTTGAGTATAGACGCAGTTTCGTTCATCTCAACCATGAAAGTTGACTCTCCGGATGAGATGTTATCCGAAGCTCCTACACGAGTAAAAATTTTATCTACCACACCAATATCGGCGGATTTTGCCGGAACAAAACAACCCATCTGCGCCATCAGAACAATCAATGCGGTTTGTCTTAAGATGGCGGACTTCCCCGACATGTTCGGCCCGGTGATCATAACGATCTGCTGTTTGTCATTGTCCAGAAACGTATCGTTGGGAACATAGCTTTCTCCCAACGGCAATTGTCTTTCAATCACCGGATGGCGTCCAGCACTAATCACCAGCTCGTATCCTTCGTTGATGTTTGGTTTCGTATAGCCGTGCCTTTCCGAAACCGAAGCGAAAGAGATCAGACAATCCAGCTGGGCAATGATCGTAGCGTTGTGCTGGATCGGTGCGATGAACTGAGCCAGCTCCACCACCAGTTCGTGAAAAAGCTGAGCTTCCAGGGCAAGGATCTTTTCTTCGGCACCCAATATTTTGGTTTCGTATTCTTTGAGCTCTTCAGTAATGTACCGCTCCGCTTGTGTTAGCGTTTGTTTCCGAATCCATTCCTCCGGAACCTTATCCTTGTAGGTATTCCGCACCTCCAGATAATAGCCAAACACATTGTTGTAGGCAATCTTTAGCGAGGATATGCCCGTTGCCAGCATTTCACGCTGCTGAATCTGCACCAAATGGTCTTTGCCGGAAAATGCGATCGACCGCAGGTCATCCAGCTCCTCATTCACTCCATCGGCAATCGCTCCACCCTTGGACAACAACACAGGCGCATCCTCTTTTAATCGATAGCGGATCTGGTCTCGGATCGTTTCACAAAGATTCAGCTGATCCCCCAGCTGTTGAACCGCATTGATATTCGAACGCATACACAGCTCACGAATGGGCTCCAAAGCAAGAAGTGCTCTATGGAGCTGATTTACTTCACGCGGATTTACCCGACCGGCAGCTACTTTGGAGATCAGTCTCTCCAAGTCACCGATCTTTGCTATTTCCTCTATGAGTCGTTCTCTTTCACCAGCTTGATTAATAAAATGCTCTACCACATCCAATCGCTCATCTATGGCTTTTTTGTCTTTCAACGGCAGCAACATCCATCGCTTCAACATTCTACCGCCCATAGGTGATGTCGTGTCATCGATCACATCGATCAACGTTTTCGCATCCGGATTTGGACTGTACAGCAGCTCCAGATTACGGACCGTAAACCGATCCAGCCACACGTACTTTTCTTCTTCAATGCGTGAAAGATTGGTGATGTGATCCAGCTTCTTGTGTTCAGTTTGAGAAAGATACTGCAGTATCGCTCCTGCAGCAACAATTCCGTTGCTCAAGGTCTCAACCCCAAATCCTTTCAAAGAATTCGTTCCAAAATGTTTTTGCAGTGTCTCTCTGGAAAAGTCCTCAGAAAACACCCAATCGTCCAGCTTATAAGTGAATAATTTATCGCCAAAGTGCACACTGAAGAGCGTTTCCTTGTTTTTTTCGTAGAGTACTTCTTTGGGCTGAAACCCCTGCATTAGCTTGTCAATGTATTCCAGAGAACCCTCTGCAAGTAAGAACTCTCCCGTTGACACGTCCAAAAAAGAAGCTCCAGCACCGGTTTTAGAAAAATGCACAGCAGCTAAAAAATTATTGCTTTTCTGTTCCAGCACCTGATCATTGAACGAAACACCCGGAGTGACCAGCTCAGTTACTCCGCGTTTCACGATCTTTTTGGTCAGTTTCGGATCCTCCAACTGATCACAGATCGCCACCCGTTGCCCAGCCCTAACCAGCTTTGGCAGATACGTATCCATAGCATGGTGCGGAAACCCGGCCAGCTCGATTTTCGAGGCCCCGTTGTTCCTCGCTGTTAGAACAATTCCTAGAATCTTTGATGCCTTGATCGCATCCGAACCAAACGTCTCATAGAAATCCCCTACCCGAAACAAAAGGAGTGCATCCGGATATTTCCCCTTGATCTGATTGTACTGAGTCATCAGAGGGGTTTCCTTCTTCGCTTTTTTTGATTTCGTTTTTGTTGCCAATGCGTTACCTTCGTGTCAATAAACACTAAAGGTACGACGCATTCGGCTGAGGACCACACCGATTTATACACACCTCAATTTAAGTTATGAACAGAAAGCTAAAATTAGACGAGCTGAACAGACCTACAGTAGAGGAATACAAACAACTAATAAAAATTCCTCTAATTGTCGTGTTGGACAATATCCGCAGCCTAAGTAATGTGGGTTCTATTTTCAGGACTGTGGATTGCTTCGGAATTCAGGAGCTCTATCTGTGTGGCATCACCCCCCGGCCTCCCCACCGGGAAATTACAAAAACAGCGATCGGTGCTACCAAAAGTGTTGACTGGAGCCACTTCAATACAACCATGGAAGCTATCCATTCGCTAAAAAAAGAAGGATTTACGATAGTTTCCGTTGAGCAAACTGAAGATAGCGTAAACTTGTCCGAAGCAGATCAACTGTCTTGCAAAAAGATTGCACTAGTTTTTGGAAATGAGGTTGATGGAGTGGATCAGGAAGTTGTAAATGCATCGGATCATTGCTTAGAAATAGAGCAATTCGGAACAAAACACTCCTTGAACGTATCCGTTTGCACAGGCATCGTTGTGAATGTATTCTCCTCATACCTCAGAAATTAAATGATTCCGAAAGGCAACCTGTGTAACTTATTGCGTTGTCCAATTGTTAAACAGTAACAAAGCGATTGGTGTTAAAGCCAATCAAATAATAGTGATATTGGATTGATTTTCCTATTTTTGAGTACTCGCGTTAAGTACGCGAAAAAAATGATGTTGTTTAGAAGTTTCATATTAGCCGCTCTTCTACTCGCTGCCTACACTCACGAATATTACGCTCAAGGGTTTTATAGCAGTCGGATGTGGAAGGTACAGAAGCACGAGTACACTCTGCAGTTGGGAGCATCCAACTTTTTGGGTGAACTTGGCGGAAGAGATCAGATTGGGTCTGACTTTCTTTGGGATCTTGAATTCAACCAAACAAAATTTGCGGGTAGCCTTAGTTACATGATGTACCTTGGTGAAAGAGTGGGTATTCGGGCGCAAGGAGGAGTGCAGCGCGTTGCCGGAAATGACAATACAACAACCGAAATTTTCAGACAAAATAGGAACCTCCATTTTCGAGCCAATATTTACGATTTTACCACGACAATCGAATTTCACATAATCAAAGAGAAATATGGAAACCTGTACAACCTAAAAAGTAACTTGGGAAAAAAGCTAGGTCTGAAAAAAGTTAATGTTGGTTTCTATACATTTTTTGGTCTAGGTGGATTCTATTTCAATCCTCAAGCACAGAACCCATCGAACGGAATGTGGGTTGATCTCGCACCACTAGGTACAGAAGGACAGGGACTTGAAGGTGGACCAGAACCTTACAAAAAATACGGAGTAATTGTTCCCGTTGGATTTGGATTACGATATGGATTGTCGAGAGAATGGGGAATAAAATTAGAGCTAGCTCACCGATTTACTTTTACCGATTACATCGATGATGTGAGCACGGTATATTACGATAATGACGCCATTGCAAATGCTTATGGATCTCAGGCTGCATACTTTGCGAACCCGACACTGAATATAATTCCGACCTATACAGATGGTACATACGAGTACAATCCAACAAAGGCAGGAATGCAGAGAGGTGACCCTACAGATCGTGACGGTTATATGTATGCCGTTTTGGGTGTTTATTACAGACCAAGAGCTACAGCCAAAGGCCGATACAGAGGAGGAAGCAGAAGAATTAAGGCTTCTTTCTAAACCTTTTCAATACCCACTTTATTATTTACAATTAGTGACCAGTAAATGGGTTATTCACAGTTAATCGACTTTGGTCTATGCTCCTGAAATAGCTCGGCAATAGTAGGTTGATTGGTGTTTTCTTTCTCTAAAACAAACACATCACCTGAACGAACCTCCCCACCTGTCAGCACCTTAAAATAAACACCGCACTTTGTGGTTTGCCAAAACTCTTTCACAATCTGCTGTGTTTTGAACACGATGCCCAATTTAAAACACGGTATTCTAGGTCCCGCAGCCTGAATACGGATGTCTCCACAACGGTACACATTACCTAGGTGAATTTCAGATTCTTCTAGTTCTGAAAACGTGATATTTTCCCCAAATACTCCGTAATTCTTATTTACCAGATCGTACTTTTTTCCCCAATAAGAATAATGTATTGCACTGTAACCATAAACCGCCTGATCTACACCACCATGGTGCTTGCGGTCTGAAATGGTATCTCCACGAACATGCTCCGAATCCAAAAATATTGATCCCTCTACAGGACGCTTAAAAATACCTGTTTCAATCGTTCTGTTGTTGAATGTAATGGTTCTCTTTTCCCCAATATTTACCGAAACGACTCGCAAGCTATGCACCTCTACTTTATCGAATAATTAATACAAGATCAACAATTGTTTTCCATTTTCAAAACAAAATTTGGGCACAAAAAAAAGCCCTCTGCTAGGCAGAAGGCTTTCCGTTGATAAAATGTCTTCAATTACTGAACCATTGCTTTGAAATCAGCATCTTCAAAGTACTTCATGAATTCTCTGTCCGCAGCAGCTTTTGGCTTGCATTGTGCATCTTTAGAAATGGCTTCTTTCAAGTTTGTTGTCATCATTTCCTTATTTCCTGTTCTTGCACCAATCACAGCCTTTAGGTAATGCCCCATAGCCGTTGTTGCCTCGGAAGACGCATCAACTGCAGCAACTGCACCATCAGTGTCACCATTAAGGTACTTTGCAAGTCCCAGGTTGAATGTTTCAAAAGCACCCATATTGTCAACAGCTGACGCATATTCTGCTTTTTTGATTTGAACCAAACCAAGGTTGTACTTCGCCTCAGGACCTGCAGAAAGCCCTTCGTTGAACAGCTCTTCAGCTTTTGCTATATTTCCATTCATTCTGGCAATTACGCCTAAATTGTTTTTGATAATTGGATCAGATCCTAGACCGGCCGCTTTTTCAAACTGCGCGGACGCATCGTCCATTTTGTTTTGCAACATCATAATATAACCCACGTTGTTGGCAGCTCTCCAATCTTTCGGTGCAACTTTCTCAGCAACCTGAAACAACCTTAGCTTTTCATTCAAATCATCCACTAACGTGTTTGCTGTGAACAACAATTCTTCTATCGTTAATGAATCCGGCTTGGCCTGAGCCCACTGCAACAATTCTTCGTCTGTCAATCCGTTAAGGTCATAGCTCAATGTCATTTGAGACCTTCTCAACTGAGGGAAAATATCATCTTCCAAAAACTTGTAGGTGTGCGCCAGCGTTTTGATTTCCGCTTCTCTTTTGGCATCATCGCCATTCATTTCAGCTACTGAAATGATGATGTTCTTGTCTGGGTGATCAGAAGCAGCGATCAGCTCCTTCAATCCTGCCCAGTCTTCACCTTTCGGCATCAGATTGTAAAAGCCGTCTTGCGTACCTGCTTCAAACCCTGCTTTTTTCATGATATTAACCATTGCACCTTTACCGCTATTTGCACGATCAGAAGCAAGGTTATCGTTCTTTTCTATTTCACCTTCAGGAGATGCATACGCCATAATTCCAACCTGCTTCATTACGATCTTAGGATTGGTCATTGCAGCAGTTAACCAAGCATTGAAGTCAGCTATATCCTGATCTTTCAACTCGTTAGACCGCACATTGAATTTTCCTTTCAGGTAATTGATCGTAACTCCTGTAGTATGTTGCGTTACTCTCACAAAATTGTCTTCTGCGGCTACCACTTTATCATCGGTCATCAGCATACATGGAGTGTGGATAACTCCATCGGCAATTTTATCCGTAAGAATTTCGTCCATCACTTTGGTCCCTTTCTTCGGCAGTAATTTAACTTTCAACTCTGAAGCAGCAAATTCACCGCACTCACAGCCAATTTCACTGTTATAGGTGAACGACTTTCCAGCTTTTGGAACAACAATGCCATTTCCAGCTGCTTTTTCTCCTTTAAAAAATTCTGTTTTGAATGATCTTTCCGTTCCATCTGAATTGATCAAAACAGGTGTAACTTCTACCAAGGCCTTTGCGTTCAGTCCTTTTTCAACAAACTTTCCATTGATACGTAAAGTACATGTATCTCCATGTTGTTCAATTGGATTTGGAGTTACCGTATATTCCAAATCTTTTAATAGAGTACAAGAAGCAGCAAAACTACCCACTAGTGTAGCTATTGCAACGAGTTTTAGGTTTCTTCTTTTCATTACTGGTTTTTAAAGTATACTATAATGTGCTGCAATAATAACCAAAGTTTTTAACTCTGCCAACAGATAAAATGGTTATCTGACCTGCTGAATTGCTAACAATTTAGATTGAATCAAGGAGGCTATTTCCGTCAAGTGCTCCGGGTAGGTCAGAAAATCATACTTTGTAACATCCAGTAATAAGGAATTCAGCTCTTTATGAGCCGATACATACTTTAAATATCGGTTGTTGATCTGTTCAAGATACGATTCCGATATCTCCTGTTCCATGCCCCTGTTCCTTTTTCTGATGTTACTGCGAAGGCGAGCAACGTCAGCACTGAGGTATACGTACAGATCGGGTTTTCTTATCTTATCAAACAAAATACTGTACAAGTCTCTGAACAAATTGAACTCCCTTGCTGACAAACTATTTTCTGAAAATATGAGTGACTTTTCTATAAAATAATCCGTAATAACTGGTTGATTTTCGTCAAGCGCTTCTCTCAGCTGATTGAAACGATCCACGATAAAACGAACTTCTGTTTGAAAACTAACGCTGACCTCTGGTTTATAAAAATCGGATAGAAATTCGTTTTCTTCAAACTCCTCCAAAACTAAAGAATAGCCCCATTTTTCGGATAAGGCCCTTGCCAAGCTGGTCTTGCCAACTCCAATGTTTCCCTCGATCACTATAAACGGTCGGTCATCCAACTTTTTGAATTTGAGTTGAATCTAAGCATAAATTGTATAGCTCGTTGATGGACTTTTTAAAAATCGGGTGAATTCTATTTGGGACCAGCTCATTCATCGGAGCAAGAACAAACAACCTATTGTGCATTTCCGGGTGTGGAATTTGAATAGTAGCTTTATTTTCAATTTGATCGCCAAACAAGAGTACATCTATATCTATAACGCGATCAGAATATCCTCCGGGATTTCGAGTTCTTCCCATCTCCAACTCAATTTTCAGCATGGCACCCAGCAGCTCTTTGGCTTCCATTTTAGTATTTAATTCGATACATGAGTTGATGTACTTATTTTCCGATTCATACCCCCAGGAAGATGTCTCATATAGATTAGATTGATGGGTAACCTCTCCATAATTTTGGATCATCAAAATGGCTTGCCTGATGTTATCTTCCCTTACCCCTAAATTGGAGCCCAGACCGAGGATTACACTGCCTTGCATACAATCAAATCTATCTTTCTTACCCGTTGTACTCAAAAAAAACCACTTATGTATAAACCTACTAATTCCGAGTACAAACTCTCTAATTTAGCTTCAAAGTAACTAATTGAATTTCATATGAGGTCATTTTTCAGAACATTATTAGCATCATTTTTGTCGTCCCTAATCGCCTTTGTAATTGGTGGCATTGTAGTAGTATTCATATTCATCGGTAGCTTATCTGCACTTTTCGGAAGCTTTGGCGCAGATGTGGAGGCGAAGGCTCAAAAGGTCAAAAAGAATTCACTGCTTCATATGAAGCTGAATAAAATGATCTCGGAACGAACGCATACAACGTTTTCACAAACGAGTTTCCAGCTGGAAGATCGGCTTGGAATTGACGCAATCCGGGCGGGGCTTGCTGCAGCAAAAGAAGACGATAACATCAAAGGTATTTACCTGGATGTTTCGGGTGTTGTAGGTGCCGGAATGGCAGGACATGAAGAAATAAGAGAGGCGCTAATCGATTTCAAAAAATCGAACAAATTTATTGTAGCCTACAGCGAACTCTACTTCCAGAGCAATTACTATCTGACCTCAGTAGCAGACGAGCTATATATTTATCCGGAAGGAGGTCTTGATTTTAGAGGACTGGGCACAGAGCTGATGTTTTTCAAGCCTATGCTGGACAAATGGGACATCGACATGCAGATCATTCGTGGTTCAAACAACAAATTTAAAAGCGCTGTCGAGCCATTTATGCTGGACCGCATGAGTGAGTCCAACAGAGCTCAAATGGAAAAATTGCTTTCCTCAATGTGGGATCAAATGAAAGGTGGAATAGAAAACGAACGAGGCATCTCAGCGGATGAGCTGGAAAAGATTGCCGACAGCGTTTTGGTCAGAACGGCCCAGGATGCCATTGATTATAAATTGGTGGATGGAGCCAAGTACAAAGACGAGATGATTGAGCTCCTGAAGGTAAAAATGGGAGTAGAATCAACAAAGGATCTGAATGTGGTACAATTCGCTAAATATGCGAAGGACAAAAACAGAAAGAACCGTAAAAAAGGAAACAAAAAAGGAAACATTGCAATTGTGTATGCAACCGGAGCCATTTCGGGTGGTGAAGGCGACTTGGAATCAATCGGGTCGGAAGGCGTATCAAAAGCACTGCGAGCCGCCCGGTTGAATGACAGTGTAAAAGCAGTCGTTTTCCGAGTGAATTCTCCCGGTGGAAGCGCACTTGCTTCTGATGTGATCTGGAGAGAATTAAAGTTGCTGGAAGAAACGGATAAGCCTGTGGTTGTCTCAATGGGCGACTACGCCGCATCAGGAGGTTATTACATTTCGTGCGCCGCGGATAAGATCTATGCGCAACCCAATACCCTAACAGGTTCGATTGGAGTTTTTGGAGTGATCCCTAACATCGAAGGAATGCTGACCAATCACATTGGAATAACCACAGATCGAGTAGAAACCAATGAATATGCCATGTTGAACATCACAAAACCCTTAGAAGCGGAAGAGATAAGGATGATACAGCAAGGAGTTGATGAAGTGTATGATCTTTTCAAAAAACGGGTTGCTGACGGAAGAGACGATCTCGATGTTGCCGGAGTTGATAGTATAGGACAAGGCAGAGTATGGAGCGGAACGGATGCTATCGAAATCGGATTGGTGGATGAACTCGGGGGCATTCAAGACGCTATCGATTATGCAGCTGAAGAGAGCGGCATAGAGGCAGAAGACATTTGCTTGATCGAATATCCGATGATCGAAGAAAACGACCTTGAGGTACTATTGGAACAACTGTCGGAATCCATGGATGATGGCAAGGAAAAAAAGGATCCGAGTCTGAGTATGCAGCTGATGAAACAGCTCAAAGCAATTGATGAGGCGGCAGGCATGAAGGGCATTCAGGCCAGACTACCATTCGAGCTGTACTTCAATAATCAGCTGGCCAAATAAGGAATTACAAAGCCTTTGGTAGTAGAGCTTTAAATACATCAATCCATTGAAAATGAAAGAAAAAGTCTTACTACTTTTTATACTTGCCACCGCAACCATGATGGGAAATACCCAAACTAGCAGTGGGATTCTCATTGATAAGCAAAATCAATCTACAGTAATAGACTCTTGTGACAAGAAGGTTTCCTCACTTTTGACCAAATTGCCCAACCATTCCGAAATTGCCATCGTTGTGATCAATAAGAGCAACGAAACATTTTATGGTGCCAAAAAGAAAAACAATTCCATACAACAAGTAGAAAACAGTAATCGAGTATTTCAGATCGGATCCATTTCTAAAGTGTTCACTTCTACATTGCTTGCAGGTCTGGTAAATGAAGAAAAACTGAAATTGACAGATCCTGCATACAAGTATCTGAAGGTTAAAAAAAGTAAAATTAAGGAGATCCAGCTCCAGCAGCTTGCCAATCATACGGCAGGTTTTCCTAACATGCCAAATAACCTGAACCTGTGGAGCGGTGTGAATCCCGAAAAAAATTACTCAAAAGAAAATCTAATTGAGTATCTAAATAAACACTTTATTCCCGAGTCTAAACCCGGAACTGCTTTCGCATATTCGAATGTCGCAGTAGGAATCCTTGCTAATGTTTTATCAGAGGCTGTAAAAATGGACTTTGAAGAATTGTTGCAAACAAAGATCTTCAGTAAATATGGAATGAACAACAGCTCGTCACGTTGCAACAAGCTAGGTGATCGGGTAACGGGGTTAGATGCAATTGGTAATGCGATGCCTTGTTATGATCTAAATGCGCTTGTCGGCGCAGGCGGCATCTCTTCAACCGTTCAAGATCTAACCAAATTTGTGAAAGCACAATTCGACCCCTCTAACGAAGAACTGGCACTAACGCGAAAAGTGACGCACGAATCGAACAATACATCCATAGGCTTGGGGTGGTTCATTAACTCTGACAGCTTAAAAACCACCTACATGCATAATGGTGCTATAGGAGGTTTTCGATCTTGTATGGTCTTTGACACAGAAAACAATTATGGTGTCGTTGTTTTATCCAATATTGGTACGAATAATCCCAATGCCCGAGAAATTAATCGATTGTGCTACGGGCTACTTTCCATGCTTTACAAAGCTGAAAATGACAATTAAATTCAGTATTGAATTTAAAGTCATCTATATGAAACGAACTTTTCAACATTTTTAAATACAAGGCTTTTCCTTCCTATTTTCGTGTTACATGAAAGTCTGTATCGCAGAAAAACCCAGTGTTGCCAAAGGAATTGCGGAAGTGCTTGGAGCCACCTCCCGAAAGGACGGTTATTTTGAGGGCAACGGGTATTGCGTTACCTGGACATACGGACATCTTTGTACACTCAAAGAACCCAACGATTACACGGAAAAATGGAAATGGTGGAATTTGAATGTGCTTCCGATGCTTCCTTCCAGCTTCGGAATAAAGCTGAAGAAAGACAGTGGAATTGAAAAACAGTACCAAACCATTGAAAAGCTTTTCAACGAATGTGATGAAGTAATCAATTGCGGGGATGCCGGACAAGAGGGTGAGCTGATCCAGAGATGGGTATTGACCAAGGCCGGGTGCAAGAAGCCCTTAAAGCGGTTGTGGATCTCATCTCTTACAGAGGAAGCGATCAAAGAAGGGTTTAAAAATCTCCAGGACGGCAAGAAGTTTGACAATTTGTATGCAGCAGGAATTTCACGAGCCATCGGTGACTGGATCCTAGGAATGAATTGCACACGGCTCTACACACTCAAATACGGAAAAGACAAGCAAGTACTCTCGATCGGCCGGGTGCAAACCCCCACGTTGGCTATGATCGTTGATCGGCAGAAAGCCATAGACAATTTTACCTCCGAAACGTATTGGGAGCTCAAAACGGTTTATCGAGAAGTGTTGTTCTCCTCTGAAAAGGGAAAAATAACCGCCCGAGAACAAGGAGCCAAATTGGTTGAGGAAATTGAAAATGAGGTGTTTGAAGTGAAAAGCTACGAACAAAAGGAAGGCAAAGAAGCCCCACCCCGATTGTTTGATCTCACAGCTCTTCAGATCGAATGCAACAAGAAATTTGCTTTCTCGGCAGAATACACATTGAACTACGTACAAAAGCTCTATGAAAAAAAGCTGGTGACCTATCCGAGAGTGGATACGACCTATTTGCCTGATGACATCTATCCAAAAGTGCCTGGTATTTTAAAGCGTTTGCAACCGTACGCGAAACTGACAGCCGACCTTTTAACTAAGCCCATTAAAAAGTCAAAAAAGGTATTCAATGACAAAAAAGTTACCGACCATCATGCCATCATCCCAACTGGAGAAGACCCTAGAGGGATCAGTCTCGAGGAAAAACGAGTTTATGATGCGATTACGCGCAGATTTATTTCGGTGTTTCATCCCGATTGCAAAGTCTCCAACACGACCGTGGTCGGCGAAACAGGAGGTATTTCCTTTAAAGCCAGCGGAAAACAGATCATAGATCCGGGGTGGCGGGTTGTTTACGCTTCCGATAAACACAAAGACCCGAACGAAGAAAATGTGATGCCAATATTTGAAGAGGGAGAAACAGGGCCACACGAACCGGAACTTCAGGAAAAACAAACGAAACCACCCAACTATTTTACAGAAGCATCCCTGCTCCGGGCAATGGAAACTGCAGGAAAACAAGTAGACGATGATGAGCTTCGCGACCTAATGAAAGAAAACGGAATCGGCAGGCCATCTACCCGGGCAAACATCATAGAAACCCTGTTCAGAAGAAAGTACATACGAAAAGAGAAAAAACGACTTGTTGCCACGACAACTGGTATGCAGCTTATAGACACGATAAAAAGTGACCTTCTAAAATCTCCCGAATTAACCGGACAGTGGGAAAAGAAATTACGAGACATTGAAAAGGGCAATTACCAAGCATCAGCATTTAAGCAGGAAATGTTTCAGATGGTAAATGAGCTATGCCATGAAGTAAAATATGACCGGCACGCTGTGAAAATTGAAACAGCGAAAGAAAGTTCAGCGAATAACTCTAAAGCTAAAAACGAACCGCAAGATTGGTCTTGCCCAAAATGTGGAAAAGGAAATGTGTTAACCGGAAAAACCGCATGGGGGTGCAGCGACTGGAAAACAGGCTGTGACTTTAGAATACCTTTTGTTCTTATGGGTAAAAAGTTAACACAAAAGCAAGGTCGAGATTTGATCCTAAAGGGGAAAACAAGCAAGCTGAAAGGATTTTTGATTGACGGAAGGACAGAAAAAAGTGAAGGCAAATTGCAGCTCACCGAAGATGGCAATATTGAATTGATAGAAAACTGATTCTTGAATAGCAGATTTGATGGATAATCCAGACAAAACAGAAAAAATCCCATTTTTTTTAGCGTTGAGGAAAATCAATTTTTACCTTTGATAAAAACCAATGGTTATGGCCGAAAAGCATTTTGACGAATCAACAGCTGGTATAGGATATATCTACGTTACCCTTGCATTACTCGCAATCGGGTGCATACTGTTTTTAGTGTAATAAAAAGAGAAACGGTAAACGATGCCGTTCAACAAGCTCTTTTCCTGGATCATAAAGAAGCGAGTTCACCAAATTGAGCTCTTCAAGAAACATCCGCACGATGTCCAGCGTGAAGTATTTGAAGGTCTGATCCAAACCGCTTACGCAACCGAATTTGGCAGAAAAAACCGATTCGATCGAATCACCGACTATACGCAGTACAGAGAAGCTGTTCCTCTGCAAACCTACGATCAGCTGAAACCATTTGTGGATCGATTGAAAGCCGGAGAGCAAAACTTACTTTGGCCCAATGAGATCAAATGGTTCGCAAAATCATCAGGAACCTCTAGTGGAAAAAGCAAGTTGATTCCCGTAAGTAAAGAATCTCTTGAAACCTGCCACTACAAAGGAGGAAAAGACCTACTTGGCTTATATTATCACAATCACCCTAAAACCAAACTATTTACCGGCAAACATCTGATACTGGGGGGAAGCGCCCAGATCAATCACATCAGTAAGGATTCCTATTTTGGTGACCTCAGTGCAATCATCATAAAAAACCTCCCATGGTGGTGTGAAATACGAAGAACGCCAAGCAAAGAAACAGCACTGATGGATCAGTGGGAAGAAAAAATTGAGCGCTTGGCCAGAGAAACGGCCAATCAAGATGTGCACATTCTAGCCGGAGTGCCATCCTGGACCATGGTCTTATTAAACAGAATTCTGGAATTGAATTCAACTGATAACATTCGTGACATCTGGCCAAACCTTGAGCTCTTTATGCATGGGGGTGTAAACTTCGAACCCTACCGGGCTCAGTTCAAACAATTGATCCAGGGTAATTCCATGAATTATGTGGAAACATACAATGCATCGGAGGGATTCTTTGGAATACAAGACCAATCCGATTCTAACGACATGTTACTCATGCTGGATTATGGAATTTTTTACGAATTCATTCCGATGGAAGATTTTGGCAAAGACAATCAAAAGGTCTATTCACTGTCGGAAATTGAGTTGGGCGTAAACTATGCTATGGTCATTTCAACCAACGGAGGTTTATGGCGCTATATCATTGGAGATACAGTGCGGTTTACAAGCCGGGCACCCTACCGAATCAAAGTGACAGGCAGAACCAACCAATTCATTAATGCATTCGGAGAAGAGCTTATCGAAGACAATGTCAATCGGGCCCTGACCAATGCATGTTCAGCATGCGATGCTTCTATTAAAGACTACACGGGAGCCCCGATCTACATGACCCAAGGAAGTTCGGGTGGTCATGAGTGGTTGATCGAATTTGAAAGAGAACCAAAAAATTTGGCGTACTTTATACAGTGTTTTGATCAATCATTGATGTCTTTGAACTCCGATTATGAGGCGAAAAGGACGGGCGACCTGACCATTTGCACACCAATTGTACGAAGTATGCCAAATGGCACGTTCTATGATTGGTTAAAAAGTAAAGGAAAGCTAGGTGGACAACATAAGGTTCCCAGGCTTTCAAACAACAGAGATATAATAGATGAGCTCGATTCGGTTATGGCTGTGCGTTAATTTGATTTTGTCCTTAAGTGTCAGCGAGCTTAGGGCACAGGAAATTACTTTTCTGGATTCTTTTGCTGTAGAAGGTTCAGATATCGTAGTGGACAAAATGGGCTACCTATACTCAATTGAAAATGAGCGAATCATCAAGTACAGTCCGAAAGGTGACTCCATGTTCCACTACAGCAACAAATTACTTGGCGAAATCGATCAGCTTGACGTTTCATTGGCTCTACGGCCATTGATTTTTTACAAGAGCTCTAATCAGATCATCGTAACGGATAATACCCTGAGTGAACAGGTCGACCAGACCATTCCTTTGGAACAGCTGGATTGGCAGCAGGTTACACGGATTGCTTCAAGTTTCAATGACAACAAAGTTTGGTTATACGATCAATCGAATTTTGAATTACTGCTGGTAAGCAGACAGCTTGAAATTGAACAACGCAGTGGTAATTTACTCCAGATTATTGGTCTTGATTCCATTCAGGCTAGACAGATCAAAGAATATCAAAGTAAGGTGTACCTGAATAATCCGAAAACCGGGATTCATGTATTTGATGTATTCGGAACCTATTACAATACAATACATTTAATGGGAATGGATGACTTTGAGCTGTACAACAATTTCATTGTTGCTTTCAAAAACGACTCTATCCACTTTTACAATGCAATCCTATTCACCGAAAAAGTTATTCCTACCCCATTGTCTGACTTTGATTCGATCGCAGTGCAGAATGCGCTCATCTACATTCTAAAAAAGGGCAAGGTTTACCGATACAGGATAGAGGAAAGCAGATAATATTTTGTTGAAATCTTTTGACTTTTTTAATACGAACAACTCCTTTCATATCTAGGCAAAATGTGTATTTTAGACATTCTCAAAAACTCTATCGATGCACATTGCAATAGCAGGTAATATTGGTTCGGGAAAAACAACACTTACGGGACTTCTCAGCAAGCATTACGGCTGGGATACACATTTCGAAGACGTAGAGCAAAATCCATATTTGAATGATTTTTACAATGACATGCAGCGGTGGTCATTCAATCTTCAGATCTACTACCTGAACAGTCGATTTACCCAGATCCAGGAGATCAAGGAAAATGAAAACACAGTGATTCAAGATCGTACGATCTATGAAGACGCCTACATATTTGCTCCCAACCTACATTCCATGGGGCTCATGACAACTCGGGATTTTGAGAATTATTTTTCCTTATTCAATTTGATGGAAACATTCATCTCAGCTCCTGATTTATTGATTTATCTCAGATCAACTATTCCTACATTGGTTAACCACATTTCCGACAGAGGTAGAGAATACGAAGAAAGTATCCGTATTGATTATCTGAAACGGTTAAATGAGCGATACGAAGCTTGGATCTCAACCTATGATAAAGGCAAATTGCTAATCATTGATGTTGATGAAAACAATTTCAAAGAAGATGCTGAAGATCTGGGTAAGATCATTCAGGGTATTGATGCCGAGATACACGGTTTATTCTGATCGAATTAATTCCAGATAGAATTTAACATCACTAATGTCGGCAATAACCATCCCGACATCCATTCCGTAATCACCGGGATTAAAAGTAAAACCACCCTCAAGAACGTGGTACTGCTTTCCATTTGGATCGGTTGCGCTACCTCGGTAGTCAAACTGAATACTTATTTCTTCCTTCACGCCCAAAAAAGTCATTTCTCCAATTGCGACATAGTTTGAGTCGGTTTGTTGAATCCCTGTTGATTGAAAGGTAATTTCCGGGAAGACCGAAGTATTGAAAAATTCAGCCTCCTGCAAATGACTATCTCTGATGTCATTGTCAGTAAATAGTGATTTTGACTGTATCACAACAGAAATTTCCGGTTGAACCGATGTCGAGTCACGTTCGAAACTGACCTCAAAGTCATTAAACCTTCCGGACGTGCCTTTTTCTCCACCATTCAGAAAGAACAGCTCACTGGAATCCGGAACGGAAATATAGGAACCAAACATTGTATTAAAGCCTTGAATCTGACCTTCGACGTCCACCGCCGATGAATCGGTCTGTAAGTGTGAAAGATCCCGATCCTCCATCACTAGGCTTTCATTTGGGAATAAAATAGTATATGCCACGATCACAAGACCAATGAGCAAAACTCCTACAATTCCTAAGACAACTAACTTTTTTTTCATCGATACCTCAACTAACGCAGATTGGAGAAAAATGTTCAATAATCCTAGACAAAAAAAATGCCACCTATATGGGTGGCACTTGTAATGATCAAAAAATTGATTCTAATATTCAATTCCTGCTTCATCCAACGCAGTAATCATTTCTTCAGATAAAGAGTCAGGCTTTACCGGTGTCCAAACAACCTCTCCGTTAGTGGACTCCACCATAACTTCCGTTGAGTCTGTTTTGAACTTCAGCACCATTTTCTCAATGTTCTCTTTTTCTTTACCCGCGCAGCACTCCTTTGTGCAACCGGGAGCACACTTCTTTTCTGCACCTGCACAGCACTCTTTTTTACATCCCGGAGGGCAAACGTGTGCCTCTGTAGCATGATTGCTTCCATGGTTGCCCAAATGACCTCCACCTAGAATCGGAGCAATCACAAGGCCAACTAGACATGTCAACTTGATCAATATATTCATGGATGGACCGGAAGTATCCTTGAACGGATCTCCTACCGTATCTCCGGTAACGGCTGCTTTGTGCGCGTCAGAACCTTTATACGTCATTTCACCATCGATCTCAACACCTGCTTCAAAGGATTTTTTTGCATTGTCCCATGCTCCACCTGCATTGTTCTGGAAAATTGCCCAAAGTACTCCTGATACGGTTACACCTGCCATGTAAGCACCCAATGCTTCAGCACCCATCGTAAAGCCAATCAATAGAGGACCAACAATGGTTAGAATCCCGGGCAGCATCATTTGCTTCAAAGCAGCTTTCGTAGAGATATCAACACATTTGTCGTATTCCGGCTCAGCCTCACCTTCCATAATCCCGGGGATCTCCTTGAATTGTCTTCGAACTTCCTTTACCATAGCCATAGCCGCTTTACCTACAGAGCTCATTGCCATCGCAGAAAATACTACCGGAATCATACCACCGATGAATAAGGCCGCCAATACTTTGGCCTTAAAGATATTGATACCGTCAATTCCTGTGAAAGTAACGTATGCCGCAAATAAGGCAAGTGCCGTTAGTGCTGCTGAAGCAATCGCAAAACCTTTTCCTACCGCCGCAGTAGTATTACCAACAGCATCAAGGATATCCGTTCTTTCTCTTACTTCCGGATCCAACTCAGACATTTCAGCAATTCCACCCGCGTTGTCTGCAATTGGTCCAAAAGCATCAATGGCCAATTGCATTGCAGTTGTTGCCATCATAGCGGAAGCTGCGATCGCAACACCATAAAATCCTGCACAAGCATATGCTCCCCAAATTGCACCAGCAAACAAAATGATCGGAGCAAAAGTAGACATCATACCCAATGCTAAACCGGAAATGATGTTGGTTGCCGCACCGGTTGAGGAATTTTTGATGATCCCCAAAACCGGTTTTTTACCCATCGCCGTGTAATACTCAGTTAACATCGCAATCAGACCACCTACAGCCAAACCGATCAGTACTGCATAAAATACATTCATGGAAGTTATGGTTTGAAATCCTTCACCAAAGAACTTCATTTCCATAACCGGAGGTAACATGTATTGAATAATAAAATAAGATGCTATACCCGTTAAAACGATCGATCCCCAGTTTCCTAGGTTGAACGCTCCTTGAACCTGCTTTTCCTTTGCTTCGTTGTTCTTAATCCTGATTACCCATGTTCCAACAATAGAGAAGATCAACCCGACACCGGCAATTAATACTGGCATCAAAATCGGTCCTAATCCGCCAAATGAGTCGGTAAAGGCCTCACCGCTTGCAGATGCAATATCTCGAATTACATAATTCCCAAGAACCATAGCCGCAAGCATGGTAGCTACATAAGAACCAAAAAGATCTGCACCCATTCCGGCAACATCTCCTACGTTGTCTCCAACGTTGTCTGCAATCGTAGCGGGGTTTCTTGGGTCATCTTCAGGAATACCGGCTTCTACCTTTCCTACAAGATCGGCGCCAACATCGGCTGCTTTCGTATAAATTCCACCACCTACTCTAGCGAACAATGCAATACACTCAGCACCCAAAGAAAAACCGGCCAATGTTTCAAGGATCACTTCCATCGTATCTGCTTCTCCCTTGTTCATAACCAGGAATAAGAAAATTGCTGATAGACCGAATACAGCCAAACCTGCTACACCAAGTCCCATTACCGTTCCTCCTCTAAATGCAACCTTCATTGCCTGAGGTAGACTTGTCTTTGCAGCTTCAGCGGTTCTAACATTTGCCTTAGTGGCAATACGCATACCAATATTACCAGCGACAGCAGAAAAAACTGCGCCAATAACAAAGGCAACAACAATGTACATTCCGGCAGGAATGTAATCCAGTCCGGATAAAACACCGAGTGCACCTCCGGCTATCACCACAAATACAGCCAGCATTCTATATTCTGCTTTCAAAAATGCCAATGCCCCTGTAGCAATGTAGCCTGATAATTTTTTCATTTTGTCACTTCCTGCATTCTGTTTTTTGACCCATACAGACAAGTATAACATGTATAACAATCCCAGAATTCCGAAGCCGGGAAGGATGTAGATTAAATTTTCCATTTAGATGTTCTTAAATTTTTAGGTGGGCAAAAGTAGATGTTTCCTATTGATAAAACAAATTATCTCAATGAAGGTCATTGGAAGTTTATTCAAGCCCAACCTTTTAAGGACAGTTTAACCCTTGATGATACTCAATTTTTAAATTGAAAAGTCTCTATTTATAAAGAACCGCTTTACAGGCCTCTACAACTCTGGACACATTCGGAAGACTTGCCTCGATCAATGGTTTGGCAAAAGCCAAAGGAGTGTCGGCTTGAGAAACACGCTTTACGGGGGCATCTAAATAATCGAATGCATATTTCTGAACATTGTAGGTTATTTCAGAAGCAACACCACAAAATGGCCAGGTTTCTTCAACCACTACAATTCTGCCTGTTTTTTTAACCGATTCAACAATAGTATCGTGGTCCAAAGGTCGAATTGTTCTCAGATCAATTACCTCAGCAGAAACGCCTTCTTTTTCCAATGCAGCCGCAGCACCTAGAGCCTCTTTCATCATTTTATTGAAAGATACGATCGTAACATCAGAACCTTTTCGCTTCACATCCGCCAATCCTATAGGAAGCAAATATTCTCCCTCAGGAACTTCTCCTTTGTCTCCATACATTCTCTCCGATTCTAAAAACACGATCGGATCATCATCGCGTATGGAGGATTTCAACAAGCCTTTTGCATCATAAGGCGTAGAAGGAGAAACCACCTTCAGCCCCGGAATGTTGGCATAAAACGCCTCAAAGCTCTGTGAGTGAGTTGCCGCAAGCTGTCCGGCTGAGCCATTCCCACCGCGAAACACGATTGGCACATTGTATTGACCACCGCTCATCTGTAACATTTTCGCCGCACTATTTATGATCTGATCAGCTGCCAGAATTGCAAAATTCCAGGTCATGAATTCAATGATCGGCCGCAAGCCATTCATTGCCGCGCCAACACCAATACCTGCAAAACCCAACTCGGCTATAGGTGTATCGATAACACGATCAGGGCCGAATTCATCTAGCATTCCTTGCGATACTTTATAGGCCCCATTGTACTCTGCTACCTCTTCGCCCATAAGGAAGACATTTTCATCTCTCCTCATCTCTTCATTCATGGCCTCGTTTAGGGCTTGTCTGAACTGAATCTCTCTCATACTTTATCATTGAATCAGATTGAAAAAAATCAATCTTTTTTATTTGCTGAGCAAAAATAATAAAACTACATCCAAATCGGTGGTTTTATTCGCCTTTAGCATATTTTTCGCTAATTTATTATGCATGCATAACATTTAGTGTCCAAAAAACTCACTTGTAACCGCTTTTTTTTTAGTTTTGTTGCCGTAAAAACACAGCCCAAAAAAGCACTCGGCTGAATGTTATCTAATATTAAAACTCATATATGAAATTATTAGTTTGTATCAGTAAGGCTCCGGATACCACCGCAAAAATTGCCTTCACTGATGGAGATACAAAATTTGATGAAAACGGTGTACAGTTCATCGTAAATCCATACGATGAATGGTACGCATTGGTAAGGGCCCTTGAATTAACAGAAACCAGCGGCGGAACCGTAACCACCATAACCGTTGGTACTGCAGCGGATGATCCTACGATCAGAAAGGCGCTTGCAATAGGAGCAACGGATGCGGTTCGAATTGATGCAGATCCGAAAGACTCCTTTTACGTGGCAAAACAAATTGCAGAATATGCAAAAGCCAATGAATATGACATTGTATTAACCGGAAAAGAGACCATTAACTACAATGGTGCTCAGGTGGGTGCGATGGTAGCAGAGCTGCTCGGACAACCGTTTGTTTCGTTGGCCACTAAACTCGAAGTTGCAGGTAATGTAGCAACACTGGAGAGAGATGTGTCAGGAGGCATAGAGGTTGTTGAAGTAGGTACGCCATTCGTACTTTCTGCGGCTAAAGGGATGGCAGAACAACGGATTCCGAACATGAGGGGCATTATGGCTGCTCGTACTAAACCATTGAATGTCGTTCAGCCGGTTGATTGTGACGACCTCACATCAGTGGTAGCCTATTCCAAGCCGGATGAAAAGGCCGCTTGCAAGTATATCGATCCTGAGAATATGGATGAGTTAGTCAACTTATTACACACAGAAGCAAAAGTTATTTAGATCATGACAGTAGTAGTATTTGTAGAATCAAAAAACGGCAATCTGGTCAAAGCAGGACTGGAAGCAGTTTCATATGGAAAAAGGATCGGGGAAACTACGGTCGTTACTTTTGGAGATCTTAGCTCCGATGCGTTAGCAGGGGCGGGAACATATGGTGCGAGCAAGGTGCTTGTGCACAGAGGCATTACAGAAGGAAATGGTGATCAGCTAACCCAGCTTGTTGCGAAAACCGCAGAATCCTTAGGGGCTGACGTAGTTGTATTGGCTCAGGACCAAACAGGAAAATCGATCGGACCGAGAATTGCGGCGAAATTGGGTGCAGGACATGTATCAAGTGCCGTAGATGTTCCGGATACATCCAATGGATTTGTAGTAAAAACCAATGTTTTTTCGGGTAAAGCCTTTGCACACGTTGCGGTGAATTCGGCAATTAAAGTGATCTCTTACACGCCAAACTCACTAGCCGCCACAAAAGACGGTGGTAATGCTCCGGTAGAAGAGCTTAACTTGGATTTAGGCGACAACAGAATAACTGTAAAGGAAAGGAAGCTTCAAGAAGGAGATGTGGCGCCATTGCCGGAAGCGGAGCTGGTTGTTTCCGCGGGAAGAGGCCTCAAAGGACCTGAGAATTGGGGCATAGTGGAAGATCTGGCAAAAACGTTGGGTGCGACTACAGCTTGTTCAAGACCGGTAGCAGACATCGGCTGGAGACCTCACCACGAGCACGTTGGTCAGACGGGAATTGCAATACGGCCCAATCTGTATATCGCATCGGGAATATCTGGGGCAATACAGCATTTGGCTGGTGTTAACGGGTCCAAAACGATCGTTGTAATCAACACGGATGCTGAAGCACCGTTTTTCAAGGCAGCAGATTATGGTGTCATTGGAGATGCCTTTGAGGTTCTTCCCAGATTAACGGAGGCCATTAAAAAGTTCAAGGAATCTAACAATTAAATGCTCCTCCTCTTTTGAGGTTCATTAATTTAATGTTATTTTCGTAGAGATTCGTTGGGAAGCCTAGTGCTTCCCAACTTGTTTAATTCTGATGGAAAAGATTCAGTTGGATATTGTAGGGTTATCTTACAGTCAGACACAGTCAGGCGCATATGCGTTGGTTCTCGCCGAGGCGGATGGCCGAAGAAGACTCCCAATAATAATAGGTGGTTTTGAGGCGCAAGCTATTGCCATTGAATTGGAAAGTATGGCTCCAAGCAGGCCTTTGACCCATGATCTTTTTAAAAGCTTTGCGCAAGAATTCAGCATAGAAATTACAGAAGTATTGATCTACAATTTGGTAGAGGGAATCTTTTATGCGAAAATCGTTTGTATCCACAATGGTAAAACAGTAGAAATTGACTCTCGTACGTCTGATGCAATTGCACTTGCCGTTCGATTCAATTGTCCTATTTTTACCTACGAATTTATTCTCAGCTCAGCGGGCATTATTCTCGAAGATCAAGGAATTTCAGAAGAAATGGAGGACCTGAACATTGAAGAGCTTACATCAATCCAGAACGAACCATTGGAATCCATAAGCTTAGAAGAGCTTGAAACCAAACTCAACGAAGCAATTGCCAACGAGGACTACGAAAGTGCTTCCAGAATCCGAGACGAGATCGACAGAAGGAAATCCAACTAATGATTCGACTGTATAAATATATACTGATCGGAGTACTTGCCGTTGGATTGTTTTCCTGCGTGAAGGAACCAACCTCTGCAGATAAAATTCAAAGAAACTGGCAGCTGGAAGTGTACGAATCGGGTACCGGTGGCCGAACCAATTTAGGTGAACAAGGACAACAGTTGATGTGGATGTTTTCCTCGAACGCAAGTATCGGTCAGAACTACTTCCAGATTTCATTATCGCCGGAAGACACCATTTTTGGCTCCTGGGAAATTCAAGGAGACTCTGTTCTGATCGTTGAGCAAATGCCCCAATACTTTCCTACGGACAGTATGATTACCCATTTCGGAAGAGATGGGGATCAATCGGTTAGCTTGTTTGATGAAGACGGTACGAAGGTTGGTCATTTTGATAACCAAGGTAATTTCAATACCCACGGATTAATTCGCCCTTTCCGAATTGTTCGACTACAGGATACGTTCATGCAGCTTCAGAGTGAAGATGATCAAGCCATCTATCATTTTTCGTATCAAACACCACCCGCAACTTCCTTCATCTCCTTCACCACCATTTCAAGAGGTATCATTGGATTGGCTTTTCTTTTGTTTATGGCATTTCTCTTTTCCTCTAACCGAAAAGCCATCAACTGGAATCTGGTTATCAAAGGAATCGTATTGCAGCTGATTATAGCGGTACTAGTGCTCAAAGTACCTTATGTGGACCTTGTATTTGAGAACATCGCCAGCTTTTTCACCAATGTCATTGATTTTGCCCGAGTCGGAATCAACTTTGTGTTTGGTCAATTCGGTACCGACCCCCAGGAAGTGCAATCTCCATTAATGACATTCGCAGTGGTCATACTACCTACCATTATTTTCTTTTCTGCATTGATGAGTCTCTTTTATTATTGGGGCATTCTTCAAAAAATTGTTTATGCATTCGCCTGGATCATGAAAAAATTCATGAAACTTTCGGGGGCAGAGAGTCTTGCTGCCGCGGGCAATGTTTTTTTGGGTCAAACGGAATCGCCCCTGCTTGTTCGCCCCTACCTTCTTGGGATGACCAAATCAGAGATCATGTGTCTGATGACCGGAGGAATGGCAACAATTGCCGGCGGAGTTCTGGCTGCTTACATTGGATTCCTGGGTAACGGAGATCCTGCGCAAGAGCTGTTTTATGCCAAACACCTGCTCACGGCTTCTATTATTTCTGCTCCGGCGGCCATCGTCGCCGCAAAAATGCTGGTGCCTGAAACCGAACAAGTGAATCAAGACCTAAGTATTTCCAAAGATAAAATAGGTACGAATGCTCTTGAGGCCATCTCAAATGGAACATCAGATGGATTGCGACTTGCCGTAAATGTGGGAGCCATGCTGATCGTTTTTCTTTCCCTTATGGCTATGGCCAATTTCATTCTTGGAAAAGCTGGAACAATCGGAGATCTGAATGGATGGATCGCAACCCACACACCGTATGAATCTCTTTCGTTTGAAATGATCTTGGGTTATTTGTGCGGCCCAATTATGTGGTTATTGGGAGTTGAAACAGCCGACATTTGGTCGTTGGGTGAACTATTGGGTACAAAGACTATTTTGAATGAATTCGTTGCCTACAAAAGTTTGGGTGATATGAAAAATGCAAACGCGATTTCTGAACGCTCCACTATAATGGCTACCTATATGCTTTGCGGATTCGCTAATTTCGCTTCTATTGGAATACAGATCGGTGGAATCGGAGCACTTGTTCCTAGCAGAAAAGGCCTGTTGTCATCACTTGGTTTTAAGGCATTGATCGGTGGAACGATCGCTTGTCTTTTTACTATGGTGGTAGTAGGCATGCTTATCTAGATTTCTTTTTTGCACGGAAGGGACCATTAGTTTTTCAACTTCGCAAACTACTTATCCACCTTATCAGAAATGGATGAAATTTTACCCTTACTTTTGATGCATATACGTTAAGTTACAATGAGGCAATACTTAGATTTACTGGATCACGTTCTGAAGAACGGAGAGCAAAAAGGAGACAGAACCGGAACAGGCACGATTAGTACATTCGGACATCAGATGAGATTCGACCTTTCTGAGGGGTTTCCGATGCTTACGACCAAAAAATTACACCTGCGATCCATTATTCATGAGCTGCTCTGGTTCATCCAGGGGGATACGAATACTGAATATCTCAGGGAAAACGGTGTTCGGATCTGGGATGAGTGGGCCGATGAAAACGGTGACCTTGGCCCTGTATATGGCCACCAATGGAGAAACTGGAATTCGGAAGGTATAGACCAGCTGCAAAACGCCATCGATCAGATCAAATCCAATCCCAATAGCAGAAGGATCATAATTTCTGCGTGGAATCCAAGTGTTCTTCCAGACACTTCTGTATCATTTTCGGAAAATGTAGCGAATGGGAAAGCTGCTCTCCCACCCTGCCACGCATTCTTTCAGTTCTATGTCAGCAATGGCAAGCTCAGCTGTCAGCTGTATCAAAGGTCTGCAGACACCTTTCTAGGTGTTCCATTTAATATCGCCAGCTATGCTCTGCTGACGATGATGGTAGCACAGGTGTGTGAGCTTCAACCGGGTGATTTTGTTCATACATTTGGAGATGTGCATTTGTACAACAATCACATCGATCAAGCTGAACTACAGCTTACAAGAGAGCCATTGAAATTACCTAAAATGGTACTTAACCCGGATGTGAAATCCATCTATGATTTCAGGTACGATGATTTTCAATTGATTGATTACAATCCGCACCCGCACATCAAAGCTGCCGTTTCAATTTAGTCCAATTATCAATGGTTAGTTTAATTGCGGCAGTAGCAGAAAACGGGGTCATTGGAAAAGACAATGACCTGATTTGGCACCTTCCAGCAGACATGGCTTTTTTCAAAGCTACGACGCTTGAACATCACGTAATAATGGGGCGTAAAAATTACGAATCCATTCCCCATAAGTACCGACCGCTTGCAAACAGAACCAACGTGATTATCACGCGTAACACAGATTTCAGGGCTGAAGATTGCATCGTTTTTCATTCTTTGAAAGAAGGCATTGACCACGCTATAAGAAGTGGAGATGAAGAGCCTTTTGTTATTGGAGGTGGGCAGATTTACGAACTGGCACTAAAAGAGAACCTTATCGATCGCATGTATCTGACCCATGTGCACGAGTCATTTGAAGGAGACACATTTTTTCCTGAATTTGACGAGTCCGACTGGAATCTTGTTTCCGTCAAAAGTTACCCTGCAGACGAGAACAACCCAATTCCCTTTTCTATCAGCATCTACGATAAGATATAATTGTCCTTTTGTATATTTAGGAGATTAAGACTTTACCACAATATTTATGAGCTATAGAGTAGTATTCATTTTGCTTGTATCCGTCTGCATTATTCAATGCAAAAAGGAGGATCGAAATACAGAGGAATGTCCATCGGGAGGCAATTCGTCAGGTGCAATCACAGACACATGTAATTTGCATCCCGAGCTATGCGCCAAAAGATTCAATGAGGTTTCCTATCTAATGACGCATAATGCGCATGCTGATCTCGCAGATTTTAGCTCGCTCGCAGCCAATCAGGACGGAGACATCACAGAGCAATTGAATGCCGGCGTTCGAGGAATTGGGTTGAAAGTGTACAATACCTCAGGAAGCACAACAGGGTGGCTGTTCTGCTCCGGCGCTCCGGACAATCTTTATGTATATCATGGTGATCCGACGCTTGGATGCGAAACATTTGAAAGCGTTTTGAATGAGATCAAGGCATTTTATCTTGCCCATCCTAAAGAGGTGATTCCAATCACCATTGAAGGGGATGCGCCTCCCGGAGAGGTAATGGCCGCATTTGCTGCAGAAGGGATGGACGAATTCATGCACGAACAGGATTTCTCCTCTCCCTGGCCCACACTTCAATCAATGATTGATGCCAATAAACGGCTGGTCGTTTTTATGGACGATGGGGCGAGCACCGATCCGTACCCAAAGATCCACGACATGTACAACTTCATTTACGACACAGATTACGATCACCAAAACCCAAGTACGTTCGATTGTGAAAAATTTCGGGGTAACCATACGGGTGGCACATTGTTTACATTGAATCATTTTATTACTGACATTACCCCTCAGCAGGATGATGCAGCGATTATCAATGACGTTAGTTTCCTTCTACCACGTGCCCGATCCTGCTGGGCATACAACAACCATATTCCCAATTTTGTAATGATTGACTTTTTCAATACAAGTGATCCTTTAAGGAGCATCGACAGTCTTAACTTGAACGGACTTTAACGCAGCACATCCATCCGTTCTGAATCCAATCGGAGGAAAATAAACAAGAGAATGGTGAAGCCTATGATCGAAGATCCTCCATAGCTGAAAAACGGCAGAGGAATTCCTACTACCGGCACCACGCCGATCACCATGCCAATATTAATCAGGAAATGGAAAAATAAAATGCAGGCCGTACAGTATCCAAAAATCCTTGTGTACTGAGACCGCTGTCGTTCTGCGATCATGATGATTCGGATCAGCATCGTAATATAAAGAACAATAAAAAGAACGCTTCCAATCAAGCCCCATTCCTCTCCCCAACCGCAAAAGATAAAATCTGTACTCTGTTCCGGAACCTGATTGAATTGATCATTCGACAACGTTGCATTTCTGTAGCCCTTACCAACGATTCCACCCGAAGCTATTGCCGCCATGCTCTGTGCCTGATTGTACCCTACTCCGGTTTTGTCGTCTATCAGGCCGAGAATAACATCAAACCGATCACGATGCCTGTCACTAAACACATGTTCGTGAACCAACTTTGTGCTTAGGGAAACTACAACGGTAATCACCAGCACATAGATCGCTCGAACCACCTGTGTTTTACGTTGTCTTTTCCGCACTGTTTTTCGAATCACAAATATAGAAACCGCGAACAGCATACAAGCAAATGCGACCAGGATCCAAGGGCCCTGGAGAAGCCCCCACAATAGGACAGAATCGCGTATAAATATGGTCATTACGGTAATTACTGCTACGAGCAAACCCAGTAGCAAAATGATTCCCGACATTCCTTCCCGATACATGACCAAAAGAAACGACACAAACACCAAAACGGTTCCCGGGTCGGGTTGAAGGGTAATCAATACAGCCGGCATCATCAATAAGCTTACCGCATAAAATCGGGTTTTGTTGTCTGTTAGTTTTCGGTTTGGAGAGCTGAGCAATTTAGCAAATGCTAACGTGGTTGCGAACTTTGCAAATTCCGATGGTTGCAACGAAAACCCTCCCAGTTTGAACCAGGAATGAGCACCCTTAACAGCAGGAGTAAAAAGGACAGCAATGAGCAGTAAGATGATAAATCCGTAAATGTGGTAGGAGTAATTGATAAAGAATTTGCCGTCAATGAGTAATATGATCATTCCTACAACAATCGAAATACCAATGTACAGGACCTGCTTTCCATATTCTTTTTCCAATGAAAACAGGGACGGCAGATCGGCTGTATAAGCAGAAGAATAGATGGTAAGCAAACCGAGAAGTACAAATGCAGCATATATCAACAGCATTAGATTGTCGATCCGCTTCGGAAAAATATCTAGTCTACCTGATGTCCGCATTCTTATCCAATATTACTGATTCGAACGCTCGCTTCTCTTTTGCAAGTGACTTTTCCGACCGAGCTCCTTGAATAGAACCGATCTGCCTAAGGTATTTTTCCATCATCAAGCTTGCAATAGGAGCCGCCCAGGTTCCTCCCCATGTGCCATACTCTACATAAACTGCAATGGCTATTTCTGGATCTTCTCGTGGTGCAAATGCGATGAATACAGAATGATCGTTGAATGATTTATTCTCTACCGTTCCAGTCTTACCACAAACCCGAACCGAATCAATTTGAGCATTTCTAGCCGTGCCGTTTACCACCACCGACTCCATAGCAGATATGACCGGCTCAAAGTACTTTGATTCGACCGCCGAATAATTCTTTCTGATATAGCGTTCGTCTTTTATTAACGAGTCTCCGACGGCCTTAACAAAATGTGGTGTTCTGTACCATCCTCTGTTCGCAATTATTGCTGCAAGATTGGCCATCTGGATAGGTGCCACTCCAATTTCTCCTTCCCCGATAGCATTGGAATAGATCATACTGAAGGCCCACCTGTTTCGTCCATAGGGTTTGTTCCGAGGGAACTCTTCATCATAGAACGTAGTGTCAGGAACATTGCCTGTCTTCACTCCGGGAATGTCGGTTTCAAAGGCCGTTCCCAAACCAAAAGATCGGACTGCATTTTCCCAGCGTGTAAGCCCGATTCGACTGTCCAGAAAATGACTTTTTCTTTCTCCTCGGAGTAAAAGTCTTCTATACACATTATAGAAATACGGATTACAGGAATGTTGTATCGCTATTTTTACATTTGACGGGTGCGGATGATTGTGACAATTCATGGGTATTTTATTACAAGGGAAACCCGTTGTTGAATCGATCACTCCCTCTTGCATAGCGATTAAGGCCTGAACCAATTTGAAAATGGAACCCGGCCTGTAGGTATCGTTGTATATCGCTTTATTCTTTGAGGTCTGCAATGTGTCTTTCGGGTTAAAAATACTGTCGTAATTTTTTCTCAAACCATCCCCGGAAAACAGATTCGGATCGTACCCCGGCGCACTAACCATACTTAATATTTCCCCGGTTTGCGGCTGAATAGCCACAATACTTCCAATCTTATTTACCATCAGCTGCTCACCATATTCTTGCAAATCTGCATCAATCGTGAGCGTAAGGTTATTTCCGGCAATTGCGGTATCGTACTCGACGAGCTGTTTTTCCTGTCCTTTATTATCCTTGATGATCTGTCTATAACCGATCAAACCTCTCAGTTCTTCTTCATAGACCTGTTCAATGCCCGATCTGCCGACAAAATCCTGCTCCCGGTAGTAATTCGCGGTGTCCCTTTCCAGCTGTTTTGGTTGTATGATTCCCGTAAAACCTAGCACATGTGCAGCGATTCTTCCGGGATAAACCCGTTTGCTTGATTCGATAAAATGAAATGCTTCACTCTCAATGAGCTGGTGCTGTAATGATTCCATTTCCTCAATTTCCAACCCCGATATTGCTTTTTGTGGCACAATCCGTTCAATACCTGTTACATTGAGAATCGCTCTCAATTCTTCAATAGACATGTTCAGCAATTGACCAATTTCGGCGGAATCTTCTTCACCAAAGTCTGCAGGGGTAATACACAAGTCATAGCTATTTTCATTTTTAACCAGCACCTTTCCATTGCGATCAAAAACCACCCCTCGATCGGGTAATATCCTCAAACTTCTCTGACTTACCGTAAGCGCCCATTTCTTATGATCCTCATCAAAGATCTGAACGTAAATTAATCGGGTTACATAGATCATCCCGACTAGAATGAAAATAGCAAGAATCACAAACTTCCGATTCTGTACACTATCCATTTTCCTTCCTATGTTTATTGGTCAAGTACTGGGCGCTAATGATCAATGCCGTTGTGAAGATTGCACTGCACAGCGCTTTCAAAATTATGATATGCAGATCGATCAATCTAAAATCTTCAATAAAGTAGAACCAGAAATGATGAATTAGGGCCATTAAAAACCCATAGTATAAAGACCAGCTAAATCCCATCACATGAATATTGGGTTTGTTTCTAAACTCGTACTCATCACGGCTTGCCAACAATTTTAGCACCCAGGGTCTTAAGAAAGCGATCAATACACAAGCCGAAGCATGCATACCTAGAGTTTCGGTAAATAAATCGAGTGTGAATCCCAGTATACAGGAGAGGGTTAGTACTGCCCATGTAGGTAGATCAAAGGGCAACATCATAATAAACAGGATGTACAGAAAAGGGTTGAAATACGAGGATAGCGAACCCAGCTCTATATTCTGCAATATCAATGCCTGCAGAAGAATCAGAACTACAAAACGACCGATATGTCCTATAACTTCTCTCATTCAGTCGTCGGTGTTTTAGGCTCGTCTTCCGTACCGTTTTCCAAATCCTGTAGCTCAAGGATTTCATTATTTCTGATTACGGACACGTGGTACACGCTGTTAAAATCCGTTGCCAGCTTTATGGTTAGTTTCGCACTATTGCTTTTTGGAATTTCAACTACGTCGCTCACAGTTCCCACAACTTCTCCCCTTGGGAATACCCCTGTGTTTCCACTGGTAACTATTGCGTCACCGACCTGAATATCCACATAGGCCGGGAAATCGGAAATCGTTGCCGTAAATCGATCGTCTTCATTTTGCCAGGAAAGCATGCCCTGTTGTTCGGATTTGCTATGCACCACGCTCAGTAGAAACTTGGAATGAAGAATGGAAACCACTTGAGTGTAATGCTCACTCCCCCCTTTCTTAGCATATCCGACCACTCCCTGTGGCCCGACTACACCCATCAGTTGATTCGGGTCTACTCCATCTGCCCAACCAATATCCAAGAGGAGATAATTCTTCCGGTATTTGCTTGTACTTGAAACTACTCTAGCCGGGATGTATTCGTATTTCCATTCTTTGATGCTATCGATCTCTTGCAGCCATTTTCGTTTGCGTGAATCTAACCCGGAAAATAGCACTTCTTTGAGCCGGCTGTTCTCTACAGAGAGCTTTTCATTCTCTTGTTTCAAGCTAAAGTAGGACGTAATATCCGCTTCTTTTTCCTGTATCCATCCGACAAGATCGTTGGTGGAATTCCAGTATTTTGAACCATGAAAATTGTTGTAATTGATCAGTAAGAAAAAGCAAATAAACTGCAAAAGGAGAAAATAGAGGAAGCTGCTATATCGTTTTAGGAGTGCGAATAAATTTTGCATCTCTTTTCCTCAATATTTGGTTCAATTACTCTTTTATCAAGAACTGGAATCGATCTACATTTTTTAATGCGATTCCCGTTCCCCTTGCCACGGCCCTCAATGGATCTTCTGCGATGTGCACGGGTAATTTTGTTTTTATGGAGATCCGTTTATCCAATCCTCTCAACATCGAACCGCCACCTGCAAGATAAATCCCAGTTTTGTAAATGTCGGCAGAAAGCTCAGGAGGAGTAAGTACCAGGGCTGATAAAATTGCCTCCTCAATTTTGGATATGGATTTATCCAATGCCTGCGAAATTTCTACGTATGAAACAAAAATCTCCTTCGGGATACCCGTCATTAAATCTCTTCCTCTTACTGCATAATCTTCCGGCGGATTTTCTAGATCAGGTAATGCCGCACCAACTTCGATTTTAATCTGTTCTGCTGTTCTTTCACCGATCAGGATATTGTGCTGTCGACGCATGTACTCCTCAATGTCACTTGTGAAATCATCCCCGGCCACGCGGATGGATTTATCGCATACAATTCCGCCCAAAGCGATCACAGCAATTTCGGAAGTTCCTCCGCCGATATCGATCACCATATTCCCCATTGGCTCTTCCACATCGATTCCGATTCCAATTGCAGCCGCCATGGGTTCATGGATCAGATACACTTCTTTTCCACCTGCATGCTCTGCGCTGTCGCGAACTGCTCGTTTCTCTACTTCCGTGATTCCCGATGGAATACAAATCACCATCCTTAGTGTAGGATTAAAAAATCGAGCATTGGGCTTCATCATTTTAATAAAGCCACGAATCATATGCTCAGCAGCCTGGAAATCAGCGATCACACCATCCTTCAATGGTCGGATGGTTTTAATGTTCTCATGGGTTTTACCATGCATCTGCTGCGCCTTGCGTCCGATACCGATGATTTTCATCGATGTACGATCAATCGCAACAATTGAAGGCTCATCAACTACTACCTTGTCATTATGAATGACCAGGGTATTTGCCGTGCCCAAATCGATCGCAATTTCTTGAGTAAAAAAATCGAACATTCCCATTGACTATATTCCTGCCTCCTTTAGGTTTTTAATGCGTGGATTAAATGTACTAATTAAACAATCTCATCGGATGCGTCAGTTATTGTTCGTTAATAAAAACCGATTAATTGTTAATTAATTAATGCTTAAAGTGTCGATTACCTGTAAAGACCATGGACAAACCATTTTCGTTACAAAAATCGATGGAAAGCTGATCTTTAATAGAGCCGCCCGGCTGAACCACCGCCTTGATACCGGCTTCTGATGCGATTTCAACACAATCAGGAAACGGGAAAAAAGCGTCTGATGCCATTACAGCGCCATTGAGGTCAAAGTTAAACGAGCCTGCTTTGTGTATGGCCTGTCTTAGTGCATCCACTCGAGACGTTTGTCCTGTGCCGCTTGCAAGTAGCTGCCCATTCTTGGCAAGAACGATGGTGTTGGACTTCGTATGCTTCACCAGCTTATTGGCAAATTCAAGATCTACCAGCTCTGCCTCATTCGGTATGGCAGAAGTTTTGACCTCAAAATCTTCTTTTTGATCCGTCACATTGTCTTTTTCCTGAAAAAGCACGCCATTCAGTATTGTTCTAAATTGATTTTTTGGCAATTCCAGCTGCTTTTGCAATAGGATAATTCGGTTCTTTTTACCTTTAAGCACTTCCAACGCATCATCATGGAATCCCGGGGCAATAACCACCTCGCAGAACAGCTGATGAATTTCATTCGCTGTTTCAATGTCTATCGTTCGGTTGGCAATAAGAATTCCTCCAAATGCAGAAACGGGATCCCCGGCAAGAGCATCAACATACGCCTGTTTGATGGTGCTTCTTGTCGCAAGACCACATGCATTGTTGTGTTTCAGGACAGCAAAAGTTGGTTCACTCTGCGCAAATTCCTGCATCAATGCAACCGCTGCGTCCACATCCAATAAATTGTTGTACGAAAGTTCTTTCCCGTGGAGCTGATCGAACAGCTCGTTCAATGCTCCATAGAAAACACCCTTCTGATGCGGATTTTCTCCGTATCGAAGTGTTTTACTCTGTAAAATGCTCTGCTTAAAAACCGCATCATCGCTATGGGAAAACCAGTTGAAGATCTGCGTGTCGTAATGAGATGACACATTAAACGCGGCAGAAGCCAGTTTCATGCGATCTTCTGATGATGTTTCCCCGTTTTTATCGTTGAGCAGATCCAACAAAAAGCCGTATTCATTTTTGGATGGAACGATCACTACATCTTTGTGGTTCTTTGCTGCTGCACGGATCAATGAGATCCCGCCAATGTCTATCTTTTCAATGATGGATTGATAATCCGCACCGCTCAATACCGTGTCTTCAAAAGGATATAGGTCAACTATAACAAGATCGATCTCTGGAATATCGTATTCCTCCAGCTGGGCTACATCCCCATCCAATTCTCTCCTGCTCAGAATTCCACCAAACACTTTTGGGTGAAGCGTTTTCACTCTACCACCTAAGATCGATGGATACGATGTTAGACTTTCAACAGCAACAACTCCTACCCCCATATCTTCTATGAATTTTTGAGTTCCCCCGGTCGAATAGATGGTTACACCCAGCTCGTCCAGTTTTTTAACGATGGGGTCGAGATTGCCCTTATCAAAGACCGAGATGAGTGCATTTTTTATCTTTTTCATGCGTGCAGATTTTGCTTGTAATTTATCGGCAAAGATAGCCGTTCCAAGCAGCTTACCACGGGATTTTTAACTTATGTTGAAAAGTGAATCAAGAATGTTCAAAACTGTCTCAACAGCAGACTATATTTCGGTCACAAATAACGCTCCGATATCATGGCGATATGGTGCTTTGCGTGCCCAACCAAAATACGTCCGATGTCATCCACAGACATTTCGTTCCCATTGGCAATCCCGACATTGTTCAATAGCTCCTTATCAGCATTGCGATAGAAAGACAACGAGCTGCATCGCACCTGTCTGAATTCTTCAATGAGCTCATCAAAAGACACCTGATCCAATGGACAATTTCTGACGTAATTCTCATGATCGTAACCGGGCAATTCGACACCGGGTTCTCTGAGAAAAGTGAGTGCTCTGTAAACGAAGATCCGCTCGGTATCGATCAGGTGTTGAAGGATCTCTTTTATACTCCACTTTCCAGGTTCGTATCGATGGTCTGCCTTATCGAATGAAATGCCTCTAAAAAACGACACCTGTTCTTCCAACGAATCCTCCAGTGCAGCGAAAAGATC
>CAJWDP010000031.1 GCA_913030835.1 uncultured Flavobacteriales bacterium | reverse complement strand
TAGTCATTTACGAAAGCTTTGATCACGATTTGAGCGAACGCTCACCTGAACGAACTGCAGGTATAAATGAAAATGCGGTGGCTGGATTTATAGGGGATATTCATGCTCCCTCAGTCAGAATAAACCCGGCTAAAGTAATTGGGTCCGATAAGGATACGGTAAATTCATATCACCTTGAGCGAATGGAAGACGAGTATGTAGAGCTATTTATTGATTCTTTTAACAATAAAAAATTCAGAAGAAATTTTGTGTTCGATCGACTTAATAAGGAGCAGATTGTTCAGAAGATAATGAAAACGCTCCCCATTGTCTATTGATTCGATGATCCAATACTTTTTCGTTGATCAAGTTTTTGTTTGAAATGTGAACGCGAAGAAGAATAAATGATTTATCTTTGCTGCGAGGCAAGTCTCACACGACCAGCTCCTGCTGAATCCCCCAGGATGGGAACATAGCAAGGGTAGGCGGTTGTAGCGGTGCGATGTGAGTAGCTTGCCTTATTTTTTTGTCCCAACTTTTTCTTAGGGGGGCATCAAGGTCATGTAAAATAGGCTAAGAAACAATTCAATTTTAAAATAATTCAATAGTGATTTTAAAAAGCTTTTTATATTTCAAGCTTGAATTGTTATGAAAAAGGTTGTGCTAGTAACCGGAGGAACCTCCGGAATCGGTAGAGCGATTTGCAATGTGCTGTCGAATGAAGGGCATGCAGTATTTGCCGGGGGACGTTCTGTAGAATCTGGGGAAAGCTCGGAAGGCTACGAATCCATTCAGATGAATGTGAATGAGGATGCTTCTGTGAAAAGTGCCATTGATTGGATCATTGGCAAGGAGGGTAAAATTGATGTTCTGGTAAATAATGCCGGAATTGGAATGGCGGGAGCCATAGAGGATTCGAGTATAAGTGAGATTCAAGAGATTTTTAACACCAATGTAGCAGGGATGATCCGCGCCTGTCAGGCAACTTTACCGCATATGCGCAGCAAAAAGTCGGGGTTAATTATCAATATCAGTTCGGTTGGTGGACTCATGGGATTGCCGTATCGAGGCATTTATTGTGCATCCAAATCTGCTGTCGAAACCATTACCGAATCATTGAGCCAGGAAATTATGCAGTTCGGAATCAAAACAGTGATTATTGAACCCGGAGATTTTAAAACTAACATCAACAAAAACAGGTTCGTGTCGGAAAAAGCACTTCAGTCTGAGTATAGATCAGATTTTGAACGGATATACCAAATTATAAACGATGAGGTCGCGCAGGGCGAAGACCCGGCTCTTATTGGTCATCTGGTTTCAAAAATAATGAGTAAAAGAAATCCGAGAATGCGCTATAATGTTGGCAATATAAAATCAAAATTTGCATTGTCTACCAAGCGGGTTCTTCGAGATAGATGGTTTGAAAAACTGATGATGCACCATTACAAAATGAAAAAGAATTCGTGAATATTAATTGCTGGGTGATGCAGAGAATTGAGCAGTCGTTTAATCGTTTATTCCCTTAAAAGGGGGTTCCAAGCGGATAAGAAATTGAATATTATTTCGTTATTTCGCAATACCAATGTCGACAAGATTAGATATATCCGTAGTAGTTCCATTACTCAATGAGGAGGAATCACTTCAGGAACTTACCGATTGGGTAAGGAAAGTGTGCGAAAACAATGGTTTAACTCATGAAATGATCTTGATTGATGATGGATCAAGGGATAGCAGTTGGGATAAGATTATTGAAATATCCCGTGTTAATTCAAATGTGAAAGGCATCAAATTTAGACGGAATTATGGCAAAAGTGCGGCCTTAAATCGAGGGTTCGAATTGGCGCAGGGATCAGTTGTGATTACGATGGATGCCGATCTTCAAGATGTTCCTGATGAAATACCTGCATTGTATCGCATGATTATCGATGATGATTTTGATTTGGTGTCAGGCTGGAAACAAAACCGACAGGACCCCAAATCCAAGACAATACCTACAAAATTATTTAATTGGGCTACCAGAAGATTAAGCGGACTTAAACTACACGATTTCAACTGTGGATTAAAAGCATACAAAATTGATGTCGTAAAGAACATAGAAGTGTACGGAGAAATGCATCGCTACATTCCGGTTATTGCTAAATGGGCTGGGTTTGAGCGAGTAGGTGAGAAGAAAGTAGAGCACCGGCCTAGAAAATATGGAATTACAAAATTCGGATTGGAGCGGTTTATCAATGGGTTTCTTGATTTAGCAACAATTACTTTCATTTCACGATTTGGAAAAAGGCCAATGCATCTTTTTGGTGTATTGGGTACTTCCGTATTTATTTTGGGGTTAATCATTTTTATGTGGTTGGGAATAGAAAAGATTTTTATTCACACCGATGCCAAGTTATTGGCTGATAACTCCTGGTTTTTTGTCGCCCTGACTTTTATGATTGTGGGAGTTAATTTTTTCGTCGCAGGGTTTTTAGGTGAAATGATAGCCAGAAATTCACCGGAAAGAAACAATTATCGCATTGCTGAGTCAACAGGTTTTGATCAGGGTGAGAACTGATACTATGCACCGTTGTTGGATTGGTTTGTACTCTAGTATTTTGCTTAAGATATCGTTTACTGCACTTCTTTTCTTGTCGCTAAACTGTGCAATACAAGCTCAGGATTCGCTCAATGTAGTCTTTCCTAATGGGGATAGTGTTGTATATGCTGTAGAATTCAAAGATCGGGACTCTTTAAATGGTGTCGTTAAGGCAGTATTTTCTCAAGACACCTCAGTTGTCGCTTTTAAAGGCTCTTTTGTTAATGGAAAACCAAATGGTCCTTTTCTTTTTTATTACCCTTCAGGAACATATCGGCAAACACTGATTTATGGATACGGTGAGTTGCATGGAGATTATACGGTGTATAATGATAATGGCGGTGTCATTAAGAAAGGTAAATTCAAAAATGGTGTAAAACATGGGTACTGGATAGATATTGAAAACAAACTGATCGGTAGATACTATAAGGGAAAAAGACACCTTTCCTGGAAAATAAAAAATGCTTCTGGCAAGGGAGTGAAGGAAGGGTGGACCTACTTCAATGGAGTTCTTAAACGAGGTGATCCCAATTCAGCTGAACTGCTGGACTTATAATGTAAAATAAGCAAATGCCGCTCCGGCCGCCATGATGCCTACTTTTTTCAAATTGAAACGATGACCGTCATCAGCTTCGAACAATATGGTACTGGCTATATGCAGAAGCATTCCCATAACTACTGCCATTGAAAGCTCCAGAGTGTTTCCGATATCTAGAGATGATCCATGGCCCATATAATGCATAAGTAGAAGCCCTAATGGAGCCATGGATGCAAATATGAACAAAGAAATAAAAGTTAAGGTTTTACTGACATTGTTTGCAATAAGTAACATAGCTAAAGTAACGCCAACAGGCACCTTATGAACTAAAACACCCCAAAGCAAAGAATCGCTGGACCCTGTGTGATGATGATGGTGGGCATGCCCTATTGCAGATCCAACATGTTCTGCTTCGTCCGGATGAATTACCAATTCAATTGGCATACCCTCAATAAAAGCATGAATACACAGACTGACGACCACACCAATAGGGAATGCTTGTTTGCCATGCGTATGAATATGTCCATGCTCGATCCCCTGAGACAAGAATTCAAGAAACACCTGGATGAAAAACCCTATTATTACGAAGAGGCCAAGCGTTTTAATTGACAAAGAACCCTCTTCGGAATGAGCAGAAGCATATACTTCCGGAAATATGTGCAAAGCCAGGACGGAAAGCAAAAAGGCTCCTGAAAAATGTAAAAAATAGGTGTTGAATTTCTTGACCTTATCCTGAAAAAAAATTGTCAATACTCCAAGAGATAGTACTGGAACGGTTAGCAGGATGATAGCAATTAGATCTTCTTTCACTGTTCTTTTTTCGCTAAGAGAATCATTCGGTCAGAAGTACTCGGATCAAACTCTTGCAAATCATAACTGCCAAAGGTATGAATTAAACGCAACGAAGTTGCGTTTAACAAATTAATGAAGTCAGTTTTTCCTAGCAGCTCAACTTTTTCTTGAAAATTTTGTTGTTTTCCTTCCGCTTGGAACTCAATCGTTTTAACAACGTTGTTGCCCACTATTTCCCTTTGAATGCGAAAATCTATACCGTTGATTGTTTTCTTTTCTTCCTCAATTAAGTTGGAAATCACTTTTTCGGCATTCATGTAATCCAGCACCAAAATTCCGTTGTTTTTCAATTGTTTTTCGATTGCACATACTACTCTTCGATTTTCTTGACTCGAATTGAAATAACCAAAACTTGTAAATAGATTAAATACAAAATCAAATTCATTTTCGGCATAAACATCGCGCATATCATGGGTGTCGAAAATTAGCCTGTCATTGGAAAATTGGTTCGCTTGCATAATACTATTTTCAGATAAGTCAACGCCGGTAACCCGATACCCCAAATCATTCAATAGCTTTGAATGCCTTCCTTTTCCGCAAGCCAAATCCAGTATATGCTGGTCTTTTTCCGGTTTAAGAAAGCCCAAGATGTTTGAAATAAAGTGTTCCGCTTCTGCATTATCCCGATCCGTGTAGAGAATGTGATAATACTTTGAATCAAACCAATCTGAAAACCAATCCATGTTACGTCTTTTTCGAAAGATAATAATGTTTTGAATTCATTTGTTCATTGGCTATCTTTGTTTACCAACTAGCCATAAATTTCTGCATGATTGATATCTATGATTTTTACGAAAAAATGACTGAACATAATGTCATGATTTCGTTCAAAGGTGAACTTACTTCTGAGCTACTTACATCAATGTTGGTAAGCGTTGAATCGAAATTGGATTTCATAGAGGATGTGCCTAAAGTGAGAAAAAAGGTTTTTGCGGTTCTAGTTGAATGCCTTCAAAATTTATATCACCACACCGATAAGCAGGAGTATATGGATAATGCAGGCTTAGCAGATAAGAATGCTATTTTCATGATTTCAAAACAAGAGGGGTTTTATTTCATTTATACCGGCAACCACATTCTTACAAAACACGTATTGGATCTTAAAAGTAAGATCGATAAGGTGAACCAACTCGATCAGGCACAACTTAAGACATTTTACAAAGAAATTCTGAGTAATGGAAAAATGTCAGAGAAAGGAGGTGGAGGATTAGGTATGATTGATATTGCTCGAAAGTCCGGGGAAAAACTGGAGTACAGTTTTATGGCCCTAGACGATTTTAATTCTTTTTTCACGTTAAAGGTCAAGATTCCAAGACTCGCTAAAGTGAAAAAGGAAGAAGGAGTGTTGAGCAATTGATCTGATGCCTAAGGCTTATTCTAGGGCGTTAGGATACTTTACTTTGGCTTAGACGGAATCAACTTCGAAAATACCTTTTCCGATCCTTCAATTAATCTTCTTAGCATGTCAAACCTGAGTGCTATGATCAGCATCAGAGACATAAACCAAATCATCATTGTATTGAATGCGAATGTACTCATGTATTGCCCAAAGAATTTCTTTCTTGGAGCATAGAAGTGCGAGCGCATAAAGTAATTGTCATAGGGATCTAAATAAATAGGATCGGATTTTTGAATCAACATTCCTTCAGCTTCTACAATATATTCGAAACTGTTGTCATTCGTGACAAATTTTTCCAATGCTTCGTTGGTATATTTCTTTTGTCGATTCGAATTGATTTCACTCAGCCGATTTCTTTCATCTTTTTTGCGCTGACGGTATTCTTTCTTCGTGATTGTGCCTGCATCCATTTCATTTTGTAGAGCGGTCATGAATTCGTCTGATGGAGTTTTTGCTTTGACAGCAATACTGTCGCACAAATTTTCATAATAATTAAATAGCCACTTGTATATTTCTTCAATGGTTACAATTGAACCCCGCAGGTCAGAGTAAATATCTTCGTTGAAAGAACGGGCGTCTTTAAGCGTAGTCAAAAATGAAAATTCCGGTTTGGAATCAATTCTGTTGTCCAGATCCAGTTTTTTCTTTTCTTTTTTGAATTCACTTAAAATTAAATCGATTCCGGCTTGAACATTTGGTGAATCAGCAGAATCCAGGTAATATTTGTGAACGTAATTTACTTTGTTTTCCATCGCTTGAGCCCATTGGTCCTTCTTCCAATTGGAAAACTTCATTTCTTTGTCATATAAATAGTAGTCCCGTTCGTAGTCGTTGTTTTTAAACTGGTACACGGCCAACGCTTCATACGCCCATCGGGATGCCATGATATTACCGATCCACGGCACATGTGATTCCGATTTGAACATTGGATTCAGTTTGTCAAAGGAAACAATGATACCACTAAAAAGAAGCTGTGGGATAATTAATATCGGGATTAGAATATAGATCACTTTTGCACTGTTGAAGCTTGCGGAGATGTTCAGACCCAGCATATTCGCGAAACAAGAAGTGGAGAACATAATGATCCAGTAGGGTAGTATCATTCCTTTTATTTCCAAAATCACATTTCCAACAATTACAAATAGTAAGGTTTGTATAGCCGAAATGACGAACATGATCGAAATTTTGGAAGTGAGATAACTTCCCCGGCTTAGATTTAGAAACTCTTCACGTTTAAGAATCTTACGATTTCCAATTATTTCTTCAGCACTAACTGTAAGACCAATGAATAGGGCTACAATTACGGATATAAACAGATATTGGGGAATGTTTTCACTGTATCTGAATATGTATTCTTCGCCAATTTCACTGTTGTTGAAATACTTCATGAAGAACGCCAGAATTGCTGCCAACGCAGGCGCTTCTATTGTATTTATCAGTAAGTATTGGGTATTGGTTAATTTGGAAAGAACATCGCGCTTAAAGAACACCCGAACCTGTTTCCACATATTCGGAACTTTAAATTCACTTTCGGGAATTTCGTTTGATTCAGCACTTTTTAATGGTTCATTATCAATTAGCTCTTTATAATGATTGTTCCACTCTTTCGGAGAAACTTTTCGGTTGTCAGTCAAATTACCATATTCGTCAACAACCTTGGATTCTATAATGTTGAAAATCTGTTCGGGATTAACATTACCGCATGAATGACATTCGCTTTCGTCAGCATTCACATGGCTAACTAGCTTTTTAAAATAGACTACCGCATCGACGGGATTGCCGTTATAAATAGGGTAACCGCCCTGATCCAGAATCAGCAGCGTATCAAACATTTTAAATATGTCGGAAGATGGCTGGTGGATAACAACAAATATAAGTTTGCCCTTTAGTGCAAGCTCTTTAAGCAAATCCATGATGTTTTCAGAGTCCCTGGATGACAAACCCGATGTGGGTTCATCCACAAACATGACAGAAGGCTCTCTGATGAGCTCCAAAGCAATATTCAGTCGTTTTCTCTGACCTCCGGAAATCGTTTTCTCCAACGGGCTTCCTACCTTGAGATCTTTCGCTTCGCTCAGACCAATTGCGTTCAAGGTATCCATAACCATAGTGGAAATCTTTTCGTCTCCTAAATTTCCAAAACACAATTTAGCATTGAAGAACAAATTTTGAAAAACAGTTAGTTCCTCGATCAACAGGTCGTCCTGAGATACATAGCCAATTAATCCTTCAATTCGTTGTCCATCTCTGTGAATGTCCACGCCGTTGATAGTAACTGCGCCAATGGTTGGTGTATAGTTGCCGTTAAGTACATTCAGTAACGTCGATTTACCGGCACCTGAACCACCCATGATACCGATAAGTTTTCCCGAGTCTTCCGAAAAATTTATCGGATGGAGCCCTATTTTTCCACCCTTAAAGTGATATTGAATTCCATCCGTTGTAAAGTTGATCTTTGCGGTAGAGTCGTCACTAAGGAATCGACTGATGATGTCACTGTAATAGATCGGTTTTACTTTTGAGCTTCGAATCGAAGATCCTTGGTTTAGAATAAAATTTCGATTCGGTGGAAGAGCCTGACCGTTCAGATATAGGTCAGAACTTCCTTGATAGCGCATAAAGTAGATGTTCACTGACTCTATACGGATAATAACAATTCTGCCCTCGATGGTTTCCGAACAAAGGTGCAGCCCGGTCGTAAAGTTCTCTTCTTTGTTCGCATTGATAAACAGCCAATCCGGATCATCAACCAATTCCTGATCATTCAGCTCTACAAACTTTTTACATCTGGCAAATTCTTCTCTTGATATATTAAATGTCTCGGCTACTGTGGTTGCGAATTCCAGTTCCTGCTCCGTTACTTCATCGTTGGCATAAATGAATTCAAGAATACGGATCAGTACAATCAGCTTCTGCTTTTGGGTAAGTTCTTCATTGATTTGGGTACAAATTCTAAGGACTTTAACCGAATTAACCGATGTTCTCTTTTTACCCCCGTCTTTTCTTTTTGATTTTCCTTGGTGAACGGTTAGGTATTCATCAAAAAGATGAATGTATTCGTTGACCAATTCCTGATTTAATTCTTGTCGTAGGAAAAGTCGTACAATATCTCTTCCGCCACCACTTATCTCAAATCCTCCCTCGACTTCCTCCATGTCGACTTTCGCAATGATTGCGAATAGTTGCATTAAGGCTTTGAGTATTCGTTCACTCATTTAGGTCGATGAATTTGTGGTTAGTTTCTTCAGTAGGCTATCAGTACGTTTTTTTCTCAAAACCGATTAACAGAATGGCACATCCTGAACTTTTCTTATTGGGATCCAATCTGGTTTGCACCTTACATTGTACCGTATTTTTCACTTTGAAGTCCCAATACGGCGCATTGCCTTGATCAGCATTTGAAAACAATAGCATGTCCTGTTCATCCAGCACATCAAAAATGACATAGTCCTCCCGTTGCCCGGCAGATACTGCTATTCGATATGTGCTTCCACCAAAAAATGTAGTGTTAAATTCAGCAGATTCATCATCTTGTAGAAAAGCTCTGTAAACTTGCCCGTCAGAAATAAAAATGCTGTTTTCAGTTCCTTTGTTCAAATAGCTGCCAGCAATTCCGGCAATAGAGTCGCATGTTACCTGGGCATGCGAATAACCTGCTATAAGTAGCAGGGTTCCGATGATCATGATTTTTGTTGCAAATTTCATCTTCAACTATTGATTATTGGATGATTAATTCTCTTAGATCAGAAACTTGTGTTGCAATGGTTTCCAACACTTCATCCGATATGTCCACTTCATTGGTTGAATTAATAACCGTTAATTTTTTGTCCGGAAATGTCTCTGGCTCAACATAGCTGTACGAAGAGTTAACCTGATCAAAGCTGGCATAAAGATCTTCCATTCCAAGGACGAACTCTTCAAAATCATCTCCATTAACATCCAAACTATGGAGCAAGGATACCAACGATTTCAATGTGCTTTTCTGTTCTCCGATCCTAAACTTAACTTCCTCATTACCTTCTTTTGCAACAATGCATGAAAAATGCAGGGCTTCAACCCAACCACCGGCAAGAATCAATCCCGCTTGATAGCTTTTGTCGTTGTTTTTCAAGTAATTATCCGCTGATTGATATGCTTCAGAAATAAACACTAGTATTGAATCCTGATTTGTTGAATTCGCGCTGAATCTTTCAATAAGGCCCTCGTTGAAAGCATTTTCAACGCCAACTTCACTTGCCAACTTTCTAACCGGAGTTAAGTAATCTAAAGAGATGTTCGTGTTTTCATAAATCGTCGCATATCCTAAATCGGCACCATAAACTCCCAAGTTGGTCGCTTTTTGGAACATCGTACTGTATTCGTCTGCTTGTTCTTTTGGATTCAATAGTCCTTCATTGAAATCTGCTCCGGATTCTTTAATAAGCATGGCAGTTTGAACCGGTGAAGGGATACTAAAAATTTGTCCGTTGAGATCAAACTGTTTACTGTTCTCGATGATATCCACTGGAATTTTCACCGGCCCTGAAGGACCATCCGATATCGGTTCAGGTTGTTCGCAACCGCCTAGTACTGTTGCTACTAGAACTGAGACTAACAATGTTTGTTTGATTCGGTGTTTCATGAGCGGTCTTTTATTCGCTTTAAATACGGTTGCAAGTAATAAAAAATAACCGACATAGCAAAGCAATTTGTGACTATATAAAGGGGAACATGAACCGATTTTAACTGTCATTTTCGCGATACATTCTTTTGGAATTCAAATCAAAAAGCAGGTGAAGTTTCGAACTTGTTGTGTTCTTTTACCACTATTTTACGATTCTTCGTGGGCTGAAGCGCTATCCGTCCGTATTTTAGTAGCACACAAAAGAAAATGCAAACTGCAACATTTGGGAATAAATTAAATGCAAACAATACTTACATAAGTTCTAATAAGTTTTGTGTTTTTCCCGAAGGGAAGTTGCTACATTTATACTATGATATCAAATCCGATCAAAAATATTGCGGTTCTTACCTCTGGTGGCGATTCTCCGGGCATGAATGCTTGTATTCGGGCGGTGGTCCGAGTGGGAATTGACCATGGTTGTGAGGTTACAGGTGTGTATAGAGGATTCGATGGCCTGATTGATGCAGATTTTGCAGCCTTGGCTACGCAGGATGTGAGCAACATTATTCAGCGAGGAGGCACCATTCTTAAGTCGGCTAGGGCGATGAGATTCATGGAAGCAAAGTACCGTAGAATTGCGTATGAGAATATGCGTAATTCTGGAATTGATGCGTTGGTTGTAATTGGAGGTGACGGAACATTCATGGGAGCACAGTGCGTTGTTGAAGAGATGAAATTGCCCACTCTGGGATTGCCTGGGACAATCGATAATGATTTGTATGGAACGGATAACACGATTGGTTACGACACCGCTTTGAATACGGTGGTTAGTGCTGTTGATAAAATACGTGATACAGCGGATGCACATGAACGCTTATTCATCATTGAAGTGATGGGGAAGGATGCAGGTTTTATTGCAGCAAGATCGGGTATCGCAGTGGGCGCAGAAGCCATTTTAATACCCGAAACTACAACGTATATTGATGATCTGATCGATCGATTAAAGACCGGTTGGAGAAACAACAAAAAAAGCAGCATTATTATCGTAGCGGAAGGGGATGATCTTGGAGGCGCTTTGGAAGTTGAAAAAAAAATACAAGAACAGTTCAACAAGTACGACACGAGAGTTTCAATACTAGGCTATGTTCAGCGCGGTGGCAGCCCCAGTGCTTATGACAGACTTTTGGCATCACGATTGGGAGCTGAAGCTGTACATGGAGTGATAGCGGGAAAAACAGGTTTTATGGTTGGAGTTAAGGATAATGAGATCAGCTACACGCCTTTATTGAAAGCAGTGAAGCACAACAAGTTGATTCGTAAAGACTTGATCGATTTAGCAACGGTACTTTCAAAATAGTTTTGCATTGAATAGAACAACAAAATTCGTAGATGTCATTTTACCCGTTGCTGTTCCGAATACGTTCACGTATAGAGTTCCTATGGATTTAAATGATCTGGTTGTTCCGGGTCAGCGAGTCGTGGTGGAATTTGGACGTAGAAAGAGATATTCTGCGTTGGTTCGATGTATTCATGAAAAAGCCCCAGAAGCTTACCAGGCAAAATACATTGAGTCTGTTTTGGACGAATCAGAAATAGTGACAGAGAGCCAGTTTCAATTTTGGGAATGGTTGGCGGACTATTACTTATGCACCATAGGTGAGGTCATGGTATCTGCCTTGCCTGCTTCTTTTAAACTTGCCAGTGAAACCAAGTTGATTTCAAATCCGGATTTTGATCGGGATTACGACCGTCTTTCAGATAAGGAATTCCTTGTTGTTGAGGCTTTAGAAATACAGATGGTCCTGAGTTTGATGGATGTTTCTGAATTATTGGATCAGAAGACGGTTTATCCAATAGTTAAATCCTTATTGGAAAAGAAAGCCGTTCTTATTGAGGAAGAACTGAAAGAAAGATACCAACCGAAGATTGATTCATTTGTAAAACTCAGTGCTGAATATTCAAACGAGGAAAAATTACAGATCGCTTTTGATGAATTGCAAAGAGCGCCCAAACAGTTGGAACTGTTAATGAGATATGTAGAATTGAGTAACCTGTTTGGCAATTCTAAACGAGAAGTGCGTAAAGTCAACTTACAGAAATCATCGAATGCCAATTCTTCTCAAGTTAATCAGTTGGTTAAAAAAGGGATAGTAGAAATTTATCAGAAAGAAGTAGGTCGTTTACAACTAGATGAATTAGAAACGAATTCCTTACTCAATTTAAATGAGGAACAGGAAAATGCACTGAATACAATCAACAAGATACTGGATGAAAAACGGGTTTGTTTGCTTCATGGGGTTACAGGTAGTGGTAAAACAGAAGTATACGTTAGAAAAATTAAGGAAGTCATAGAACAGGGTGGTAAGGCACTTTATTTGGTTCCCGAAATTGCGCTTACCACCCAGCTGATCCACCGATTGAAACGATACTTTGGAAATAGGGTGGGGGTATATCATTCGAAGTTCAATGCCCAGGAGCGAGTTGAAATATGGAATAAGGTATTGAAAGGTGAAGGTTACGATGTTGTAATTGGAGCTCGATCAGCACTGTTTTTACCCTTTCAAAAACTTGACCTTATTATAGTTGATGAGGAGCACGAGAATTCATTCAAACAATTCGATCCAGCCCCGAGATACAATGCTCGTGACGCATCTATGATGCTTGCCGGCATAACAAATTCAAAAGTGATATTAGGTACGGCAACACCTTCGATTGAAACCTATTGGAATGCGAACAATCAAAATTATGGGCTAGTTGAATTGAAAAACAGGTTTGGAGGCCTTAAACTTCCGGAGGTTTTTTGCGCAGATATCAAAGAAGAGAAGAGGAAAAAGACCATGAATGGCAATTTCACGTCATTTCTTCTTTCCAGTGTTAGAGAGGCTTTGGAGCAAGGCGAACAGATCATATTATTTCAAAATAGAAGGGGATATGCTCCGCAATGTTCATGCGAAGAATGTGGTTGGGTTCCACAGTGTACCAGATGCGATGTTAGTTTAACCTACCACAAATACGACAACCGTCTGAGTTGTCATTATTGCGGGTATAGCGTTCAGCCGTTTCGAGTGTGTGAAGGATGCGGAAGTCATAAACTGCAAATGATGGGATTCGGAACTGAACAGATTGAAGAGGAACTGAATACCCTGTTGAATGGTGCTCGAATCAGAAGAATGGATCTGGACACAACGCGGAATAAGAATGCTTATCAAAACTTGCTTCAGTCATTTGAAGACCGTGAAATCGATATTCTGGTTGGAACTCAAATGGTTACAAAAGGTCTTGACTTCGACAATGTATCTCTTGTTGGTATTTTGAATGCGGATCAGATGCTGAATTTTCCGGATTTTCGGGCATTTGAACGATCCTACCAGCTCATGGCTCAGGTTAGTGGTAGAGCAGGTCGCAGACAAAAACGAGGAAAGGTAATCGTGCAAACATGGAATCCAAATCATTGGATCATTCAAAAAGTGATGGCAAATGATTTTACCGGTATGTACAAACAGGAATTACTGGAACGTAGAAATTTTAACTATCCTCCATTTTACAGACTTATTCTACTAACCGTTAAAAATAAAGACAAAGCATTGGCAGATAGCGGTGCAAGGGCACTCACGAAGCTCTTGCAAACCAAATTGAAGGGTTGGGTTCTAGGACCTGAATACCCCGCCATTTCAAGAGTTCGAAACTATTATTTGCTGAATATTTTGATCAAATTTGACAGAAATGCTTCGCCGGGAAAAATCAAGAGATATGTTACGGATTGTATTATTGATTTCAAACAAAACAAAGAATTCAAAGCCTGCGTGGTGCGTATAGATGTTGATCCGATCTAATAATTGGCATATTCCCGTTGTAAATTAGTAAACACTCCTTTTCACTGGGTGCTTGCATTATTTTCGCGTGATATGGCATGCAAATTGAACTTGTATCACTTACCGAATCCATATATTTAGATTTTAATTTAGCTCGATTGAATAAATTCTTGGGAATAGTAGCGCTGTTATTCGCATTTTCGGCTCTTGGTCAATCCGATCAGCTGATTCAGGAAAATCCATATTACTTGATCAATGCTGCAAACAGACTAATTTCTGTAGACCTGGACAGCTCTTTCACCCTTGCGGAGAAGGGATTGGAGCTATCATTGAAAAATTCCGATTCCCGAGCTGAAGCCCATTGCTACAATACAATTGGGTCCATCAACTTTGAACTGAGTAAGTATAACCTCGCCATTGAGAGCTTTATGAAAGCGCATAAATTGTTCAAATCTCTGGAAGATGAGGATGGGGACTACATCAGTCGGATGTATTTGGCAAAAACATACGACGCAAGTAGCAATGCGGCAATTGCCATAGATCGATATAACGAGGTTTTGGAAATTGCAGAAAAGCAAAACAAACAAAAGGATATCGATGAAATTGAAAAGGCACTGTCCAGACTTTATTTCAATTCAGGAGAATATGATGTGGCATTAGAGATTTTTGAAAGGAGAAAAAGAAAAGCTGAATTAAATGGGAATTCCGAGGAGCTTGCTTTGATCTATAATCACATAGGTAATATTTACGACGTTAAAAATGATTCGGCTAAGGCATTTGACAATTACGAACAAGGATTGGTAAACGGAATAAATAGTAACAACAATGAGGCTGTTCAGGGCTATTATCAGAATGTGAATAGTTTTTTCGGAAGCAGGGGCAATGTTAAGGGGCAGCTAGAATCTAATGAAAAAGCAATCAAATATTTCTCAAAAGAAAAACAAAAAATAAAGAAAAGAGAGAAACCAGACCGCACTGAGGAACAGGAAATTCAAGTGTTAGATGAAAACCTCTATCAGTCGAATTTCAACCAAGGGCAGGCGTATTTGCAGAATGCTAAACCGCTTGAGGCAATTCCCTATTTAAAAACTTCCATTGATATTGCTTCCGACATAGGTGTCTTGGAAAACGAGGTGCTAGGTTATGAGGCGCTTTTCGAAGCCTATGAAAAGGCGGGGGATTACGACAAAGCACTTGGAGCATACAAGCAATTCGTAAAGACCAAAGATTCTTTGATACGAGAGCAGGAAAATGAAAAACTGTTGGCGCTAAAATTGGAAGCAGAGCTGTCCGACAGGGATAAGCACATTGATCTATTGAAAAAAGAGGCAAGTTTAAATCATCTGCAATTTGATTTGGCACTGAAGGAGAAAGAAGATGAAGCCAGGGTTTCTCGAATCATGATGTATAGTCTTGCAGCGGGAATATCTATATTGCTGATTTCATTGATCATTTTTCTTAGAGGAAATAAGGAGAAGAAAAAAGCGAACAAATTATTGTTGTTGAAATCTCTGCGGACTCAGATGAACCCTCATTTTATTTTCAATTCTTTGAATTCTGTGAATAGTTTTATTTCTCAAAGTGATGAAAGGTCGGCGAATAAATATTTATCAGAGTTTTCACGATTGATGCGAATGGTTTTGGAAAATTCCAAACACGATTTTGTCAGTCTGACAAGTGAGTTGAAGACATTAGAATTGTATTTGGGACTAGAGCATTTGAGATTTGAGGATAAGTTTGATTTTCAATTTGATGTGAAAGTTGAATCCTCAGACGAAGTGAAAGTACCCCCTATGCTAATTCAACCCTACATTGAAAATGCCGTTTGGCATGGATTGCGGTACAAAGAGCAGAAAGGAATGTTGAAAGTGGTATGCAGCGAATCCGAAAACCGTCTGTACTGGATCATACAAGATAATGGAATTGGTAGATCAAGATCTCAGGAATTAAAAACAACACATCAATCAGAAGGGAAATCAACCGGAATGAAAAATACGGAAGAGAGACTTCGAATAATTAAACAATTGTACAATCAAGACATTTCACTGACTGTTTCAGATCTGAATGATGACGGGACAGGGACTAAAGTAGAGATAGAAATTCCAAAAAAATACGATGCATGAAAATACGGGCCGTTATAGTTGAAGACGAAGAGGCAAGTAGACTAACCTTGAAGAACTATATTGATAAATACTGCGATGGAGTTGAAGTAATTGGTGAAAGTGGAAATGTGGAGGAAGGAGTTTCCTGTATCAAAGATCATCAACCTGATCTGGTATTTTTGGACGTAGAAATGCCTTTCGGCAATGCTTTTGATTTACTGGAAAAGTTTGAAGAAGTATTTTTTGAGACAATCTTTGTCACTGCATACTCACATTATGCTATTAAGGCCATTAATTACAGCGCATCTCATTATTTGTTAAAACCTATTGATATTGACGACCTCATTGCAGCGACAACGAAGGTGAGAGAAAAGATATTGCTGAAGGAACAAAGCGATGCACATATCAACACAAAGGTTTTGTTGGAAAATATCCACATTACCAATAGCCAGCTAAAAAAAGTAGTATTACCGGTAATGGATGGATTTGAAGTAGTGGAAGTTCAGGAAATAATAAGGTGTCAGGCGAATGATAATTTCACAGACTTTCATTTAAAAGATGGAACCCGAAAAGTAATCTGTAGAACGCTGAAGCATTATGAAGAGGTGCTAAGTGAGGTAGGTTTTATCCGTGTGCATAAATCTCATTTGATCAATGTGAATTATGTAAAAGCATATAAGAAAGGAAAAGGAGGTTATGTTGAAATGAATGACGGCAGCCAGGTTGACGTTTCCGCGTCTCGTAAACAAGCGTTTTTAGATCATTTTAAAAAGTGAAATACCTTTTGTCACTTATGCTGGAATGCGAAGAATCAGATTTGGATCCGGAGAAAGGACCTTGTAGAATTCTTTGTCATTAATAGAACAAACCCCGGGAAAATCTCCAGTATTATTTGATAGTTCGAGAATTACTTGAAAATGCAGGTGTGGAGGCCATTCCCCGTTTTCTTCTTCTGTTCCAATTGTTGCAAATTGCTGTCCTTTCTTTATTAGCTGACCTTCGCATAAATTAGCTATAGATTCTCTTGAAAGATGACCATAGAGGGTAAAAAAAGTATGGTTGCTCAATTTGTGCATCAATATAATTGTTGGTCCATAATTTCCCCGTCCTTCATTTGAACGGACGGATTGTACAACAGCATCAATAGGACAAAATACGGCAGTGTCTTGTGCGGTCCATATATCGATTCCTAAGTGAATATTTCTTACCTCATTTTGGTTGAATTCGGGAAAGCGAGCATATAAATTTCGTTGCTCCAAATAACCTCCAAATCTGGTGCTGTCGTCCTGAAAGATGTAATTTGCCAGCTGTTTGTTATCCGATAAATTGATAGTTAATCCTTTAATTTTTTGCTCAGACAAATCGACCCTTTTTGATTCTGATCTAACGTTGGCGATTACTTCTGACGGATCAACTTGATTTAAACCGGATGTAATTTCAGTCCATTTTTCTTCTAATCCAGCGATTTTTTGTGAATTCAAACGAAATTCGTTTTCCTCTCTCATCATATTGGTACTTTTTTACTTTGTAGCAGTCACACAAATTGACCTCCTTACTTTTCAGCTTTCCATTTTTATAATATTCCTTTTGTTCAAATTTTATTTCATAACAATACTTGCCGTAGGTTCCTTTTTTTGTAATTCTGGTAACCTCGGTAGATAATTTTCCATTGGGAAAGAAGTACTTGTGCTTGTCCTCTTGTCTCAAATAAAACTCATGCAACTGAAACTTTTTGGACTGTATTCTTTTAGTCTTTTTATACATAAAAATTTGACCATTTGAGAATGTGTCTATTTGTATCGTTTGAGTCCGATCGTATTGTGAGAATCCCGGAACAGCCAGTAAAAAGAGTATAAAGACAACAATTGAATTATGCACAGAACGAATATATATTTTCTATGTAAACGATTAATAACGGATCATAGGTTGCATCTTTTTACATGTAGATACGTTATTAGTTTGGTTTGTTTGATCAAAAGGCAATATTGGATGAAGTTACTTACCTTACTTCGAGAAGCAAGGGTAAGGGGGGGCAACATGTCAACAAAGTCGAGTCTAAAGTGATTTTAGTTTTTGACTTAAACACCACCTCTGTCTTGCAATCGGAACAAATTGATCGAATACATCGCGAGCTCGGGAACAAAATTAACCGGGGAGGGAAGATTCAAATTGTTGCACAAAAATACAGGAGTCAGCATAGAAACAGAAGTCTGGCGAATCAAAAGTTTGTTGCACTGATAACAGAATCTTTACGGCAAAAAAAGAAAAGGAAAAAGACAGGAGTTTCTTTAAAGCAAAAAGAGAAACGACTTGAGAAAAAAAAGAAGAGGTCTCAAATCAAAGAGAATCGACGAAAATTCAAGGCATAGCCGCTACAAAATAGTCCCATAAATTATCTTCTGGAGGAGGGCAAGCTATTTTTATTATTTGGTTGGAAACCGGGTGCTCAAATTCTATCTCAGCGGCATGCAAGTGTATCGATCCATTTTTGTTGGATCTTTCAAACCCATATTTAAGGTCACCTTTGATGGGGCTTCCGATTAGACTAAGTTGACAGCGGATTTGATGGTGTCTGCCAGTATGTGGAGTAATTTTTAATAAATGGTAATGATCGCTTGATTGGAGGCGCTCGAAAGTCAAAGAGCATTTTTTTCCCTTTGAGGGGTCCGCTGGATAAGACTTATTTTGATTTTGATTTTTACGCAAGTAATGCTCGATCGTTTCTTTGTTCTTTGCAGGCTTGTTCTTTACTATAGCCCAATAGACTTTTTGAACTCTTTTTTCCTGAAATAGCTTGTTCATTCGAGCCAACGCTTTTGACGTTTTGGCGAAAACAACGATGCCGCTTACAGGTCGGTCGATGCGATGTATTACTCCGCAAAAAACATTTCCCGGTTTGTTGTATTTTTCTTTGAGAAAAGATTTTACCACCTCGCTTAGTGGCTTGTCTCCGGTTTTATCGCCCTGAACGATATCCGAAGGAAGTTTTTTGATGGCAATCAAATGATTGTCCTCGTATAAAATGCGACTTTCATCCATGGTTATTTCTAATTCTAATTTCAATGAACCCTGCTATCAATAAAAGTAAATAGGGTATAGGACTGTGTAAAAAACCAACTATTTGTCTAGCAACGGGGTAGGCAAATAAGGAGATCAGATAGGCGATTATGAAGCAGAGGATGTAGATGGATATTGTATAATTAGCTGCTTTTCTGTTTTTTGTAAGCTTCAGACCCGTAAAGGTCAACAAACCAAATGATAGCGTAAATGCAATGGTCATATACCATTTAAACGAAACAATGGTTTCCATTGTCCAATCTCCAAAAAAATCAGCCATTTTAGAATGCGTATAGTTCGGATACAATTCTGCATATTCATTTCCTTTGACGCCTTTTAAATATTTGAGCTGACTATTGGCGTTGATAAACACAAAGTCCCTTAAGAAATATAGGCCGGAGATGATGGCTAGAAAGAACAGGTTGATTGCTATACTCCAATGTTTTTTCATTGGGTTTGCTTTTTCATGCTGAACCCTGCAAATTTTGTCATCCAGATATACCAAAGAAAGAATATAAAGGTGTATGTAATCAGCTTAAAGGTCACATCGTGATTAAAGTTCAATGCTTCATAGTTGTACGTTGCAATAACGGTTAAAATGGTCACTCGAATCATGTTAACCAGATGAATCAGCAAGATTCCAAGAGGAATATACCATAGCTTGTGTAAGTTTTTTGACTTGTTTTCTCGAGTAGGAAACGCAGCAATTACAATTATAAAAAGACCAAATAGGTTCAATCCGTTGCAGGCATCACCAATTCGCACTCCAGGTAAATTGCTGTCAATCATTCTTAGAATAATGTATCTGACTTCCTTTCCTTCTTCAAAAAGGAATTGAATGTCAACAATACTATTGTATCCAAAAAAGTGCAACAGTTCGTTTGCAGAGTAAGCTAGGTTTTTGGACACTAATCCATCTAAATCGGTTTGAGTATTAATGAAATAGATATAAAGAAATTGCCAAGAAACGAAAAGAAGCAAGGCAGTTACAAGAAACCCGATTACTTTATTTCGGAAAACTCGTTTCATAGAAAAGCCGAGCTGTGTCTCAACTATCTGTTTCCTTTGAAGCGTCGTAGAGCTTCTTGCCACCAAAAATAGCTCCGGCTGCAAGTAAGACACCTAAGCCACCGTCTATCGGTATGCACGGTGGTGGCCAACAAGGGGGATCTCCTCCATCCGGATCTCCAGGAGGACCACCTCCAGCCAATTGAGCACTAGCAGTATTTCCGATTGTAACAAACAGGAACAAAAAAAGAATGGGCCAAAGTCTGGTGAGTTTTTTCATTTTCACTTTTTGTGATTCAAATATAGTCATTCCACACACAAATTAAAACAGATTATTTAGAATACTTTTGATTCATGATGAACGATTGGTTAAACGGTTTTAGTTGATGGGTTTCGAGCACAATTAATTTTGTTAAACGTATGTGATGATGCTTGCCGTATCATATAGGCTATTATATTTGCAATTAGGTACAAACTTTCTATGACAGAGCAATACAAAAAGAAGAACGCACCGATTATCAGTGCAGAGGATTTGAAAATTGTTTACAAGGTCTTCTTTAAAAATTGGTACTACTTTGTGCTCGCGCCTCTAGCTATGGCGAGTTTAGCATTCTTCTATACGCATCGAATGACTGAAATTTATGCAGCTGAGACACAGATCTTGCTGCGTTCTGATGAAACCTATCAGTATCAGAATCGAATTTATCAGAACATTGGTTACATGGGTGTATACGGGGATATAAGTAACCAGAAAAGAGTGCTTTCCTCATTTGATTTGATCAATACTGCATTGAAGAAAGTTGACTTTGATATTTCTTACTTCATTGAGGGACGACTAAAAACAACAGAGCTCTACAATTCTATGCCCTTCAAAGTAGAGATGGAAGTGTTGGATGGAAGTATTTATGAAAAATCAATTCGGTTTTCGATAGAGAACATGAATACCTATAAGCTGGATTATGAGAAAGGTGGAGTAAACATTTCTAGAAGGCATAATTTCGGTGAGAAAGAATATACGAATGAGTACATCATTAAGACAGATAGAAGGGCTGAACTGAACGAGAATTCTGTTGAACGATTAAAGCAGTTAAAATATAGGATTGTTCCTCACTCTGAAACTTTTCTGGTGAATAAGATTCGTAGGTCGATGAGCATTGATAACATCGATTATACTTCGATCTTATTGGTGCGTTTAGAGGATGAAATTGCAGTTCGTGCAAAAATGTTTTTGGACACACTATCTCAAGTTTACATTAATTACTCCAAACGAAGCGATAGTTTGATCAATGCGAAAACACTATTTCATATTGGGAACCAAATTGATACGCTTAAAGTGCGATTGGATACCATTGAAACTGAGTTAGAGGTCTACAGAAAGGATTCAACCATTCTGAACTTGGATAAAGAGTCAGACAAATTTTTTGAAGAATGGGTGCGGTACGATAGCGAAAGAAGAAAATATCAATTACAGCTGCAATCAATCAACAATCTGGAGAAATACATGAAAAATACGAAGGATCATAATTTGATTCCGCCTAGTTTTTATGTGTTAGAAAGAGATGATTTTTTAGAACAAAGTCTCCAGGAGCTTTATACGAAGCAGATTCAGAAAAACAGATCTGAATTTGATATAAAATTTCAGCATGCAGGAATGCAGCAGCTGGACAGTACAATCAGTACGATGAAAAAGGACATTTTGTTGTACATCGAGGATACGAGGGTTGCGATTACTCAAAAGATAAAAGAAGTAACAAAACAAACGCGCCAATACGCAGATCTAATGAAGCGCGTGCCACGTCGTCAAAGAGATATGCTCTCTATTGAAAGAGAAAATCAAGTTAATGAGAAATTGTATTTGTTTTTATTGGAAAAGCAAGCAAACACTGAGATCGCCAGAGCAGGTATAACCCCTCAGATGAAAGTAATTGAAAGGTCTAGATCCATAGGTAAGGTAGGTCCTGATAAGGAAAGGATCTATTACATATTTATTTTAGCAGGTCTTGTGCTGGCTGGTGTAATTACTTTTGTTAAATACATCTATTTTGATAACATCGAAAGAATACAGGATTTAAAGGACCTTACCTCCCTTCCTGTATTAGGTGGAATACCAAATTACAAGGAGATTGAAGATCAGCAGTTGGTAATCCATTCTAAACCAAAGTCTCAAATTGCAGAGGCATTTAGAAATTTAAGAACCAATCTCACGTACTTAAATCCGGATAAGGAGGCAAAAGTTGTATTGGTTTCCTCTGTTCATCCGGGAGAGGGTAAAACATTTCTTTCCAGTAATTTAGCATCAATTCTCGCCAAGTCGGATAAAAGGGTGTTGCTGATTGATTTGGATTTGCATAAGCCTAAAATTCAAACAACATTGAATTTGTCCAATGACCATGGAGTTTCTTCGTATTTAATTGGCAAAATGGGAATTGAAGAGCTAACAACTAGTTTGCCCGAAATGGATTTGGATGTTATTCTGTCGGGACCAATTCCACCCAATCCTTCTGAACTTATTCTCAATGAAAAGTTGATGAAGTTGATTGCTTACGGCCGAGAGCATTACGACATGGTAATAGTTGATACTCCTCCGATTGGGCTAATTAGTGATGCCATGGTGTTTTTAAATCAGGTTGACGTTGGTGTATTTGTCATGCATACAAGTATGGCAAAAAGACAAGGGGTTGAGTTTTTGGAAGAAATCGTTAGAAAGAGTGGTGTACCCGGTTATGGGCTGGTTCTCAATAACATTAAAACAAAACGTTGGAGAACCTACGGTGGAGGTTACGGAATGCGTTACGGCTATGGCTACGGTTATGGCTACGGTTACGGCTATGGCTATGGACAAGGATATATAGATGACGAAGACTAGGAGAAATTTCATCAAAACAGCTGGATTAGGGGCAATTGGAGCAACGTTGATCGGTTGTTCTGAGGAAATCACTGATGGTGTGATCCAAGCGCATGTCATCGGTCCGAAACCCTCCGACTCTACGTTGCCAAAAATCATTTCGACCTGGAGTCATGGATACTCTGCCAATGCGGAAGCAGTAAAAAAGCTTAAAAACGGAGGGACCATATTAGACGCCGTCGAAGCTGGAGTTAAAGATTCTGAATCCGATCCGGAAAATCAAAGTGTAGGATTAGGCGGACTGCCCGATCGAGACGGTCATGTTACGCTTGATGCGTGTATTATGGATCATAACTCAAAATGTGGAGCTGTATCTTTTCTTCAGCACATTGAAAATCCAATTGCTGTAGCTCGAAAAGTCATGGAAGAAACCCCCCACGTTATGTTATCTGGTAAAGGGGCCCTAGAATTTGCATTGGACAACGGATTTGAAAAAACTAATTTGCTTACGGCTAAATCGAAAACAGCCTGGGAAGAGTGGAAACTAAAAAGCGAATATCAACCCATTATTAATCGAGAAAACCACGATACAATCGGAATGTTGGGCATTGATTCAGAGGGCAGATTAGCGGGTGCATGCACTACGAGTGGCTTGGCTTATAAGATGCATGGTAGGGTAGGTGACTCTCCAATTATAGGAGCTGGTTTGTTTATTGATGGAGATGTGGGAGCTGCATGTGCGACTGGAGTGGGGGAAGCGGTAATTCGTATTTCGGGTTCGGCAATTGTTGTTGAGCTGATGAGGAGCGGTGCTACACCGGAAGAGGCATGCAAAGAAGCGGTTGAAAGAATCATGCGAAAGCATGAAGACCTAACAGGAATGCAGGTAGGGTTTTTAGCACTGGACAAGTTTGGAAATTCAGGGGGATATTCCATTTATGCAGGATTTAATTATGCTGAAGCCACATTGGATCGAAACGAAATGGTGAGCGCCAACTATTTTAAGGAATGGTGAACAGTTGAGCTCAATGGACGTTGATTTCATCCATGAAAATCCATGATTTGCCACCTACGCCCAGATGCCAATCGGGGCAATTGCCCGGATAAATTGCAGCAATTTTAACGTATCTGGCTTTGACGCCTAAGCTGGCTTTGAACGATTTCTTGAAATTGCCGTATTTCGATGTCGGAAAATTGTTTTTGATACTTTTTTCTAGCTTAAAATTCACATTGTCATTTGAGGTGAATAGTTGTATCTCTTTCGGGAACCAGATCCAGGATCTAATGTCCTGAAAACATCCGATTGTAATACTGTCGATCATCGATTTGTTTCCTCGATCTACAACAACAACATAGTCAGACCCTTGAACTCCCTGCCAAAACCCTGTTCTATAGTCAAACCCACCTTCAATCCCATCAACTAACGCTTGGTCTCCACCTCCTGAATATTGATTGGCATATTCCGATAATTCGACAATCTTCATGTTTTTGTCTCTTTTTCTGAAACTGCCTTTGATGGGTTTACTTGATTCACCTTTCGTATTGATAGAATGAACCTGTATACTGGAGGTAGTCTTGATCCAAAAAGGTTCACTATAGGTGAAGATATCTCCATTTACATCCGCGATGTGTTTTACCTCTTTATTAACGCTTTTGATCTCAATCAACAGACTGTCTTCGAAAGAATAATTGTCTGCCACAATGTAAGGAGAAACAAGTGCGTCATTCCTGTCAATTGATGAAACTGGGAAATCTCCGTTTTTCGACCCGAATGGTTGGTTTTTCTGATCTGTGAGCTCGAATTGCAATTCGCCTCCATTCATAATGTCAAAATGATTGATAAAGGACTTGTTGTATTTGTGACCATTCAATTGGCAGGATTTCACACCGTAAGAAGACTCGTTATTTCTTTTGGTTTCAATGGTAAAAGTATTGCCATTCTCTAGGTTTAAGGTGACCTTGTCGAATAGCGGGTGTCCGATTACATAGTAATCAGTGCCCGGAGTAACCGAATACATCCCCATGGCACTCAGCACGTACCATGCTGACATCTGACCACAGTCCTCATTTCCACAATACCCATCAGGTTCTGTAGTGTATAGTTCTTCCATGATTTTAGAACACATTTCTGCCGTTTTCCAAGGTTTTTCAATGTAGTTATATAAATAGGCCATGTGGTGACTCGGTTCATTTCCGTGAGCATACTGTCCAATTAGACCAGTAATATCGACTTGATGTCTGCCGCTAACTGTTGCTGTTGTTGAAAATAGCTCATCTAGCTTTTTTTCAAATTTCTCCGGTCCTCCATGTAAATTGACCAATCCGGTAATGTCTTGGGGAGCGAACATACTGTACTGCCAGCTATTTGCCTCTGTGAAACAAAAATTCACCTCTGTTGGATCAAACGGGAACTGGAACATACCGTTATTTCTCCCTCGCATAAATCCCGTTTCCGGATCGTAAATGTTTTTGTAATGGGTGGCTCTTGAATAATACTCGTTTATTCTTGGATCGTTCAGCCGTTCTCCCATACTTGCAATGCACCAATCGTCGTAGCAATATTCCAACAGTTTAGAAACGGACTCGGGTTCGTCACCCATGGAGATAAACCCCTGGTCTACATGATATGGTATTCCAAGATGATCAGTATTAGCTGCGCTAATCATGGCTTCATATGCTTTTTCCACGTTCCAGTTTGAGATATGCTTCGCATGCGCATCAGCTATAACTGGAATCGCATGGTACCCGATCATACATCCCGTATAATTTGCGGAAAGCTCCCACATAGGCAATTTTCCACCCTGCTCATAGTGCTTGAGGAATGTTCTAATAAAATCGTTGGTTCTTTTATGATCGATTAGGGTATAAAGTGGGTGGGTTGCACGGAATGTATCCCATAAAGAAAAGACTGTATACGTCGGATGTAGGGTGTCCTGATGAATTTGCATATCCACACCTCTGTATCTTCCATCTTGATCTGAAAATAAATTAGGAGCAATCATTGAATGATAAAGGGCAGTGTAAAAAATAGTTTGTTGTTCTTCATTGCCTCCTTCAATGTCAATTTTGCTAAGTTCGTTTTCCCATTTAACCTTGGCATCTTTCTTAACCGAACTGAAGTTCCATTCCGGGTTTTCTGTTTCTAGATTCCGCTGTGCACCAACCATATCAACAGCCGATATGCCTACTTTTACCAGCAAAGTATCTATAGCACCGAAATCTAGCTGAGCGAACTGATCAGCAATTGAATCAGTAGATGTAGAGGTTTGCAACGGTGCTAGTTCGAAAGGTGATGAGAATTCTATGAAGTAATACACGTGTTGTTCATTCGCCCATGCTTGTGAAATACGTTTCCCACGAATTATTCGGTCTGATAAGATATCAATCTCATGGTCAAGTAATCGATCTCTGTGCCTTAGATCCAACAGGACGTTCAGCTGAGCTCCCGAATTATTTATGTACCTGTGCATCCCACTTCTATCTGTGCTCGTAAGCTCGACATGGACATTGTGATCCGCAAGCGTTACTTCGTAATATCCGGGACTCGCATTTTCAGTGGATTTTCCAAATTTACTTGGTGCCGAAACGCGACCGATTGCGTTTGCTAAGTCAATTGGACTTCCGGTAAAAGGAGTCAGCAACACATCGCCATAATCCGGAATGCCTGTCCCGCTTAGATGGGTATGACTGAAACCGTAGATCACCGAGTCGGTATAATGGTATCCTCCGCATCCATCCCAGCCTTCTAATCTTGTATCCGGACTTAGCTGCACCATGCCAAATGGAACTGTTGCACCTGGAAAAGTATGCCCGTGGCCTCCCGTACCTATGAATGGATCAACAGAAGAGTAAGGATCAACCGTAGCTTTGTCTCCATTGTTATTTGTTTTAGTAGTGTGGGATTCGCATGCAATGAAAAGAACGAAAACAAATAATGGTACGATGTAATTCATGGTATTTTGAGGATACTAAAGAAATGTAAAAATAGGTTCCATCGAACGACACAAGAAAAGTTACCTATTTCTTGAACAGTCCAACTCCCTAAATATACAAAGCATTATTCGTTTGCTTGCTCCTCATTCAGGGTTTCGTAATTAATACCCTGTTTTGCTAAAATTCTTTTTACCATTAGCGCAAAAAATCCCAGATAGACAAAACATGCTACACCAACCCAATAGGAATGTTGTATGCCTAGAAGACTGTCCTCTGCAAGACCTCCTTGTATGGCGGATACAATACCTCCTCCCATAATCATCATGATCAAAAGGCTTGATGCAGTATTCGTTTTATCTCCAAGGCCCGCTATTCCCAATGTGAAAATACACGGCCAAAGTGTACTGCAGAACAAACCAACAGCTATAAAGGCAAAAACGCTGATCATACCCGAGCCAAAAATTCCAACAATCAAAGCAGTGATTGCAAGTACAGAGTAAAGCACCAATTGACGAATCGGATTCCCCTCACTTATGCCATCCGCTGTAGCGAGGATAATCACAAGAAATAAGTAAGGATAAAAATCTGTCACGTTATATCCAGCGATAAAATTAATGAGTAAAAACAGTGCAAACGCCACAAAAGGCAGCAACAAGCTAAGCTTAACTTTGGTTTCTTTCTTTAAGTTGAATGCGCCTGCTGCAGATGTCCAACGGCCAATCATCAGACTAGCCCAGAATAAAGAAACAAATGGAGCGACTTCATTTTCTCCGGTTCCTAACCTTTGCTTCATGAACTCCGGAAGATTACTTGCAGTAGAAACTTCAACACCAACATATAAGAAAATGGCGATCATGCCTAATAGCACTTGAGGATACTTCAAGGTTTGCAATATATTCCCTCCTGATGAGTTGTTTTCGGAACTTCCGATACGATCAGGCACACTAGAAAACTTGAACAGAATTGCAGCTAACACAAAGGCGCCGCCTAAAATCAAGTAGGGAGTCTGTACTGCTTCTAAGTTAATTGAGGTATTACCACTGGATATGCTCCCGAAAATGGCAAACGAAACGATTACTGGTCCGATGGTAGTTCCTACGTTGTTCACTCCACCGGCTAGGCTTAAACGCATGTTTCCTTTCGTTGGATCCCCCATTTGGACAGCGAGTGGATTAGCAGCAATTTGCTGCAGAGAGAATCCTAGTCCTACAATGAATAGCCCAGAAATGAGCAAGGGGAAGGAAGCATTGTTCGCTGCAGGAATGAACAATAAAGTTCCAAGAGCAGAGATGAGTAGTCCTAAAGCCAATCCGTTTCGGTAGCCAACGGCATTCAAAATATCTCTTTTGAGCAGAGCAGATACTACAAAATAGATAATTGACCCTACTGTATAAGCAACGTAAAATGCCACCGAAATGAGCTGTGATTCAAATTGAGACAAGTCAAGAGCCTTCTTGAATACCGGAATTAAAATATCATTGCTAGCTGCAACGAAGCCCCAGAAGAAGAAAATTGTGATCAGCGTGCCAAGTGCGCCATAGTTGGTTTTAATTTTTTGCATGGTCTACAGGTCGTTTTATAGTATACACAATAATAAGGAACTTTTTGTATTTTTTACAATAATTAAATTGATCATCCACAAAAGATGAGCTGTTCATAGGCGAGTTAGAAATCTGAAACTGATTTCCGCTATACGATCATCTCAATTTCCAAAGCACTTTTCGATGCAATGTAACCACTAAAAATGAATAAAAAAGGGAGGCAAGCATCATTCCTGCCAAAACCAGCGTGGTTACGAGGAAAGGAGAGGAGAACAATTGTACAGTTTCCTTTTCTTTGTCTATAAAATCTTCTTTACTCATTCCTTGAAGTTTGATCGGATTCTGTTTTTTCAGTTCCTCGAAATCTATGTTTTCCGGATTCGTAATTCCTTGAAGTTCCAATCGGTTACTCGCAAAATCAGGATCAATTCCAGAAAAATAAATCAGCAAAAATCCCGCAACAATAATGGTGTATATACTTCCACCTTTCATCGATTCTTTTAGATCCTCGAGAAATAGTGTATTCTCGCTTTTTGATCTTCCTGCTTTAAAATAATGCAGCGTTAGGAAGATAACCAATAGCAAAAACAACAGATTGATCATTGCCGTAGCATTGAACAATTGAACGGAATAACCTAGGTTAAAAATAACGAGTTTAATGACAATCCAAGATAGCCCAAAAATGAGTGCTATTTTTTTTGTTTTATCCAAAATCGTCGGTTACCATAGCGCTACTTTTTGTAGCTCAATTGGCTTATTGAATTAACCATTCATTGAAATCAGGAACTCTTCGTTACTTTTCGTCCCGTTCATTCGATCTCTAATGAATTCCATTGCCTCAACCGGATTCATGTCCGCTAGGTGCTTTCTTAGAATCCAGATACGCTGGAGACTCTCTTTTTCCATCAGCAGATCTTCTCGTCTTGTACCCGAAGCAAGTATGTCAATCGCCGGATAAATTCTTCGGTTGGATATCTTTCGATCCAGTTGAAGCTCCATGTTACCCGTTCCTTTGAATTCTTCAAAGATCACTTCATCCATTTTAGAGCCGGTCTCCGTTAAAGCAGTTGCAATGATGGAAAGCGAACCTCCGTTTTCGATCTTTCGTGCTGCACCAAAGAATCGTTTCGGTTTTTGCAAGGCGTTTGCATCAACACCACCGGAAAGAACCCTTCCCGAAGCTGGCGCAACTGTATTGTATGCTCTGGCTAATCTCGTAATTGAATCAAGCAGGATACAAACATCATGTCCACATTCGACCATCCTTTTTGCTTTTTCAAGCACAATGTTTGAGACTTTAACATGTCTTTCTGCTGGCTCATCAAACGTGGAAGCAACCACTTCCGCGTTGACTGACCTCTGCATATCCGTTACTTCCTCAGGTCTTTCATCGATAAGAAGAACAATCAAATAAATTTCCGGATGATTTGCTGCAATTGCATTGGCAACATCTTTTAAAAGAACAGTTTTACCAGTTTTTGGTTGTGCGACAATCATTCCTCTTTGTCCCTTACCAATAGGTGAAAACAAATCCATTACTCTAGTCGAAAGGTTGTCCTTGCTGTGACCGGTAAGCTTGATTTTTTCGTCAGGGAAAAGCGGTGTTAAATACTGAAAGGGAACCCTGTCTCTTATAAATGAAGGTTCTCTTCCGTTAATGCTGTTTACCTGAAGCAGTGGAAAATATTTTTCCCCTTGCTTCGGAGGTCGGATTGAACCGTTGACTGTATCTCCTGTTTTTAATCCGAACAATTTTATCTGAGACTGCGAGACATATACGTCGTCTGGAGAAGCTAGATAGTTGTAATCAGAGGATCTCAGGAATCCATAACCGTCAGGCATGATCTCCAGTACTCCTTCACTGTGTATGATTCCATCAAAATTGTAACCGTGAAGCTCTGCCGGATCTACTTTTTCTTTCTTCTCCGGATGCTGGTTTCGTCCGTTATGATCGTTTCGTCTTCTGTCATTCCGATGGTCTTTCCCGTCTCTTCTTTTACCTTCCGATGCCTTATTTTCATCAGATTCTTGCCCTGCAGCAGTCGATTCTGCCGGGGCTTTAGATTCTCCCGAAGAATCAGCGTTCGTATCATCTGCTTTCTTTGCATCTGCATTAGGTTGACGATGATTTCTTTTTCGTCGCTCTTGCTGATCTCCGTTTCTGTTATTTTTTCTTTCCTTTTGCGTGTTTTCTTCAGACCCTTTGTTCGTTGTAGGGTTGATTGCCTGCTCATCCAGTATTTTATAGATCAGGTCTTCTTTTTTTAGCTTTTCAAACTTTTTAATGTTTAGCTCGTTCGCAATATCTTTCAGCTCAGCAACCTTTTTTTGGTTTAATTCGAGAATATCGTACATGTAATTATGTGTTGTGTAGATTTGTTTTTATATCATCTAAGTGAGATGGTCTATTGATTTTATTTTATTGCCGAAAAGAACTTTCGGCATTAGAACACTGCAAGTATAATAATTTATAATCGACTTCTAATAGTTCATTAGGTAAATTATTTCAACAATTTATTCTCAATAATTAATTCTTCCAATGCAGAATATAGATTGCTACTGTTATATTTGTTTCCAAAAAAATCCATGATTCAAAGAATCCAATCCATTTATCTTCTATTAGCTGCGGTAAGTCTTATATTGACCGCGTTTTTTGGCTTTTCATCTTATCAGATCAGTCCGGAAGAGGAGATCTTATTCAATCTGTTCGGAATAACCGGATCGAATGTGGAAATTTCAGTTTGGTTTCCCTATAAGATTGTGGTTCCACTTATTGCGGCACTTTGTATCTACAGTATTGTGAAATTTAAGAATCGTAAGCTACAGCTATTCATAGGCAAAGTGCTTTACTTGCTGATCTTACTTTTACTGGTATTTATTTTTATTGATGTGTTTGGTGTAGAATCTAAAATCAAAATGCTCAGTGAAACCGTGACAACCACCTATGGCTTGGGATTGTATCTGTCTGTAATATCCCTGCCTTTTGTTTTTCTGGCAAATCGTTCGATAAACAAAGATGAGAAGCTGGTAAGGGACGTTGATCGCCTTCGATAATTCAGCGCATAAATTGCTTAAGCCCTTTTACCCAATTCGATCACTTCGAGATCTTTGATTTCTCCTTGGTCCAATGAGAATCGTAGTATGGTTTTGACTTTATGAAACCCATGTTTTCCCGCTGCGCCCGGATTCATATATAGCATATTCAACCGTTTGTCTAATTGAACTCTGCAGATGTGCGAGTGTCCGCAGATAAATAGCTTTGGTGGATTTGCATTGATTTCCTCTCTGATCATGTGATTGTAAACGTATGGTTTGCCTCCAATATGGGTCATCCAAACATCAACTCCTTCGCACGTGAATCGCTCATGCAACTGAAATTCTCTTCTTAAAGGTCCTCCATCAATGTTCCCAAAAACTGCTTTTACGGGCGCAAGTTTCGCCAACTCATCTGTTATGGATAATGAACCAATATCCCCCGCATGCCAAATTTCATCACAAGTACTTAAATATTTGGGCAATTTAGGATCAAAGTGTCCATGAGTGTCTGATATCAACCCGATTCTTTTCACACGGTAAAAAAAGGATTTTTATCTGAATTTAGGTTAATTTATTTCGAAGCCTACCTTTGCAAGGTGAGATACTTCATTGAATTGTCATATGATGGATCGGGCTACCATGGTTGGCAGCAGCAATCAAATGCGAATACGGTGCAAGGTGTTCTCACGAATTGCGTTTCTACTTATTTAAGAAAAGAGGTAAAGCTGACGGGTTGCGGAAGAACGGATACCGGTGTCCATGCCAACCAGTTTTTTGCTCATTTCGATATAGACAGTGAAATCGATGAAAGTCAGGCGTCTTTTAATCTGAACAATATGCTTCCTAAAGATATTGCGATTCAAAGAATTTTTGAAGTTGCAGATGATCTGCATGCTCGCTTCAGTCCTTTGAGCCGCACTTATCATTATTACATTCATCAGAAGAAGAACCCTTTTATCCGAGACCACTCTTATTACTTTACCGGACAATTGGATCTGGACAAAATGAACGAGGGGTGTCAAATGCTCTTTGAATTCAGAGATTTCACTTCGTTTTCTAAAGTGAATACGGATACCAAAACGAACGATTGTGAAATAATGGAAGCACGATGGGAACTTTCATCGAACGGAATTGTTTTTATCGTAAAAGCGAATCGTTTTTTGCGAAATATGGTAAGAGCGTTGGTAGGCACGATGATAGATGTAGGCACCGAAAAGATGTCTGTTTCAGACTTTGGTGATGTGATTGAATCTAAGGATCGGGGGAAGGCTGGAAGGTCAGTTCCCGGTCACGGCCTATTTCTTCAAGCGGTTGAATTCGGGGAGGGCCAGGTATGAGCTCGGTATCAGGCAAAGCATTTGATTTTAAGTTGTTCAGAAGAGTTTTGTCTTATGTCAGGCCATACCGCGCCATGTTTCTTGGATCACTTTTCCTCACCATTTTCGCAGGTGCCATGCTGATGGTAAGAATTGTCTTAATTCAGAAAATGGTGTCGGAATTTATCGGCAATTATGACCTTGAAGGATTGGGTAAAATCACACTGTTATTGATCGGCTTATTGATTTTTGAAGCATTGGTTCAGTTCGCAGTAACCAACATGGCGAATATAGTCGGACAAAATGTGATTCGAGATATACGGGTACAATTGTTCGAACGAGTTGTTGATTTCCGATTGAAATTCTTTGATAAAAATCCGATTGGAAGACTCGTTACGAGAGCAGTATCGGACATTGAAACAATTGCCGACATTTTTTCCCAAGGCATTTTAACCATTTCGGCTGATCTGTTAAAGCTGGCTTTGGTCATTGTACTCATGTTGGTGTGGGACTGGAGATTGGGATTGGCCGGGTTGGCACCGATCCCTATTTTGCTCTGGGCTACGGTGATATTCAAAAGGGCCATTAAAAATGCGTTTACGGCAGTTCGATCAGAAGTTGCAACTTTAAATTCATTTACACAGGAGCACATCACAGGAATGAAAATCGTTCAGGCATTCAATCGCGAAGAACGAGAAGCAAAGACATTTCGTGAGATCAATAGAAGACACAGAAAAGCCCATATCAGATCTGTATGGGCATTTTCGATCTTTCTTCCAAGTGTTGAGATATTAAGTGCAGCTTCACTCGGATTAATATTGATGACTTCGGCCTTGATTCTAACGAACGATGGAATAGATATTGGAGAATTAGCCGGTAACATTACCATGTACATTATGCTTATCTCCAATCTATATCGACCGATTCGGATGCTGGCAGATCGGTTCAATGTACTACAGATGGGCATGGTAGGTTCGGAACGAGTATTCAACGTGCTGGATACGGACGAATTTATTCATAACAATGAAGAATCGTCAGACACTGAATTTGATGGGAACATTGAATTCAAAGATGTTCATTTCGCCTACAATGAGCCCGAGTACATATTAAAGGATGTCTCATTTGAGGTGAAAAAGGGCGAAACGATTGCATTTGTTGGTGCTACCGGAGCCGGAAAAACGTCCATTATCAACCTATTGAGTAGGTTTTATGAGTTTCAAAAAGGCGAAATCTGTATTGACGGAAGAGACATTCGGAACTACAGCTTAAGTGAGATCAGAGAAAATATTGCTTTGGTGTTGCAAGATGTTTTTCTCTTTTCCGACACGATACACAACAACATAACATTAGGGAATGATTCAATTTCTAGGGATGATGTGATTAACGCTGCGAAACATGTAGGTGCCCACGATTTTATTATGAATTTACCCGGGAATTACGATTTTGATGTAAAGGAAAGGGGAGGAATGTTGTCTGTAGGACAGAGGCAGCTGATCTCATTTATCCGGGCATACGTTTACCAGCCGAACTTGCTCATTTTGGATGAGGCGACTTCTTCCATAGACACGGAAACGGAATACCTGATTCAGCAGGCAATCGAAACCATTACAAACGATTGCACCTCAATTGTCATAGCGCACAGACTATCTACTATTCAAAAAAGCGACCGCATCATTGTTATGGATCACGGTCGGATCGTGGAAAAAGGAAACCACGAAGAGCTGCTGAAAATAGACAATGGTTATTACCGACGGTTGTATGACCTTCAGTTTAAAGAATAACACGGTGAAGAGGTTGTTTTGCCTCAACCGCACTGACTTGTATCGAAAGCAATATTGTCGTAATTTCCCAACCGTTTTACTTTATTCTATCTTATCGTTTATGCCATGAAGAATCGTTTGCCTTTCGCCAAAATCACCATTCACGCCAGATTTTTTGTTTGTGTTTTAGCTTGCCTCTTGTTAATTAACAATAACAAGGGTATTGCGCAGGATACAGTAGTCGTTCAGACATTAACCTGGGATTCATCCGGAAGAGATTATGTCTTCACCTTTCCCAATGATCCAACCGAGACGTACGAGAAAATCATCATGCTCTACAATATGCGTTGTAAGAATGCAGTGGTTTCAACCGGAGGGGCTCCAAATGCGGGTTGCGGTGAATGGGATTACAGCTGTAATACCTACATCACGGATTCGAGTAAGACAGATTCATTAATGGCTACCGCTCCTAATTATGTAATCTCAGGATTTTCAGGAACGACTTATGACTATTCTTTAACACCAACGTACAGTTATTATCAGAGCGATCAAACGGAAGTCGTGTATTCCGATACCCTTTCCGAAACGATCGGAATGATAGGAACAGGTGCATCCATTGGTGCACTTCCTTTTGATTTGTCCAACAACAGGGCAAGGGTTCAGTATCTGATCACAGAAGCGGAGCTGACCGCAGCAGGACTATCTTCGGGAGACATCACAGGCTTGAAATTGGATTTGTCTTCAATAGGAAGTACGGTGAATAATTTGAGAATTAATGTCAAAGAGACGACGAGAACCAATCTCCATCCAGACTCACTTGAGCTAAGTGGATTCAGCAATGTATACTATTTGAACACCTCGTTTTCCGGTGCAGGACAACATCAGTTTAATTTTCATACCGGCTTTGCCTGGGATGGAGTTTCTAATGTGATCGTGGAGTTTACATTTGATCAGTCCAGTGGGTCAAATACGGACGCAACAACGGACAATTACGGTTCAACAGGAATAGGTTTGGTAAGTAGTCAGGCTGACTATTCTTTGGAGTTCAATGGAGCACAAATGGTGCATTTGGCGGCTCCTATGCCAAGCGTATCCAGTGAAGTGACGATTTCCTTCTGGTGCTTTGGAGATGCTTCTGTGATGCCGGCAAATTCCACAATATTGGAAGGAAAAGACTCATTGGATAACAGGCAGATTAATGTTCATTTGCCTTGGGGAAATTCAAACATATACTGGGATTGTGGTAACGATGGAACTGGATACGATAGAATCAATAGCTCAGCCAGCTTTGATGATTTCGCCGGAAAATGGAACCATTACGCTTTTACCAAAAATACTTCTACAGGGATGATGCGGGTGTATATCAATGGTGTTGAATGGATATCCGGTTCTGGTAAAACGAGGCCAATTGATATCCGAGAAATGAATATCGGTGGAGCTATATTAAGTAATTCGTTGAGGTACCATGGTAAAATTGACGAGTTCAGGGTTTGGGACAAAGAATTGAGCCAGGCAGAAATTTCGGAGTGGATGCACAAAAGTGTGGATGCCTCTCATCCAAGCTATGGAAACCTAGTGACCTATCATAAGTTTGATGATGGATCAGGGACGGTAACTACAGATGAGATGGGGCTGGTCAATGGCACCTTTGTGAGCACACCGTATTGGCGATTAAAGAGGGGAGATGATCTGTTCATGAACTTCACCACCCTTAACGATCGCCCGCAAATGGATCTTATTCAGGGAGTTTATACTCCGGTTTTGACCACGATAACCGTTTTGGATTCGTTGGAAAACATGCCAAATCAAGTGGATGAATACAATGTGGTCGGTACCGATCTCAATTTGGTGAGTACCAACTATTACTGGGAAGCCGGATCAATGCCAATTTATGATGAAACGGGTGCTCAGGTTGGGACAATTAATGCTCTCATCGATAGCACCTTAACAATTAGCGATCTGATCTATTACAACAAGTATCCGATGAAGTTTGAGATCATGTCGTTGGTTACACCTTACGGTATCGGATTGGATCTGGGATCCGAAGGCAAGACGTTTACGTTTGATCTTACGGATTTTACACCGGTTTTGAAAGGTCCTAAAAGAATGACGATTGAAAGGGGAGGACAGAATCAAGAAGAGCTGGACATCAAATTTTTGTTCATCAAAGGAACTCCACCTCGAGACGTGATCGATATTACTCAGATCTGGCCGGTTCGCAAAAATGGATACACATCGATCATTGCCGATGATGTTTATGAACCAAGAATGGTTTCTACCAACCCTTCTGCTTCGGAATTTGAGGTGAGAAGTGTCATTACGGGGCATGGTCAGGAAGGAGAGTTCATTCCACGAAATCATTTTATCAATGCGGCAGGTGGTCCGAATGAGAGTTTCTGGGAGGTTTGGAAGGAATGCGCAGAGAATCCGATCATAGCACAAGGTGGTACCTGGGTGTACGATCGTGCAGGATGGTGCCCCGGAATGGAATCCGATTTAAAACGCACGGATATCACTTCTTTGGTTACTCCGGGTAATCCAATTGAGATTGATTATGGATTAACCACAGCGTCGGGATCGAGCAATTACATTGTAAACAATCAGCTGGTCAGCTACGGTTCGCCCAACTTCTTGTTGGACATTGAAGTCTTGGATGTGATCAAGCCATCCAAGAAAGTTGAACATGAAAAATACAATCCGATCTGCTCTCAACCGACCATTGTGGTAAGAAATTCCGGTTCGGCTACGGTTACTTTTTTCACCATAGCTTACAACATTCAAGGAGGTGCTGTTCAAACGATGGATTGGAACGGGTCACTCGACTTTATGGAAACCACGGAGGTGGAACTACCGATAACGGTACCCGACTTTTGGGATACTGCGGGAACTTCACCTAAATTCGAGGTGACTATTTCTTATCCCAATTTGTTTGCGGATCAAAATCCGGATAACAATTACTACGCTTCGGAATATGAACCGTTTCCGATTTACTCAGGTTCGCTGTTATTGCAGTATAGAATGAATACGCACGCTTACGAGAATTATTTTGAGATTCATGATGAAACGGGTAACGTTGTATTTTCTAAGACCGGATTACCTACGGGTACCTATTACGACTCTGTATTTTTGGAATCGGGATGTTACAAAATAAGATTCATGGATACCGTCAGTAACATTACTCCGTTTAGTGGAAATGACGGGATTTCCTGGTGGGCCAACCCGGATCAGGGAACAGGTTATTTTCGTGTACGAGTAAATGGAGTACTAGAGTTGATCGCTGAGCCGGATTTTGGTGGGTTTTTTGAGCATAGCTTTTACATTTCCGGAGCGAATGATGTAGACGAAGCCGAACATACACGCACACTTTCGGTCTATCCAAATCCGTCATTCGATGAGCTGAACATTAACTTCTATGGTTTTGAGAGCAATGAGATCCGGGTAGAAGTAGTTGATGAGTTGGGAGGACTAGTGCTTTCAGAGGTATTTTTGAATGATCGCTTGAATTTGAACAAGAAATCGCTTCCTGTTGGGTCTTTGAGCGCCGGAGTCTATTTTGTTCGTGTATTCGACAAAGACAAGGTTACCGTATCTAAGTTTTTAAAAGGGTAGAGAAAAAATTAAATTAGCAGACAAACATTATTCACGATAAACGTAATTGTAGTATGAATGATTCGTTAAAAAAATTAAGAAAAGAACTCGGAAAACCGGAAGGTGTTGCTAAGGTTTGGACCACTCAGGGTAAAAAGATGATCTTCGATTTTGAAAGTAATGGAAACAAGGTTTTCTGGGAGGCAAAAATAGAAAATGGTGTATGGAACTATTATGTGAAAGCAAGAAACAAGGACTCGGTTGATTTTGTTTTAAACGTTGTTTTGCAAGGAGAGTTGAATGGTATTTCTCTGGAACAGGGGGAATTATTTCCGGATGGAGAGGGAAGATGGTTGTTAA
>CAJWDP010000030.1 GCA_913030835.1 uncultured Flavobacteriales bacterium | reverse complement strand
GGATTCGAACCGCTGTAGATGGTGTTGCAGACCACTGCCTAGCCGCTCGGCCACGTGACCAGTAAGGCAAATTTAAAATTTTAAATGAGCACAGACAATGTTAGCTCCGTTTTATGCCTAAAATTATTTATGAATTTACACCCTAGGTTTGGGAAACACTTAAAACAACAGAAACATATTCTACATTTCCGTTTATGGGTGGGTTGGGCTTCTTTATTTCAACAGTTGCCGACTCCATAGTGGAAAGTTCATTTTTAAACCGTTTTAATATACGCTGACCAACGTGTTCGATAAGTTTGGACCGAACGGACATCTCTTCTTGCACAATACGGTTAATGTCGCAATAGTCTATTGTTTTGCTTAAGTCGTCCTCATCTGCAGCTGCTGAAAAGTCCACCTTTAGCTCAACATCTACCAGATACTGTTGGCCGACGCGAGCCTCTTCATCCATGCACCCGTGATGTGAATAGCAAACAATATTCTTTACGTTAATGACACCCATTTAAGCTAGTCTGTCGATTCCTGTTGCTATGCGCTTAATGGTTTCCTCTTTGCCGATGAGCTCCGCAATACGAAACATAGAAGGGCCAACACCTTTCCCGGTTAGCAGCAATCGAAAATTAGGGAGCACAGCGCCCATACCAAGCTCATTATCTTCAAGAAATTGTTTGAATGAGGCCTCAATGTTGTCTGAGCTGAACGGCTCGACCCCCTCGAAGGTTTGCGCCAGGGCCTTCATTCGATCCGGAGTTTCTGCCTTCCATTTCTTTCGTTGAGTTTTTTCATCGTATTCTTTCGGCGCCTGAAAGAAGTACTCCCCACTTGCCAATTCTATTGGAAATGAAGCCCGCTCTTTCATCATGCTCGCAACGTTGGCTAGAAATGAAGGGTCAAACTCCCCCTCCACAAAGCCGGCTAGTATTTTACCTAGCTCATCATCGGATTTAGACCGGAGATATTGTTGGTTGAACCACTTGGTTTTTTCCGGGTCAAATTTGGCCCCGCTTTTACCGACTCGATCTAATGAAAACGCTGCTGTAAGTTGATCTAGATCGAAAATTTCCTGAGGCGTTCCTGGATTCCAGCCAAGAAAAGCGAGCATGTTGATAAAGGCGTCTGGAAAATATCCATTTTCTCTGTAGCCCGACGAGATATCTTTTGTCGCTGGGTCCGTCCACTCGAGGGGAAACACAGGAAAGCCAAGCCGATCACCGTCTCTCTTACTCAATTTGCCATTCCCATCGGGCTTTAGAATCAAAGGAAGGTGTGCGAATTTAGGCATAGCAGCCTCCCATCCCAGAAACCGATAAAGCAACACATGAAGCGGAGCAGAGGGCAACCACTCCTCCCCTCTTATCACATGTGTGATTTCCATAAGGTAATCGTCAACTACATTGGCCATATGGTAGGTTGGCATGCCGTCACTCTTAAACAGTACCTTGTCGTCCATGTTGTTGGTGTTGACAATCACCCAACCCCTGATTTCATCGTGAAACCTCACCTCTTCATTGCGAGGCATTTTGATCCGAACAGTATAATCGTCTCCGGAATCAATTCGCTGCTTAACTTCTTCAGCAGGAAGGGTTAGCGAATTTTTCATGCTGCCTCTGGTAACCCCGTTGTACTGCCAGTTCGGCATTTTCATTTTTTTGGCATTTTCACGCATCTGGTCAAGCTCTTCACTAGTGTCAAAAGCGTAATATGCATGGTCGGAGTCAATCAGACGGTCAACATATTCCTTATAGAGGCCTTTCCGTTCACTTTGACGATAGGGTCCCTTTTCTCCTCCAAACCCTTGCCCCTCATTGGGCTGGATTCCACACCATTTCAGGGAGTTAATAATATAGTCTTCAGCTCCGGGCACAAATCGCGTTTGATCGGTATCTTCGATACGCAATACAAAATCGCCGTTATGGCTTTGTGCAAAAAGGTAGTTGTAAAGGGCTGTTCGAACACCACCAATATGAAGCGGCCCGGTTGGGCTTGGAGCAAATCTCACACGTACTTTCCTATCCTCCATTTGTCGTCAAAAAAATGTCGGGCAAAGATAATCGATTATCTCCCAAAAAAAAATGGCCCCAATCCCGCGCTCGGAGAGAAAAACAAAGAAAACACCAAGGATGAAATTTTAACAGTTACTTAAGGAACAAATCACATAACTTTACGTTAGTAAAACTATCGACATGCGCATAGAATGAACGCGCAAACGTGTCAAGGGTAATTATACACATGAAACCAGAAAACAGGACATCTTTACATAGCAAGCTGGATGCTTTCATTCGAAAGTACTACAAGAACCAGCTAATTAAAGGGTTGATCTATAGCACTGGTCTATTGGTTGCGTTTTTTCTGCTAACGACTGCACTTGAATATGTTGGTGAGTTTGAAACAGGGGGACGAACAACTCTTTTTTGGTGCCTTGTGTTATCGGCCTCTTTTGTCGTTGGAAAGTACATTCTGATGCCAGCGACTAAACTGGCAAGAATGGGCAAAACGATTTCCTACGAGCAAGCAGCAAAGATAGTTGGTGACCATTTTTCTGACGTACAGGATAAAATCCTTAACACACTACAGCTTGGTAAGATGTTAGAAGAAACCTCTCCTGAACAATATGCGTTGGTTCAGGCCAGTATTAGCCAGCGTACCCAATCTTTAAAGCCGATTCCATTTAATTCTGCAATTGACCTCTCACAAAACAAAAGACACTTGTGGTGGGCCTTAGTACCGGTTGTGATATTCGGAGCCATCTACTTGTTAAATTCTGAGATCATCACAAAATCAACCGACCGCTTGTTGCATCACGGATCACACTACGAAAAGTCTGCACCATTTACATTTATTTTGGAAAATGACAGCCTTGAGGTAATTGAAAAAGAAGATTTCAATGTTGTTTTAAAGATCGAAGGGAACTATGCCCCGGAAAAAGTGTTCATTAGCGCGGGGGACAAGCTCTCAAAAATGGACAAAGAAAATGCGGTGACTTTCAGATATACTATCAAGGATGTGAGCGAAGACATGCAATTCCATTTTTCGGCGGAAGACTTTAAGTCGAAAGGGTACGAGCTAAAAGTGATTCCAAACCCTGTCATACTGAATTTCGAGGTCGACATAGATTACCCGGAATATACCAACAGAATAGACCAGACCATTAAAAACACGGGGGACCTAATTATTCCTGAAGGCACGCGGGTGAAATGGAAATTCAAAACAACCAACACAAACGAGGTGCAGTTTGCAATTGACGACTCAACACTACTCCTGAGGGAGACAATAGCGGGAAAGTTCGAGCTAGAAAAAAGGATGTTCAAGAGCACCAACTATACGGTAAAAACTAAGAATGAATTCATCACAAACAAAATGGAAGTCAACTACTTTCTGAATGTAATCAAAGATGAATACCCGAAAATAACACTAGAGGAGAAAACGGACTCAAACAATAATAAGCACAAGTATTTTTCAGGCGATATTTCAGATGATTATGGATTCTCAAACTTAACCTTTAACTACAAAATAGTACGAAACTCAGACTCCATCAAACAAGAAGACCAGGCCACCCAAAGGATTAAAATTAACGGCGATTACAATCGGGATCAGTTTTACCATTTCTGGGATATCTCGGAGATCAAGCTAAGGCCCGGGGATCAGATTGAATACTACTTTTCAGTTTGGGACAACGACGCAGTGAATGGACCAAAGAACGCAAGAACACAAGCGCGGCGATTTAAAGCACCAACAAAGAAAGAGCTTTCAAGTAATGCGGATAAAGCAAACGATGAGATTAAAAAGGAGCTGGAAGAGAGCATCAAGGAAGCAAGAAATATAAGAAAAGAGATGCGTGATGCGCAAAAAGACTTGTTGAACAAGAAAAACATGAGCTGGCAGGACAAAAACAAAATTGAAGAATTGATGAATCGCCAAAAACAGCTTGAGGAAAAGGTCAACAAAATGCAAAACCAGAATAAGCTAAACAATCAGCAGCAACAACAATACAAAGAGCTGAGCCAAGAGATCCTGGAAAAGCAAAAGATGCTGGAAGAGCTGTTTGATAAGATCATGGACGATGAAATGAAAAAGCTCTTTGAAGAACTTGAAAAACTCATCGAAGAGCTAAATAAGGATAAAGTGAACGAAAAGCTAGAGGAGATGAATTGGAATCAGGAAGACATTGAAAAAAGCATGGATGAATCTCTGGAGCTATTCAAACAGTTTGAGTTCGAGCAGAAGGTGGAGGATGTGGCCGAAAAGCTAAACGACTTAGCCAAAAAACAGGAAGAGCTGTCGAAAAAATCTGAAGAAAAGAAAAGCAACAGTGAGCAGCTGAAAGAAGAGCAGGAGGAGCTCAACAAAGAATTCGAGGAGGTCAAGAAGGATGTGGAAAAGCTGGAACAGCTGAACGATGAGCTTCAAAACAAGCATGACCTGGACAACCCCAAAGAGGACATGCAGTCAATTGAAGATGAAATGCAAAAAAGTTCAGAGGAGCTTCAGAATAACAAAAAGAAGAAGGCAGCATCCAGCCAAAAGTCGGCAGCAGAGCAAATGAAGGAATCAGCCCAAAAGATGAAAGACATGCTGGCCAGCAGCCAGCAGCAGAAAGCGGAAGAAGACATGCAGGCGCTTAGAATGCTGCTTGAAAACCTGATCACATTTTCATTTGATCAGGAAACCGTCATGGAGGAGTTGAAATCCCTAAGCACCAAGGACCCAAAGTATGTTGAGCTGGGAAGAGAGCAACGGAAGCTTATGGATGACGCAAAAATACTTGAGGACTCTTTGCGGGCATTAGCAAAAAGACAGGCTATGGTGGCAAACGTAATTGGTGATGAATTGAAAGACATGAAACATGGGATCACAAATGCTATTGAACACATTAAAGAACGCCAGACTCCGCAAGCTAGAAACAGACAGCAACACACCATGACCGCAGCGAACAACTTGGCGTTACTTTTAGACGAAGCGCTACAGAGCATGCAGCAGCAAATGGCTTCCAAAATGCCGGGAACCGGACAATGTGAAAAGCCGGGCGGCATGGGTAAAAAGCCTTCTTCCGGAAACCCGAGCCAATCACTCAGCGAAATGAGGAAGCAAATGCAAAAGCAGCTGGAAAAGATGAAAGACGCAATGGAGAAAGGTAAAAACCCGGGAGATAAGAATGAAGGCGGAAAAAAACCGGGGGAAAACGGAAAAGGCGGTCAAGGACAAATGCCGGCTAACAGTGAAGAGCTAGCAAAGTTGGCGGCGCAACAAGAGGCGATTAGAAAGGAGATTCAGCGATTATCTCAGGAGCTTAATGAAGACGGGTCGGGCTTGGGTAATGGGTTAAAAAAGATCGCGAAAGACATGGAAAAACTGGAGGAAGAGATTGTGAACGACCGGCTTAGTAATGAATCATTGATGCGTCAAAAGGACATCATAAGCAGACTTTTGGAGCACGAAAAAGCAACAAGGCAACAGGACTTTGATGATAAGAGAAAATCCGAAAGCGTAAAAAACGAAGAATATAGTAACCCAAATAAGTTTTTTGAGTATAAGAGGAGGAAGGAAAAAGAGGTAGAAATGCTGAAGACGGTTCCGCCGGATCTAAAGCAGTACTACAAGAACAAGATTAACGAGTATTTCAACAAAGTGGATTAATACCATGGACGCATTAGATATGGAAACTGCCCAACGAATAGATTTCAAATCCAAATCAGAGAACATTATCGTTGTTGAGCGTTTGATCAATGACCTCTGCGATAAGCACGCCATTCACGAAGACCAATACGGAAATTTATTAATTGCCCTTACCGAAGCTGTAAATAATGCCATCATGCATGGCAATAGTAGCGACCCAAACAAAAACGTTACGGTAGAGTACCACAGTGGAGAAAACACCATCGAATTCATGGTAAAAGATGAAGGCTCAGGTTTTGACTTTGAAAATTTACCGGATCCTACCGACCCTAAGAACATAGAAAAACCAACAGGTCGTGGGGTCTTTCTAATGAAAAACTTAGCGGACGAAGTAGTGTTTCATGAAGAAGGGAGAGTGGTTGAGCTGAAATTTCAAATTATAGCCAACTAAAAAGGGAACATTGGGCGACATCGATTTCTGCTCGGAGCAATCCGAGTTCATTCTTTCCGATCAATTAAAACATTCCGACTGGTTAGTTGAATTAATTGCCCATCACGGGTTCAAATGCGGGGATTTGAGCGTTATTTTTTGCTCTGACGAGTACCTGTTAAAAATGAACATCGAGCACCTTAATCACGACTATTATACGGATGTGATTACCTTCAATTACGTGCAGGGAAAGGTCATAAATGGGGATATTTTTATTAGTGTTGACCGGGTTGAGGATAATGCAAAAGAATTTCATTGTAATTTCGCGGAGGAATTGAGAAGGGTTATGGCTCACGGATTGCTTCACCTCTTGGGTTTTGATGACAAGGATGAGGCTTCGATTGCAGCCATGCGAAAAGGTGAGTCGCACGCCCTTAAAATGTATAAGTAACTGAAAAAGAGGCAACTACACGGTTGTTTCACGTGAAACAAATGCTTCAGGAATACGATGTAATAGTGGTTGGAGGTGGTCATGCCGGCAATGAAGCGGCAGCGGCATCAGCAAAGTTAGGCTGCACTACCCTACTCATTACGATGAATATGAGCACGATTGGCACGATGTCGTGCAATCCCGCAATAGGTGGAATTGCTAAAGGACAGATCGTAAAAGAGATCGATGCTCTTGGAGGGTACACGGGCATTGTCGCGGACAAAAGCGCAATTCAGTATAAGCTTTTGAATCGATCCAAAGGGCCCGCAATGTGGTCTCCGCGCAGTCAGAATGATCGGATGAGGTTTGCAGAAGAATGGAGACTTGTGCTTGAGAGCACAAATGGTCTAGATTTCTGGCAAGACATGGTTACTGGTTTGCTGATGGAAGGGGAAAAAGTAGTTGGAGTAAAGACTGGAATGGGGATAGAGATCAAAGGCAAAAAGGTCATCCTTAATTCCGGAACATTTTTGAATGGAATCATACACCTAGGGCTAAAGAACTTTGGGGGCGGAAGAGCAGGTGATCCTGCGGCCAAAGGAATAACGGAAGAACTTGTAAGTCTTGGTTTTGAATCCGGGAGAATGAAAACCGGCACTCCCCCACGTGTTGATGGCCGTTCCTTAGATTATTCTAGAATGACCGTTCAGCCGGGTGATGATACTCCGGGTAAGTTTTCCTATTCTAATGAAACTGAGTGCTTGAAGGAACAGCTTCCCTGCCACATGACCTATACGAATCAAGAGGTTCACGACATACTTCGCTCAGGATTTGATAAGTCCCCTATGTTCAATGGTTCGATAAAGTCTGTCGGACCACGATATTGTCCAAGTATAGAGGACAAGCTCAATCGATTTGCAGAAAGAGACCGGCATCAGATTTTTGTAGAACCAGAAGGCTGGAATACAGTAGAAATATATGTTAATGGGTTTAGCACTTCACTTCCTGAAGAGATTCAACTAAAAGGATTGAGAAGTATTGACGGATTTGAAAACGTTAAAATGTTTCGTCCGGGATACGCAATAGAATACGACTACTTCCCCCCTACTCAACTAAAGCACACATTGGAAACCAAGTTGATTCAGGGCCTTTACCTGGCGGGTCAGATCAATGGAACCACCGGTTACGAGGAGGCAGCATGTCAGGGCCTAATTGCCGGTATTAACGCTGCCTTGGATGTTCAGGGCAAAGAACCATTCATTCTAACTCGGGACGAAGCATACATTGGGGTGTTGATAGATGATCTAATAACGAAAGGCACAAAAGAACCCTATCGCATGTTTACTTCCAGGGCGGAATACAGAATGTTGCTACGCCAGGATAATGCTGATTTACGGTTAACGCCTATCGCCCACTCCATTGGCCTAGCATCTGATGAGAGAATGAAATTGGTAGATCAGAAAGTGAAAGGCACACAAGAGGTTATTGATTTTTTCAAAAAAACAAGTGTCGACCCAAACGAGATTAATGAATTGCTTATTGGCAAAGGTTCGTCACAGCTTTCTCAAAAAGTGAAGCTGGAAAGCGTAATCAAAAGACCCCATATTACGCTTAGGGAAATTGCAGGATCCTCGATGTTGTTGTCAGAAAAAATCCAACGACTGGATGGAGATGTTGAAGCAATTTTAGAGCAGGCGGAAGTCGAAATGAAATATTCAGGTTATATCAACAAACAAGAAGAACAAGTGGAAAAGCTGGTTAGGCTAGAGCGGGTGGTGATCCCTTTAGATATAGACTACAGTAAATTCGCAGGCCTATCTTCGGAAAGCAAAGAAAAGTTAAGCGCTGTTATGCCCACAACATTGGGCCAGGCGTCAAGAATAAGCGGAATTAAGCCGTCAGACATCTCAATTTTAATGGTGTATTTAGGCCGGTAATCCCGGGTTTGTTTCACGTGGAACTTAGGAATATGGTAAACAGAAAAGAGTGCCCAATTTGTGACAGCAAGAAATCCAAGATCTTTTTGGAATCAATGGATTATTCTACCTCGAAGGAGGAGTTTGTAATCCGCGAATGTGAAGATTGCAATTTTCGTTATACCTCACCTGTTCCAGCTGAAGATCGTATAGGGGAGTACTACGAGTCGGAAGATTATATTTCTCATTCAGATTCCAAAAAGGGAATTATGAATAAAGTTTATCATGTTGTGCGGAACAGGGCAATTAAAAAGAAGGAGAAACTGATTGCGTCTTTTGGTGCTGAAAAAGTCTTGATGGACATAGGCTGTGGTACGGGTGATTTTTTGAAATATTGTCAGGAAAAAGGATGGCAATGTTCCGGGCTGGAACCGGACCAAGGAGCAAGAAGTATTTGCGCTGAAAAAGGGGTGAAAGTAGATAATATAGATCGGCTGCATGAAGTAAGAAAGGAGAGCCTTTCCGTCATTACCATGTGGCACGTGTTGGAACACGTCTATCATTTAAAAAGGGACTTTGAAAAAATATGTTCGTCCCTAACCAACAATGGCAGACTTATCATTGCGGTGCCAAATTGCTCTTCTTATGATGCCCAAAAGTATGGCAAATACTGGGCTGCTTATGACCTTCCAATTCACCTGTATCATTTTCGACCTGCTGACTTGAAAAGGCTGGCAATTGCGCACGATTTGGTTGTGGAACAAATAATTCCTATGAAATACGATTCTTTCTATGTTAGTATGTTGTCTGAAAAATACAAAGGAGGCAATCTGATCAATGCATTTTTCAATGGATGGCGATCCAACCTAAAAGCAAATCGAAAATCAAACACCTACTCGAGCCAAATTTATGTTTTGGCAAAGAAAACCTCCTCTTGACTCTACAAATTCGCATTTTAATACGATTTAAGCGGGTTTAAAGGCTTTTTTGGAGTAATAACACCAAAAAACTTGGTTGTCCTCCTAGCGTTCAAATATGAGTGCCGCGCCAAAAAACAACTTAAAACATTGAAATACAGAAACTTAGGTGTTTTCTGTGAAGGTGCGGATTAATTTTGAAGCAATTCCATTCATTTTTCAGTTTGACTGATTGTTCATTGGTCAAAATAGAGTGAATCAACGTCAATTTGTTTTTTACCAATATAAACTGAGTCATTAATCGAAATGTTTGATCCTATGCCCAAAAGAAAATCTTTTTTGGTTTCAGAAATCTGGACTTGTTGCGATTGAACGATAGCAGGACCATATTCGTCTTTCTTTTGATATGCAGCTAATCCCACTTTACAATTTTTTAATTCCGTATTAAAAATTTCAAGCTTGGATTGATCTTTAGAAACGATACCCATCTCTGCGTTTTCAATTGAACAGGAATCAACATGTACTTCAGAGGCCTCTCCGCCGCTAATACCTTTATCACCAATTTCACTAAGTGAACAATTCACAACAAGGATATTCGACCCTGAAAAATCTAACCCGTCATTTCCTGTTCCTGAGAGCCGAGAATTGGATACCACACCGTTGCAGAAATCCGCATCAAATCCGTCAAAAGCGCAATTGACAACGGTTAAATTGGAAAGGTTGAACAAGCATCGGACTAGGTTCAGCGCATCTTCTGAAACACCACCCAAAAAAGAACATTGGTTTAAATCTACTTGGGCATCGTAAAATGTAACCCCACCGGTTAATGACCAGCTTTTATAGTTGAGGGTATTCATTCCGGTAAACTCAACCCAGTTAAGTGTGGATTTACCAGCTGGAGAAAGGACCTGGAAGCCATGATTATTATTGTTCTGAGCATTGATTGTAATTGGAGATTGCTGAATTCCGTTAGCATTAACTGGTGAATAGCTGAGGATCCCCCCGCCGGGCCCCAATAGTATTCGGGCACCAGGAGGAATTTCGACATGATACCCTGCGGGAATAAACAGCACAATATTTAAGTACATATTTTTTTTAAAGGTGATAATGGAGTCTTCAATCGTCCAATACTTTGAGTCTTTTAAAATTGTTCTTTCAAGCTCTTTCCTTGGGTTTTTCGAATTTGGCCTTGGCCACTGGAGCACTTTCTTTTTGGAGCTGACAAGCTGTCCATTTTTTGGTCGAAACCAAAGAGACGCAACATGACCGGGTAATGACAAACTATAAGACTCGTTATTGCCTGAGTAGCTGCTTAGCAGGGTAGGAGAGGACAGTTTGATTATAGAGTCGGATTCAGAAACTAAGGAATATCCTTCTATCTCAATTTCAGACAAGCTGAAGTTGACAACCTCGACTACTGAAGTAGAGTCGGCAAAGGAAGACAGGTAGGCTTTTAGTCCGGTTTGGCTGAAATAAGTTGAATCCGGCAGGTCTGAAGAATAGAATGGTTCAGCAGCAACAAACCCAATGGAGCCTTCTCTGCAAGCTTGTTCATAAGCAGGCAGCCCTTGCCTAATTTTCTCAGCATTGCTCACATATTTTAACCTGTCTATTTGGTATCCGCCAAATTCATTTCCGATAAGCGTTTCACGATCCACCAGGTCGCTATGAATCTCATCGAAAAATGAAGCCAGATAATCCGGCGATGAGAACCTTTTTAGATGGAACGCATATAACTTTTGGAAACCGGGGTTGTTCGCAACATGATAAAACAGCAGGTTTTCATAAGACGGATTTTTCCAGCCGTGAACGTGTTTGAAACCACAAATAGGAAGGCGAACAACATTGGGTAGCGGTTCAGCATGACAATCGAAAGCAATGGGTTCAAGACGAGCGGTAATAGGGTTGTAGTAGAATCGATGATTGTGCCAATGAATGGAATGATGGATGCCACAAATATCCATAAGCGCGTAATACTTTGCCATTAAATTCATGTCAATCAGATCCTCCGGATTTTCACTGAGGTTTTTATATTGACCCAACAGATTCTGAGCGATCATAAATTGGCCAAGAAGCTGTTTGGACGAAGACGTTCGCTTTTGTTTGAAAGGCAAAATAGCAGCCGCACGATAAACCGGAATCGTAACTTTGTTTTCGTTGTTTAGGTCAAAACGAACTTTTTCCCAATGCCCGTCTTCATCCAGCTTTATAATGGGACCTTCCCGTCTGTTTTTACTCTCAACCAACTGCTTGTCGAAATGCTCTTCGATGGCATAGAGTCCAAGGTTCTTTCCATTCAATTTGACCGGTAAAAAGTCGTATCTGGTTGTGAGGACATCCTCGCGTTCGAATAGTTTATGAGCAACATATTCTTCTAGATAAGACCTCGTATGAGGACTTTGAATCGAGAATGATTTTAGACCGTTGAAGGAATATCCCTTTCGGACCTTGATTCGGAATGACCACTTATCTCCCTCCAGATGGTCCGTCCAGTCTCCTTTTATTCGAAGCTTAATGGGAATGGAGTCCTCACCTTGAAAGATCGCTGCGTCAAAGTAGGTTTTAAGAGAGTTGTCAATTACTCCGTTTCGTAAAGCAACCATCCGAAAAGAATCAAGCTGCGACAAGGTGGCTTTAGGAACCGAAATATTAATGGCCGAATCGGCGGGGTAATAAGTTGGTCGTTCGGGAAGACGTTTTACAAGCAGATCGTCGAAATAAACCGGAGTGGTGTCCGCATTATAACCATAAACAACGAGCTCATCAATGGGCTCCATAACCGCCAAATTATAGCTTAGCTTTTGCCAGCCAGAGGAATCAACAACAACGGGAACGAATATCCTTTTGTAATAGTCTGAACCGTGAGACAAAACAATACTACCAAGGCCTTCATCACCGAACATCCAGATCGAAACCTCGACGTACTCTCCGGGAATGAGGTCTTGCAACCTGCAGGACATTCCGATATCATTACCCTTGTATAGTTTGCATGAATGCTGTCCTGACCGAGCAGCTTCATTGGTTTGCAGGTCTCCCCTTGAGAACGTATTTCCTCCCCCTAGAAATACCTTTCCGGTCATGGATAAGCTAACCTGCTCAGCGTCACAGGCATAAATTTCAGGAGCCTGGATTGTGTCCTGATTGCTGGAAGGCGAGCAGCCCGAAAGGACCAGGCAAAACATCAAATAGTAAATCTGTAGTTGTTTCATGCGTTCCAAAACTCGCCAAAAGTAACTAAATTATGACGAATCGTTCATTGTAAACAATACACAACTACTCGAACTGAATGGTCATCTCAACCCGGTTTTTTATATGTTCTGTGCGACAGATTATTTTTAGACATTAATTATCTGGACATTCAAAACCACCTGCTCATATTCTAAACCAACACAACTTAATTGGCATGATGCTTATGAACAACCCGTTTCTTTAGAAGAAATTTGTATTTTTGGAAAGACCGACAATGCGTTGTCTTCCCATCGAAAAGTGCAGAATAGCTAATAGTTAAAAACTGTAAAATCTATGTTGGAGAACATTGAAAGCTACGATATCCTAATAGTGGAAGATGAATTGGCAATTCGCACTTCCCTTGTGGATTTGATGGAAATTACCGGGTTTTCTGTTAGAAGTGCCGAAAATGGTAAAGTCGGGTTGGAAAAGGTTTGCGAAAAAACACCAGACTTGATCATATCGGATGTAATGATGCCAGAAGTTGACGGTTATGAGTTTCTCAAAGGAATACGCGCAAACCCAAAGACAAGACTCGTCCCGTTTATTTTTCTTACAGCGAAAGTTGAGCTGGAATCAAAATTACATGGGATGGAGCTCGGTGCTGACGGTTACATTACAAAACCATTCGAGTTCAGGGAACTCAATTTAAAGGTTAGAAACCTGTTGCTTACAAAAGAGAGATATGCGCAACAAAAACTGCAAGATCCATCGTCAGTGGAAGAGCATTCGCAAGACACTGTCTTCCTAAAAAAACTAAACCTATCACTAGAAGAGCAATTGGAAAATACGAGCCTATCAACCGAGGATTTAGCGGCTCAACTGAACATGAGCCTTTCTACGTTCAGCAGGAGGTTAAAGAAGCTGACCGGCTTGTCTCCGAATCAATTTATTAAAGAGTTTCGGTTGAAAAAAGCAAAAGATATGATAGGAGTTAATTATGGAACCTTATCTGAAATCGCAACGAAAACAGGCTTCTCAACATTGTCGTATTTTTCTCAGAGTTTTAAAGAACATTTTGGCAAAAATCCAAGCGAAAATTAGCCTATCTATTTTCATTCAAAACTCAATTTTCAATTTTCAGTCAATTGTTTTCAATTTTTGGTCATATTTTGACCAATTAAAATCTGAGCCGATTAAATAGCCCAAATTTATGAGCTAATTTCTTTTGAATTATTTGAGAAAAGCAACCCAATTAAATTTTTGATTATGAAAGGTGTAGTATTTACGGAATTGGTTAATATGATTGAGGATCAGTTTGGTCTGGAAGTATTAGATGAGGTGATTGAAAACGCGAATTTGGAATCCGGCGGGGCGTATACTGCTGTTGGGGACTATCCGGATTCGGAGATCTACTCAATTCTTGCTGAATTGGGGAAAATTACCGGGTTGAATACGAAACAAATGTTGGCGGCCTATTCAGGGTGTTTTTTTAGCATGCTCAATTTGACCTACACGAATTTTTTCAAAAAGCACGATTGTGCTTTAAAGTTTTTGGCTTCTTTGGATGATTATATCCATCCTGAGGCGTTGAAATTATATCCAGGAGCAAAAGTGCCTGGCTTTAAGCCGAATTGGGTAAATGACAATGAGTTGGAATTGGTTTACACTTCTGAAAGAAAAATGGGGGATTTAGCACGAGGCCTAATTGATCAAACCATCAGCCATTATAAAGAGGAAGTTGTTGTTTCCGAAACACACCTTGAAAAGGACGGTTCAAAAATAAAGTACACTTTGGTCAAGTCATGACGAAAGAAGAAAAAAGAATTGCAATATTGGAGAGAGCATTGGCTCGCGAAAAACAATCGCGAAAAGATGCAGAGCAAATACTCGAGATCAAGAGTATGGAGATCTATAATGCCTATCAAGAAGTTCAACGGCTAAACGAGGAGCTTGCAATTAAACTGGAAGCAGAGTCGATGCAAGTTGTAGACTTAACGGCTTTTCCCCGGGAAAACCCCGCCCCAGTTATGCGGTACAGCGCTGAAGGAGAGTTAATATATTCAAACTCACCAGCCAGGGCATTCCTCAAGAAGCTGAATCAGAATGATGATCACAAATTATTTGATAAGGTAAAAGAGGTGTTAAGATCAAGAAATCCTGAGCAAATGGGGTTTGATTTAGGAGATGAATATACCCTTTTAACCATAACACCTGTTGTCGGCAAAGAATATGTAAATATCTACGGATTTGACCAAACTAATTTTAAGAGAGTTGAAGAATCGCTGAGAAAACATCAAAATGAACTGGATGCGATGTTAGATGGAGGGTCAGATCTTATTGTTTCATTAGATCCAACGGGTAAAATTATATATTCCAATGAGGCTTGGAAAACTAAAATGGGCCGAGCAAAAAATCACGAAAAGATATTCCCGTATCTATCGGCTGAAAGCGCAACCAAATTGGTTGATTTAATAGCCAATTCAGCAAAAAATAGTGGAAACAGCAAGGAAAATTTAGAAATTCAGTTTGAATTGGAAAGCGGCACCAAATTGAATTACGAAGTATCAGTCAACTTGATTTTTGAAGCGGGCATTCATACTTCGACAACATTAATTTTTAGAGACCTTACAACAAGAAGGCAGCTTGAATTACTGAATCAAGAGAGAGCTTTACTGATCAACTCGTCTATAGACGCCATAATGAGTACCGATGAAAATGGAATAGTACTTAGCTGGAATGAAGCTGCGGAAAAATTGTTTGGCTATAAATCATTGGAAATAATAGGAGAAAGCGCTTCTATTCTTGGGAACGGAGGCCCTGAGATGATTGAGGAACAGGCGAAAGTTTTGGCGAAGCTAAATAGCGGCAAGAGCTTTTCTTACGAAACCGAGAGAAAACATAAGGATGGCAGTAAAATATTTGTACACGTATCAGCTTTTCCCATTAGTGATGATCGAAAAGGTCACTTTAAGCATGGAGCAATAATCAGGGATATAACAGCTAACGTTGTGGCGAATCGCGAGCTAGCCAAAAGTGAAAACCTGCTGAAAGAGGCGCAAAATATAGCCAACCTTGCCAGCTGGGAATGGGAGAATAAAACAGGGAAATTTTCAGGGCCAGAACTATTTCTCGAAAAATTTAATGTAAAGGCTCCTTCTTCCATGTCGGGGTTTAACGAACTGGCAGGAATAGTGCATCCGGACGACAGAGACTTGGTTTTGCAGAAGATTGAACAATTAATGGCATCTCAAAGGTCAATTCATGTTCAATTCAGACTGAAAGTAATTACATCGCGGAAAATATTTCTGGAAATGCGAGCCAACTCGGAATTCAGCTCTTCAGGAAAATTATTGAGGATATATGGAGTTTTGATGGACAAGACCAGCCAGGTGGAGTCTGAAAACTTAAAAGAACAGTTTACTCGCGAGCTCGAGGATCAAGTAAAGGACAGAACAGCCATGCTTGAAATATCTCAAAACGAGCTTAGCCACCAGGTGGATACATTAAATCAAATTGCTTTAGTTTCCACGATCGACACGGAAGGGATAATTACCTATGCAAATGACATCTTCTGTAAAGTTTCAGGATATTCACTGCCCGAACTTATAGGTAAGCAATTTGCAGATCTGCATTCCTCTTCTCAGGACATTGCATCCATCATAGGTCTTTGGGGTGGGGTGGAAAAAGGTGATATTTGGAAAGGTGAGGTAATCTATCAGGCAAAAGACGGTCATGATTTTTGGCTGCATCAAACAGTGGTGCCATTTTTCAATGTCAGTGGAGAGATAGAGAAATACGTTGCAGTCAGCTTTGACGTATCTGAGGAAAAAGAATTACAACAAAGGCTTCAAAACTCGTTGCAAAAGGAAAAAGAGCTTGGGGAACTCAAAAGTCATTTTGTTGCAATGGCTTCCCATCAATTTCGAACTCCACTCGCAATCATTCAATCCAACAGTGAGTTGCTGTCTATGATTATCAAAAAGGACTCAGGAGAATCTTTAAAAGAAAAACTCAGTAAGTCATCGGGTCGCATTACCTCTGAAATTTCAAGGATGACCCAGCTGATGGATGATGTGCTCATACTAGGAAAGATTGGAGCAGGACATTTAGAGTCAGACCCGAAAGAATTGAATCTAGCTGAACTGATAACTGAAATAGAAACGCACACAAACTCAATTCAACAGGACGATCGTAAGTTGGATCTGGAAATACAGGGAAATCCTGTTACAGTCCTGCTTGATGAAAAACTCGTTCAACATGTGATTGAAAACTTAGTGTCTAATGCATTTAAGTATTCAAAAGATAAAAATCCAAAGTTGACACTAGGCTTCAAGCAAAAGACGGTATCAATTTCGGTGGAAGATAAGGGCATAGGAATTCCTAAAAACGAGTTAGATAAGTTATTTCAGCCATTTCACCGTGCGGATAACGTAGCAGACATCCCGGGCACTGGTCTTGGGCTAGTAATAGCCAAGGAATACACGGAACTGAACGGCGGGAATATTCAGGTGGAAAGTAAAGTAAATGAAGGGACGAAATTTGTGGTTACTTTTCCAATAGGACTGGTTCATGAACAACCACAAAAAAAAGCGAACAAGACGAAAAGAGCGTCAAAAAATAGAGTTGAACATGATGGATAGAAAAATAATAACTCTTTGTTTGCTGTTTTGGGTAGTGGCAGGCAACGCTCAAACAAGCAAAACAAGGATAAATGGCTACGGCCACATAGATTTTACCTACGAGCAAGAGAATGGGGCCTCCGATGCTTTCATGAACATAGGGGAGCACGACTTGTTTATCACCTCAACCTTTACTAAGAACATATCGTTTTTAAGTGAGATGGTGGTCAAGCCAAGCAGCGGTTCCTCTTTAGGCTTTGTCCCCGCTATAGAAAGAGCAAGGATTAAATTTAGATACTTCAAAAACCACAGCATAATTGTTGGAAGAATGCACACTCCGGTCAGCTATTGGAATGACGTTTACCATCATGGCCGAGTATTTTTCCCAACGATAGATCGACCCTTGGCCTTTTCTTATTTTACTCCAATTCATGTGATAGGCCTTCGGCTGCAGGGACAAAATTTAGGCAAGTTGAATTTTGGTTATGATGTTGTAATAGGGAACACAACGACGACTGGATTGATCTTTGACAATTCAACTGCTCCTTCCGTAACGGTTGCTGCTCACATCAAGCCAAAAGATCAAATGAGAATAGGATTTGGGTTGTTTCACGAAAACTACGAGCATGAGGACTTGAGTGGTCATAGCCATTCTCATGGGTCAAATATGCCTTCAGAGAAAACCGGGTTTAGTCTGATCAATTTTTCATTTGCCAATTTTGGGGAGAAAGTGCATGTGTTGAATGAGTTTTCCATGAATATAACCAATACGGATTCGCTGGGTTTAGCAGAGAATTTTTCGAATTATATATATCTCGGCATTCCGATTAAAGAGCGATTTATTCCCTTTATAGGGTTTGATTTTTTGTCTGTAGATGACTCGGACTTATTGAACATGGGCCAATTCAGATCCAAATATATTTTGGGTTATCGTCACGAATTCACCCCCTTGATTAATATCAAGACTCAAGTGGAATATTACGACAATAACATTTCGCATATGGCAAGGGAAGAATCCAAGCTGGAATTTAAAATACAGGTGGCTTATGGTTTTTAGATCTGTCATTTGTTTAGTGCTGCTGCTGTTCCTTTCTATTCCATTTGAAGTAAAGGCACAAGGGCAAGAAATTGTATCTGGTTATCAGGTCATTGCCAACGATGCGGGAATAACCCAGATTTCGCTGGGTGAGCTTCGGAATCGGTTCAAAGGAAAGCACGCCAGCTGGGAAACGGATAGCGAGGTTCTAATTGTACTGCCATCTTCCAAGAACGAGCATGCGGAGGCCATTTCAAAATTGATTTACAATAAATCGTTTTATGGAGTCAAGAAGTTTTGGTTGTCTTTGGTTTTTCAGGGGAGGTTTAGCCCTCCTCACTTTCTGGATTCGGATGAAGAAATTGCCAAGTTTGTGTCCAACAATGAAGGTGCTATTGGCTTGATTTCGAAAGGATTTGAAGTCTCCGAAAAACTAAAAATTGATTTGAAAGACTAGATTATGTGGAGATCCCTGACATTTCGAATATGGCTTCCGTTCACATTGTCTGTGTTTATAATTGGTGCAATTGTTGCCTTTTTGAGGATTCAAAGTCAGACGGATCTTTTGCTGTCTAATAATCAGGCCCGAATTGAAAATGTTGCAAAAACTGTTGCGCTAGGAGTGGAGCTGAATTTCACAACAGGGGATGAAACAAAGAGTCTGGAGGGAATTCAAAAATCGATTGACTGGGCAGGAAGTAGTAATGAGGTAGATTATATTGCAATTCGATCATCAGAGGATTATGTAAACGATCCACTATTCATTGAACGCCGTTTTTCAGAGATTGAAACCAATCCAATAGAAGACCAGAAGAACTTTTCAATCGGAGAAGCCGAGTTCAAATCCGACATATTTCGGGGTAAAATTATTGTAGCATCAAAAAATGACAGAATTACAGATCAAATTTGGGAGGGAAATGTCCAGATATTTATCGTACTCGCATCAGTATTCGCGGTCCTTTCCATTGCATTTTACGTTTTAGCAAACATGATATCTTCCCCTCTAAAAGACTTAAAAAATAAAACAGAGGGACTAAAAAATAATGAATATGGGAAGGTAGAGGTCTCCTCCAACTCTTCCATAAAAGAAGTTGAATCATTGGCGAATTCCATAGATGAACTAAGCGATAGTCTTCAAAAGGAAAAAGAAAACAATGAAATGTTACTTGACAATCTGGAGCGTTCGCTAAATAAAGAAAAGCACATTGGCGAGTTGAAAAGTCATTTTGTTTCCATGGCTTCGCATCAGTTCAGAACACCATTAGCAATTATTCAATCCAATAGTGAATTGTTGGCAATGATCGTTAACAATGGGAAGGCCGAATCACAAAAGGAAAAATTGATAAAAACGTCAACTCGAATAGGCAAAGAAATCTCGAGAATGACCCAGCTGATGGACGATGTGCTAATACTCGGGAAAATTGGTTCGGGACATTTACAGGCAGAACCTAAAGAATTGGATCTTGTTGAGCTGGTCAGCGAAATACAAACACACACAAGCTCAATTCAACCGGATGGACGTCAGCTGGAGATGGAAATTGAGGGAAATGCGGTGAAGGCCCTGCTCGACGAAAAGCTTGTCCAGCATGTGATTGAAAACTTGGTATCTAACGCATTCAAGTATTCAAAAGAGAAAAACCCGAAACTGAAGTTGACATTTAGACAGAAGACGATTTCGATTTCAGTAGAAGATAATGGGATAGGAATTCCGGAAAATGAAATTGACAATTTATTTCAGCCATTTCATCGGGCATATAACGTCGAAGATATTTCTGGTACGGGCCTTGGCCTTGCAATTGCCAAAGAATATACGGATCTGAACGGTGGGCATATTCGGGTGGAAAGTAAAGAAAATGAGGGCGCAAAATTCACAGTTACTTTCCCTCTTTCAGTTGAAAATCGAAAAGAAAAAATGCAAGAACAAATGGGGGCGAGCTAACGCGAAATAAGACGGCGGAGTTTATTTCGATTGAAAAACAATGGATAATAGGATTGCAAATATTATATCAAGAAGAAGCTATCGAATTGGGGCGGTAACCGGGTGCTTATTACTTTTTGGATTATTGTTGGACTACAATTTATTTGTGCTTGAAGAGGATGCGGCGGAAGTTTTTGCACGACCAACAGATTCTTTGAGACTATTGCTTTGGGTAGTACTTTTTCTATGTGTTGGGCTCATTACTCTGATCTTCGAAACCATATTGACAATGAGACCTTCAAAGGAAAACTACATTGTGAGCATAAAAAAAAGTATCGTTAATAATCCTGGCAAATACTCGCTCAGTTCAAAGCAATTTTCACGATTAGGTGGAGACTTTAAGAGTTTGCATATTTTGGAAAAATTCAATCTCGGTGTTTTAGTAGTTGATGACAAAGGAATCATACTCGCATGCAACTCAGAGTTTAAAAATAAAACGGGGTATAATGAACTTGATCTTCTCGGGGTCAAAGCAACCGATGTGCTTGGTGATCATGGAATAAATGAAGGGGAGAAAATAAAGGCCAGAAAGAACAAAAGAACGGAACTATATGAACGCACCATTACGCACAAAAATGGTTCAAACGGAAGATATTATACGGCGGGAATCCCTCTGTCAGATGATCAAAACCAACCCGTCGGTTCAATAGGGGTAATACTGGACATTACAGACTTGGCCAATTATCAAAGAAGTCTGGAAAAAGCACTGGCCAAAGAAGTCGAGCTAAGTGATATGAAATCCAGCTTTATTACGATGGCATCTCACCAGTTCCGGACACCCCTTTCCATCATACGATCGAATACAGAGTTAATTAGCATGCTTTCTGAGCAAACTCCAGGATCGGTAGAGGATAAGTGTGCCAAATACATCAATAGAATACAAAGTGAGATAAGTAATATTTCGAACTTGATGGATGAGGTGCTCCTATTGGAAAAGGTCTCCACCGGGAAATTCAGACAGGAGAAAAATGAATTTGATCTTGTTGATTTGATTTCCAAGGCGGTGGAAAGTATGTACCTGCCTGATGATATGGATGGCCAGTTTTCTATCAATGTTTCGGGTCAGACACAGAACCTGTTTACCCACAAAGATCTATTGAAAAAGTCAATAATTAACCTACTGTCCAACGCTCATAAGTTTTCTAATAACAAGGGTGCCGAAATCAATATTTGTTACCAAAAAGATCGTGTTAGAATAGACGTTCTTGATGAAGGCATTGGAATTTCGGAAGAAGACTTGAATAAACTGTTTACGCCTTTTTTCAGGTCCGAAAATGTCACAGACGTCCCAGGAAATGGCTTAGGGTTGAACTTAGTAAAAGAATACGTAAGTCAATGTGGAGGAAGCGTAGAAGTTACGAGCACTCTCGGCGAAGGCACGAAGGCGACTATTCGATTGGAGAATGACCCTTATGGGATAAATGAAGAAAAATATAAGATTGAAAATACGGAAGATTTTGTAGATCAATTGGTCCCTTAGTGACGAAGTAATAGACGCAAATAGATTAGAACGGTCGAATAACAGGAAACAAAAAAATATAGCAACAACATTTTGTATCGAATTACCCAAATAATAAATTAGTAGTATGGATAAGCAGCATAAGATTCTAGTAATTGAAGATGAGCCCGGGTTGAGAACTACTTTGGCGGAGCTTCTTGAGATCAATGGATACGAAGTCCAGACAGCCAAAGACGGACTAGACGGCTTCAATGCCATTATTGATTATAGCCCTCACCTGGTTATATGCGATATCAACATGCCTAAAATGAACGGTTATGAGGTGTTAAGTACGGTTAACAAACGAATGTCTGAAGAGCTGATGCCTTCATTTCTTTTCTTAACGGCTCGGGTCCAACTGGAAGACATCAAACAAGGACTTAAATTGGGCGCTGACGATTACATCCTTAAACCATTTGTCAGCACAGATCTTCTAGCATCGATAGAGATGAGATTAAAAAAGAGACAGACTCTACTAGATTATCATGGACAAGGGGCGAATCAGGATTCCGGACATAAGCCCCCCGCGCAGCAACCAACAAATGAAAAAATTGGCCTCCCGGTTGGTGAAGGAATCCGATACATTAAGCTGACTGACGTATTGAAATGTGAAGCGGAACGAGCATACTGTAATTTTTACCTTACTTCAGGAGAAAAGATACTCGTTTCAAAACCAATGAAAGAGTTTGAAGCACAGCTGGAACAATCCGGCTTCATTCGTGTACACAAATCATACATTGTTAACATGGAATGTGTAGAAACGTATGTAAGAGGAAAAGGGGGATACCTCGTTCTGACGGATGGTAGTAGTGTTGCTGTCTCAGCCCGAAAAAAAGAAATTGTATTGGCCGCTCTGGGGTCATAAGTAGCCACTCAACTCAGATGGTCACTGCCAATGAATAGCAAACAAAAAATACTGGTAATTGATGACGAAGAGGGCATAAGAGACACCCTCGAAACCATTCTCTCTTTGGATGGATATGACGTTACTACAGCGATCAACGGGGAAGAGGGTATAAAAAGTGCCGAAGCACACATACCGGACCTGATTATCTGCGACATCATGATGCCGATTATGGATGGTTACGAAGTAGCAAAACGAGTGCGGGAAAACAAAGAAATGGTTGCCACCCCGTTTTTATTCTTATCTGCCAAGGCATCACACCTGGATTTCAGAAAAGGCCTTGGTGCCGGAGCAGACGATTACCTGATCAAACCCTTCAGAAATGAAGAGCTACTGGCAGCGATTGAGATGAGGCTGAAAAGGGTCAAGTCCTTGACGGATGGTCAGAAGTCATTAGAAGACAGCATCAATAATGCTAAACACATCCAGGACGTCATTTTACCGATGGATTCGGCTTTGGAAGATCAGTTCAAAGACCACTTTAAGATCTATCGCCCTAGGGATGTGATTTCAGGCGATTTCTACTGGCTAAAGGAACGAGAGAATAACACTGCGTTTTTTGCTGTAGCAGACTGCACCGGTCACGGTGTGCCCGGCGCAATGTTGAGCATGGTGTGTTACGATAAGCTGAATGCAGTGTCTGCCGAGAACAGATCGATCTCGCCGGGCAAGTTACTGACAAAGGTGAACGGCATGATCTATGATTTTATGCTGGCCAATCAAAAGGACATACCAATAAAAGATGGAATGGACATCGCTCTTTGCGAGTTTGACAGCGATAAGAAGAGCGTTGTATTCTCCGGGGCTGCAAGGCCATTGTACATCATAACCGATCAGGAGCTTGTAGAGAGCGAAACCATTGTAAAGCATGACGAAGAGAAAGGTAAAAACCTTTACGAAGTGAAAGGAGACATCTATTCTATTGGCGCGTCCAACAGCAAACACAATTTCACAGAGCAAACCATTCCTGTACAGGAGAACGACAGATTGTACTTGTTTTCAGACGGATATACAGATCAATTTGGTGGGCCTAAAGACAAGAAGTTCAATCGATCAAGATTGCGAAAAGCGTTGCTCGCTACGAGTGCGCAACCGATTGAAGACCAAAAGGAGCACCTTGAATCGTTACTCAACGAATGGAAAGGCAAACAGGAGCAGACCGATGACATTACCCTGATAGGTATTGAAGTGTGATCGCTCCGGATTCACCTAGCAAAACTCATTTCCGGAACTTTCTGGGCTTGCGCCTATTCTTGGCGGGTTGCGTTTTGATGGGTATAACCGCTGGCTGTACGATACGGAATGCCCAACGTTATTATGACGAGGCGAGAGCACAAAATGAACCCCTAGACGCGATCATCGTTCCGGGAGTGCCTTTTGAAGACAGCGCGTGGAGCAGGGTAATGGAGCTAAGAATGCGTTGGGCTTTACACCTGTATGAGGAAAACATAACGAAAAACCTGATATTATCTGGGGGAGCGATATACACGCCATATTCTGAATCCAAGATCATGAGACTTTACGCAATCGAAATGGGGATTCCAGACGAACACATATTTCTGGAAAACAGAGCGCAGCACAGCACCGAAAATGTGTTTTACTCGCATTGTTTAGCGCGAAAAAATGGATTGGAAAAAATAGCATTGGCCACCGATCCATATCAGGCAAAAGCCCTGAAAGCATTCGTCAGAAAATTGAACAGGAAACGACGCACCAACGTAATTTTACTGCCGGCCATTCTTGATTCAATTAAAAGCGCACCGAAAACAGAGTACAAAATTGATTACAATACAGCAATTGATTCCAATTTCATTAATATTACAGAGTCGCAAAGTCTGATGTATAGACTGCGGGGAACGATGGGGATGCATATTGACTGGAATGAAACACCTCAATCGGATAATGGAATTGATCAATGAACGCTAACATGAGAAAAAGGTTCAAATTAAACTTCTTGATACTGAGCGCTTTTTTTACTCCATATTTATGGGGGCAGGGAATGTCGGTTTCAACCCCAATTGCCTTGCCCGACTCCCTTGGAAATTATCACCCCCAAATTGAACTAACCAACGACAATGTACCCGCCATCTTGTGGACGAGCGCGACATTGAAAAATCTGTACTTTTCAAGATACGATGGCGTTTCTGGATTTGAGCCACCATTGCAGCTGAATCCGACAGGACTTCCTTTGCAGGCCTACGGGTGGAGTGGTCCTGATCTGGCAATATGGCAAGACAACATTTACGTTGTATTTAAAGAATTCGGATACTCAACAGGCCACATTTATTTGGTAAGATCAATGGACAATGGGATATCTTTTGGTGATACGGTTCGGGTAGACAACTTGTCAACGGGTTATGCCAATTACCCGGATGTTGCCGTGTCGAATGACACTGTTTTTGTCACATTCATGGACCACGATGCCGGCGGATTAAACCCACAATACGTAGTTGCCAGATCGCTTGACGGGGGAGCAACATTTGAACCCGCTGTGGACGTAAGCGCAATACTTGGCGACGAGGCCTGCGACTGCTGTCAACCTGAAATCATCGTGAACGACAAGTATGTGGTTGTGTTTTTCAGAAATAACGATTCCAACGTTCGCGACGTAAAGGCGGTAGTTTCTTACGACCGAGGAGCCACATTCACCAATGCTGCGGTGGTCGACGATCACCTTTGGACGATCATGTCCTGTCCGAGCAGCGGACCTGACGCTGCATTTTCTGGCACAGATGTAATGATAACAGCCTATCGATCTCGTTCAGCCGGAGTTAATCGAGTATTCATTAATGAGTACGATCTGCTAGCCGACAGTTCAATTATCACGTCAGAACTATCACTAGGTACCGGAGTAACTCCAAACTACCCGCAAATAACTTACTCATCCGGAAATTTAGGTGCAGTGTGGGAAGGACGAGGAGCCGATCCCGATATCTTTTTTAACTGGTCAACTTCCGGTGTTGCAGGCTTGGATTCGATCAACATCCTCAATGTGACCGATGCGACCGGAACACAGTCAAAACCGGACATTTGTTACGGAAATGGCAAATATCATGTGGTGTGGTCGGAAGTGAGCACGAACGAAGTGAGGTATGCAACCATAAGCGAGTCGCTTTCCATCGAAGACCGTGAGCCGAATGCGAGCTTTAATATATATCCGAATCCATCCTCAGAAACAATTACAGTTGCGCATAAAATGGGAAGCTGTTCACGGTGTCGACTATTCATTACGGACGTGGGAGGAAGAATGGTGCTCAGCACTGCCAATATTGGCGATGGCTTTGAACCAATAGACGTATCAAGCTGGCCGGCAGGAATCTATATGGTAAGCCTGATAGCAGAAAAGACTGTGCGAACCGAAAAACTGATCGTTCAGCCTTAAGCAGCTCAATTCAACCTTTTTACTATACCTTTCTGACCTGTATATTTTTCATTCAAAATAAACCTGAATCTACCTTGGAATAGAGGCAATTGATGTATCATTGATTGGAAAGACCAAAAGAATACAGGTGAAAGGGATTGAATTTCGCACAATATTGCTGCTTTGTTTTTTGACCGCTGGTGCATCGGCGCAGGCTCAGTTCCCTTTTGAAAGGCAGACGGATAACTACGACGTAGTCGTTTCCCTCGACGAGTATTCGTCGGGATATTTTGTTTCCACTACTTCTCAAGACTATGTAGATAGTGTCTATAGTAACAGAAAATCTATCCTGTACAAAATGGGCAAAAATGGGATAGCAAAGGACAGCATCGTTTTGGATTCAATGTTGTTGGCAGATGTGCTTGTGTATGAAGACACACTGATTGCAGTGGGAAACAAGATTGGATGGACACACCCATTGTTACCTTCCTTGGATGGTAAAAAAACAAGACTACTCAAATTGGATTCTAACTTGTCAGTAGTTGATGTTTATGAAGAACCTTCTTTTTTATGGAGTACAGCGGGATTTGTTTCCAGCGCAAATCGAATTTTAATCTCTGAACGGTATTTAGATACTTCAATGAACTTTTATGAGGTAGTAAGTGTCTTTGACAATTCGCTGAATTTGATCAGTTGTGATAGTTTGGACATAACATTTAGTAACCACAATATTTTCGAGCAAAGGGGTAAAATATTTTTTGGTGGTCACAGTCAGATGCAAGACCCGAATGATATTTGGCAAAAACTTGAACTGGCGGTGCTGGATTCCGCGACTGTTGCTCTGGATACGATCTTTGCCAGTTTTCAGGCACCATGCTTCATGTCAAGCAAATTATTTCAACCAATTTCTGATACTTCATTTATCGCAATAGAGGACTCCTTATCTCAGCCTCCGATTAGTTCAGGATGTGCCATACGAGTAAGAGAGTATCAATACATTGATGATGAACTTGAAGTTCTAAACTCTTTCGTTGTAGACGATATGGGTCACTCTAACGCGATTGCACCCGGTGGTTGTTTTGGAGTTAACTCTTCAGGAGATTACATCATCGGAGGCACCTCTTATGACTTTGATGTCGGTCAGTGGGCCACTAACACCGATGGGGGATATAGCATTTGGTGCGTGCAACCGGATGGAACCCCGAAATGGAGAACCGACATGCTACATGGACAATACAGATTACTCACTTCAGTTTTGGTTGATAGTGATGACAATATACTTCTGGCGGGAATGGTTAATAGGTACTCAGGGGCTTTGGACTTTGGTAACTTTCATGTAACCAAGCTAAATGCTGACGGCACAACCCTATCGACGAACGATTTGGAATTCGGCGAAAAAGTTAAAGTTTACCCAAATCCTTCAAATGACGGAATTTTCAACATCAAAGAGGAGCTCAAAAAAGTACAGGTAGTTGGTCTAAACGGTAAATTGGTGTTCCAAAAAAACCGTATAACTGAAAGAATAGATTTATCAGAACTCCAAGACGGAATGTATTATTTGAGAGCAATGGATTTGACAGGAAAAGGGGTAGAGCTCAAACTGATTAAATTGAGTTGCGATTGAAAAGTTACTTAGTCAGCAAAACTCTTTCCACCCCGACCAAGCCCGATTGATTATATAGCTCGACGAAGTACACGCCGGCATCACCCTCAAGGTTCAAGGTAAATTGCCCTTCCGATTCCCATGTCTTTTCTAAAACGACCCTGCCGCTTAGTGTTCGAACTTTAGCCGCGGTTACTTTCGTTTCATTAGGAACCGAAATGGAGATACTTCCTTGCGTTGGATTCGGATATAAATGAAAGAGCTTAATTAGTTCAGCTTCCATTACGGTTACATTGTAAACGATCTCGCAAGCCGAGGTGTCTACACATCCGTTTTCCGTTACTTCCACAGCGTAATTTCCGTTAACTAAAGGAGCAAAGCTTTGGCCGGTCTCCCCCGAAATCACAGCAAAAGCACTGTCGCAATTCAACCATTGGTATGTGGCTCCTATTGCGTTTGCCGTTAGAGTAGGGGACGTATTCGTTACAGTGACATTGACCGGGTTGGCAAAAGAAACCTCGGCCTCGTCCATTTTTGTGCCGTAATGTCCCGCCCAGTATTCTGCGTCATTTCCACCGGATTCTATGTAAATAGAGCGTAGGCCGGGACCATACGAAGAGAAGGTATTACTTGCCGTTTGCCACGAAGTGTCTGCAATGAGCGGGCTGGATTGGGTTCCTGCATCATAGCTTGCAATTGCGTTTCCGGAGGAGTCTCTTAGCTCAACATGAAAATAATATTCATCTGCAAAATTTACGGAGTGCCCCGTAAATAGCTCCTGAACATATACCATTGGTTCTGAATCCAGATAGCTTGCAGAATATCCTAAAGAAACAAGATCTACCGTTTGGTTTTTTGTGGACCAATTGTAAGAAGCAACAAAGCTTGAGCTGCCAAATGGGCTCCCCTGAATGGCCCAGTCGGTGCCTGTTCCTGTTGAAAAATTCCACCCCGACAAGCCGGATTCTGCACCCGGATTTACAAGTAGATTTCCACATTGTGCAAGACAAGATAAATTAGGGGAAATTGAAAATAGCGCCATAGAAATGGCGGATAAAAAGATTGTTTTCATGGCGTTACTATTAGGCGGCAACACTTCTTTACCGATAAGCGAACCGAAGTGATACAAGGAAATTTAAGGATTAATCTTCACATCGGCAATTTTAGGTAAAAGAACGTAGCCACTCCCTATCCCAGGTCCTTTTTTTGTGTGGTTGAATCCATTAAAAAAGAGAACTTATTTAAACAAAAAAACTAATTTTGTTTCATACAGTTTTGACGGCTCCAGCCCAAACAAGAAACAAACGAATCGGGAACAGAATTGCCTTGAGCATTGTCATAGCATTGTAAAATGAATTTAGCTAAGGAAAGAGTAAAAATCATTGGGTGGGAACAAGATTTTCCCATTATCCTTTTAAAAGAAATAGAAGAACAAACTGCGGAAACATCAAGTTTACTTTGGGATGAAGCTGCAAATCTATCCAATGATAAACCGTTTTATTTAATCGTTGATTTATCTGAATCATCACCTCCGAAGCGTGATGTGCGAGTTACGGTTAAGGAAAAGTACCTTAATATGAGAAGTGCCATCTTGTCCACGTATGTTTATGTTGGCAACAAACCCCTTATGTGGATTACTACGAAATTTATTATTTCGGCAGCTAGGGCAAAAAATGTACACTTAATTAATGATATCCCGGCGGGGCTAGAAATGATTAAAAACAATAATTAAACAGTAAAGTTTTGGCAATTCCAGCTGTAATGTTTAAAAAAGCATTGTTGGCATCTATAACGCCTCCCGCTGTTCAATGACGCGCATAGCAGAACTCCATTCTTGTTGAATCAAAATCAAAACCAATAGAAATCACTTCAATCTCTTCATTACTTAAAAAGCGATTGATTGTTTGATTTAGTGCTGCACAACCAAAAGCGTCTGCTGTATAGCAATTACCCTATGGGTTTAAACACTCAGTAAATCAGGCACTTGCGGGTTTTTTCAAAAAAAACCGCATTAAAACTGTCATATTTCTCAAAGTCCGGTAACTAATAAGATAGAAACAACAAGTAAACTCAAAAAACAGAGAAATCATGAAACGAATAGTAACCATAATTTTACTACTTAATACAATCGCTTTAAACGCCCAAAGAACAGATGCCCGGTTGGACAGCCTGATCAGTGAAACGATCGCGGCACATGAAATTCCCTCCATGGTAGTGGGATATATTACAAACGACTCCTGTTATTTTGGAATAGGAGGAAAGACACAGATCAACGTAGGTCGTGACGCACAACTCAAGGACATGTATCATTTGGGTTCAAATACGAAGGCCATTACCTCACTCATCGCCATGCGCATGGTCGAGGAAGGACAGATCAGCATGAACACAACCTTTCTGGATGTTTTTCCGCAGCTGAAAAGAAAAATAAAAAAGACGTATTCGGCCATTACATTGGGAGACCTGCTTTCTCATAATGCCGGAGTACAGCCCTACACGGATGGCGCTGATTCTCAAAAGCTTCCTGAGCTGGTGGGGACACCCAAGGAGCGGCGAAAGGCTTTTGCAAAATTTGTGTTGAATGAAGAACCGATCGAAGGATGGGGCTATTCTAACGCAGGATACGCAATTGCAAGCCTCATGCTTGAGACGGTTGCCGAAACAAGCTTTGAAGAATTGATTGCGCAAAGCATGAAAGAGCTGAACTACAACTACACCATAGGATTTCCGAATCAAACAGACAAAAACGCTCCTTGGGGTCACTTTGGGCCAGGCTCTATGCAACAAGCACTCTCTCCGGATTTTCCCTATGGTCTAGAGGATTACATGTTGGCAGCAGGTGATGTTTCCATGAACATTCTAGACTATGCGGACTTGATACAGATGCACCTAAATGGTCTGAACGGTGAAGAAGGCTATGTAAATAGTGCTAATTTTAAGGAAATGCACTTCGGAAAAGAAAAGTATGCCTATGGCTGGGGAAACAGAGAACTAAACGGAACAAAAGTAAGTGCTCACGATGGTAGTACAGGCACATTTTTTTGTCATACACAGGTCGCTCCCGATAAGAACTTTGCCATTGTGATCATTATGAATGCAGCTAATCAGGAGCAGGTTGAAGGGTTGTATGGCCTGGAAGCAGAAATTTTGAAAGGTCTGAATTGAAATAGGACCAGTCTAATTGAACAAAATGGACAAGGAATTAGAACACCGATTTACGGAAGCATTTGCCGAGAACAAAGAAAAGATTTTTCGGATTTGCAGGTCGTATTCTGACAACACGGAAGATGCTGAGGACCTTTTTCAGGAAGTTCTGATCAACATATGGAAGTCCCTTCCAAGCTTTAAAGGGAACTCGAGTGTCAACACATGGATCTACAGGGTGACCGTTAACATTTGCCTGCGGGCCAGACATTTTTCATCGAAAGGAAAAAAAGTAGTGGTGAAACTGGATGGTGTGGAGCTTGAAAATAGGGGAGAAGAAATGACCGAGGACAGGAGCGATGAATATAGAAAGCTTCGGGCGTGTGTTGAAAAGCTTGACGGGGTGAATAAATCGATTGTCTTACTCTATCTGGAAGATCAGTCGTACCGGGAAATAGGAGAGGTAACCGGATTAAGTGAGAACCACATCGCGGTAAAAATAAAAAGAATCAAAGGCAGACTATTAAAATGCATAAAACAATAAGTCATGAAAGAACAGCTAAAAACAGTTTACGAAAGTGTCACATTCAAGGATTGGGTGCGTTTTGACGCGAATCGGTTTTCAGGGAATATTGAGAAAAAACTATCGAGCTTTAATCGCGACATCATTTTACGAGACTTTCGCGAAGCGGCAGCAGCAGTTGTGTTGTTTGTCATCTACTGCTACCAGCTTATTTTTAGTGACCTGAGTACATCAAAAACAATAGCCAACTGGGTAATGTTGGCTGCTTGTGTGTTAATTGTTGCGGTATTGTATTGGGGAAAAAGACCGGGCAAGAATATCTACACACTCCCGACGATCGAGTTCTTGAGAATACAACGCAACTATTTGGTCAGGCAAAGAAATTTACTTCGCAACGTTCTCTTTTGGTACATAGGACCGATCCTACTCTCTTTTTTGATTGGATTTTGGGATCGAGCAGCATCCATGTTTTCTCCGGATAAATCAGGGATTGTTAAAGCTGCAGGCCCTCTGGTTCTGGTCTTTGTAGTGATCTTTGTCGCGGGGGTTTTTGTTGTCGTTACTATTTTGAACAGAAAGGCGGCCAAAAAAATACAACCGATCATCGATGAGGTAGATGATGCATTGATGGAAATGGAAGATACGAGCCGATTTTGATTTTGGCCAAGGCCCAACTCAGACCGGTAAGGCGATCGTAAAGGTGCTGCCCTCGTTGAGCTTGCTTTCTACTTTCATAGTCCCTCCATGGAGCTCAACGTATTCTTTAGAAATGGAAAGGCCTAAACCTGTTCCTTTAATTGCGCCAACGTTACCCGCTCGTTGAAACGGTTGAAATAGATTAGGCATGTCGCTTGCCGGGATGCCGATGCCCTTATCAATAACCTTTAGCAACACGGAGGTGTTGTCGAATTCGAGGCGCAATATTGGGTTGGTATCAATTGAATATTTCAAGGCATTAGAAAGCAGGTTAACCAAAGCATGATGAATGAGCTTTCTGTCGATAGGCATTTCTTTTTGAGTTCCCGCGACTTCAAACTCAATCTCGAGTCCATTGTTGTGTATTTCATCAAATTCCGCAACAATTCCCTCACAAAATTCAACCAGGTCAGTTGATTGCTTCTTTAAACTCAAGCTGTTTCCTTCGCTGATTCGACCCAAGATCAGGATATCATCCATGAGCTCAACCATATTCCCGATTTCTTTTCGGATTCGTTTCGTGGCCTTATTCAATAGGGGCTTGATCGTGTCACTGCTTTTTTCCGAAGCCATATTTACCAGATCAGTATTGGATTGGATAATTGCCAAAGGTGTTCGGAACTGGTGGGACGTAACACTTACAAATCTGGACTTGAGATCACTGAGCTCCCTTGCCTGATTCAATGCGCTCTTAAGCTCCCGATTCAGCGTTCGTTGCTTGTAATTATCCTCCTGTATTTTTTTTGCTTGAAAATTGAGCTTTAGGTATTGATTTCTATTTTCTCGCTCCATCATGGTCAGCTCCGTTTCGAGTGTCATGTGTTTCTTAAAGCTTTCCAGGGCCAGCTCGAAATTATTCTGGCTTTCTTCAAATCGTGCGTTAATGCGCATTACGGAGGAGAGCTTTCCCTTTAACCCGTTTTTTTCACAGATCTGTATCGCTTCTTTTAATTGATCCCTTGCATCATTGAAGCTGTTCTTTTCCATGCTGATTGTGGCTAACATTTCCAGGCAGGATACCACGGCAGGAAGAGCTTTGTTTTCTTTTCTTATTTGGCAGCTCTTCTCTAAAACGTAACGGGCCTCCTCTAACTTATGCAGGGTCAAATAAATCGAGCCCAATTCAAACAGTGCCCGGGACTCGATCATCCACATATTGAAATCTTTACATTTTGTCAAGACCTCATTAAGTATGGGTATGGCCTTATCGAAATCTCCCTTCTTTTTGTAGATGCTGGAATAGCCGATCTTGGTATACAGGTCAAGGCTCAGGTCGTCCGTTTCGGGGCTTAACCTCTCGCATTTCTGATAGCAGCTCATGGATCGGCCCAGGCTTCCCAGATCAAAGTAAAAGGTACCCAATGCCCAGTTCAAACGAGCTACAGCTTCATTTTTGTTTCGTTTGTTGTGAAGGTCATAAAGGGTGCGATTCACGACGTTAAATGCGTTTTCCAGATTACCTTTTGACCATTCGATCAAAGCAATGACGATAACGGCTAGCCCAAGCTCACGATAACATTTGTTTTCCAGAAGATAAGGTAGGATAGAGGAAGCCAATTCTTTGGCAGGCTCAATTTTTTGATCGTGCCACAAATGAAATGCTTGATAGGTTTTAAGGATATTGTTCTCTTTTTCTTGTTGCAGTTGTTCGGCAATCTGGAGACCTTTTTTGATAAAGAGAATCGCGTCTTTGTGCACGTCATAATAATGCCGCTGACAGAAGGTAACAATGTGCTCTAGCTGTTCTGAATCATTTGTTGAACAGCTTAGCTTTGACTCTAGGTCCTGACGAATTTTAAGGGCTGAGTTGAGAGACACTTTGGCGGCAGGTTTAAACAAAGATAAGATTTCTGTTTGTAGGGGTAGAATACTTGGGTTTATCGCTTAGAAAACCCGCCCTACGGGTTAGCTTTCTTTTCTTTTTGACTTTCTAAATAGAATCGGCAGGAATGAAACGCTGAACTTTTCAATGCTTCAGACGTTACAATCATTGATTATTAGAATAACATGTTCACGTTAAAGCACTTCTTTAGTATTGGCTTTCTACTTACAGCGCTTAGTGGCCATACTCAGTCGACCAAACATCCGGAAATGGCCAAGCTAAGCTATTTGGTAGGCGAATGGGTTGGGGAATCAACTTTGTTCAAAGGAGAAAAAATTAGCTCCAAAGAACCCGCTTTCGAAGAAATTTCCTACGATCTGAATGGAGCAATATTGGTGATCAAACTAAACACCGAATCATTGAAGCTCCATACTATAATCAATTACAGTCAAACGGACAGCTGCTATTACTACACCCCTTTTTCAGAAAAAGGTAGCCGCAGATTAAAAGCAAACCTGAACGATCAAAAGCTGACGGTTCATGCCAGCAAAACGAAAAGGTTCATTTTTGAATCTAATGGTGATAATGGTTTTAGGGAGTACGGAGAGGTGAATACAAACGGAGAGTGGACCCTCTATTTTGAAGATAAATTCGTAAACACAAAGTGAACAACGGTCCCTGTGCATGATGAGGTTGAAAAAATTCTTTCTGGTCAACTCTATGAACCACTCGTATATCATTTCAACCTTTAAGCGAATCCTGGAATTGTCTTCCAAATACACATCTAATTTTGCGGTCGATTCCAAACCAAAAATAGCGTGACGTTGATAAGGGAAATAGTAGTTCTTGCAATGATCTCAACGTGCATTACAACTTGGGGGCAAAGTAAAACCGTCAGCGCCACCAGAGCAACGGAGAAAATATTGATCGATGGGCTTAATATGGAGGCCAATTGGGATGAAGCAGAGGTAGCCACAAATTTTCTAGAGCGGAATCCAACGGAAGGCAAGCGGCCTCGGTTCAAAACCGAAGTGAAAGTAATTTACGACGACAACAACCTCTACTTTCTGGGCCATTGTTATGATGACAACCCCGACAGTATTTTGACACAGCTTGGAGAGCGAGACGACGAGCTGAATGCAGATTTGTTCAGCGTATCACTAGACCCCTACAATAAAATGCTCGATGCTTTTACATTCTCGGTTTCTGCTTCTGGAGTGCAGTCCGATTCTAGAATATCCGACCCGGAGTTCAATGCTGTGTGGGAAAGTGCAACTGCTGTGGTGGAAGATGGCTGGATGGTTGAAATGAAAATTCCTTACTACGCGATTCGTTTTCCAAAGGGAGAAAAGCAGGATTGGAAAGTTCAGTTTTCTCGCGAAATCCGTCGCTCAAGAACAGAAGTTCAGTGGTCTCTTGTTCCTAAAAACACAGAGACGCCCCTCAATTATTGGGGAACGCTGAAAGGGTTGAATAACATCAAAGACCCGCTTAGACTATCGCTATCACCATATGTGTCCTCCTTTGTGCAAACACAAAATGGAGAGGCCACTTTTGGGTATGGCGCCGGGGCCGATCTTAAACTTGGCCTCAATGAAAGTTTCACGCTTGACATGACGCTGCTTCCTGATTTCTCGCAGGTTCGATCAGATAATATTGTGAAAAATCTGGGTGCATTTGAAGTTATATTCGAGGAACAAAGACCCTTCTTCCAGGAAGGAGTTGACCTGTTTAATTTAGGGGAGCTTTTCTACTCCAGAAGAATAGGTGGCCCTCCGATCAATAGGGCTTCGGCCTACGCTGATCTAGACTCAAATGAAGTTGTTTCTGATAATCCGGCTGCTTCACAACTATTGAACGTTGCCAAGATATCGGGGAGGAATAAAAATGGGCTGGGAATTGGGTTTATGAATGCGCTTACGGCCTCAACTAAGGCGTTGATTCAAGACACGGTAACCGGAAGGATAAAAGAAGTAGAAACAGACCCGCTTACCAATTACAACATTCTTTCATTCGATAAAAATTTAAAGAACAACAGCTCGATCTATCTGATCAATTTGAGTACGGTAAGGTTTGGAACAAACATAGATGCAAATGTAACCTCTGCCGGAGCAAACCTGATATCAAAAAACTCGAAATACTCCATAGCGGGAAATATAAAGCTTACCCAGCGAGACACCAATCTAATTGAGTCGATTGCAAGGTATGACGGAGGTGATGGATTGAGCTATTCGTTCAGTGTTGGAAAAATCCAAGGCAATTTCAAGTACAGCTTTTCCACTGAAAACAAGTCGCCTAATTTTAATCCAAATGACCTCGGCGTGAACTTTGTTTCCAATGTAAGAACTCATGCCGTCAACCTTCAATACAACAAATACAATCCCTTTTGGATTTTGAATAACGCCTACAACCGAGTATCATTTAGCATCAATCAAAACTACACAACGGGCGAAGTATTGAATAAGAAATACGATGCTCGGTATTTTTGGACATTTCCCAGCTTTAATTCCGTTTTTGTTAATATGAGCTCACAAATTGGAGACGGAATAGATCTGTTCGAATCCAGGGTTCCGGGACAAAAATTCATTGTTCCTGAATGGTACTTCAATGGGATCGGCATCTCTAGTGATTACCGAAAGAAAATTGCCGTGGATGGAAACATTGGCTTTGGATATGCTTACTTTTCAAACTACATCAAGAATTCGTACTTCAATGTTGAGCTAAGTCCCATCGTCAGATTAAGCGATAAATTAACACTTACGCCATCATCAGAATATACCGCATTCAAACGAGGAGCCGGCTTTGCAGGATACTTTAACAACCAACCCAAATATGGAGTTCGAGATGTCTATACGGTAGAGAATATTCTCCAAGGCAAATATTTGTTCAAAAACAACTTGTCGCTAACACTCCGGATCAGGCATTACTGGTCGTACGGTATTTATCGATACTATGGCGATTTGGATGAGGATGGGTTTATTGTTCCGGACGAAGACTTTACAGGAGACTCGGACTTTAATTTCAATGCATTCAATACAGACTTAATATTTGCATGGCAATTTGCTCCGGGTAGTTTTTTGAATGTGGTGTACAAAAATGCGCTACAGACGGATGAAAGTGAAATCATTACCAGCTACATCAACAACCTTGGATCTGTGCTTGACCAAAGACAGCAAAACACCATAACCATGAAATTGATTTACTTCTTTGATACGGTATCCAGCTATAAGAAACTAAAGAAACGCCTTGCTGCAAACGAGTAGTGTTTTTCAAACAATTATAAAGTTAACGGTTTGGCTATGCGCAGTGTCCCGTAGGTTATTGCGCATAGGTTTTGTTAGCAAATGTTTATCTCCAATAATTTAAAGGTCCAACCTCTTTGAATATTTCCATTTTCTCAGGAGGAAGTACCCAATCTCCCTTATTATTAGTAAAGAATCGATATTCATAAATTGTTCTAAATGCTCTGTTATACGAATACTTTATTGTTGTTTGAATATTAGAACTATCAGACAAGATATTCTCGTGTTCCTTTCGATACTTGTCAAATTCATCTTTAATGCTTGGCTGAAAGCTCATCAGATCCGAAGATTCACTGACAAGGTAACCCGATCTTGTGAATAGCATATAGTAGAGGGGTATTTCATCCCTTTCTACGCTAAAACTAGAGTCTAAGAATGCCTTCATGAACAGGCTATCTAGAAGCTCCCTCGTTGTAGGCAAAATATTTCCATCCTCAGAAATATACAGTGCACTAAAGTTGGAAGGTGGTGGAACATGATTAATCCTCATACCAATGAATGAGCAATTAGGGAATATTTCATTCGTTCTTCTGTAACCACCGTATTTATAGAGGGCCCTGAACTCATCGGAAACATTACTGAATTGTTCTATTTCTGCCGAGTCTAATGATCCCCAGTAACCTACAGACCCAACCCTCAATTGATCGTAGCAAGTAATACTAAAAGATAGAAGACCAATTAGTGTGAGTAAGGAAAATTTCATCATATCATATTTGCTAACGTTGCGTCTAAACTAAGTTATGCAATTTAGTTTATACTGTGTTGTGCGCAGTTTTTATTACTCAATGATAAATATTTACTAATTCTCTTTTTAGAGAGTCATTTAAAGGGTCATCTGTAAGAGCTCTTAGAAGCTTCAATTTTTGTGGTTCATCTTTAAAAAATTCATCAATATATTTATTGTCATCTTCATGTAACATGAATTCTACTTTTGAAATATCAATATCTATTTTATGTTCTAATAAATCGATAATTGAAATATAATAGAATTCGGCATGTCCAACCATATCCTCACCAATAGAATATTCAGATATCTCAACATTTACATTCCCCATAGGGCTTATGTGTATTTGATTAATCTTAGGTATGTTATCATACATTGGCCCTTCTTGATTTAAATTCCATTGAGTAATTATATAAGATTTGTTTTCTGTTTCATTCGTAAAACATAAATGAACTATATAGCTATCATCTTTTTGATAATATTTTAATTGAATCTCTATTGAATCATTCAATTTGGGATCTTCAGTTGAGTAAACCAATGGAAGGATATTTTCCTTTGCAATATGTTTTACAACAATAGAGTCTAGATTATTATAGCTTATAGATTCATTTTCAATTCTATAATGATCAAATGTTTGATCCAATAAAATATAGGCTAGGCCACCTTTATTATAAAATCCAATAGCTCCATGAAAATCCTCTTCAAAACGGTCATAAGAAATTGTTCTACCTCTTTCATCTATATAAGTTGAATTATCTGGTAGTTCTAATTTTTCCTCGATACTTTTTCTGGTGACTTCTTTATATCCATTTAGCAAGATGTCTTCTGAAATATCATGCTTTATTTGATTATTTAAGTTGGCTTTTTTAATTGAGTCTTTAAGCAGTGTATTTCTTTTTTCTCTTTGTGAATCTATTATATTTTGGAGAGAGTCTATTCTTTTAAGCGGGTTTACAGTTTCTTCATTCTTATTATTAAACTGATCTTGCTTATTTGTGTGCTCTTCATTAGCACAACTAATGATTAAACTTACAAGGATTAAAGGAATTAGGCTTTTCATAATCTTAATTGCGTACAACGGTGCGTCTAAACTAAGTTAGATAATTTAG
>CAJWDP010000029.1 GCA_913030835.1 uncultured Flavobacteriales bacterium | reverse complement strand
GAAAACAAGTTACGCAAAATTACATATATAGATGATTACGGTCATCACCCAAATGAAATAAAGGCTACTTTGGAGGCGGCTAGGGTTTCATGGCCAGATCGTAAAATTATTTTAGTTTTTCAACCACATCGTTTTTCTCGAACCCGAGATTTATTTAGTGAATTTGTGAGTACTTTATCAACGGTTGATATTCTCGTTTTACTTGATGTATATCCTGCAGGTGAGGCTCCATTGACGGGAATAAACTCTGAGAAATTAAGTCAAGAGATATGTAATAAATCTGATTGTCATTCTCTTTATCTCGCGGATATAAACCTGATTAAGAAAGTGCTCCCTAATCTTATGTCGAACAATGACTTGATTATTTCGCAGGGTGCCGGGGATATAAGTAAATACACGGAAAAATTAAAATCTATTATTCAAGGTGTATCAAATGAATAGCGATATGAATAATCAGACGCATACACTTTCAGATAAGGCGATTGGTGTTTTTTGTGGGGGTACTTCAAATGAACGAGAAATCTCTCTTCGAAGTGGTAAAGCAATATTTGATGCGCTTTATAGCAATGGCTTTAAAGTCAGATTAATCGATATTCAAGATCTTTTACTTCATGAATTCGACTATCAGAATTTAGATATTGTATTCATAGCTCTTCATGGTTCTGGTGGAGAGGACGGTTCGATTCAAGGAGTACTCGATTTCAAAAATATGCCATATACGGGGAGTAAAGTTGAGGCATCAAAGTTAGCAATTAGTAAATATCAATCTAAAAAGTTGTGGAGGGAAAAAGGTATTAAAACTGCTGATTTTGTAATTGAATATTTGCGAGATGCGAATTTCGATCCCGAATTGTACAAGAAATATGAATCCGAAATAGTCGCTGCCTATAATCTGCAAACGGGTGCATCGGTTTCCTTAAAAAAAAGAAGCTGGAAGCGAATTCTATCAAAGAGTTATTAAATGCATGTACTACAAAAAATAGGATTATTCGTTTTTTTGACCGGGCTTGTCATTTTCTGTACAATGCCATTTTTTGGGTCGTTTAATTTGAAACAAAACGATCTGGAAGAGTACATTGGGGAAAAGGGTTACCACTTTGAGGTGTTCCAAAATGAACTGAAAGAAAATGTAGTGAATCGCGAATTTTCATCGGCATTTCAGCTAACGTTGCCAATTATGGAGGCAGTAAGGCGATCCAATGAACATTACAGAAACCTCAACGATTGGGATCAGCAGATCTACGACAAGCCGGCTCAGGTTGCCTACTCCTTGGTCCAGCAATCAGGAAAAGGCATAGTGGTTGAAAATCGAAAGCTCTTCTTCTTCCTCACTTTTGGATTGGGGATCTTGGGAAGTTTGCTTTTTGTCTTATTGAATTACAAAATTTTGGGTCCTGCAGGCATCAAGAACAACCACATCTACCAACGGGCATCAACCAACAAAGGATGGATTGCCTGGATCGTATTTGCGTTCTTGGTCGGGTTTTACGTCTTGCTTTACTTTTATCCGAGTAGTATTATGAACTGGGTGTACATCGTTCAGCCCATAAAGGACCTGTTTGGAGGGGAATCTTCTCAGTGGTTTCTTTACGGACTTTTGTATTGTGTTGCGATGTCAATTATGGGTGTTCGAATGATCATCAAGTACCGGAACAATCGCTATCAGGTCGTACGTACGATTTCCGTAGTGTTTTTTCAATTGGTTTTTGCTTTTCTATTGGTTGAGATACTTCCTATGTTTCAGCTTCCGGCCGTCGATTTGAAAAATGCCTGGCCACTGGATTACGACTTTCTTTTCGATTGGAACGTCAAAAACCTGATCAACAATGGAGATTTTGGGAAATTTGTGTTTGTATGGGGAATCGCTCTTTCGTTAATCATTATTCCTTTGCTGGTTTATTTCTACGGAAAAAGATGGTACTGTTCTTGGGTCTGCGGCTGTGGAGGATTGGCAGAGACGCTGGGAGATCCGTATCGCCAGCACTCAAGTAAAAAAATGATCGCCTGGAAATTTGAGCGGTACATCATTCATGGGGTTCTTGTTTTTGCTGTGCTCATGACTGTGTGGACCGGCTACCACTCTTACCATGAGATCTATTCCCCGGAGCTGGATTACAACAGCAAGACAACGTTGCTGGGTATTTCTTCAGGTAGCATCAGAGGATGGTATGGGTTTTTGATTGGCTCTATATTTGCCGGGGTAATTGGTACCGGTTTTTACCCCATTTTTGGTAACCGGGTATGGTGCAGATTTGGATGTCCGCTTGCTGCATATATGGGCATTGTTCAGCGGTTCAAGTCCAGGTTTCGAATTACCACCAACGGAGGACAATGCATTTCCTGTGGAAATTGTTCTACGTACTGCGAACAAGGGATTGACGTACGAGCATATGCGCAAAAAGGACAGAATATTGTGCGTGCCTCTTGTGTAGGATGTGGTGTTTGTTCGGCTGTTTGTCCCAGAGGAGTGCTTAAATTGGAAAATGCACCAAACGACGATGGAACACGAATGCAGGACCCAGATGTGATAATAGGAAACAAAGGACTTCTTGAGCTTGCTCGAAAAGAGAAGCAGCAGAAGTAAGTGCATGCCATGGCGAACATTGATGTTATCATTCCCGCGTTCAATGAAGAACAGTCCATTCCCTTGGTCTTAAACGATATCCCTAATTTTGTTCGTCAGATCATCGTAGTAAACAACAATTCAATTGACCGGACAGCAATAGCTGCAGCCGAATCAGGTGCACATGTAGTGGATCAGCCGGATCAGGGCTATGGAAATGCCTGTTTGAAAGGTATAGAAACGCTAAAAAGCCTTGACACACCCCCGGACATTGTTGTTTTCTTAGATGCGGATTATTCCGATCATCCGGAAGAAATGAACCGATTGGTGGAGCCGATACTTTATGGAGATGTCGATTTTGTTGTGGGCTCACGTGCGCTGGGAGAAAGGGAAAAGGGTTCAATGATGCCTCAGCAACGATTTGGCAATTGGTTAGCAACGTTCATGGTAAAACTTTTGTACAAAAGGAAGATCACAGATCTCGGCCCATTCCGAGCCATTAAATTTCAGCAGCTAATGGATCTGGACATGAAAGATCAAACCTTCGGATGGACAATTGAAATGCAGCTAAAAGCGATTAAAAAGAACTATACATACCAAGAAGTTCCGGTAAGCTATCGAAAACGGATCGGTCGGTCTAAAATTACGGGAACGGTAAAAGGGACTATATTAGCCGGGTATAAAATTATAGGAACCATCATCAATCTTCGCTACAAGTTCTGAGCTATGGAATTACTGTTCATTGGAGTGTATGTTTTCTTTCTTCTGTTCATTCTATTGTACAGCCTAATGGAGCTGAACCTGCTGTTTCTGTATCTGTTCAAATCGGATGAATCCAGCAAACCAAACACTACAGATCTGCCATTTGTAACCATTCAGCTCCCGGTATACAATGAGGTGTATGTGGTTGAACGGATCATAGATGCAAGTGCAAATCTGGATTACCCGCAAGATCGATTCGAAATACAGGTGCTGGACGACAGTACGGATGAAACCTCTTCACTGATCAGGAATCGGGTTGAATTTTGGGAAAAACGCGGTGTTCGAATCAAACATGTGATACGTCCGGATAGAAGGGGTTTCAAGGCTGGTGCCTTATCATATGGCATGAAAACAGTAAAAGGGGAGTTCATTGCCATTTTCGATGCTGATTTTCAACCTGAACGGGATTTTTTAAAGAAGACGTTAGCCTACTTCAACGATTCCAGAATTGGAGTGGTGCAAACACGCTGGAAGCACATGAACAAAGATCATTCATTGCTTACCAAGCTTCAGGCGTTTGCTTTAGATGCCCATTTCACTGTAGAGCAGACAGGACGAAACAAAGGTGGTCATTTCATCAATTTCAACGGTACTGCCGGTATATGGAGAAAGAGCTGTATTGAAGATGCCGGTGGTTGGCATGCCGATACGCTGACAGAAGATCTGGACCTGAGCTATAGAGCACAGATGAAAGGTTGGAAGTTTAAGTATCTGGAGGAAGTTGAATCTCCTTCTGAGCTTCCGGTTACCATGGGAGCGTTAAAAAATCAACAGTTTCGATGGGCCAAAGGTGCTGCAGAGTGTGCAAAAAAGAACCTAGGAAAAGTATTGGTGAAAAAAGGGATTGGATTGACGACAAAGCTAATGGCGTTATTTCATTTGTTCAATAGCTTTTTATACATCTGTATCATGTCCGTCGCTTTTATGAGTGTTCCAATGATGTATCTGGTTAAGATGCTTCCGGAGTACAAACAGGTGTACGATTTCTTGCAGATTTTTATGGTGAGTACGGTTATCCTTGGCGCTGTATACTATGTCGCTTCCACCAGAAAGTCAGAGAATAAGGGAAGGGATTCTCTTCGATTTTTCTTCTACTTTTTTGTTTTTCTGAGTGTTTCGATGAGTTTGTCATTGTACAATACGATAGGGGTGATCGAGGGGTATTTAGGCAGAAAATCACCATTTGTTCGAACCCCGAAATTCAACATCCATGATGCAGGTGATGACAAATGGAAGAAGAACAAATACCTGAGCAGCTTTAAGGGACTTGGTCTGATCACCTGGCTGGAGGCAGCCGTCATCGTGTATTTCTCTTTTGGGTTTGTGTTGTCGATTCAAATTGGACCATTATCCTTTGCCCCGTTTTATGCTATGCTGCTGTTTGGTTTTAGCTATTCTCTGGTGCTAACGATCCGTCAATCAAGCTATGCAAAATAAGTTAAGCTACGTTTGGATTGCCGTTTTACTGTTCTCCATAATAGCGATCGGCTATGTGGTCGAAAGGGAGGAGAGTGAGTGGCTTATCGCGCTATTTGGATTGTCTTTTCTAGCCTATTTTGTGCTCGTGGTAAAGCCCAAAAGGAGTTTGAAAGAAATGCTTGTCATAGGTATTTTGATCCGATTATCATTGTTGGGTGCCACGCCGGAGCTGTCTGATGATTACTACCGTTTTGCGTTTGACGGAAAAATGATCGTGAATGGTGCCAATCCATTCACCATTTTGCCGGGACAATTTGGGGAAAAGACAGCATACGAGTCGAAGCTTGTGGAGGAAATGAACTCTCCGAATTACTATACAGTTTACCCACCCATCAATCAGATCTTTTTCAGTTTGCCTACGCTAATTGCGGGCGAAAATCTTCAGGTTTATGTCGTCCTGTTGCGAATTCTGATTGTGCTGTTTGAAATTCTTATGGCGTTGCTGCTGTTAAAATTACTTCAGTATTTGAATAAGGAATTGCATCTTTTTGCGTGGTATTTTCTGAATCCGCTGGTCATTATCGAGCTGACTGCAAATCTTCATTTCGAAGGAGTAACCTTGTTTTTCTTTTTACTGTCCATGTATTTGTTAATGACCGGTAAACTTCTGAGGTCCGGTGTTGTTTACGCGGTAGCCATTGGCACAAAACTGATTCCCCTGATGTTCCTTCCGTTTTTTGTTCATCGTTTGAAGGTAAGGTCAATTTGGTTTTTTTCGGTGATCGGCCTGACCCTGTTTGTATTGTTTGTTCCATTCATCAATAAGGAGCTGATTTCAAACATCGGAAGTAGCATCGATCTGTATTTTCATACGTTTATGTTCAACGGGTCACTTTTTTATTTGGCGAATGGGGTAGCGGAGTGGTTCACGGGTTTTGAATACAATTTGAATCTGTTGGGCAGCATTACGCCGGGTTTGGTTTTCGTTTCTATACTCTTACTTTCGTTTTCAAAAAACAAATCAGGGTGGGACGGATTGTTTCGGCAATGCCTATTTGGATTGATGATCTATTATGCCATGGCTTCTATTGTGCATCCGTGGTATGTGATCAATCTAATGGCAGTCGCTTTATTTACCAACTATCGTTTTCCATTTGTTTGGTCTGCCTTGGTCGTTTTAAGTTATGTTGCCTATGGCGATCAGCCTGTTCAGGAAATTCCAATAGTTCTCCTCATTGAATATCTTCTTTTGGGATCTATGATTGTTTATGAGCTTCTTTCAGAGCGAAAAAAACGATTTAGACTGTCTGGGAATAACGGGGATTCTTTTTGAGCTACATTCAAAGCATAGCGCGATGCGTTAATCTAATTAAAAGACTTGTTTATCGTTTAAAATGAGTGTTTTAACGATGAAATAGTTTGTTTTTTTGTGAATTAATTTGTATGTTTTTGAGTTCACCGCTAATGTTTTATTGGCGGAAGCTTCAAACATTAACGCTACGCTTATGATAAATTTTACACCAAAATTCAAAAAAGAGTTGGAAAGAGGAGCCATTCAGCAGGAAACGGTTGCCGATTACATGACGACAAAACTCATCAGTTTTACGCCTGATCAGGACATTCGAGAAGTGATTGATGTGATTATTTCAAACAAAATATCAGGTGCACCGGTGGTGAACAAGGACAAAGAGCTGGTGGGCATTATTTCTGAAAAAGACTGTTTGCGGGTAATTCTTGATGATGTGTATCACAATTTGCCACCCAATGAAGGTCACGTGAGTAATTACATGTCGGACAAGGTAATTACCGTGGAAGATACGATGGATGTTGTAGAGGTTGCGAACTTGTTTTTGAATTCCAATTTTAGAAGATATCCTGTAGTCAGCAACGGAAAGATGGTGGGCTTGGTGAGTAGACGAGATATCTTGCGGGCGTCGAAAGCCATAAAGAAAACGAGCTGGTAAACGGTTATAGTTTTAAATTCTATTCAACAAATTAATCCTTTAAGCATCGGTCTTTTTGGTAACAAACATTTCAATACATTTGTAGCCCAAAATGGCCCCGTAGTTCAAGGGATAGAATAGAAGTTTCCTAAACTTTAGATCCAGGTTCGAGTCCTGGCGGGGCTACTAGAAATCTACTGTTTATAGGGGCTTTCGTTATTTACACCCGATTATTCCCCGATAATTCTGGTCTTTTTTGGTAAATCGTTTTAGTTCTTTTTCAACTTCGACATTAGCTCGTAAAACGTTGAAACGCCGCTTGCACTTTGCCGTGTTATGGGCTGATTATGGTTTCCAGTTGGAAGGCACATCAATTGTTGAGCTAAATTCACCGTTCTGTCTAACAAATACAACAGACTTATTCCAACTTTTTGTTAAAGGTCGTAAACGCAGTATTTCATCCACTATTTTGTCCTTATCAACAATAAAAAGGTGCTGGTATTTTTCATTGAAAACTTTATGGTCATATATTTTCTGTCCATCATCTAATACATGTACTATTTGTACTTGCCTCAGTTCTGCTGGTAATTCATAAGGTGTTAACATATGTTCTTTTTTTTTGGATTTTAACGCGAAACCTAACATCGTTGTGACTTTCGAATGCAAAAAGAAGGCCGTCGGTCCAATGCCATGAATAGTACCCGGCAATTTCCTGATCTAATGATAGAATTTCGTTAAGGTCTACACGTAAGTTTTGTTGCTCTACCGAAATAGTGAATCTCGTCCAAGGCTGACTCGCTTTGGGGTTTGGACAAAATGATAAAATGTGTAAAGTGCAAATATCCTTAAGCTCTGATAGGATTGAGACTTCAAGGGTAAGCATGGAAAGCAAGTGTTTTGAATTGGGCTGGAGTACTATTCTATTTCCTCTTAGCTTATTAAAATTCTGATTGACAATCGAGTCATTACTAATGTTTAAATCGTCTTTTTCCTGATGTATTTCCTGCTCAATCATATTGTGTTTCTATAGTAACCAAGTTAGAGGTTCAAATTAACGAGCGTAAATATTCTCTACTAATTCTGAAAATTAAGCAATTAAAAAATGTCAAATTTAAAGAAATGACTGCATAGCGGTAAAGTAACGCCTAGCCACTTCTCTAGCGCCCAGCTCATTGTAATGTACGTCATCGGCAAAATAGAGGTCGGTAAACCCCGTGTTCATATCCACAATCTGAAGATTGTTGTATTCGCTGGTTAAACCCGGTATTTTAGAGTTAAATTCATTCAAGGTAGCGTCCAGCTCGCTCGTCATGGAAGAGGAGTGTGCAGGCGCAATTTGCTCCAGAATAATCGTCGTTTCGGGACAATCTTTTTGAAGTTCACATATAATTTTACTGATATTGCTAATTGCTTTATCCACCGATTTGCCTTCAAGTAAGTCGTTTCCACCAACGCAAAGCAATACGAATTGTGGGCTTGATTCGAATCGAAGGTTGCGCACATTTTTAAGCAGTCCCTTGGTGCGAATACCTCCAACACCTTCATGCTGGTCATCAAAGGTAAACCCCAGATGATCGGGGTAAGCTGCATCATCGTTTTCTGTGCCGATAAAATCCACTGTATAGCTGCTGTCGATCAGTAATTTCCAGAGCTCGTATCGATAATGCTCGTATTCCGGCCGGTCACCATCCACGCGACTGTCTCCAAGACATAAGATGCTTATGGAGCCTGCAGTCGGATTGTCCAAAAATCGCTTGCTGCAGGAAGTAAAGGCTAAAAATCCAATGGAAAGAAGTGCAAGATATTTCATAGTAGAAAAACAGAAAAATAAAGGTTTTTATTTTACTTGATGATTGGTTTTGATTCAATCAATGATGAATCTCATGGTAATGCAGTTGCAACCATTGGGCTAATTTTTGCATCTTCATGGAAAGTATTTTAGCTATGAAGTCACTATTTTTTGTTTTCGTTTTTTCTTCACTAATCGTATTAGTAGGCCGAACGCAGGGCACCATTACCAGTATTGAAGTAATCCCGGCTATGCCAACAATCGCTGATTCTGTCTATCTCGTCGGGCATTTTCAATTTACTTCGGGAGGATGTGATAAGCAATTCTTTACGGCATCCCTCGTGGGGAATCATGTAGTGGCTTCCGCACAACATTGTACGGGAATGCTGACCTATATCTGTGATGTAAGCGATACGCTAAACCTGGGAATACTTCCTTTTGGAACTTACACTGTTGATCTGACCCTTTCTTCCGGAGCGGCACCTATACCTTGCACTCCCGGAATCGTGCCGGATGATAACGATTCAACCTCGTTTAATGTGATTGCGCCCACAGCAGTTGCTGAAAATGGAATTCAATTTCGTTTCTCTCCTAATCCTGCAAAAGAGATGTTGACCTTTTCCGGAAATGAATTGAAAAGACTTATTGGAGAGCAGGTGGTTGTGTACGACCTCAACGGTTCAAAAGTCAAAGCGGAACCGTTGGATGCGGATTGCACGATGGATGTGTCTGAGCTAAATCCGGGCTTGTATTTTGTAAAGGTTGGATCATCTCAGCTTCAAAAGCTGGTGAAAATCGATTAAGCCAGCCGCTGATTATTTCACTTTGCCAATGAATGGAATCCTTCCTTTGGCCATTCGATTCATTTCGTGCTGCATAGCATTTATCACTTCGGTATTTAGCCGGTCTACTATTTCTGGATTATCCGCATCTTCAGGAGAATAATCAGCGATAGAAATAGGAGGGAGGACGCTCATCGTTATTTGCGCCGGCAAAGGCAAAGACAAATGGGGAAGGTGTCCGATGTGCCAGCCGCCAGGAAACGACCAGTAGATGGGCCATGAATGAAGCTGGAACAGATCGGTTAATCCGACTTTCTTGGCAAATTTTTCGCCGGAAGACACTACAATAGCCGTTTCTCCGCCTCCGATCCCAACGATAGGCACTATGGGAACCTGGGCCTTTAACGCTAACTTTATGTATCCTTTTCTATTGAAGAATTCGATTTTATTTCTGTCTTTGAATGGTTTGGAGTTTTCCCGGTCACCTCCCGGGTATACGGTAACTGCATTGCCCTCTTTCAATGCTTCGATTGCATTTTCATGGCTTGCATTGAGTATTCCGAACTCCTTTTTAGGAAGCTTCAGAATAGTGGATGCATCGTGAATGACTTTGTGAACAAGGACCTTCATTGGAGGTGTATGATCCAACGTATGGCATTTCCCGATCCAAAGAAAAGACTCAGGTAGAAAATGAACACCCAGGTGATTGCCTACCCCAAGAAACGGTGATGTGGGAATATTGTCTAAGCCTTTCCAGTGAACCCTGAAATATTTTTCAAGCACGGGAAGCAGTCGTTTTGCCGTTTTGCGGGCGAGTTTCAATTCTTTCAAGTTGGATTTTTGCTTCATCCGTCTATTGTTTGTAACTATTTAATGCCATTTAAACTATACTTCACTTTTTAGTTAAATTTAAGCGATTCGAATCAAGTAACGACTAAACTTACTCTACAATTGCTCAGCGTACTCAATTCATTGTTGCAAAAAAACCTGATGATGACAGATGCAAATAAATATGTCTTGCCGGATTTTCATCCTCCCTTGCCATATGCAGCACCGGATACGGTGTACTGTTCTACAGCAGAGGAGTTTGATTCCGCAGTTGGATCAGATTTTATTCGTCACGCAAATAAAGTTACTGAAAAAGGACAGGACTTTATTGTCGGACTTTCGCACGGTCAGTCTCCTTCAGGAGCGTATCAGTATATCCTTGATCACTACAATGAATTAAAACACCCGGAGAAGATACATTACACATTCATCAACTCTAAATTGAAAAGGCAGCGCGGTTTAGTGGGAACTCGTGATGCGATATCTCTAATCAAAAAGCTCTTAGAGGGTAATCTGATCTCTAAAGATCAGATATTGGGTAGGGCTTTGGATCGTGAAAACATCGAAGCATACGGGGCAGGATTGGATCAGCTGCTGAGCGAATATCTGGAGGGGTCAGAAAAAAATGGTCTAGACTACGTTTTTGTTGCATCTACATCTGATGGTCAGGTAGCGGGTATCACGGAATGCTCAGCTGCCTTTGGGTCAGACAATATCGTAGTGGTGGTAAACGATTCGGATGAGCCTGAGCTCACTTTTACTCCGTCATTTTTGAAACGGTCGCAGCGGATCGTTTTTCTTGCCACCAAGGCGGATAAACGGAAGCCCTTAGCCAATCTGTTTTACAGATGGGCTAATCCAGATCAGAGTCCGGGTTTTCTGCGTTTCATTCCGGATGTTGAGCGCCGGATGACTGTTTTCATTGACGGCAATGCACTCACGTGGCCACAGATCAGATTGACGCGTGGCACCGCTGTTGGAGAGACGACCATTCGTTTGGATGTGCCTTTTGATTGTGATCCGAAAGAAAAAACCAATCGTCCTGTGCTAATCATGATTCACGGATTTTTAGGTTTAAACACCTATGATGCACTGCTGACTTTTATACCGACAGATAAATACATCCCGGTAGCCATGCATTACGGTTCTATTCCGGATGAGCTCAACCCGAAAGAGTATTCTCGGTTTATAGCAAAAAACATAGATTTTGTAGTAAATCATTTTGGTGAAAATGGCCACCCTGTGTACATATTTGACCATTCTATGGCAAACATTTACTTGTCGATGATCGATAGTGCGTATGACCAATACCCTGGAATTAAAAAGTATTTGAAGGGGCGCATTGCTGCAAATCCATTCTTTGGTCAGGAAACCAAACATGCATCAATGGAATTTATGGGGAATGTTGTCTTGAAATCAAGAATATCAGCAATGGATGTGGTAGTTTTTAATTCAGCAAAACTGCTCATTCCCACCTTGTCGAAAAATGGTGTGCGCAGGTTGGGTATCAAAATTTGCAAATGGTTGATCCGGTCCGATTCTTCGGTGAACAACCGCATTTGGAAAGCCATTAAAGATCGTGTTCTTGTCCTGGCAGGGGATATGGATTCCGTGCCGGTATTAAACCGAATACCGTTAGAACATACCTTGAACAGGCTTCCAATTAAAATATTCGCCATTCAGATCCAGTCGGCATTGCACGAATCAAAGGCATTTGATAAAGGCGATGGATTTTCCGGTTTTGAGCGAGAAGGCATTCCCGTACTGGTCATAAAAAGCGAACGAGATCCGATTGCCAAATTTGTAGAGGCCGGATTTAAGGACAGAGAAAATGTGATGATCCTCGACACCACAAACCCGGAAGAAACGGATATATTCCGGGAGCACCTGTATTATATGATTCATCCGCGAAATACAATCAAGATCATCGATCAGTTCATTCAGGAGGTGGAGACAGAAAATGCCTGATCTGTAATCAATTGTACACCCATAGTAAGATTGGCTTGTTCTCTGAAGATATGAAGGAATCCAGTTTTTTTAGGTTTTCATTCGAAATCGCTGGGCATCCCCATCCTTCCGGTGCTCCATTCGGGTACACGGGTGCTTCCGGAACGGCATCCCATGAGTGCAGCACGATCAGACGTTCATAGGCCTTGCTGTTGGAGCTATCCAGGCCGTGCAGCTTGTAGTTTACATGAATACCCCAATTGCTCCAGCCACGGGCTCCTATTTTGTATTTACCCAATGAAGAGAGGTGACTATCTGGTGTATTGCTGAATGCAGGGTTGGTTTTGGATTGGTCTGCCCCCCAAATGTGATCTCCGCACCCGTGGCTGCAAAGACAATTGAGTAGGACGGAGTCCGTATTGTAATCGATCAGCTTAAATCGATTTTTTCCTGAATGAATGCTCATATCAATAAGGATGTAGTAGGAGTCATTTAGATCATTCGTTTTGCAGTAGGTTTTGGCTTCCTCCATTTTTTTAGTTAAACGATCAGTGTCTTCCGTCGAAGGTAAGCTGTTGCAGCAAATGCTCAGTGCGATAGATACAAGTAAAGGAAATACGATAGCATTCATAACTTACTGTTTTATGATCCTATAATGATCGATTTTGGATTTGGTACGCGTCAAATATCGAGTGAAATCCATTTGATTTTTGGTTGGCAAGGGTTTTTCAGCACAATTATTAAATACGAATTGTTCAGAATTAAGTACAAAATTATTTGAGCACCGAACTGATTTTGGTTATATTGAGGTTGTATTAAAATAAAACTTTTAGAATCATGGAAGGATATTGCGTAAAATGTAAGGCTAAGAAGGACATCAAAGATGCCAAAGAAGTAGTCATGAAGAATGGAAGAAAAGCAATGAAAGGCTCTTGCCCTTCTTGCGGAACTGGTATGTTCAGAATTTTAGGTAAAGCCTAGATATTCAGCGCTTTAGCGCTTTAAAATTTCATTTTTTATTAAAATATTGACTTCTGCAAAGAAGTGAATTTGGGGTGGTTACACCCCATTTTTTTTGCTAGTATTTTCTCTTTTTGCTAGGTAGCAGCGCGCTGTAATTCACCAAAATTATATTTGCAATTAGTTTGTTCCTTTACCAGAATTCCGTGCCTGAAATTGTGGGATTTCTAAATTTTTGCACCCGGATGATAGTTGTTTTTGATACACGTCTGCCATTTTTTTACCGGATTTGTATAGCATTCGATGAAATTTTCGGCCACACTTATTAACATAAATTCACTGTGCTCTGATTCTTCCGATAATGGTCTTTTCTGAATGAAAAGGGAGACGTAACTCGTCAAATGGGAAGCTTCGTTTGTGGCCGGTTCTTTCGGCCATCGAAAACACGCTGTTCACTCATGCGTTTCAAATCAGAAGCAACTGTCGAGCTGTTGTGGCGAAGGAATTCTCTCATGACGAAAGCCTTGAACTCGCTTCGTTTGTTGATGAAGTCTTTTAGCTCAAAATTGGAATCTTCTCCATTCACCAGGATCAAATTGAACAGGTCCTCAGCAACGGCATTTGTCATGGAATTCAAGAGTACATCGTTGTACTTGCCGATCAAACTTCTGAGTTTTTCCTTTTCCGATTCGCCCATAGCTTAAAATTACAATTTAAAGAAAACCAATTGCGTTTTTGGATAGAAAAATATCTGTTGTAGCATCTTTGTTTGAAAGCTGCCCTGCAAAGAGGTGAGGGGTGCCTTCATAGTGCAGGTTTTCCTTAGTCGATCAAATGAATGGACTGTAAAAATTCTAAATGGCCATCGAAATCCTCTTTAGCAGCGAGAAAGATCCACTGATAAAGCAATGTTTCTTTTATCGAGATCACATACAAGTATCGGATTCCGTTCTTCTCCAGAATCTTCTTGATCGCTTTTTCATTGCTGATGGTGATCGGTTCACTACTTAGCTCTTTTGTGCCCATATTTTGTACTGCTCTATTACCGGCCTTTTCCAGGGCAGCGCTCGTCTGATCCGGTTTTATCTTTTGCTTCAAGGTGCTTACTACAACTGTGACTTTCGACTTAGAGCTGAGCGACTCCACTTTCAGCTGAGGACGGCCGTAGGAATCGGAGCCATCCGTTACCTTCACTTTCTCAGGCACGCCAAAACTGGTTTTGTATTTTCTGTTTTCATAAACCATAAGTACATCCGTTGTCGGTTTGGCATTGGCGATGTTTTCTTTGGCTTCTGGAATGTCTGTAGCCGGTTCGGTCAGAAGCTGACCGCGAGGATAGCTCATATCATCACAAAGAAGAACCAAAGCAAGTCCTTCTTTAGTGAACTCACCTGTTTTACAATAAGTGTAGTCAAAGGCTTTTTGCCCATTGGTTGAGTAGTAGTGACCTGTTTTCGTATCCAGATTAAATACGGGGAAAATATTTTGATGATGGTTGCCACGAGATTTCGCTTCTATTTCGGATATTTCTTTGCCTTCTTTCGAATAGTAGGTCCATGTCCGATCGTTCAGTGCGCGAAAATATCCCAGTTCCTGGATGTCGTTATAGATGATTTCGTGGACTAATGGAATTACAATTTCGCCCTTTTTATTGATGATGCCCTGTTTTTGGTTCTTTGTTACTTCTGCAAACCCTCCCTCAAAAGAGGAGGCTCTGTCGTATTGACCTTTGATCACCACTTTGTTTGTGAAGTCGCAATAGCCAAAATTGTTGTAGGAAGATCCAAAAGATACGGTAAGTAAGCTGTCTCCAAAACCTGAAACCGTTTTGTAGAAAGGCTCAACGACCCAGTCTCCGGCTTTGTCTAACAGGCCCGTTTTTCCGTTTTTTGACATTCTGGCCAGCCCATCTTCAAAATTAGCAAACCCTCCTTGCTTATAGATCAAAGGAACAACAACATCGCCATTTGTATTGAGAAAGCCGTAGCCTGTGTTTTCTTTTGTCAAGCAGACGAGTCCGTCTGAATATGCCGGAGCTCCAAAGTATCCTTCCGCCGGATCTATGATCACTTCTCCTTTGGTGTTGACAAATCCTTCATTGTATAGGTATTTGCCTTGTTGATAGGCAGGTCGGGTTTTGTCTTCAACCTTTACCTGGCACATTCCGTCAAACCAGCTACCGACTTTGTGGTAAGCACCTGTTCCCACTCGGTTTCCATTTTTGTCGATCAGGATGAATTTATCGTCCCCGCGCTTTCGCACCCAGGTTACATCAACCCCTTTCTTAAAATCATTCACTTTATCGTAGATGGCCGGGATTACTTCCTTTCCTGTAACATCAATAAACCCATAGTTGTAATAGGCTTTATTGCCTACCACCACATACTTCTTAATTTTGGCTCGGCCATTTTCAAAATCTGTAACCCACTTGTATTTGGCATCAATTACAATTTCACCTTTGGTATTGATAAAGGCAAAGTTCTTCGAGTACTTACTTTGTTGTGTTGCAGCCACTAAACAGCAGCAGACCAGCATAAAGAGTGCAATTGTAGATTTCATTTCTGTCGTTTTAGGTAAGAACTTTTTGCAAGAGCTGTGCCATTGTATTCTAACATGAAGTGCGAGCGACGTTCACTTTTCGTGGCATACCCTTCAGTGCCAAGTTACAATCAATTTGTAAAAAGGATGGTTATGACCACAAATAAAACTTCGAGCTGATCTAAACTGATCGTTTAGGAAGAAGCATTAACTGGTTTGGTTGTGGATGTTTTTGATGGGTAGCGATGGGGATCAGCTCACGGGTTTTACCCGTTTAGAGCCGAAATTTAGTTTTTCGAGAAGGTTTTATTCAGTAGCTTAAAATAGGCTTTTCCTTTGCCGGTAAGTGCATGGAGAAAACCGATCCGTTCGTTTTCTTCTAAAGTTAACAGATCTTCGATCACTCCATAGGAGGTCATGAAAGACTGATACAGATCAAATATTTCAGGCCCGTTCATTTGAGACAAATAGATGGTCAGGTCTTTTTGCATTTCCGCCTGACTTTTGTCCGGGTCCAGATACATATCTACCAAATCGAAGTTCTCATTTAGGAAAACACATAAAAATTCACCCATTTGAGACAGTGTATCTCTTTTTACCTCTTCGGAAACCCAAAAACTTCCTTTCTCAATAACCGACCATTCATCAAATCTCATCAGGTAGTCGCGGAACACATCATCGGTACAAAGTAGCTGTTGCATGGAATATTGTTTCGGTTAAACGTAGGCCTAAATTCACGTAATCTATTTACGCTTTGTGTTAAGTTATAAATTATTTGGATTCAACTGGAAACAGTTTCAAATTTTACCAACAGCTGGTCGTGTAGACGACGGACTTTTTACTCGAAAAGCTATTTGCCGATACAGAAATTAGCAAAGATGTTACCCAGAAGATCATCCGTAGATATGGCGCCCGTAATGGTGCCCAATTGGAACAACGCTTCACGAATGTCCATGGCCAGCAGATCGCCTGAAATTCCTTCATCCAGTCCCGCCCGAACGGTTGCTAGTGAATTCGAGCACTTTGTAAGAATGTCGTAATGACGCTGCGAAGTAACCACAGTCGTATCGGTTTCCGTGCCGCTGGCAACGTGGGTTACAAGCAGAGCTCTCAACCGATCCAGATTGTGCCCGAGCTTGGCAGAGATATGGATCTTGTCAGTATGGTTTGAAAAGAAATTGTCCAAATCATCCGCCTCCTTTTGGTACAGGTCTGTTTTGTTGATCACGAGTATCAGCTTTTTACCTTTCGTTTTAGGGTCGTTTTGGAATTGATCTACAAATGTTTTGGTTGTTTCCAGCTCAGCTTCGTTGGCGTCGATCAGGTGAAGGATGATCTGTGCTTCATCGATCTTCTCAAAGGTCTTGGCGATGCCCATCGTTTCGATCTGGTCACCGGTTGTCCGTATCCCGGCAGTATCAATAAAACGGTATTCGATCCCGTTGATGTTAATGCGGTCCTCGACGGTATCTCGGGTGGTGCCGGCAATTTCCGAAACCAGAGCCCGTTCTTCGTTCAACAGCGCGTTCAGTAAGGTAGATTTCCCCACGTTGGGTACCCCGACGATCGCTACCGGAACGCCGTGCTTAATGGCATTGCCCAGTTCGAAAGAATCGATCAATCGTTCCAGATAGGTCAGAATCTTTTCGATCAGGTCGGTCAGCTGCGATCGGTCGGCAAATTCCACGTCCTCTTCACTAAAGTCCAGCTCGAGCTCTATCAGAGAAGCAAAATTGATGAGCTCTTCACGCAGCCGATCGATCTCTTTGCTTACGCCTCCACGCAGCTGCTTCATGGCGAGCTCATGGGCCCCGGCCGATTGCGAATGGATCAGGTCTGCCACTGCTTCGGCTTGCGATAGGTCCAGCTTACCGTTCAGAAAAGCACGCTGAGTAAATTCACCCGGACCGGCCATAGACGCTCCGTTTTTCAGTAATACCTGAATGATCTTATTCTGAATGTAAGCTGAGCCGTGGCAGGAAATTTCAACCACATCTTCTCCCGTAAACGAATTGGGTCCTTTGAAAACCGTAGACACTACCTCGTCTATTACTTCGTTTTCATCTTTAATCAAGCCAAAATGAGCCGTATGACTTTCTTTAGCTGTTAATGCTTTAGAAAATACTTTACCCATAATTTCCAGGGTGTCTTTTCCTGAAATTCGAATAACCGCAATTCCTCCGATTCCCGGAGGTGTTGCAATAGCACATATGGTGGTTCCCTGTTGCACGGATGCAAATTTACTAAGGTTCGTGACAATCCTCGATTTTTTTTGAACGCGAATACTACCGGATAGGAATAATGCGTTTACAGTCTGAAGAAATTAAGTTGAAAATCGATAAGCTACCACTTGTTTTTGAGAGGGTTTTGTTACGACATGTGCAAAAAATCCAGAAACAACGTACCTTTTCCGCGTGTTATTTGTTGTATAAACTATAATGAGCAAAAAATGGCTGCTTCTGGTGTTGAGTTGGGTTGTTGTTTGTCAATCATCCGCTCAGATTGTGAACGGTTTCGTTCAGGACGAGAATAATGTGCCCATTCCTTTTGTAAATGTGTATGTGAAACACACAGCGATCCAAACGGAAACGGATGCAGATGGACGCTATTCACTTCGCCTGGATCCGGGCGACTACGAAGTTGTATTTGATCTAACAGGTTTTGAGCAAAAAACGGTTCAGCTGTTTTTAAGCCAGGTTGATCAGGATATGGTTAAGAACGTGTGGCTCACGAATGCAGAAGAGCTGGATGAGATAGTGGTTCGAAAAAAGCGAAGAGACCCGGCATACGAGATCATAGCCAAAGCAGCTTCATTAAGAAAAAAGAATGATTTTCAATTCAATTCATGCCGCTCGGAAGTATATATCAAAGCAAAGGAATTGATCTCGGAAGAAGAAAAGAAAAAGCGAGACAAAGCCCGGGAGGAAGCCAAAAAGCGAAAAGAGAAACAAAAGGAAAAGGAGCGGGAGGGGGAAGAAGTAGATGCGCAAAACTACGATCCGTTTCGTGAAGCAAAAGAAGCAAGAGTAAAGCTGGCCAATAGCATGAACCTGGTAGAGACTCAGATCACCAAGGATTTTCAGTATCCGAATAAAATCAAAGAGACCAAAAATGCGTATAAAAAATATGGAGATGATGAGGGGTTGTATTATTTATCTACTACGGAGGAAGACCTAAATTGGTATAAGGCCTTAGTCAGTGCTTCAACCCTGGCCGAAAATCCATTCATTTCTCCCCTGAATCCTACATCTGTATTGTCCTACAAATTCAAGCTCGAAGAGCAAAGCATGGACGACCAAAATCGATTTGTCTACAAAATCCGAGTAACGCCAAGAAAGAAAGGAAACACTACGGTTTCCGGTTACATCTGGATCACAGATCAGCTGTTTAGTATTAAGCGGATCGATCTTATACTGCCTAAGGGAGGTTTGTTGTTCTATGATGATTTCAGGGTCCAGCAGGAATACAATGAGCTAAATGACTCGGTTTGGATGATCACCAAACAAGAATTTGATTACAAGACCCGAATGAACAAAAGAGAGTTCAACGGAAATACGGTAATTACCTATCAGGATTTTGAGCTGGGAGTGGATTACCCTAAACGTTATTTCAGCAATGAAGTGGGTGTTGTAACCAAGGAGGCGTATGAAAGAGATTCTTCTTACTGGTCAAAGCTCCGGCCGAAACCGCTTACGGAGGAAGAACAACGCATTATCGCCATAAAAGATAGTGTGTACGCGGTACAAACCAGTGAGCGATACCTGGATTCAGTAGATCGGGAATTGAACAAGATCACATTTGGCAAAGTGGTCTGGCACGGAGTAGGACACCGGAACAGGGAAAAGAAGTCTCAGTTCGAATTCGGCTCTCTTTCCGATTGGTTCAAACCCTTTCAGATCGGGGGAGTCAGGTATGGCCCGTATTTCTGGTACTTTAAAAAATGGGAAAATGAGAAGGCCATCATAGTTAATCCCGACATCGACATAGGTATCAGAAATAAGGACTTAAAAGGGGATCTCTACCTCAGCTTTTTGTTCGATCCGATGAAGCAGTCGAAGATATCCGGATCGTTCGGTAGGGATTTCGACATGTACACGTATAATGATGGTGTGTATAGTCTGTTTAATCGCGCCAACTGGCTAGATCAGTATTTTGCAGGTTTTGATTTCAGCACGGAGCTGTTCAACGGATTTTACCTGAACCTGGAGGGTACATTTCTCGAGCGAAGACCGCTAACGGGATATGAGTTTGGCACGTTGACCGAAGACGCGGTTGAAAACAATGTGCCATTGGAATTCGAAACCAATCAAGCCGTGATCGGGGTCTTGTCTTTCCATTATACTCCATTCCAGAAATTCATTCGCGAGCCATACCGAAAAGTGGTGTTAGGAAGCAAATGGCCGAGCTTCAGTATTTATCTCGAGCACGGCTTTAAAGATCTGCTGGGAAGCGATGTCGATTTCACCTATCTATCAGCTAGAATAAGTCAGTCGGTGAAAGTCCGATCACTGGGAACATCCATGTACACCGTTAAAGGAGGGAAATTCCTCAACGACAACAAATTGACCTACACAGATGAGAAAATATTTCCCAGGGGAGATCGGGTTTTCTTTTCCAGCCCGATGTGGTCTTTCCAGCTACAGGATACGACTTTGACAGCACGGGATCTGTACATGGAGCTGCATTACATTCACCATTTTAACGGTGCCTTGATCAACAACATTCCACTTCTCAAGAAAACACAAATTACAATGGCTGCCGGAGGTGGTGGGCTTTACATCAAAGAATACGATTACCTATATAAAGAGGCCTATGCCGGAATTGAACGTTCTTTCCGGATACAGCGTCAGCGATTCCGATTTGGTATATACGGGGTAATAGGAGATTCAAATTTTGGAAGGGCCATTCCGGCAATAAAATGGTCGGTCAGTATGTATTCTCTTCGCGAGAAAAAATGGGGTTTCTAGAAGCGATCATCATTGAATCGAGTTGGAGGAAGCAATCTATCATTTCGGCACAAACTTTATACAGCTACCGTCTTGTAAGTTCCAATGAATTGTTAAATTAGCGCGGATTCAATTTTAACCCGAAAAATGAGTGTATTAGTCAATAAAAATTCTAAGGTAATTGTACAGGGATTTACTGGTGGTGAAGGAACATTTCACGCTGGTCAAATGATCGAATACGGTACAAATGTAGTGGGCGGAGTAACTCCCGGCAAAGGTGGTCAGGAGCACTTAGGAAGACCGGTGTTCAACACCGTTCAAGAGGCAGTAAAGGAAACAGGTGCTGATGTTTCGATCCTGTTTGTGCCTCCTGCTTTTGCAGCGGATGCAATTATGGAGGCAGCCGAAGGCGGAATAAAAGTGATCGTAACGATAACAGAGGGAATTCCAGTGAACGACATGGTAAAGGTCAAAGAATACTTGGCCAATAAGGATGTTACGATGATCGGTCCGAATTGCCCCGGGATCATGACAGCGGGCGAAGCGAAAGTGGGAATTATGCCTGGTTTTATCTTTAAGCCGGGAAGGATTGGAATCGTTTCCAAGTCAGGTACACTAACGTATGAGGCGGTAGATCAAATTACAAAAGTTGGTTTGGGTCAGTCCACAGCAATCGGAATAGGAGGAGATCCCATCATAGGAACTACTACGAAAGATGCGGTTAAACTTTTAATGGAAGATCCCGATACCGACGGTATAATCATGATCGGAGAGATCGGCGGTAATTTGGAGGCTCAGGCCGGTGAATGGATCAAAGAAAATGGCACAAAACCAGTTGTTGCATTCATTGCTGGTGAAACTGCACCAAAAGGAAGAACGATGGGACATGCGGGAGCAATTGTAGGGGGTGAAGAAGATACAGCTCAAGCGAAAAAGAGGATTCTTAGAGCATGTGGCGTTCACGTGGTGGACTCACCTGCAGACATAGGCATCAAGATGGCTGAGCTGGTAGGGGTATCCGCCTGATTTAGACCTCTGCATTTTCTCAAAACAACAAGTCGAAGTAAACACACACACAATTATCTATAAATGAGTGAAGTAAGAGAATTAGAGCCTAAGCAGGTTTGGAATCATTTCGAGGATTTGAACGCTACGCCTCGACCTTCGAAACAAGAAGAGCGCGTTATAAAATTCATGGAAGATTTTGGTTCAGGTCTTGGTCTAAAAACGTACACGGATGCTGCCGGAAATGTGATCATTAAGAAAAAGGCTTCCGCCGGAATGGAAAACCGAAAAACTGTGGTGATGCAAGCCCATTTGGATATGGTGCATCAAAAAAATGCGGATACCAATTTTGATTTCAATACGGAAGGAATCCAGTCCTATATCGATCAGGATTGGGTTAAGGCGAAAGGCACTACACTAGGAGCAGATAATGGAATGGGAGTCGCAAGTATCATGGCCGTTCTTGCCTCAGAAGACCTGGTTCATCCCGAGATTGAAGCGTTGTTTACGATTGATGAAGAAACAGGAATGACCGGTGCTTTTGAATTGGAGCAGGGAATTCTGGATGGAAAGATTTTGTTGAATCTGGATACGGAAGACGACGATGAATTTTCAATTGGCTGCGCAGGCGGTATCGACACGAATACATTTTATGAGTACACACAAACTGCGCCGTTGGAAGGATCTGTTGGATTCAGGATTTCAGTTACAGGATTAAAAGGTGGACACTCTGGCATGGATATTCATCTTGGAAGAGGGAATGCCAATAAATTGATGAACCGTTTGTTGATTGACACACAGGAGTATGGACTTCGAATTGCGTCGATCGATGGTGGTAGTTTGAGAAACGCAATTCCCAGAGAATCGTTTGCTGTTGTTGCAATTAGCGATCAAAGCTACTTGAGCGAGTTTGAAAAAAGAGCTGCTGTGCTAAAATCTGAGTTTAAATTTGTTGAGACAGAGCTTTCCATAACCATTGATCCTTTTGATCTTCCTGATCAGGTGATGACTGCTTCTGATCAAACCAAATTAACGCATGCGATCAATGCGGTACAAAATGGGGTGTATTCGATGAGCGCTACCATTCCGGACCTTGTTGAAACATCTTCATCGCTGGCAAGAGTGATCGTGAAGGATGGAGAATTTAAGACGCAGAGTCTTCAAAGAAGCTCAGTAGAGACAGCGAAAATGGATGTAGCACACAGCATTGGATCTGTATTTCATTTAATGGGCTGTATGGTGGAACATACCGGCTCATATCCCGGCTGGGAACCGAATCCGAATAGTGAGATCTTAAAGCTGATGATCGAGAAATACAAAACTCGGTTCAATGAAGAACCCAAAGTGCAAGCATGCCATGCTGGTTTGGAATGTGGTATTTTGGGTGAAAAGTATCCTCAATGGGACATGATCTCTTTTGGTCCAACCATAAAAAATCCGCATTCTCCGGATGAGAAAGTGAGCATCTCATCTGTGCAGAAATTCTGGAGTTTTCTTGTTGACGTACTTAAGGATATTCCTGAAGATCAATAGCCAAATGTATTTTCTTGTGGGGATGGCGATAGGAAATATCTGCTGAATTTGTATCTTATGGGACAACGATAACCTGTTATAGAGTTCCATTATTGATTTGTAACGGGTGAAAACAGTTACCCATGAAACTACTAACACTATCCCTAATTGTTTTTTTGCCTTTGGCTGCTTTTTCTCAAAATGCCAAAAAAGTACTCATTATTGGGGTCGATGGTTGTCGGCCTGACGCGATGGAAGTTGCGGCAACTCCCAATATTGACAACCTCATAAGTAACGGACTATTTAGTCCGGATGCTTTGAATAACGACATAACCTATAGTGGGCCGGGTTGGTCCGCAATTCTTTGTGGCGTTTGGTCGGATAAGCATTTGGTTACCAATAATGTTTTTTCTGTAGATGATTTCTCTACTTATCCACCCATATTTAAGAGAGTAGAGGATTTTAACCCTGCGCTTAATACAGTGTCCATCTGCCACTGGGCACCAATTAATGACAATATTGTTCAGAGCTATGCAGACATAGCAATTAATGTTACTTCCGATGTGGATGTTAGCTCAGAAGCGGTCAACCTAATTTCCAATGACGATCCTGATGTCATGTTTTTGCATTATGATGATGCAGATCATATAGGCCATAGCTTTGGATTTTCACCTTCTGTGCCTGAATACGTTGGGGCAATTGAAGTGATCGATGTTCTGATCGGTCAGGTGATCGACGAGATTTCACTCAGGCCGAATTATGCCAATGAAGATTGGTTGATCCTGGTGACTACGGATCATGGTGGCATTGGCACTTCGCATGGAGGGAATACCTTGGAGGAAGAAAGGGTGTTCGTAATCGCTAGCGGAGACAATGTGGCTAGCTCATTAATAGAAAGAGACAGCACGGTTGTGCCGGATACGGCGTTCAATTGCATGAGTGATACGGTAGAGCTGAACTTCGATGGGATAGATGATTATGTGCAGATTTCACATCTTCCTATTTATGATTTTGGAGCGACACAGGATTTTACGATTGAATGTCGTGTGAGAACAAGCGTCGCTGAAGATGTATCTATTATCGGTAATAAAGACTGGGACTCCGGATCGAATGAAGGCTTTACGTTCTCCTTTAAATATGCTTCTGGGCCTGAATGGAAGGTGAATATTGGAGACGGAGGAAATCGCGTAGACATCAATACAGGTGGGCAAATAGCCGACAATGAATGGCATACACTAAGTGTGACATTCGATAGAGATGGAATGATGAAAATGTACGAGGATGGTACACTGTTGGACTCCGCTGACATTTCCGGAATTGGAGATATCTCTACCGGTGATGGCCTTTTCTTTGGTGCTGATGTGAACAATAGTTTTAATTTCCAAGGTTCAATAGCTGAAGTTCGGTGCTGGAATACGGTACTTGACGGACAAACCGTTCAGGATTGGCACTGTACACGGGTGAATGGATCACATCCGAATTTTGCTGATATGATTGGGTATTGGGTGATGAATGATGGAGTAGGACAAACGACGGTGCGAGACTATTCACCCAATTTGAATAATGGAATCATTGTAGGTCCTACATGGTATGTGCCCGATTCCATTGTAACTTATGATTTTAGCGCAACACCGAGAATTGTGGATGTTCCGGTTACCGCTCTGACCCACATGTGCATTCCAATCGATTCTGCATGGGCTCTCGACGGCACCAGCCTTATTCCTAATTGCGTAACGGGAATAGAAGATGATGTTTCGACAACCGTTGGAGGAATTAGCGTATTTCCAAATCCAGCTATGGATATAGCTCAAATTCGATTAACCGAAAGATCTGCGGTGCTGCAGATTTTTACTGTTGACGGAAGAATGATCGAAGAGCACGTTGTTCGTTCCGGTCAACTGGATTTGGATGTTCACGATTATCCATCCGGTGTGTATATAGTGCAATCTTTGGTTGGAAATAGAACGTTGTATTTCAATAAATTAATCAAGCAGTAAAACCTCCCGTTTTAGATTTTTATTTTTTCAAATTGCTTAAAAGCAGTAAACATCTATACATCGTAGTAAGTTTTATTTAATGTTTTTGTCCATAGTTTATGGTTGAGTTGTTCATTGGATAAAAAATTTCTAATTATTGAAACAAATTGGCGCAATACTTGTATAAGAGAGCATTAATTCTGATTCAAATATTTAGGCATGAAGATTTTTACATTATTAACAGCTGCTTTTCTTTGCTCTGCATCAAGTTTGTATGGACAATGTGTAAAAGGCAATTGTTTTAACGGTTTTGGTACCCAAAACTGGGAGAATGGTGACTATTACGAAGGTTCTTGGCAAAAGGGATTGCCTGATGGTCACGGTGAGTTTTCTTGGGACAATGGAGATAGTTACAAGGGGCGATTCAAGAACGGTAAAATGAACGGTCAGGGTCGTTACAGGTGGAAGAACGGTGATTGGTACAATGGAGATTGGAAAGACGGGAAAATGTCTGGAAGAGGAACTTATTTTTGGAATAAAGAGGCAGCTACTTACGAAGGAAATTTCGAAGATGATAAAATAACGCAAATCGAAACACAACCTTCTAAAGAAGTGCCAGAGATATCGAAATAGTAGTAGTAAGATAATTGTTAGTTAGGGTGAAAACCGCATCTTTTAGGTGCGGTTTTTATTTTGTCTATTCGTTAGATCTGCTCCGGATTTTACAAGGAAATTTCGTTGTAAGCATTACATTTCGAATAAAAAAATCCCTTAAAACTTTAATATCAGCCTAAATAATACTACTCTTGTACCTTATTATTTTAACATTACAATGAAAAAGGGTACAGTAAAGTTCTTCAATAATGCCAAAGGTTTTGGATTTATTGTTGAGGAAGGTTCAAACAACGAGTATTTTGTTCACGTTTCTGGATTGATCGATGAGATCAAAGAAAATGACGAAGTTGAATTTGAATTAAAAGAAGGAAGAAAAGGATTGAACGCGGTAAACGTCAAAGTGGTTTAACGTATTGGAATATTTTTTAACCGGAAGCCTGTCTGTTCGACGGGCTTTTTTTGTGGTAATAAATTGAAGAATTAACTTTATATCAATTTGGAAATTATGAAAGTTGTATCGTGGAATGTGAATGGCATTCGGGCCATAGCAAAAAAAGAATTCAGAACATCACTTGACTTAATAGACGCCGATATCATTTGTATCCAGGAAACAAAAGCGCAGGATGATCAAGTAGAAGAAGTAATCAAAGATTACGGATACCATTACTGCTCAAACAGTGCGGTGAAAAAAGGGTATTCCGGCACAGCAATTTTGTCCAAGGAGCAGCCGATAAGTGTCATTAGAGGAATTGGCATAGAGGAACACGATATGGAAGGGCGGGTTCTCACAGCCGAGTTTTCTGATTTTTTTGTAGTGTGCGTGTATGTTCCCAACTCACAAAATGGATTAGCCAGATTGGATTATCGGGAAAAATGGGACCGTGATTTTATGAATTTCTTCTGTCAGCTGGACAAAAAGAAACCTGTATTGATTCTAGGAGATCTAAATGTAGTGCATGCAGCAATTGACATCAAAAATTTTGAATCCAATTACAATAGAACTCCGGGTTGTACTCAGAAAGAAATGGATGGATTAACCTGTATGATCGAAGCTGGATTTAAGGATACGTTCCGAACGCTATACCCCGACACGGTAAAGTATTCCTGGTGGAGCTACAGAATGAACGCAAGAGCAAGAAACATAGGATGGCGACTGGATTATGTCCTCGCGAGCAACCGAATAATGGAGCGAATTGAAGATTCTTTTATTTTAAACGAATACATGGGCTCTGACCATTGCCCGGTTGGAGTGATCTTAAATTGAAGTTTGGTAAAGTAGATAGCGTTCAAGGAATAGATTTCACCTTACCCAAGGTGAGCGAAGAATCGTGGAAAGTCTTGTCCCAATACAAAAAAACGCAACGGCCCGAAATCCGAATCGGTTGCTCAGTGTGGAGCAATAAAGATTATGTAGGGACGGTTTACCCGCAAAAAACCCCGCAAACGAAGTTTTTAATGGCTTATGCCAATCAGTTCAATTCTGTTGAAGTAAATGCCACTCGTTACGGAATGCCAAAGATTCAAACGTTGGAAGGATGGCGAGATAAGGTGTCGGACGGCTTCAAGTTCTCATTCAAGGTTCCTCAGCCTGTAACAAATCGTAAAGACCTCAATGATTCTGAAGGAGTGGCAAGAATGGACCAATTCATCGAGGGGATTGATCGAATGGGAAATAAAGCGGGCACCTCATTTATATTATTGCCTCAGCATTTTGGGATGGAAAAATTCGATCAGCTGGAGTTATTTCTGAACAAATGGCCGAATGAAATGCCCGCTACTCTGGAGTTAAGAGGAGATGGAATGGTTCATGAGTCAGCAATACGAAAATTGTTGATGGAGCACAATATGTCTTTGTGTGTAACGGACACTCCCGGAAGAAGAGATATTGTGCACAACGAACTTACCAATGAAGAGCTGTATATCCGCTATGCCGGAACAATGGATGTTGCTGCAAACTCCATGAGAATCGAGAGCTGGATAGAGAGAATTTCGAAATTAATTGATCATGGTCTTCAACGCGTCTACTTCATGATCCATCAACCTGCAGATGAAAGGGGGTCTGCTTTGGAGGTAGCACGTCAGCTCGGCATGGGATTGCGACACAATTTCCCGAAAGCTCAGATTACCATTCCAACGGATTATCGATCAGCAACTCTTTTCTGATGTGTGGTAGATACGTCATAGTAACCGAAATCAAAAAGATCGAAAAGAAATTCAATGTGGCTGCATTTGACCCCTCGTTGTATCGCCCCAACTACAATGTTAGCCATGGAAATATGGCGCCCATAATTACTCAGGAGGATCCGAGAACCCTGACCTTTAGTCAATTTGGTTTTACTCCCCATTGGGCCAAAAAACAATATTATCAGATCAATGCTCGATCGGAAGGGGATAAAAACAAAGAAAACGATCCGAATTACAAGGGCCGTAAAGGAATTTTCGATAAACCGATGTTTCGGAAGTCCATTCGGTCCAAACGATGTCTGGTTATTGCGGATTGTTTTTTCGAGGGACCGAAGAAAGAACGACTCAGTAAACCCTACCTTGTTTATTTGAAGGACAATAGGCCTTTTACTTTTGCCGGAATAGAAGACGAATGGGTGGACATCAGCACGGGAGAGGTGGTCAGCTCCTTTGCCATTATTACGGGGCCGCCGAATCAATTAATGGATCAAATTGGTCACCACAGGTCGCCGGTTATTATTTCGGAAGAAGATCGTGGTATCTGGCTAAACCAGGATGCTGATGCAGCTACAATTGGCAAATTGATGGAGCCATATCCTGCGGAGCTAATGAATGCCTATCCGGTAAGTCCTGCAATAAAATCTCCCGAATTTAACGACCGTTCTGCAGTGGAACCGATCGGGGAACGATTGAACCCGGAATTCGATATTAACGTCACTCGTTCTATACAACTTGAGGGTATGGGTCGAAGCTCGAAGAGTGAAGATAACCCCGATTCTGATGCAGATACAGAAAATCCGCAATTGGGCCTTTTTGACTAATGTGTATTCTTTCTACATGCATTTTCCACGAATTCTTTAAAGAGTGCATTTAAAGTCTACCTTTGCAGCCGATTAAAGAAAAAGAATGCAATCGATAAGAAACATAGCCATCATTGCCCATGTCGATCATGGGAAGACCACATTGGTAGATAAGATCATTCAGCATTGTGAAGCAGTAGACGACCGCAAAGAAACGGGTGATTTGATTCTTGACAATAACGACCTAGAACGAGAGAGAGGGATTACCATACTTTCTAAAAATGTATCGGTGCGTTATAAGGATGTGAAGATCAACATCATTGATACTCCCGGACACGCGGACTTCGGCGGAGAAGTTGAACGGGTACTAAAGATGGCGGATGGTGTTTTGTTGTTGGTGGATGCATTTGAAGGAGCGATGCCACAAACACGTTTTGTGTTGAGCAAGGCTATTGAACTGGGCTTGAAACCGATCGTGGTTGTGAATAAGGTAGACAAAGAAAACTGTACGCCGGATGAGGTACAGGAGCAGGTGTTCGATCTGATGTTCAATTTGGATGCAACTGAAGAGCAATTGGATTTTGCCACCATTTATGGTTCTTCAAAACAAGGATGGATGAGCGAGGATTGGAATAATCCAACTACCAGCATAGAGCCTTTGCTCGAAAGGGTGATATCAGAAATTCCCGAGGCTCCTTATAATGAAGGAACTCCGCAGATGCAGGTTACTTCGCTTGATTTTTCTTCATTTACAGGTAGAATTGCTATTGGACGAGTTTTTCGAGGAGATCTGGAAGCTGGAAAGGATTACATGCTGATTAAATCCGATGGTCAGAAAAAGGTCCGAATCAAGGAGCTATTCGTTTTTGAAGGTTTGGGTCGAGCCAAAGTAACCAAAGTGCGATCAGGAGATTTATGTGCCATTGTTGGAATTGATGATTTTGAAATTGGGGATACCATTGCAGATTTAGAGAATCCCGAGGCAATTGAGCGCATTGCAGTGGATGAACCTACCATGAGCATGTTGTTTACCATCAATAATTCGCCTTTTTTCGGAAAGGAAGGTAAATACGTCACCTCCAGACACCTTCGGGATAGATTGTATAAAGAGCTCGAAAAGAACCTGGCATTAAAGGTTGAAGACACAGATTCGGAGGACAAATTCAATGTATTTGGAAGGGGTATTCTTCATCTGTCTGTGTTGATAGAAACAATGAGGAGAGAAGGATATGAATTGCAGGTAGGAAAGCCTCAAGTGATCATAAAAGAAATTGACGGACAAAAACATGAGCCGTATGAAACCTTGGTTATAGATGTTCCTGAAGAATACTCCGGGAAAGCAATTGAGCTGGTCACTCAGCGCAAGGGAGATTTATTGGTGATGGAGCCAAAAGGAGACCTTCAGCATCTTGAATTCGATATTCCATCTAGAGGACTCATCGGATTGAGGAACAACATCTTAACAGCAACAGCGGGAAATGCAGTAATGACCCATCGATTCAGAGAGTTTGGTCCGCACAAAGGAGATATGCAGGAAAGAATGAAGGGCTCATTGATTTCAATGGAAGCCGGGCCGTCCACTGCTTTTGCTCTTAACAGGCTGCAGGACAGAGGTCGCTTTTTTGTTGACCCGGGAGACGTGATTTATAAAGGTCAGGTTGTCGGAGAGCATACTCGAGACAATGATCTGGAAGTGAATTTGATCAAAGGGAAGCAGCTGACCAATATGCGTAAATCGGGATCAGATGAAGCGACTAAAATAGCTCCGAAAATCAACTTCTCTTTAGAAGAGTCTATGGAATACATTCAGGCCAATGAATACCTGGAAGTAACGCCTGAAAGTCTGAGGATGCGAAAAATCGGCTAAACATAGCTACCTTTAGTACATGAAAATTTCACCGGAGCTCATACGTTCCCTACCAAAGGCAGAGCTGCATTGTCACCTGGATGGTTCGATGCGTGTTGCTACGATACTTGATCTTGCGAGGGAACAAGACATAGAATTGCCTTACGATTCTGAAGCTGAGCTGGCCAACTTCTTACAGGTAGATGATAACTGTGAAAGTTTAGAGGATTATCTAAAGGCATTTCCAGTTGTGAACAAAGTTCTACAAACAGAAGCTGCGTTGGAAAGGGCTGCCTACGAGCTGGCTGAGGATGTGGCCGGTGAAAATGTGCGGTTACTGGAAGTGCGATTTTCTCCTGTTCTGCATACAGAAAAAGGGCTGACACTAGAAGAAGTGCTGTCTGCTGTATTGCGAGGGAAAAATAGGGCAGAAGTTCAATTTAACATTCGAATTGGTATTATCATCAGCTCGATTCGAAGTATTTCGCCTGAAGTTTCGATGGAATTGGCGCAGCTCACAGTCAACTACAAGAACAAAGGTGTGGTTGGCTTTGATTTGGCGGGTGCAGAAGAGAATTTTCCTGCGAAGGATCACAAAGAAGCATTTTTTCACATCATTAACAACAACATTAATACAACCGTCCATGCAGGTGAGGCGTATGGCGCGGAGTCCATTCATCAAGCGATACATTATACCCGGGCAAATCGAATCGGACATGGTACCAGATTACGTGAAGACATGGATCTGTTTCGCTATGTTCAGGATCATCGCATCCCACTGGAAATGTGTGTAACTTGTAACGTGCAGACGCAATGTGTTAGTGGGTATGACGATCATCCGATTAAAGACTATTTGAACGCCGGTATTCGGGTAACGGTGAATACTGACAATCGCTTGATCTCAAACACTAGCTTAACTGATGAATACAGTAAGATAATTAGTTATTACAGCTTGTCAGTCAGTGAGTTAAAACAATTGATAATTAATGGTTTTACAGCCGGTTTTATTCCCTACGAAGAACGTAAACAATGGGTGGAAGAAATTCGTAATGAACTCGAGGAGGTATTTAACCAGACAGACTGAATCTATTTGATTGATATTTCGATGCCATATTTTCTGAACATTAAGTCACTATTTTTGTTCCTGATTTGATGTTTCTAATCGTACTATCCATATTTTCATTGCTTACCACCGGCTACATTTTGTTAGCGACGAAAAATCATTTTCAAGGGAAAAATGCAAAAAGGGTGTGGCTGTTTTTTCTGGTAGCCTCGTTTCTTTGGGAGCTATCAACCATACTATATGTGTACATTTATTTTCAGCCGGCGTATGGAAAGGCGACACTTTTGTCGAATATAGCTATGGCTGGTTTTGTGGCTTTGAACATTTCGAAATTGGTTCTGATCGGGTTTTTGCTGCTAAATGATACCCTTCGATTGACACTTTGGCCGATCAAATCCGTAAAGAACAAACGGGTTGTCCCTCTGGACAGCCGCAGAAAATTCATAACGAATATGGGTTTGCTCACTGCTGCTGTTCCTTTCTCAGGACTCATCTATGGGGCAATTGCCGGCAAATACGATTATAAGGTGTGGCAGCATAAATTGGTGTTTGGCTCACTTCCAGAATCGTTTAAAGGTCTCCGGATTGCACAAATCTCTGATGTGCATATCGGAAGTTTTGATGATCCATTGGCCGTTCGAAGCGGGTTACTGAAATTAATGAGCTATCAGCCGGATTTGATCTTGTTTACCGGTGATCTTGTCAATAATTTGGCCATTGAAGCAGATGAATATGTAGAACTATTCAAAGAAGTGCTTCAGGCTCCATTTGGAAAATACGCTGTTTTAGGGAATCACGACTATGGCGAATACGTTCAATGGCCGAATGAGGAGGAGAAAGTAAGGAACCAACGTGAAATTCAGAATCGATACCGGCAAATGGGGTTCGAATTATTGAACAATACCCACACTACCATTTCCAATGAAAACGATTCAATAGCGCTTGTTGGTGTAGAGAACTGGGGTAGTGGTAGATTCCCCAAGTATGGTGATTACGACCAGGCAGTAAAAGGGATCGATCCTGAAGTATTTACAATCGTAATGTCGCATGATCCCGATCACTGGGAATATAAAATCAAGGATCATAGTAAAAAGGCGCATCTTACGCTATCCGGGCATACCCATGGCAGCCAGATGGGTATTGAAATACCGGGTTGGATCAAGTGGTCTCCAGTAAAGTACCGGTACCGAAGATGGGCAGGTTTGTATCAGGAAGAAGATCAGCTCTTGTATGTTAATCGGGGATTTGGTTTTATAGGATACCCGGGTAGAATTGGGATTTGGCCTGAGATCACCATTTTAGACCTTGCTTGAAAATAAATCGATTGCTAAGTCATTAAGGCACTTAACGTACTCAAACTGCCGCTTTGTTAATTCAATTCGAATCCAATGGTTTTGTGGATTGATATTTGTACTTTCCCTCAGAAATTTAAAATCATGAGAATAGCATTTATAGCAGCAGCATTATTTCTTACGGGTATAGCTGTACATGCCCAAAAACTAAACATAGATCTGGATAAGGCAGAGGTTAGCTTTGTCTTTGTAGGAGATCAGACAAAAGGAACGGTTTCAGGTTTGAACTGTGAAATTTTATTCGACCCCATGGATCTCAGCAAAGCAAGCATCAGTGGAACGATAGATGCCAGCACATTAACAACCGGCAATAAGGCTAGGGACAAACATTTGAGTGCAAGCGACTTTTTCCATGTAGAAAAGTACCCGGTGATGAAGTTTGAATCCAATGAGGTGGTAAAAGAGGGTAAAGAGTATTTGATGAATGGTTCGCTTACCATTAAAGACACGACTGAGCCATGTTCCATACGATTCACGTATGCAGACGGAGTGTTTTTAGGCAAAACTGCAATCGACGCGAAGAAATACGGTGTTTCGCCAGGCAAAAAGGAAGGAACAGTTCAGGTTACGTTCTCTCTACCCGTACTATAATCAAAGCATTGAAATACCGATAACAAAAGGCCTTTACGGGCCTTTTTTTATACCAAAATTGCTTCTCTCTGGCTTTTCACCTTTTCACTCGCAATGAACTCATCGTAGCTCATTAGCTTATCGACGAACCCATTTGGACCGATCTCTACGACACGATTAGAAACCGTCTGACTCAATTCATGATCGAATGTTTTGAAAAGCAATGTCCCCTTGTAGGCGATCATTCCATTGTTCAGTGCTGTAATGGATTCCAGATCGAGATGATTGGTTGGCTCGTCCAATAGGATCAGATTGGCTTGAGACAACATGGTTTTGGAAAGCATACACCTTACTTTTTCTCCTCCTGAAAGTACTGAAGCTGATTTAAAGGTTTCTTCGCCCGAAAACAACATCTTTCCAAGAAACCCTCTTATGTACACCTCGTCTTTTTCCTCCGAATACCTTCGCAACCAATCGATCAGATTGTCGGAAGTGTTAAAATAGCTGGCATTATCGTTTGGTAAAAATGCGCTTGTGATGGTTTGGCCGAATTCAATGGTTCCACTGTCCGGCTCAAGCTCACCGGCGATTATTTTGAACAATGAAGTTACAGCAAGACTATTGTCCGCAAGGAATACAATTTTATCCCCTTTGGTTACATTCAGATTAAAATCTTTAATCAGTACTTCACCATCAACAGAGTAATTCAGGTTGTTGATGTGCAGGATCTGATTTCCGGCTTCCCGTTTCTGATCGAAAATAATAGCGGGATATCTTCTACTGGAAGGTTGTATTTCATCGACATTGATCTTATCCAGAAGCTTTTTTCGGCTAGTCGCCTGCTTCGATTTGGATGCATTAGCGCTGAATCTTGCGATGAACTCCTGCAATTCCTTTCTTTTTTCTTCTGCCTTTTTGTTTTGGTTGGCTCTTTGTTGTGTAGCGAGCTGACTCGACTTGTACCAGAAGGTGTAATTTCCTGTAAAGATTCTGATCTTACCAAAATCAATGTCGGCCACATGCGTACATACCGTATCGAGGAAATGACGATCGTGAGAAACGACAATTACCGTATTTTGGAAATCCAGCAAAAAGTCTTCCAGCCAACCAATCGTTTTGGTATCCAGATCGTTGGTGGGCTCATCCAAAATGAGAATGTCAGGATTTCCAAAAAGTGCTTGTGCCAATAGTACCCTTACTTTAAGCGCTCCCTCGAGCTCTTTCACGAGTTTAGAGTGGTCTGCTTCTGTAATTCCTAAACCGGAAAGCAATGCAGCTGCATCGGCTTCTGCATTCCAACCGTCCATCTCGGCAAACTCAGCTTCCAGCTCTGATGCTTTGATTCCGTCTTCTTCTGAGAAATCCGGCTTAGCATAGATGGCGTCTTTCTCTTGCATCAACGACCACAACTGATCGTGACCCATAATGACTGTGTTCAATACTGTGCAATCGTCAAATGCAAAGTGATCCTGGCTGAGAACAGCCATTCGTTTCCCGGGTTCAATATCTACTTGTCCTGTATTGGGGTCGATCTCGCCCGATAGAATTTTTAGAAACGTCGATTTACCGGATCCATTGGCGCCGATCACACCGTAGCAATTACCTTGGGTGAACTTGATGTTGACTTCATCAAATAATACGCGTTTTCCGTATTGAAGCGAAATGTTGGTTGTAGAGATCATGCTGCCGTTTTAAATTCGGCTGCAAATGTACGTCTTTTCCCTTTATTTAAAGCCTTTTCTGATCTCTTCAAGAATCTGGAAAACAGCAGGGCATACTTCTGCATTCTTCAATGCCAGTGAAAACAGCTGTTTTTGCTTTACCCGGTCGGTATGCGGATACTCCCGACAAGCCTTTGGTCGGACCGAATAGATCGAACAGAAATTATCATGATCTAAAAATGGGCAGGGGACCGATTGCAATACATAATCCTCATCTTCATCAATGCGCAGGAATTGTTCAATAAATTGCTGTGGACTCAGCTTTAGATGCTTGGCGATTCGAACCACATCTTTGTCCGTAAGCAAGGGACCTGTCGTTTTGCAGCAATTGGCACATTCTAGACAATCGATCGACTGAAATGCAATTTCGTGCTGTTCTTGAAACATTCGATCGATTTCTTGACCCTTCTTTGCTTTCAGCTTAGTCAATAGCCTTTTGTGCTCCTTACGGAGAGATTTTGCTTTTGACGATAGAGATTCCAGTTCCATTTCAATTCAAATATAATCCGAATGGAATTCATCAATGCGATTTGCACAGAATGTATAATGAATACTTCAATAATTTTCAATGTTCTAATCTTTTTGCGAAATTCATACTTCTACTTTGTGTGCAGATTGATTTTTACACCATCTCAAATTAAATTGCGGTAATGACGAAAAGCACGATCCGACTGTTGGCCTTACTAGTTTTCTATAATCTTGTTGATATAAGATTATCAGTAGCGCAGGAACAGTCATTTTTGGATTCCTGCTTGTATAACGTCGAGAATGCCACCAATGATAGGGAGAAAATTGAAGCAATCGAATTTCTTGCTGAACGATTTTGTAGTACCTACCCGGACACGGTGATTCATTTTGCTAAAAAAGGAGCCTACCTAGCGGTAAAGCTAAATGACAAAAAGAGACAAGGCAGATTCATTCACAACATTGGAGTGGCGCACACGTACCTGAGTGAATATTCTGACGCGTTAGAGTATTTCCTTAATGCATCAGAAATGTCCGTAGAGCTGAAAGATACGAGCTCTCTTTCCATAACCTATACCATGATCGGACACGTGTATAGATACATAGGTAATCTGGATTCTGCGGAACTATTTTACGACAGGGCAATCAGCTTTAAGTCATTGGCTCAGGATACGGTAGCGTTGTCGCACTACTATAATAATATTGGCATTGTGAATATGATGCGATCCAACTACGATATAGGGATGGAGCAATGGGCCAGGTCGCTTGAACTGAAATTAGCATTAGGTGATTCTAATGGGGCAGCAATAACTATGGGCAACATGGCAATGTATTATCGTGATATAGGTAATACTGAAAAAGCATTGTCCTATTTTCTTAGTGCAGCTAGAATTCATAAAAACACGAAAGATTACGAGGGTGAGGGCTTAGTTTACGACAATTTGGGAGAATTGTATATGATGACGGATGAGCCCAAATTGGGAGAAGTGTATTACAAGAAAGCATTGCGAATCTTTAAAAGAATACATTCAAAGGATAGGGTTTCTAGAACTTACAGAAATATGGCGAAGTTCCTCAATTTGCATGAAGATTTTGCCAGAGCTTACTTATATCTGGATTCACATCTGGTGATTAACCAGGAAGTGATCAACGAAAGTATATTAAAAGATATGGATGTGATCAAGTCCAGACATGCGGCAGAAAATAGTGCCTTAAAAGTCAAGAACTTGCAAATTGAGAATGAGCTTAAGGATGAGCACAGCAAACAACAAGAGCTAGTGCGCTATGGATTGATGGGAATTTTACTATTGTTGGTCGTATTCGCCTTATTTATAGTTTGGAAGTTCATTCAAAAAAAGAAGGACAATGCCATCATTTCAGCACAGAAAAGCTTGGTTGAGGAGCAAAAAGTACAGGTTGAATTTCAGAAGAACATTCTTCATGAAAAAAACATGGAGATTACAGACTCAATAACCTATGCGAAAAGACTGCAAAATGCCATGCTGCCAGATCTGGGGGAATTTCGCGCATTATTTGAAAATGGATTTTTGTTGTATTTGCCCAAAGACATTGTCGCTGGAGATTTTTACTGGACACAAAATGTAGATGGTTATTCTTTTTTTGCTGTTGCTGATTGCACTGGCCATGGGGTTCCGGGAGCTTTGGTTAGTGTGGTTTGTTCCAATGCCTTGAATCGCGCAGTTAAAGAGTTTGGCTGTATCGATCCACATGAGGTTTTAGATAAGACATCGGAACTGGTTGAAGGCACATTCTGCAGCAATGAAGAGGAAGTCATGGATGGCATGGACATTGCACTTTGCTGTTTCAATCATAAGACGAAAGAATTGTTTTACGCTGGAGCTAATAACGATCTTTATTTGATATCCAAAAACGAAATTTCAATATACAAAGCAGCTAAAAGACCGGTTGGTGCTTTCAGTTATCAATCGGAATTTGTTACCCACAAAATTGACTATCAAGAGGGGGACAGGATCTACTTGTTTTCTGATGGTTACGCTGACCAGTTTGGAGGAGAAAGGGGAAAAAAGTTTAAGTATTCTAACTTTAGAAAGCTATTGCTGGACAATTCTGAGCTTGATATGAATGACCAGAAGGATTTGCTTCAAGAAACCATTATCAAATGGAGGGGAGAACTGGAGCAGATCGATGATATATGCGTGATGGGCATACAGCTCTAGCAAGGGACTTAAACCATGTTATGGTACACATTCATAACGTCGTCCTCTTCTTCCATTCTTTCTAGCAGTCGATCTACTTCCTCCGTCTCTTCAGGAGCTAGCTTTTTCGTGGTAGTGGGAATTCGTTCAAATCCTGATTCAATAATTTCGATCTCTCTGGTTTCCAATTCTTTTTGGATCGCTCCAAAATTTGGAAAATCTCCATAGATCATAATGTGTTTTTCTCCTTCCTCCGTAGTTTCAGAAAAAACTTCTTCCACACCGCAGTCGATCAACTCAAATTCCAATTCTTCCAGATCGAAGTCATTGTCCGTAATTTTAAAATGACATTTACGATCGAACATGAATTCTACAGAACCGGTGGTTCCCATAGTCCCGTTACATTTGTTAAATACTGCACGAACATTTGCTACTGTTCGGTTATTGTTGTCTGTAGCGCATTCAACAAAAACAGCTATCCCATGGGGAGCATAGCCTTCGAAATTCACCTCTTTATAGTCGGCTGTGTCTTTATCCGTCGCCTTCTTTATGGCACGCTCAACATTGTCCTTTGGCATGTTCACTGCCTTGGCATTCTGGATGACAGCCCGCAGTCTGGAATTCGTATCCGGATCCGGTCCTCCTTCCTTTACCGCAATAACAATGTCTTTTCCAATTCTTGTAAATTGCTTGGCCATTTTTGACCATCGCTTCATTTTCCGTTCTTTGCGGAATTCAAATGCCCTTCCCATTTGGTTCGTTTACATCGTACAGTTAAATGCCTATTTCGCTTTTGGAACTGATCCTTACGGATTAATAGGCAAGATTTGAAGTTACACTAATCGCATTTACAATAAGAGCTGGAATTTTATCGTCGTTGGTAATAATTCCTTGTGCAAACTTATTTAAGCTAATGATCTGCCCGTCATTGTTGATGGAAATTGCAATCATATTGCCATTGTTGGTTTTGGTATATTCTAAAGTCTTATTACTAAAAGAGCCTCCACCTGCAATTAGTTTGGTAACATACTCTACTTCATTTTTCTTGAGTTGTTTCGCAACGACTTTCATGTTGGTCAAGATTTTTCTAGACAGCATATTGTCCGTTTGAGTAGGAGCAATCAGATGCACTTCTGCGGCGAACAAACGCGCCATGAACGTTGCAACATTCATAATTTGAACGCTTTCCACGCCCACATCAACAGGGAAAATGATCTTTTCCAATTTGCTCATTTTCACTCCAGATTGCACAATCAAGAACGGTAAATTTGTGCTGGTTACGACTTTCATGGCAAATGAGCCCAATACCTTTTGCATTCCTTTAGCACCGTGCGTACCCATAATAACCAGGTTGGATTTAACCTTCGATGCAGTAGAAGCAATGTCCTCAAAAATGTTTCCTGTTTTAACGCTTCCGCCAATCTCGATTCCTGGAGCTTCTCCCTTCTTTTTTGCGATGATGTCAAGCAGTTTTTCTTTCGCTTTATCTTTTTCAGCTTCTTTTTTCACGATATGGACCAGATATACCTCTGCACGCGAACGTTTAGCTAAAGTAACAGCATAGTCTAAGGCTGTATCACCGACTTCCGTGAAGTCATGGGGAACCAAATAATTTAAATTGCTCATTTTACCAGAATAGTTGTTTTACAGTTATAAATATATGGAATAGTATTTTGTTATAGATGCAATAGTATTATGATTTTGAATTTCATTTTATTTCAGGTGTGTTTTTTGTTAAAATCGGTTTGTTAGTGATTTTTTGAATTGGTTTTCTGGCATCACTCAAA
>CAJWDP010000028.1 GCA_913030835.1 uncultured Flavobacteriales bacterium | reverse complement strand
ATTTCAGTTTCGATTTTCTGACTAAGGAAAGCTTTATTCTAAACGCCTTAATGCGGACTCCATATTGAGTCCAGTCAAAGCTTTTATCCCCTTTATTAGGGTCCAAAGAGCATAGCCACTAACCAACATACATGGCGCAATGATCACTAGATAGCTCCAAGTCATCATTTCTCCTATTTCATCGTTAAATGCATTTGCATCAACGAAAGGCTCGGTAACAACAATTGCCTTCGATAGATAGTAGTTAAGTACTGCACTTAATAAAAAGCTAAGAGCCAAAAGCCAGGTACACTTGAATAAAAGTTTTTTAAATTCACTTTTGGTATCCCTGATTTTGAGCTCGTTTTCAATTTTCTCTATATCAAATACTTGAGGATTATAGAGTAACAATTCGACGAGAGGTTTTTTAGTTCGTAAAGTGAACAGCGTTGTTAATCCAATAATTGCGGGTATTGCAGCTTCCTTGATCGCAAACATATTTACTGTTCCTCCAGGAATAAGACCGATTCCTCCCGTGAGTAAAATATTGATAATTCCGAGGATGCTAAAAATATTCCACTTCTTTCTCTTGAGTAAATCATAGGCTCCATAGAAGAATGGAAATAGAAGTGCTAAACCTAGTAGTATGGACGGAACCAATTTAGACTCAGTAGGTACTTCCATCCATTGGATTAATAAATCTCCCACCCAATCATTTCCTTTCCTTAATACCATGATAGGTATCCCGAAATTAAAAATAAGATTCAGGAATAGATTTTCTCTAGGTTCAGTTTTAGCAGATTGCATGCTTTTATTCATAGGCAAATTATGGAATCATGATAGGATTATTTTGTCGCCATCAATTTCGTAAAACTAGGACATATGAACTGTTTGATATCAGCTGGACCTACGAGGGAATGGATTGATCCAGTTCGATTTATTTCAAATCCTTCATCTGGCAAGATGGGGTACGCACTTGCACAAGTTGCTCATAATCTCGGTATGGATGTCACCCTAGTCAGTGGTCCAGTCTCCATTGAACCTCCTAGTGGTGTGAAAACAATATCTGTTGAAACTGCATTGGAGATGAAAGATGCCATGCTAGAATTTTCAGAGACAGCAGACCTCATTATTATGTGTGCTGCAGTATGCGATCATCGTCCGCAAAAAAAATGCGATCATAAAGTAGCCAAAGAAAATATTCCTGAGACTCTATTGCTCCAAAAAAACCCAGATATCTTAAAAATTCTTGGCTCCCAGAAAAAACCTGGGCAGATTTTAGTGGGTTTTGCTGCAGAAACTCACGATGTTTTAGCTTCAGCAAAGAAAAAATTAATTAAAAAAAACCTGGATTGGATCGTAGTTAACGATGTATCGAATCATGAAATCGGATTCATGTCTGATACAAACGAAGTCATTGTATTAGGTGCGAGCGATGAAGTGGAAAGAATTTCACTTGCCGATAAATCGATAATAGCAAAAAAAATACTTCATGTTGTATATCCCCAATGGCAAATAAAAGCCCCCTAGACAAAGTACTTGGCAAGCTTGAGGATTTAGATGAAGCAAACCTGAGTAATCTGGTTCAAAGATTGGCCAGAGAGCGTAAGCTTCTGGAAACTGTCTTTGATGTGATCCGAGATGGCATTCTCGTACTCGATGAGTCAGGGATTATAACCTATTCAAATGTTCAGGGAAGAAGGTTAATTGGGCTTAACCTGGATCAAGTTGATAAAGTTCCTCTGCTTCGTGCCGCTCCAGATCTTGCTCGCTCACTCGGTTTAGATCGCATTATGGATAACACTCGACCTGAGGTAGTTGTTCGAGATATTCAGATCAAGTATCCAGAAAAAAGATTTCTTCGTGTTTACGCTGTTCCTATGCAAGGCTCTGTAAACGGGGGGAAATCCCTTAATGATGCCGGGATAACCGTTGTTTTAACCGATATAACAGAGGAGAAATCAAACCTGGAAGAGACCATTGAAAGTGAAAAAATTAACAGCATCATGGATCTGGCCGCTGGTGTTGCTCATGAATTAGGTAACCCTCTCAATTCTATAACCATCCATTTGCAAGTTTTACAGAGAACTCTTTCCAAGAGTTTAAAGGGATTGGAAACATTTGAGAAATCAATGAAATCATTAGACTCTTGTTTACGGGAGGTTCAGCGACTTGATTCTATAATTGTACATTTCTTGAAAGCCATTAGGCCTTCGGTTCCTGATTTCCAATCACTGGATATATTAGAAGTAATTGAGGGTGTGCTTCTCATTAAAGAAAAGGAATTAAGTGCTAAAAAAATTAATGTACAATTAGATGCAGGCAAAACAGCTACTTCAATTGAAGGTGATCCTGAACAAATTAAGCAGGCATTTTTTAATGTCATAGGCAATTCTATCGATGCAATAACCCAAAAGTCTGATATCCGTATTATTCTTTCAGAAGAGAATGATTATCTTACGGTTCAAATTATTGATCATGGCTCTGGTATTGAAAAAGAAAATATATCTAAAGTTTTTGAGCCTTATTTCACCACAAAAAATACCGGTAATGGAATTGGAATGATGATCGTTCATAGAACTATGAAAAATCATGGAGGGGAAGTTGGGATCGACAGTAAAAAAGGTTCAGGAACTATTGTTACTTTGAAATTCCCCAAAAAAGGTTCACGCTGCCACTTTTTGGAACAGAGATAATTTCAATCATGAGACCAAATTTACTTATTGTTGATGATGAGCAAAATACTAGGGATGGTCTTGAATTGGCACTTGAGGATGAATTTGAGGTTTTCACGGCAAGTTGCGTAGAGGAAGCAGTTACGGTTCTCAACGAAGAGGATTTCCAGGTAGTACTTACTGACTTAAGGATGCCAGGAGAGACTGGTATGAGCGTCCTTGATTATATCAATAAACTTACCCGTAAACCACTTTGTATCATGATGACTGCTTATGGTGAAGTAGATGTTGCGGTGGAGGCGATGAAGCGAGGTGCCTTTGATTTTCTCCCAAAACCAGTAAACCTGGAGCAACTTGAATTTCTGATTAAGCGTGGCCTCAAAGAGCAATCACAAACAAAGGAAAATATTCATGTTCAGAAAGTAGACAATAAGTCTAAATTCGATGGAATTCTTGGTAAATCAGCCTCACTTGAATCGGTAATGGAAAAGGTGCGTCTGGTTGGTCCTACAAAAACGACTGTTCTTTTCACAGGTGAAACAGGCACTGGTAAGGAGCTTTTTGCTCATTCAATTCATCAAAATAGTGAGCGTAAGAATGCTCCATTTGTCCCGGTTCATTGTGCTGCGTTGCCCGCAAATCTTTTGGAAAGTGAATTATTTGGTCACGAGAAAGGTGCCTTTACCGGTGCAAATGAGAAAAGAATAGGCCGATTCGAATCAGCGAATGGTGGTACGCTTTTTTTGGATGAAATTGGTGAAATTGATGCCTCTACTCAAGTAAAGTTACTGAGGTTTTTGGAAAGTAAATCCATTGAACGGATAGGCAGTTCAAAATCATTGGACTTAGATGTACGATTGGTTTGTGCAACAAACAGAAACCTTTTGGAAATGTCTCAAGCAGGTGAGTTCAGGGAAGATCTGTATTACCGGTTAAATGTTGTAAGCATAGAGCTTCCACCTCTGCGTCAAAGAGGTGATGACATTATGCTTTTATTGCATCATTTTTTGCACACATTTTCGGAAGAAAACGGTTTCGAGTCTCCTGTTTTGTCTCAGGAAGCCGTTTCTATTCTTCAGAATTATTCATGGCCTGGTAATATTCGTGAGTTAAGAAATTTTGCGGAAAATTTAGTGGTTTTAAAAAGGGGGCAAGAAATTAGGATTCCCCTGAAAGTGAAAAGGCCAAAACAAGTGCCTGTGGACACATTGGCCAACCCAGCTTTCAATCAGGCGGAATGGGTAGATAGCATTCTGAAAAAGGAAGTATATAATGTCGGGGTCTTTCTGCCTTTTAAACTGGATAAATTTGATGAAGAATTGCTGAAATGCCCACCCGTTGGAGATTGCAAACCATTCATTCCAACCATTCGGGCAGTGGAATTTTATCAAGGTGTAGAAATGGCTGTTGATTCCATGAGGTCAGCAGGTTTGTCGGTCAACTTGCATGTTTATGATACGAAAGGAGATACTGGAATTGTGCGCAATATTTTGTCAAAAAATGAAGTCAAAAGTCTGGATCTAATATTTGGACCATTGTCTCATTCCACACAACCGTTAGTCGCTGATTATGCCTTAGCGAATAAAATACAGTTTGTCTCTCCGGTTAATTCATCAAATAAATTATTGTTCAAAAATCCATTCGTAACTAAAGCTATCGCTTCAATTCCTACCCAAATGAATGCGATTGCACAATACGTTGCAGACTCTTTTGCCACGCAGAGTGTTATTCTTTTTGATAATAAAGACGCAAAGGACCAGTCCTATTTTGCCAAGGTATTCGAGAGAAGATACAATGAATTAACAGATGGCGACACAGCCAAGTATAGAGATACGCTGGCAATCATTGAAAAGGGCGTTGACCTAAAAAATATGTATCCGTACTTAAATATGACTGGAACCAATGTGTTGATCGTGCCATCGAGAAACATTGGATATGTCAGTTCATTTCTTACCGACTTGAATAAGGTTAAGAATGATCAGGGAATGAGAGATGTTAAGTTTGTAGTTTTCGGTGTAGAAGAATGGAAAAAATTCAAACAGATCGACTACGAATACATCAATGATTTTCACGTTCATTTGTCGTCATCAAAGTACGTCGATTACAGCTCAGCTAAGACGATCGATTTTATCAAACGATTCAGAAAAAAATATCAAAACGACCCAGGATTGTATTCGTTTATGGGATTCGATGTGATGATGCAACATTTGGCAGGATTGCTTCATTTTGGAAAAGGTTTTGCGTCTCGACTCAATTACATTCAATTGGATCATCTGCATACAGCTTTCAACTACGAGTTAGTGGGAGAGGGCAGTGGCTATGAAAATCAGCAGGTATTTATCCTGGCATACGAAGACTATAAGCTAATTCGTAAAAAGTAATGTCGTTCAATCAATCGGTTCAGAAAAGCCTCGAGTTGCTACAAGATGAAATTTGCCTTGGATTGGAGAATTTAGATGGCAGATCTAAATTTCGAGAAGATAAATGGGTACGCGAAGGTGGTGGTGGTGGAAGAACTCGAATCATTGAAAATGGTGATCTTATTGAAAAAGGGGGAGTGAATTTTTCAGCTGTTCACGGTAAGCTTCCGGATGTGGTAAAGAATTCATTGGGTGCAACGGAAAATGAATTTTTCGCGTGTGGAGTTTCGATTGTATTGCATCCAAATTCACCCTATGTTCCTATCATTCACATGAATGTAAGGTACTTTGAGCTGGGAGATGGAACTTATTGGTTCGGTGGAGGAATTGATTTAACTCCACATTTTGTTGATCGATCGCTCGCCAGCAAATTTCACAAAAGGCTAAAGCATACCTGCGATCAATTTCAACCTGATTTTTATCCCAAGTTCAAAGAATGGGCTGATGATTACTTTTTCAACAAGCACCGGATGGAAACCAGGGGTGTTGGAGGTATTTTTTACGATAAGCTGGATGAAGAAAAATCTAATTTATCCAAGGACGAACTGTTGGACTTTACACTCGCTGTTGGACAGACTTTTGTTCCGGCCTACACAGAGCAAACCGAAAATAGGGCTGATCCGATCGTAGAGCAAGATAGAGAATGGCAGCGATTAAGGCGAGGAAGGTATGTTGAATTCAATTTAGTCTACGATCGGGGCACCAAATTTGGACTGGAAACATCGGGCAGGATTGAATCCATATTAATGAGCTTACCTCGTGATGCCTCATGGATATATGATTATCAGCCAAGGAATAGCAGAGAACGAAATACAATGGAACTGCTCAAAAAAGGTATTGACTGGATTTAAAATTGAGCGTCTATAGCTCTTCCACTTCAACCCCGGGATTCTTTGCTGGATCGAATTTAAATTTTGAGTCACCAACCTCTATATTGGGTGTTAACTTTGTGATGGTGTAATACAGTGTCATGCCATCCTTAGTCTTTACCGTCATGCTGTGTATCTTTGGTGTGGACTTATTTACTTTTACAATGAGGGTATGGTATTTACTTTCTTTTGGGTTTTTCGGAAACAGCTTTATGGCGTGTAAACTCGTTGTTGAACCCTTTTCGTAATACTGATATTTGAAGCCTTCTTCCCAAATGCGAAGCAGTTTGCTCGGATTGATTCCTTCTTCTTCATCCGCCTGAGTTTTATAACAAACGCCTTCGTCAACTTCTAGATTCCACAAGAATTTAGTGTTGTTCCAGATTTTTGCGTTCTCGTCTTCATAATAGTATTGGTTTCCTTTGATCCAGGCCTTTCCGGAGGAAGAGGAGTTTACCCCTTCGGCCTTTATGCTACTCTTGAACTCAATGTAAATGGTATTATATGTCGACATTTCTTTGCTAACACCATCCAGTACTTTCTTTGCTTTTTCGTCCTCCTGAGTGAAGCCGGTAATGGCACAAACCAAGATTGAACAAGTAATGACAAGTAACTTTTTCATAGTCTTAAATTTAATCTAATTCGTTGTCTTTTCTCTCATTTTCCAAAAACCGAGCCAAAGAATCTAGATCGGGTAGTAATACTTCTCTTGCTTTACTTCCTCTGTGAGGTCCGATTATTCCTGCAGCTTCCAGCTGATCAACGATTCTGCCGGCGCGATTATAGCCCAGTTTCAACTTTCTTTGAATCAGAGAAGCAGATCCTTGCTGATTGGTAACGATTACCTTAGCTGCATCTTCGAACATGGAATCTCTTTCATCTGGATCTATTCCGGAAGAAGAAGAAGCGTTTTCATCGATATATTCAGGTAATAGAAAGGCATTGGGGTAACCCCTTTGTGTCCCAATAAAATCAGTGATCTCGTCTACCTCCGGGGTGTCCACAAATCCACATTGCAAACGGATCAATTCATTACCGGGAGAGAACAGCATGTCTCCTTTCCCGATGAGCTGATCAGCTCCACCGGAATCCAAGATAGTTCTGGAGTCGATTTTCGATGTTACCCGGAAGGCAATTCGAGAAGGGAAATTCGCTTTAATGATACCGGTAATTACATTGACAGATGGTCTTTGTGTTGCAATAATCAAATGAATGCCAATTGCACGAGCAAGCTGGGCCAATCGGGCAATTGGAGTCTCCACTTCTTTACCTGCGGTAATAATTAAGTCGGCAAATTCATCTACTACTAAAACAATGTATGGCAAATAGCGATGCCCTTTTTCAGGATTCAATTTCCTGTCGATGAACTTTTTGTTGTATTCTTTGATGTTTCTAACCATAGCGACCTTCAATAGCTCGTATCTCTGGTCCATCTCCACGCATAAAGAATTGAGTGTAGTTACAACTTTAGATGTGTCGGTGATGATCGCTTCACCATCATCCGGCAATTTGGCTAAGAAGTGACGTTCAATTTTGGTGTACAAGGTGAGTTCTACTTTCTTTGGGTCGATCAATACAAATTTTACCTGAGACGGGTGTTTTTTGTACAGGATAGAAACCAAAATGGCATTCAGACCAACTGATTTACCTTGTCCTGTAGCACCTGCCATTAATAAATGAGGCATTTTGGTCAGATCGGCAACAAGGGTTTCATTCGAAATGGTTTTTCCAAGCGCTACTGGAAGTTCCATGTCGCTGTTTTGGAATTTCTCTGAAGCGATTATGGAACGCATGGAAACGACCTCAGGATTGGAATTCGGCACCTCAATCCCGATTGTTCCTCTTCCCGGCATAGGCGCAATAATTCGGATTCCCAGAGCGGCGAGGCTTAATGCAATGTCATCTTCCAGATTCTTAATCTTTGAAATTCTGACGCCTGCCACAGGGACGATTTCGTATAACGTAACAGTCGGTCCTATGGTTGCTTTGATCTTGGCAATGTTGATGTTATAGTTGCCCAGTGTTTCTACAATTTTATTTTTGTTTTCTTCCAGTTCTTCCTTGTTGACCGAAATTTGGCCCCCGCCATGATCTGCAAGAAGATCGATGCCCGGCAGCTGGTAGGTGGCGAGGTCTAATTTGGGGTCGTATTCACCAAACTCTTTGAGCTTGTCGCTCAATTCGTCTTCAGTTAGCTCTTCTTCTTCTGAGGCAACTTCAACCTGAAACTCCTCATCCGTCGATTCAGTAGCAATTGTTTCTTCTTCTCCTATAAATGTGCCAAGATCAACGGGACCTGCAACTTCTTCTTCCACTTCATCTTCCTCGGCACTCTCAGAAAGTTCAATTTCTTCCGCGGGAGGGTCTTGAACCGGTTCCGCTTTTACCGCATTATCGGTTTTGTTTACCTTTTGGTTATCGACTGGCGGTTCTTCTTTGTGAGGAAGGATCCGTCCAAATGTTGGAAATTTCGGATTAAATAAAATGACGGTAGCGATTAGGCCGGTGAATAAAATGAAAAAGACCATGCCAACGTCACCTATAGCTGTAACGATCCAATTACTGGTCTCGTGACCAAAAACACCGCCCATAAAATCATAGGGAGAAGTGAAAAAGTAACCAAAAGTGATGGATAGCCATATCCAGCCGAGCAATGAGATGCTTAAAGTCTTCCATATGGGGAGCAGCTCTTTTTTAAATAGGATGCGAATCGCCCACAAGCCAAAATTAAATGGAATTACAAATGAACCGATACCGAAGCCTCCATACAAAATACTATGAGACGTGTATGCCCCAAGTTTGCCAAGCCAATTTCTGATGTCGAGGTCTTCCCCTGAAAAAACGAATGACCAGAAGTTTTCATCCCGAACATGTCCCTGATCAATTTTCCATGAGAATAAATAAGAGGTGAATGAAATGAATAAGTAAAGGCTGGAAAGAATGAGTAACAAACCAAGTGACTTGTGTAATCTTTCATCCAAAAAGAACGCTTTTACTTTTTTAAGAAACAGACCGGTCTGAGAAGGCCCTTTTCCTTTGGAAGCAGGTTTCCTATTCTTGTTCTTTGCTCCTTTCTTTTCTTTGGTATTTCTAAGCCTGTTCTGTTTTGCCATATGCAGTTTGCCTCAACAAACAAAAATACGGGTTAGGGGCTTTATGAATATCTGTGCTTAGACCTTATATAAACACGCAACTGTTAACAGAGAAATGCCGCAATGGAATAACTGGTGAAATTGTTGGAGGAATTCTCCCTGTTAGTTCATGCCTTGCATCAACTGCATTAGAGCTTCATATGATACGATTTCATATCCGTCAGGTATCTTGGTATCGAACATAGACTTTTTGACCTTTTCCACCACCTGTGTAGCCGTAAGTGTCATCGACAACTGGTCAAGGTCCATTTCAATTTTCAAGGGAAAGCCTTTTACCTTTGAGTTGCCATACGTATTCTTGTTGTTCCTTGCTTCTATTTCATCCGTAACATACATGATCATTTCCATTCCTGATGAATCTTCTACAATTACTTTGGAACATTCAAATCCTGCGATGGTCTTCTTTTCATCCGTCACTTCAACAGAAGCGTTATTGTCCTTTTCTTCATTTTTAGAATTCAATAAACTATCGATCCTTGCACCTTTTCTTAACCCCATCAATTCCATAAGTACAATTCCCTCACTTCGCTTTTCATTATACACTGTGCTGGATTTCATCATGTTCATGTCCATATCCTGACGAAAATTATTCTCTTTGAAAAACATGGTCATTGTGCTTCCCGTCATCATACTCAGCTGCTGAGACAACATGGGATCGTCAGAATCCATTTTTACTTCATAAACCACTTTTGCATCGGTTATTTGACCATTAGAAATGAATGAAATTAGCACGAAATATACTGCAAGTATGGTGTTGTTTAGAGTGAACTTAATCATGATAGTGGTTGTTTATTTATTGAAAGTTTTTAAAGACTTCTTCAAATTCATAGATCATTTCCGCAATAGATACTTTTTTGAAGTCTTGCGAAATTTCAAATGCGTTCCCATTAACCGGATCTGAGTTGATTTCCTTTGCCTTTAATTTTAGTCTTAATCCGTATTGTTTAACTTCATATTCAAGCATAACTGCTTCCAGATATTTGAACTGATTGCACCAATTGGGGTTGCTAATCTGGATGTCGGAGGTAAACTTAACTTCAAAATCCGGACCATCTTCGAGTTGGTCGAAAACTGCAAAAGTCCTTTCGCAATCGTATCCGGCTACTTCTTCCATTCCTCGAACATCTATGAGGTTGGGAATTGAGAATTGCGCATTCAGTAATGAATCTGCTACAGCTTCTGGAATCGTAGCGTATATTTTCTTCGGTCCGAAGTTGAAGGTGAATGTAACCGTTTTGGCCTTACAATCGGCAATCAATTTAGATTCAAACATACCCGCTGCAGAAATGGTGTTTACATATCTGGATTTTTGGAACTGCATTTTCATTTCTCTCGGCAGAACACCGTCTAACATACCACCCTCGGGTCTTCCCGGATAGCTTATTTCATAGCTAATGGTACCTTCATCTATTTTTGGGTTACCTTCACCGGAATTGCATCCAAGAAAAAATAGCACCAGGCTGGAGGCAATAGTTGCTAGAAAACCAAAATTGAACAGGCGATTATTCTTCATATAGCAAGTCATCCAATTCGATGTCTTTACAGGAGTAGCAAATGGCAAGCAAAGATACAATTTTTTATTCCCGAGCCTTTGTGTTTTTTTTGTCTTTAAACTCACATTAATTTTTACTTTTGTAATCCTTTGGAAATTGCTCTAAACCCTATGAACAGTAAGAAAATTATCATTTTAGAAAACAATTCTGAATTAGGTGCCGGAACCAGAGGGTCTAGTTTGGGAATCGCAGCGCTGAAAGTAGCAGCGTTAAAGACCAAAAAGAACTATTTCACGAAATACAAAACAGAGGTAGTTGAAGACAACAATGAATTGTTACACGAAGCTAACGGAAATGAGCTTGCCGTTAATGCTGCAGGTATTCTTGATGTGCTAAATAAAGTGCACGATCAGGTGAAATCCATTCTTGACAGAAATAAATTTCCAATCGTTTTAGCGGGAGATCATTCTAGTGCAGCCGGAACTATAGCAGGAATACGAAGTGCTAATCCGGATGCAAGGGTCGGCGTAATTTGGTTGGATGCACATGCTGACCTGCATTCGCCTTATACTACTCCCTCTGGGAACATTCATGGTATGCCGTTGGCAATGTCGCTTGGTGTGGACAATATCGAACATAGAAAGAATGCCGTAGATCACGAAACAGCAGCAATTTGGTCGGAATTGAAAAGCTTCGGAGGTGTTGAAAGGAAGATTGATGTAGCGGACCTGGTCTTCATCTCTGTTCGTGATACTGAGGAAGCCGAAGATTATTTTATTTCTGAAAAAAACATCAAACAATTTGACGTACAGGATGTTCGCCGTCGAGGAGTTAAAGAGATTTCTGATGAGACGCTGAACTACCTTAAGGATTGTGATCATATTTACTTGTCATTTGATGTCGATTGTATGGATTGTGACCTGGTATCCTATGGTACCGGAACACCAGTTCCAAATGGGTTAACAGAGAATGAGGCGGCCGGACTGATCAATCATTTTCTAATTGACAAGCGGGTATGCTGTTTTGAGATTGTTGAGATTAATCCATGTTTGGATAACAAACAAAATGCTATGGCGGAATCAGCCATGCGCATTTTAGAAAACGCTACGAACATTATCGAAAAAAGGGGCTAATGATAGGTGATTTGTTAGCAAAAGTTGTTTCAGCCGGCATGACCGACTTGTATGGCGCATCGATTGATGTGGCTTCCATTCAAATTCAAAGCACAAAAAAAGAATTTGAAGGTGATTTGACTGTAGTCGTATTTCCTTTGTTAAAAGTATCTAAAAAGGGACCGGCGGATACTGCGGAAGAACTAGGTCAGTTCGTACTGGAGAATTGTGCTGAAGTGGATTCATTCAACGTGGTAAAAGGATTCTTAAATCTGGTGATATCCAATTCGCACTGGTTGCAAGCTTTATCGGACCAGCTAAAATCCAATGATTTTGGGATTAACCGGGAGGAATCAGGAAAGCTGTATATGGTTGAATACTCGTCTCCCAACACAAATAAACCACTCCATTTGGGACACTTGCGAAATATCTTCCTAGGGGATTCCGTGGCAAGCATATTGCGGGCAAATGGGCATAAGGTTATACGTACTCAAATCATTAATGACAGGGGGATTCACATCTGCAAAAGTATGCTTGCCTGGTTGAGATTTGGTCAAGGTGAAACACCCGAGTCAGCCGGAATAAAAGGCGATAAACTTGTAGGGAAGTATTATGTAGCCTTCGATGTTGCTTACAAGAAAGAGGTGGAGCAATTGATTGGGGATGGATTAGATGAAGAAGAGGCGAAAAAGGAGGCCCCTATCTTAAAAGAAGCCCAGGAAATGTTGAAAAAATGGGAAGCAAAAGATCCGGAAATCAGCAGCTTGTGGGAAAAAATGAATGGCTGGGTGTATGGCGGCTTTAATGTTTCCTACAAAACAATGGGTGTTGAATTTGATAAGCTATATTACGAATCAGACACCTATCTGCTTGGAAAGAAAGTAGTAGAAGAGGGACTTAAAACAGGGCATTATTACCGGAAAGAAGACCAATCCGTGTGGGTGAACCTATCAGATCGAAAGTTAGATGATAAGCTGCTTCTACGTGCAGATGGTACTTCTGTTTACATGACTCAGGATATAGGCACTGCAATTCAGCGGTATCAGGATTTTCCTGGCTTGTCCGGTTTGATCTATACGGTTGGAAATGAGCAGGAACATCACTTTAAGGTGTTGTTTGCTATACTTGAAAAATTGGGCTATGATTGGGCACAGGAATGCTCTCATTTATCTTATGGCATGGTCGATCTTCCAACGGGCAAAATGAAGTCGAGGGAGGGAACAGTGGTTGATGCTGACGATCTGATGCAATCGGTTGTTGAAGACGCACGCAACATGACGCAAGAACGAGGTCATCTGGATAAACTCTCTGAAGAAGAAAAGGAAAGGCTCTATGCGACTATCGGCTTGGGAGGATTAAAGTATTACTTGCTGCGTGTTGACCCGAAAAGAGGAATGATGTTCAACCCGGAAGAGTCCATTGACCTGAATGGAAACACGGGTCCATTTGTTCAATATACATTTGCCCGAATTCAATCTTTACTCGGCAAAGCGGATAAATTGTTGCCGATAGACACCAAAACAGGTATTGCCGCATCGGAAAAGAACTTGATCATTGAGTTGCTCAAATTTCCTGTGGTTGTTGGTGAGGCAGGAAAACAATTGAATCCATCCGTACTGGTCAATTACACGTATGAATTGGTGAAACAATTCAATTCATTTTATCAAACGGTCAATATTTTAAAAGAGCCAGATGAACAACTGAAAAATGTTAGATTGCTTTTAAGTGATTGCACTGCAAATGTGATAAAGAATGCAATGGAACTGTTGGGAATCCAGGTGCCTGACCAAATGTAGGTTTTTGGTCGCTTACGTGTTTAGACAATAGAAATTGTAGAAAAGGGGTAATTAATTAAATTTATAAGCTGTAAACGATTTAATCCATGTTTGAGAACTTATCCGATAAATTTGAAAGAGCATTTAAGGTCCTTAAAGGTCAAGGGCAGATTTCGGAAATAAATGTAGCCGAGACGCTAAAGGAAGTGAGAAGGGCCCTTCTCGATGCCGATGTAAATTTCAAAACGGCCAAAGAATTTTCCAGTAGGATCAAGGAGAAGGCGATGGGTCAGGGAGTATTGAATTCAATTTCTCCCGGTCAATTGCTCATTAAGATTACCCAGGAAGAGCTCACAGAGCTGATGGGAGGCCAGAAAGAGGGAATCAATAGTACCGGAAATCCGGGGATTATCTTGATGTCGGGTCTCCAAGGTTCAGGTAAGACAACTTTTTCGGGTAAACTTGGGAATTTACTGAAAAACAAGGAGGGAAAGAAAGTTTTATTGGTTGCCTGTGATGTCTACAGACCTGCGGCAATTGATCAATTGCATGTAGTAGGAGAGCAGATCGGTGTTGAAGTGTTTTCAGATCGGGAGAATCAAAATCCCGTGGATATTGCTCAAAAGGCAGTCAACCATGCGAGAAGCAACGGATTCAACGTGGTAATAGTCGATACAGCAGGTCGATTAGCTGTGGATGAGGTGATGATGGATGAGATTGAGCGGGTCAAGAACGCTATACGCCCCACAGAAACCTTGTTCGTCGTAGATTCCATGACTGGTCAAGATGCTGTTAATACAGCTAAAGCATTCAACGAAAGGATTAATTTTGATGGAGTTGTACTGACGAAATTAGATGGGGATACCAGAGGTGGGGCAGCACTTTCGATCAAGTCGGTTGTCAATAAGCCAATTAAGTTTATCGGGACAGGAGAAAAAATGGAAGCAATTGACGTTTTCCATCCCGATCGTATGGCGGACCGAATCCTTGGAATGGGTGACGTTGTCTCACTTGTTGAAAGAGCTCAGGAGCAATTTGATGAAGAGCAAGCAAAGAAATTGCAGAAAAAGATTCAGAAGAATCAGTTCAATTTCAATGATTTTTACGACCAGCTTCAGCAAATTAAGAAAATGGGTAACGTGAAAGACCTGATGGGTATGATACCTGGTATGAGTAAAGCACTAAAAGGGGTTGAGATTGAAGATGACGCGTTCAAAAATGTCGAGGCCATCATTCAGTCAATGACGCCGGCTGAAAAGGAAAAACCCGAGCTCTTAAACGGATCCAGAAGGAAAAGAATTGCTCGGGGTAGTGGCACAAGCGTGCAGGATGTAAACAAGCTCATAAAGCAATTCGAGGACATGAGGAAAATGATGAAGATGATGGGCAATAAAAGAAATATGATGAATATGATGCGTCAAATGAAAGGCGCAACACGAGGAAGAATGTAATTATGAAACTATTAGACGGGAGAGCCACCTCGGCTTCAATCAAAGAGGAAATTGCACAGGAAGTGGAAGCATTTATTGCCAAAGGAGGCAGAAAACCACACCTTGCGGCCATTTTGGTTGGAGAAAATGGAGCTAGTGTAACTTACGTCAATGCAAAGGTGAAAGCGTGCGAAAAGGTTGGCTTTGAATCCACGTTAGTGCAATTACCCGATACCATCTCTGAAGAGGCCCTTCTTGCTGAAATTGAAAAACTGAACAACGATGCTACTTTGGATGGTTTCATTGTTCAGCTTCCACTTCCGGAACACATCGACGAAAGTAAAGTAACTATGGCCATTTCACCGGAAAAGGATGTCGATGGTTTTCATCCTGAAAACATTGGCTTAATGGCATTGAATTTACCCACGTTTTTGCCTGCAACACCGTATGGAATTGTTCAGATGCTGGAGCGATACGAGGTTGAAACCAGTGGCAAACACTGTGTAGTGGTTGGCCGGAGTCATATCGTAGGTTCACCAATGAGCATTCTCATGGGGCGAAATGCTTACCCTGGAAATTGTACTGTGACCCTTACCCACTCAAGAACGACAAATTTGATGGAGCTGTGCCGAACAGCAGACATTCTAGTGGTTGCATTGGGCAAACCCGAATTCGTGACGGCAGATTATGTAAAAGAGGGAGCGGTTGTAGTTGATGTGGGTATAACTCGGGTAAAGGATGATTCTAAAAAATCGGGATTTCGATTGCTGGGTGACGTGAAATTTGATGAGGTTGCGCCAAAGAGTTCGTTTATCACGCCGGTACCCGGAGGAGTTGGGCCCATGACGATTGTATCCCTGTTGCGGAATACATTGCAGGCGGCGAAATCGCGGGAATAAAGTTGGTAAGAGCACGAAAATCAAGCAGTATTGCTATCGATATGCATTCAAAATAATATTCATTCAACGAGTTTTGACAAGCTTTTATTAGTATATTCTTTACTCAATTAGATAAAAAGGTATGGGGTTAAGAAAAATAACATCAGGAATAAAAACCGGATCAATCAATTTTAGTGTATTGGTGAATAGCGTTCTAGTGCTTTCATTGATCTGTTCAATAACCTTTTTGAGCTGTGGTTCTGAGGAGAAAGAGGAAGTTGTTGTGGTAGAAGTGGAGTCGAATCTGCCGGTATCGTATTTCAAGGACTCATTGATAGAGCGTGAGCAAGTGGTTGCCAACCTGAGAATTTTAGAGCTAGGATCGGATTCTGTTCGATTTGAATGGGATGGATACACGGAAAACTTGTCTTACGATTACTTTTCCAATTACTTTAAGCACGTAACTTTTCCGAGCCTTATTCGACTGAGCATTCCGGCGGATGCAGAGATGAAGTCGGTCAATGTTATTTTTGATCAGCTGATTCGTGCGAACTGCTTAAACCTGGCTTTTGAAGTTTTGTTTCAAGGAGATACAGCTTTGGTAAGACATACCCTTGGTAAAGACGATATACCCTTCAATTGTTGTTTTGAAAGGATAAAAACCGGGTCGGAAAATTTTGATCTCAACGCGTCGTATCTCAGTAATGACAGCACAGATGTGGTAATTAGAAACGAGCTGGATTCCTTTTACCTGAGGAATATGGTTGAAATTGACTCGTCTTATTTGATGGATCAGCGTATTGCCATAGAAAATCTTTCACGGGAAATCGATTCTTGTTTGGGGGTTGAATGTGCGAGTTTGTTCGAGCAGGGACAATTTAGCTTAAGAGCAGATAGTGCATTGAATCAGTTGATAGGTTCGCATCTGAGATTAACATCAAGTGCCTTGGTTGAATTCAATCTGGATGAAAAATTGAAGTTTCAGGATTTTATATACCTATTGAGCGCCCATGAAAACTGGTTGTGGGGCAAGCGGAGATCACTCGCCATTCTCTACTTTAACAAAACCTACATGGAATTACTGGATGCGGCCAAACGGAATTCTGATGAGCAGGAGCATGTATATGCCGTGCGTGGAATGGCTCCATACCGTTTGAGATACAACATGGACTAATCTATGGGTTCTTTTATTTTCAATCAAAATTAAGTTTACATCGAAAAGATTCGTTTAATCAATACTTGGCAATTACTTATTTTTGTATCCAATGTCAGTCAGTGATAAAATGGAAGTAGGTAATCTTCCGGTAATGGAGCAATTTCTTACGATTCAGGGAGAAGGTTTTCATTCTGGTCGATCTGCTTACTTTATTCGGTTAGGTGGTTGTGATGTCGGGTGCTCGTGGTGCGATGTAAAAGAAAGCTGGGATGCACAAGAACATCCTTTACATTCCACAGCTGAACTTGTAGAAAGAGTGCTTGAAACAAATACAAATTTTAGTGTTATAACCGGTGGAGAGCCTACAATGTACGATTTGAATGATTTAACAAAGGCATTGAATGATAATGGCATTCAAACAGCTATTGAAACTTCAGGGGTTTATGAACTAACCGGAAACTGGCACTGGATTTGTTTTTCACCCAAAAAGTTTAAACCGCCGGTTCCCTCCATTTATGAGGTAGCAAGCGAGCTGAAGATCATTGTGTACAATCAACATGATTTAAAATGGGCAGAAGAACACGCTGAGAAAGTACAGTCTTCTTGCGCGTTGTATCTTCAGCCGGAATGGGGAAAGCAAGACGAAATGATGCCTCTGATCATTAATTATGTGAAGCAAAATCCAAAATGGAAAATTTCGTTGCAAACACACAAATACTTAAATATACCATGAAAGTTCACATATTATGGTTCTGCATTTTATTGATGGCTACGTCATGTTCGATAGCACAGCCTGGAATGTATGCAACGAGCAGCAAAAAAGCGATTAAATTGTACGAGGAGGCCAACATTTGTTTCAAGGACCTTGACCCAAGAACGGGCGAACGAAGATCATTGAATTGTGCTGAATCAAATGCTATGAAAGCACTTGAAAAAGACCCGACCTTTATCGATGCCCTGTTGCTTATGGCAGAAATCAATATTGTACGAGGAGATTTTACCAAGGCGATTGAATACAAGGAACAAGTGTTGACCATCAATCCGAATTATTCCGTGAATGAATTTTACTACATCGCCAGTCTTGCAATGGGGATGGGTGATTATGAAAAAGGTCTCAAGTTTAGCAAGCTTTTTTTATCCCGAAGAAATACTAGTGAGGTGTTTCAGGACATGGCAAGAAGATATTTAGACAACTGTGAGTTTGCATTGGAAGCGATCAAAACCCCGAACGAGTACAAACCGTTGAACCTTGGAGAGGCCATTAATTCTGATCGTCCGGAATACTTCCCGACATTGACAGCAGATGATAAAACCCTACTTTACACCCGAAACATAGAAGACGAGCGGGTTCCTTTTATGGGTGAGCAGGAGGACTTTTTTATTAGCACTTGGTCGAACGGAGAGTGGGACAAGGGAGAAAATTTAGGCTTGCCTATAAACACGAGATACAATGAGGGAGCCCCAACATTTTCTGCAGATGGTCGTTATGTTATTTTCGTCGGGTGTGAAACCGGCTATAGAGGAGAGCTGAACTATGGGGAGAATCGTCAAGGTTATGGCTCATGTGATTTGTTTGCCAGTGAGAAAGTAGGTGATAAATGGACACAGCCATTCAACCTTGGTAAGCCTGTTAATTCAAACCACTGGGAGTCGCAGCCTTGTTTCTCAGCTGATGGAAAATCGTTGTATTTCATACGTGGCATTGTAAGGCAAGGAAGAAAGAACCCTGCTGAGCAAGACATATATGTCACACAGATCACAGAAAATGGTACGTGGTCTACACCGATGAAGGTGCCGGGGAAAATAAATACGCCGTACAGAGAAGAGTCGGTAATGATCCATCCGGATGGTGAGACCATTTATTTTTCTTCAAATGGTCATCCCGGCATGGGAGGTTTGGACATATACGTTAGCCGAAGGGAAACAGATGGTAGCTGGGGAGTACCCGTTAATTTGGGGTATCCGATCAATACCTTTAAAAATGAAAATAGTTTATTAGTGTCTGCTAAAGGTGATCTTGCCTTTTTTGCATCTGATCGAGAAGGTGGTTTCGGCAGCCTCGATCTTTATTCGTTTGTGCTTCCTGACAAGTTGAAACCAGTTCGAACCACGTATGTGAAAGGAATCGTATATGACGCAATTACGAAAAAGCACCTTCCTGCGCATTTCAAGCTGATCGATCTGGAAACAGGAGAGGTTGTTAAAGAGGCATATGCCAATTCAGGCAATGGCGAATTCTTGGTAGCATTGCCTGTAAATAAAAATTATGCATTGCATGCCGATCATAAGGGGTACTTGTTTTATTCCAAGAATTATTCATTACAAAACGTTGATCCCAATAGTGAATTTATTATCGAAGTTCCTATGGAGAAAGGGAAGATCGTTCTTGAAAATGTCTTTTTTGAGGTTAGTAAGTTTGACCTCAAAGAAGAAAGTAAGTACGAGCTGAATAGAGTAGTGGACTATTTGAAGAACAACCCTGAGGTAAAAGTCGAATTGGGAGGGCATACCGATAGTGACGGAGATGAATTAGAAAACCAGTTGTTATCGGAAAATAGGGCAAAAGTTTGTGTTGATTACATAATCGCACAAGGTATTAATGCTGAAAGACTTAGCTATAAAGGCTATGGAGAATCGCAACCGCGTGTGGAAAATGACACGCCTGAGCACAAGGCCATGAACCGAAGAACTGAAATGAAGATTATCGATGGATAATCAGTTTACTTCTTTTTTCTTCAATACCATTTTCATAGCATAATATATACATTCCAGTAGGAAGGTTCGTTTGAATTTCGTTTTGAATCGGATTTAAGTGTTCCTCCAGCAGGGCTCCAAACGTGTTGTAAATTCGAACCCTTTGCACGGGGTTTTCCGATTGAAAGTGAATCTCTCCGCCGGAGGGATTGGGGTAAATTCTGTCGGTATCTAAATGCTGTTCTTCAACCGTTGTTACAAAAATGGAGTCGTGTAATGTACTTCCTGTTCCAATACAGTCTTCCATTAATTTTACAAAAAACACCGAGGAGTAACCGGTGCCTATGTTTCTTTCTCCAACCAGTGCAACTCCACCGTCTGAGGTTACAATGATGTCTTTGCCGTAATCCGGCCCGAGTGCTCCCAGCCCTAAACCCTGACAAACCGCGTCGTAATACATGTTAACTGTGTCCAAACCAAAAAACATCATGTCGTCACTGCCGGAAAAAGCATAATATCCAACTGTCAGTGTTGTTGATCTTCCTGTGTAAGGAATGACTTTGTAGCTGAAGTAATTGTATGGATTGGTAAAGGCGGTATTCCTCATTTCATTGCCATTGTTCGGATCGATTTTAGATTGAATGGTGCTCCAGTATGTATTTCCCGGCAGTATCGTATTCCATACAAACATGATATTTCCGTTACTCAGCTCGGTAAGGTCCTTGCCTACATCGGATTCGGTATCCCCAAAAGTGACATCCCAAATAATGTTACCGACATTATCCATTCGAATCAGCCATGCATCCGATTCTCCAGCTCCACTGGAGCTGGTTTCTCCTGCTACGATCAGGTCTCCGTTGGACGCCTCATCTATTGACCATCCAATTTCATTGCCAATGCCACCGAATTCTTTCGACCAAACGGAATCGCCGGACGCGTCAATTTTTAGTACAAATAGATCATTCGATCCGGCCCCTGAGCTGTACGTTTCCCCAGTTAACACAAAACCACCATCGGATGTTTCTGCAAGAGAATAACCCAGGTCCCAATCCGCACCGCCATAAGATTTGGATAGAAGAACGGTTCCATGCACATCTGTTTTTATAAAATAAACATCGTACCCACCGGCGCCTGTGCTATTCGTGTAGCCGACCATAGCCAGATTACCATCGCTGGTTTTAATAATTTCCATCCCGGCATCTACATTATTTCCTCCGTATATCTTCGTCCATATAGGATTACCCAAAGAATCTGTTTTTAGCAACAACAGGTTGGTCGATAGGTCTCCGAAACTTGATGTTGAGCCAACGATAACATAGCTGGAATCTGATAACTGTACCAAGCCTTCACCTCGTTCTTCTTGCGAATTCCCATAGGTTTTCTCAAATATGATCTGGGCATTAGCAACTTGGATTGCACACAATAGTACTATGAAGATAATCGTCTTTAAAACTTGCATATTACACCAAAGTTTAAATGCCTTCCATTTCCATTTTTGGACACCATTCCAATCAAGTTATTGGTAGCAATAACTGCTCCTATTTTAGAGCCGCTGTAGGTCAGTTGCAGGCCTGCATTGATGGTGGCATACCCACCTACCAAACCAACTATTGCTCCCGAAAATCGTTCGTTCAATCGGTACCGAACCCCACCGTAAACAACGGGTCTGGCATTTGCCATGATCTGATACCATGCTCCGGCCATTCCTGAAATAGAATTGTTTTTATCTGCTGTGGGTTCGAATGATACGCTGAATACTGCCGGTAGTATTGTATTGTAGGGTGATGTTTGCCGCGTGGGCAAAAGTGAGTCGGCCAAAACTTCGGTATCAACCAAGTTCGATATGTCCTGATTGAATAGATCTTGTATTTCAAACCCTGAATAGCTGTAAGTGGAATCTGTCTGATAAATCGAGGGATCACTCATCCAATTGATGAAACCGAAATTATCAATTTCAAATTTCAGATGACCGATCGTTACTTTTTCAGTTTCGCTCTCGTCTGATTTTGCTTTTTGTTTACCAGATAAAGATTTAATCGGAATGAAATAAACAGCGTTCAGAGCCGCACCAATTCCATTCCCTGCAAAGAAACCTGTGCTGTTTGTATTGGATTGAAAAAGGCTAGCTTGGGAAACCAATGTGATTTCTGATAGGTTAGCTTCTGTGCTTAAACGAAATTGATCCGCATTGAATGTGATATTGGATTGACCTTTGACCACAGAAAAGCCGAATTCACAATGATTCTTCTTATTAACCAGGTTGAATTTCAGCGATTGAAACTGCACAGCGCTAAGTCGGGTAGGACCCATATTTAGGTCTTGACCGATCCGGTCTGCGTTTCCAAAAAAAACAGCATGAAAAAGATCCTGTGTGAAAGAGCTGGTGATGAGCTGTTGGTGTTCCAAGCCAATCGAAATCCCCCAATGTTTCCCTTTAAATAGGCTATCACTCAAGTCATAGAATTTAATTCCTGTTCTGAAACACAATCCCATTCTGTTTTCTTCTGTTTTCAGTTGTGACTCTACCTCTTGCTTCAGCTCATCGCTGATATGCCCACCATAGATGAATTTATCGATGAAGCGATTGGTCAATCCCTGACCCTGATAAAATCCTTCTGCAAAACTGCGAATCACCAACGAATTGTTTTGATCTTCAAGCAGGTTCTGCGGAAAGATGGATTGGGCTACTCCCAAACCGATTGAAAAAGTCAATATTAAAATGAGTACTGCTTTCAATTTACTTCGTGCTTATACTTTATCGTTGCGCCAACATTCAAGTCAATATGATACCAGTCTTTGAGCTTGATCCGATTCGGCAGATTGGTTGTATTGAAGATTACTTTGATCAGTGCAATGCCGGAATGTATCAATTGATGAATTTGCTCGGTATCAAGCTCTATTAATAGTTCGGATGCGGTTGGGGCGATTACTTCATTGAAAGAGTTAACTACAGCAGGAGCAATAATCGGTTGAGAAACAACCGAGTCCGCAAATCCATTTGCCCCGTTGGAAAGATACACCTGAACCTCTGCTCCTAAGGGAAAATGATTTGAAGCGTGAATTTTAAGCGTACCGCTTTTTATCTGACTTGTATCTTGGTCTACACTCAGTTGAATTGTATCCTGTAACGTTAAATTATTTGCACCAAGGCACAAAGGAAGATCCAGCACAATGTCAGCTTTTAGAGGGTAATCCGAATGATAAAAATCTCCATGGCTGTTTACGTCTCCGAATGGATTGATCTGAATTTTAGTATCGTAGCTGATTTGGTTCGGCAAATTTTCTATGAATGGAGTAAGATTTGAACTTGAGTTATTAAATGTGGTAGTATATTCCGATGAATTGACAACCCACCCGGTTTTGCTGGGCCGATTTAAATTGATGGGTGAACCGATTGTTGAATGACTCAGTGCAACCGTTCCGATACTTGATATGCTGTTCAACTCGTTGACGGTGCTTTGAATGTCTACACCAATGCCATTGGTAATGGAAAGACTAAGATCAATATCATCCAGGTCCAGATTTCCTCCAATAATTTTATCCATAAATGGAATGGATACAGTATCCAGTGGTACTTCAACAAGTTCGTTACCGAAATACCCCAATGCTCTGCCCGGGTCAATATTCTCAAAAGACACGTTTATACGAACAGAATCGGCATTTGATATATCAACCGGTGTCGAATGAGTAGGGTCAATGGACGTTGAAATATTCGAAATTAAGGTGTTGTATTTTAATCCGTCAGAACCCGTAAGATCAAATTCATAATCTGATAGATCAACACTTCCAGTGACGGTGGTTGGTATTGTTCCGTCAGATTCTTCCAGATGAATAACTGTTAAGAATTCTGAACCATGTTTCGTCGCACTTGGAATCTTAATTGAATCGATCGTTGGTCCCGTTACATAGCTAATGATTTCATAATTGAGTTGGCCGCCATTCAGGGAAATGTATTTCAATTCAGCACCGGATACATTGAATGTCGATTCTTCTACATCAGAAATAAATGTGAATCCCGCCGAAACGGAAATGGTTCCCGGAAATGCCACTGCATGTACCTCCGAAATGGTCGTATCGGGTGTGGTGAAAAGAGAATCTATATTGAGCCGGTAGATCTCTCTTTCAATGTGCAAACTCAATGAGCTGTCCGGGTGAACTAACAGGTTGCTATCGTTGACCATGTCACTTATATTCAACGAGGTAAATACGAGAGGAGCCGCATATTCACTGGTCCATGTTGTCGCTTCCTTTTTGCAGGAAGCAAAATACAATAGCGCGACCAAAAGGAAGTAGATCAACTGCTTCATTCTTTCAAAAATACTCAAAATGAATTGTCTTTGTTCATTCAATGAACTAACGGTCTGTTTAGACTGTTCAATAGCCGTATTTATCCTTCCAGATTGACTTAAGATATGCTCTTAATTCGGATTCTCGCTTTGAATTTCCAGGATTGAATATTCGCGTTCCTGAAATTTCTTCAGGCAAAAATTCTTGCTCACCCAGTGCGTCAGTATGATCGTGCGAATACTTGTAATTTTCACCGTAATTCAAATCCTTCATCAATTGTGTTGGTGCGTTTCGAAGGTGCAGTGGCACTGAAAGATCTCCCGTTTTTCGAACGATTTCTTGCCCAGCGTTGATCGCCCTGTAAGCTGAGTTTGATTTTACTGAGCTAGCCAGGTACAATGCACATTGGGATAATATAATTCGTGATTCGGGCCATCCAATTACATTTACCGCCTGGAAGCAGTTGTTGGCTATAACCAATGCGGTTGGGTTGGAATTACCAATGTCCTCGCTGGCAAAGATGAGCATTCGTCGAGCTATGAATTTTGCATCTTCTCCTCCGTCGATCATACGGGCAAGCCAGTAAACCGTTGCATTTGGATCACTGCCACGCATGGACTTGATAAATGCAGAGGCAATGTCGTAATGTTGTTCTCCTGTTTTGTCGTATAGCGCCAAATTCTGTTGAATTACGGACATTACCGTATCATCAGTTATTTTGGCTTCGTCTGAGTGGTTCACAATGAGCTCCAGCACGTTCAGAAGTCTTCTTGCATCGCCTCCTGAAACACGAAATAGCGCTTCGGTTTCTTCGATGGTAATGCTCTTGTTCTTCAGATGCCGATCCTCTGCAATAGCTTTATCTAAAATGGTATGGAGCTCTTCTGGAGTATGGTGTTTCAAAACATACACCTGGCAACGGGAAAGCAATGCAGAAATCACTTCAAATGAAGGGTTTTCGGTTGTAGCACCAATCAATGTGATAATTCCTTTTTCCACAGCTGAAAGAAGGGAATCTTGTTGTGATTTTGAAAAACGATGAATTTCATCAATGAACAAAATGGCATTTGATCCGCCGAACAAACCTTGATTTTTCACTTTGTCAATGACCTCACGAATATCTTTGACTCCGGAATTAATCGCGCTTAATGTGTAAAACGGTCGATCCAAATGTTGAGCTACCAGCTGTGCAAGAGTAGTTTTACCAACTCCTGGAGGTCCCCAAAGAATAATGGATGGAATAATGCCATTTTCTATGGCTTTTCGAAGAGGAGCCTCAGCTCCTACAATGTGCTCCTGGCCGACATAATCGGATAATGTTGCGGGGCGCACACGTTCAGCCAGTGGTCTGTAGTCCGCATTATTCATTCCTGTTGCTGTCTTTGGGTCTTTTATGTTTCCACCTTCTGTGGCTCCACAACCAAAACTGTGGTTTATCGAGTATTTGTTTTTCCAGCGTCTTTGTGTGTCTTTCAGTGATCACTCCATATTCTTGAGTAGAAGGCTCATCAAAAAGAAGCTCGTAAGTAAGACTGTAATGTCCACGTTTTACTTTTGTCGCTTTTCCGAATAAAACGGGAATGTTATAGGTCTTGGCGTATTTCTCTGTCCCAAAGAGTACACCCGTATCTTGATTGAGAAAGGTCATCCAGTAGGCTTTTTCCGGATTGCTGGGTGACTGATCGCCGCCCATAATAAATGCTCTTATAGTGTTATCTTCTGTTCCGGCAAAGTGTCTTGTGCTGTCTTTCATTGAGAGTAATTTCAAACCAAATCTCTCCCTTGATTTTCTCATTTTTTTGTCGAAAAATGGATTGCTTAACGGTTTATATATACCTACTCCTGTATGCTTGTGAAACAGAGGCATCGCCAATGCATAAAGCTCCCAGGCATTGTAGTGACCCCCTGCGATGATGACATCTCTTCCTTGATCGTAAAAACGATCTGCTATGTCCGCATTATGAATGACGAACCTTTTCTTCACCTGTTTTTCTGAGATGGTAAAATTCTTCAGGCTTTCAACAACAATATCACAGAAATGCTGATAGAATTGACGCTCAACACGTCTGATCTCTTTTTTTGATAAATGTGGCAATGAGCGCTCTAAATTAGGGCGGATTACTTTCTTTCTGTACCCGAAAACAAAGTAGATGATTACGTAAAAAAAAGACGATATCCCATGGAGCACCCATAGCGGTAGTATAGATAAGGGAATTATGAAAATGTAATATACGATCTTGCTGCCCACGCTTAATCAATAAGGACCAAATCTAACGTAATTTCATTGTTTTCATAGCACGTTTGTCCGCAGTTTTGAAAGGTTTCCTGATCCAGTCTGCGGCTGTCCACAGCAATGATCGTATTTGGCCCGGACCTGTAATATGCTTCAGCAGTGTAAACCACTTCCATTGGCAAGTAATAGCTGATCGAACTGGTGTACAATGTGTCTCGCAGAATCACATTGTTGTCTTCCAGATTGTCATTGTAAAGTACAATAGGAACTCCGGTTGACTGTTCGGTTAAGTCGATATTCACCCAATTGGAATCGATAGGGGTGCTTTCACAAAATCGACTTGGATCGCATTCATCGTCATTTGAGAAGCATCCGGTAAAAAGGAAGGAAAAAGCAATCAATATATAAATCAGCGGATGAATTTTCATTCGTTCAATAGTATAGTAAATGAAATCAAGAATCGACTATCCGGAACAGATGCTAGATGATCGTTAAAATATTGATAAGCAAGAGCCAGATGAATTCCGTTCAGGTTAAGTGATATTCCCGCGTATGGATTGATGGTGAAACCCGCAGCGGGCCGTTGTCTGGTACCTCTGTAGTCTCCAAACAAATAGCCTGTTTTGACGCCAAGTAAAAAATGGGTGTTCGTTCTGGCGATGTGAAATTCAAGTAGTTTTTTATAGACATCTAGGTTCAAACAATACTTTTTTTCCTTCCACTGGCGGATGACATTCGCCTCTTCATAAATTTGAACTTTTTTGTAGTAGGGACGGAATGCAAAATTCAGCTGAGCTCCCAACTTTGTCTTTGTTTCAAAAGCACCTGCACCGAAATCGATATAGATGTCCTGGAAATTTACCAGGGTGCCCAAGTTAAGAGTAGGTAAAAATTTAATACTAGATTCACTGCTTTTCTGAGCATCTGTAAGCACTTCTTGGGAAAATCCTATAAGTGAGCTAACAAAAAGAGCCAGAATAAAAGAAAATCGTATCATTTGAGCTTCATTTACAGATTTGAAATCGTTTTTGACTTGGGGTATTTTACTTGATATTTAAAAATCAAGCTTTTGGATTCGCCAGGTCCCAGCTCAAGCACCCATTCCAATAATCCGGTTTCCGTATTGTGTTTTGCGCCCGATGTCTCGAGGGTGGTTACTTCAATTTCTTTGGTATTTGAAATAGGTATCTGATCCTGAACAACAATGGAAATGGGGACTGATTTACCGTTTCTAACCGTAACCTCTAGTCCAAGCGTAGTCTTTTTGGATCCTCCAATTACGGAATTCTTACAGAAGTCTTTGATTTTTTTTCTTTCGACGGCAACGGAAGGGTCTCGTCCAAGAGAAAGCTCCATTGTATCTTTTGTAATGTCCGCATCGATGTTTGAGCTTCCGATAAATGTGCCGTCGTAATAAATGTTGGCTTTTCCGCTAAGTAGGTTCAGCTCATTCCAATTGGTTACTTTTCCTAACAGGAAAGCTGCTTTCTCAAATTTGGGTGCTGTGTAGTATTCGTATTCGGCCGGTAATGCGTGGGTTTGAATCTCAACTGCATTGTATTGACCGTCACTCGCTATGGTGTACGGGGTTTCGATCTTAAATTCTGTGTTTACTGTACCCTGAGAAACACGTACGTCTAGCCGAGCCGATATATCATCATTGTCCGCAAATCCTGACATAGGCATTGCATCGTTCTCTGCTTCTTCTATTTCATAGGATCGATTGCTCATATATCTTTGATCTGTGCGATATGATTTAAACCGAAGTGTCCATGGGGTTACGCTTGGTGCCGTGTTGTTCAGGCTAGGATTTCCGGTGGATAAAGTGAGCATTACATTATTCCAGTCGTTCCCGGTAAGCTGCCAAACGTTTCCTTTGTATGCGATGTTCACCGGGTTGGGCGAGCCTTTTGAGCGTACATCATAAATCGGAGTCCATCCGGCATCCGAAACTACATAGCTTAAAAATAGCTTTGCATTCATTTTCACATCAGCTGATATTCTTACTACGATATCCGTGGTATTCTTGTTGGCCCGGGAATTCAGCTGGTTTAGCTGTCTTTTAAGTCGTTCGGTTATTTTTTTAAGCTTATTTCGCTCCTCCGTAATATCCATGATCTTCATCTCCACCTCTTTAAGTCTGGATCTATAGAGGTCAGCGACCTCAATGAGATCTTCCACGTCAACACCGGATTGAGAACCCCCTACCGATTTATTTGAAAGGAGCAACGATTTCTCTTCTTCATAAACCGAAATAAATCTGTTTCTCATTTCCAATTTAAACCCAACGTCATTCAACGAATCTTTGATTGATTTGATTCTAGGAGAAACAGCAGCGTTTTTCATGTAGTTTCTGGAATGATTAACGGCCACAATTGTGAACTCTTTGTTTCCACCTAATTGAATGGAGCTGCCGTCAAGGTTTTGAGCAAGGCCTTCAAACTTGATCAGGTTGTTTCCGGGATTTAAGGTAACGTTGGCTGTTCTGTTGATTTGGGCTTTTCTAACGAAAACGGTAACGCTTTCAATGCTGGATTGTACTGTTCTTTCTTTCTCCTGTCCAATACAGAAGAAGGAAAACAGCAAACAAATCACTGTCATTTGTAGTTTCATGAAATCAAATTTGACGTAAAAATAAGGCTTCCTTTGTTACTTTGCGCAATATGATGCATTTAATACTATAAGTTATTCCTTTTGGTTAGTTTTGCCAAGTTCGATTAAGTTATGGAAGAAAAACCTTTGATATTAGTAACAAATGATGATGGGATCACAGCGCCCGGAATTAAAAGTTTGATCGATGCAGTGCAGGAATTCGGAGAGCTAATGATCGTTGCTCCTGATAAGCCTCAGAGCGGTATGGGGCATGCGATAACGGTCAACGAGCCTTTGTTTTTGACTGAGTCGGCATATCACTCTAACCATAAGGCCTACACAACTACGGGAACACCGGTGGACTGTGTTAAACTAGCGTTGCATGTTCTACAGGGAAGGAAGCCGGATCTAATTGTGAGCGGCATCAATCACGGAAGTAATGCTTCCACCAATGTGTTGTATAGTGGCACGATGTCAGCCGCGATCGAAGGGTGCTTGGACGAGATTCCGGCGATTGGCTTCAGCCTAATGGACTTTGCTCATGACGCTGATTTTTCCGGCGCCGAAGTGGCTGTAAGAAAAATAGTGGGCGAGGCGCTCAAAAATAATTTGCCAAAAGACGTTTGTCTAAATGTGAATGTACCCAAGATCGATGCTGCTGAAATTAAAGGGTATCGAATTTGCCGACAGGCAAGAGCTTTTTGGGCGGATGGATTTGAAGAGCGAATTACACCGCTGGGGAAAAAGTACTATTGGTTGACCGGTGAATTTGAAAATTACGACAAAGGAGAGGATACTGATCTTTGGGCGTTGCAAAATGGATATGTATCCATCGTTCCGACACAATTTGATATGACGGCACATCAATCCATTGCTGAAATCAATTCATGGAATATATGATTGGGAATAAAGGTCATACAGTATGGGGCATTCTTATTGGACTGGTGCTGCCTTTTTCGATTCTGATGCTGATTTACTCGCTCTTTTATTTCAATGAGATGCCAATGAGCGACTCATTGATGAGTAATGTCGCCATTTTTGGGATAGCCGCGAATATGATTCCAACCAAATACTATTCAAAACGAAAGAGGGATTATACAGCGCGAGGTGTTATGGCGATCACAATGGTCTTGGTGCTTCTTTGGGTCATTCAATTTATGTTGGACTAATGCGTTATTACATCATTTCTGGGGAAGCATCCGGTGATTTGCATGGTTCAAATCTGATGAAGTCGATCAAAAGGTTAGATGAAAAAGCGGAGTTTCGCTTCTGGGGCGGTGATTTGATGGCTGAACAGGGTGGCGAGTTGGTGAAGCACTATCGCGACCTGGCATTTATGGGATTTTTAGAGGTGCTGCTAAATATCCGTACCATCATTAAGAACCTAAAATTCTGCAAAAATGACCTGCTGAAGTATCGACCTGATGCACTCATTTTAATTGATTACCCCGGTTTTAATTTACGAATTGCTGAATTTGCAAGAGAGCATGACATTGATGTCCATTATTACATTTCACCACAGGTATGGGCATGGAAGCAAAGCAGAGTAAAAAAGATCAAAAGAGATGTACACCATATGTACTGTATACTGCCTTTTGAGAAAGACTTCTATTTAAAGCACGGATACACATCAAATTTTGTAGGACACCCATTGATCGATGCAATAGCAAATAGTGCATCAGAAGGAGAATTTCGTGAGCGCAATGGTTTAGGAGATAAGCCAATTATTGCTGTGCTTCCAGGAAGCAGAAAGCAAGAGATTACGAAGATGCTAATTACTATGATTGACATGAAGGCTCATTTTGAAGACCATCAACTGGTCATTGCAGGGGCGCCTTCACAGGAATTGGCTTTTTATCGAAAACTTGTGGGTGAATCTGTACCTATTATTCAAAATCAAACATACGATTTGTTGCGGAATGCAACTGCGGCGATGGTGACATCAGGAACTGCTACTTTGGAAACGGCTTTATTTGGTGTTCCAGAGGTGGTTTGTTACAAAGCAAACTGGATTTCCTATGGCATTGCAAAAAGGTTGGTAAAAGTGGATTACATTTCGCTGGTTAACCTAATCATGGAAAAAGAGGCGGTTAAGGAGTTAATTCAAAATGATTTTAATCTGGAAAATCTCAAAAATGAGTTGAATCTTATTGTCTATAATGATAGCAAACGGAGTGAAATTTTAGAGGAATTTAAGGAGCTAAAGGTGCGTCTTGGTGGACCGGGGGCATCCGATAGAACTGCTCGATTGATTGTGTCAGCATGTTCCGTTTCAGATGAATAGCGGTATTATTTGCCATATGTTGATAATAAATACTCCCGGTGTGTGCAAAAGGGCATTAACATTGTATGTTCGTACTGTATGAGAACTTTTTTTGCTGTTCTACTGATTTGTATTTCTTTGAGTGGCTGGAGTCAAAAGCTTCGAATAGGACTGTATTTTGTGTCAAAAGTGAAAACCGTAGAGGTGAATCAGGACAACGGTTCGTATTTAATGACTGCCGACTCGCAAGTTGTCGATACGTTAACAGGTAAGTTCTCTTTCATTGCTTATGCAAAAGGAGAGCAGATTCGTGCTCGTCTGGACGGCAATGATTTAGGAACCTATCATACGGTAAAGTTCACACCTCTCGAGGACTCTACAGGCTTTAAAATTCGGTCGTTAACCCATAAGAGCAAATACAGGTATTATTGGGGAGGTGTTGAAGTATCCATGGGTGAAGGTAAACTCAAAATAATCAATACCGTAGATATCGAAGATTATCTTCCGGGAGTAGTAGAATCAGAATCGGGTATAAATGAACGTGCTGAGTATTATAAAATTCAGGCCACAATTTCAAGAACTTACGCACGTGCTCAGGCAGGGAAACATGCATTGGAAGGCTTTGATCTTTGTGACCATACGCATTGTCAGGTGTATAGAAAGCGATCAAGGAAGAATCCGGAAATTCCCAAGGCAGTCAAGGACACTGAGGGATTGGTGCTTGTTGATAGTGACATCAATTTAATATCGGCACTCTTCTTTTCGAATTGTGGAGGGCAAACTTGTAACTCGGAAAATGTATGGAATACGGAAATGTCTTATTTAAGAAGTGTTAAGGACCCATTTTGCAAGAATATGCCCCACTACTATTGGAAAAAGGAGGTTCCAAAGACTAAGTGGATCAATTACATGAGAAACAAGACACCTGATTATTTCAAATTGAACGGATCATTCGATGAAAATTTTGATGTAGAATTTGATCAAGGTAAAAGGAGAGTCTATTATAGCAATCCGGGATTTACTGTGCCGCTTACTGCGATTCGCTCAGATTTTAAACTTAGATCTACCTTCTTTACCATCACGGAAAGTGGGGATAACATCGTTTTTCGTGGAAGGGGTTTTGGTCATGGAGTAGGACTGTGCCAGGAAGGGGCGATGAAAATGGCAGATCTCGGGTATTCTTATCTGGAAATACTAAAATTCTATTATACAGGCATCCATTTGATCCATGTAGACGACATGGAGTTCTTTAAGATGGACTGAATCACATCTGTTGGAATCAATAATTGGTGTTGGCACAATCTATTTTTCGCCTTGTTTTAGCTTGGAAAACCTCAAGTTGGTCGTTTAGGTCATAGGTGACGTCATAATTTACTAAGCAACCGTTCTCTGCCTTTGCTACAAACTTGTGTTTCATCGTGAATCCGAAAATTATTTCATACTGCTCTTGAAGATTTTTGATGGTCTGGTCCAACAATTTGATTTCTTCTTTGTATTCCTCTTTAGCAGTATTTGATGTTAAGCCGGATGTGAACAATCCGTATTTTTTTATAATGATTCGGTTGATTTGATCAGTTCCTTCTTTTGAAATGATGTAGTTCGGTTCCAACGTCGAAAAAAAAATCGATTTATAGGTGCTGCTGTCATCCTTCATCCGAATTTTTATCCATGCTTCGCAGTTATTTTCAGCAAAATTCTGATCTTGGCTGAAGCAACTAAAGGGTAGGAGTAGCAGCAACATGATTGTTCTCATTCAGGCAAGATAACTAATTCGTTATAAGGTATGCGTAAAATTGTTTTTGTGATTTGTATTTCGGGTTTCTTTTCATGCGCACCAGACAGTTCAATGCATTACCGAGATGATGGCACATTGGATTCAATTGGAGAGCTGAAAGACGGCAGAAAGGAAGGAGAATGGACGTTCTATGACACACATGAAAATATAGAAGAAATCAGTAACTGGAAAAACGGTGAGGTAAACGGGTTATCAACTACCTATTATCCGAATGGGCAGATTAAATCTACGGCTTATTGGGAGTTGGGTTTGCTACACGGAAAACAGTCGATATATGCAGAATCCGGTGCACTGCTACAGGAGGTTCATTGGAAGAATGATCTCAAAGACGGTTCGTTTACAAGTTATTACAGTAACGATTCGGTTGCGACAGAAGGTACATTCTCTGATGATTTAGAAGATGGGTTTTTCCGGGTATATTATGAAAACGGAAAGCTAAGTGAAGAATCATTTTGGGTGAGTGGCAAAAAAGAAGGTGCTGCCAGAACATTTTCTTTGGAAGGAAGCCTGTTATCCGAGGGGGATTATAGAGATGATCGTCAAGAAGGTGGCTGGAACTATTATTTTCAAAACGGCAACTTAAAAGAAATGTGTACCTGGGAAAATGGCGAGGCAAATGGTTTAACCGAATACTATTATCCGAACGGAACTTTGTCAGGAAAGGGCTTTTTCGATCAAAATAAAAAGCAAGGTGAATGGCAGTTTTATGATTCTTTAGGGAATTTGTTGAGAACCAGTGTTTATGAGGAAGACAAATGCATAAGCAATTGTGATGACAAATAAATCAATTTAGCATCTTCACGGATTTATTTTGCAATAGTAATGAACACAGTCTTAATTTTTTCTGCATTGCCCAATAGTTTAATTCAATTGATTTTATCAATTTGAAATTTATTTGTTTCAAACTCAGGAGTAGCATTCTCAATTTTATAGGATATGCAGTAATCAAATCCCTCTAGATTCTCTCCATCGTAGAGTCTAATCTTTTTTCCCTGATGTTTTAGTTGACGGGCAATGTAATAGGTTTCCTCCCATCCTATAAATCGAATGATGAAGGAACCTTGTTTGTTTTTGATATAATCGGTTATTGCAATTATTTCCTGATCATGAAGTCTTGGGATTGGTTTAGTGCCTTTCTGGTTGTATACGAAGGAAAGCCCTATAGTCAAAATCAATGCACCCGCTAGTGTTTTTATGGAAACGGTTCTCAGCTTTACGGACAAAAATGGTGTTAAGAGGAAAAGAAGAAATATTGTAAATCGATGCTGGAGTAGGAGAGTACCAATTGACGACAGAAGGAGATAAGTCGTTAGCAAGTAAAGGAACGGGATTAAGAAAATTCTGTTTTTTTCTTCTCCTTCTCCTTTTTTCAAGAATGCATAAATTAAAATAGGTCCGAAGCCAACGAATAATGAGAATGGAAAAAACCAAATACGTCTTAACCTATTTTCTGCGGAAATTGGCATTTCCTCATTCATACTATCTGTTATCCATTGAAACCCTTCTAAGTTTATGGAATTAGAATAGATGAGCCATATAATTGGAGCGGTGCACAAAAAAATCCATTGCCATCGATATCCGGATCGAAATAGCCAATAGCCAACAACTGGAAGCATTATCCATGCCTCATATCGCGTAAGCGCTGCTAGAGCAAAGAGAATCATCCCTGTCCAAATCCATTTATGGTTTTGTATTGATTTGCTTAGTGAATAAATGGCTGATGCAAACAGAAAAATGAACAGAGCCATGGAAAGGCCTTGAATTGAATTGCTGAAAACTAGAGGGCTAAACGCAAATAAAACTGTGGCTATAAATGCTCCTTTTTCTGTTGTAAGTGATTTTAAAAACCGAAAGAGCGGAATGACTGTTAAGGAGCTAAATAAGGCACTAATCAATGCTGGAATTAGTAGGGTATTATGCCAGATTTTTAATCCTAATCCTAACAAATAGAAATGTACAGGTAACCACTGCGATGAAGGAGAAAAACTGGGTTCTGCTAACCATGATTCTGCCAGAATCAGTCTGCTGTATGCGTCTGCGTCAATGGGTTGGGCAAAAGGCAATACTAGAACTTTTACCGCTAGCAGAATCAGTGCGATCAGGTAAATTTTGTTACCCAATCAGCTCGAGCTTTTTATTGTTGTAGATTCCAAGTGGCTTTCCAACCAGCTCGCATCCATCAAACGGTGTGTTTTTCGATTTACTCTTGCTGTTCTTAGCATAAAATGTCCATTCTTTGGCTGGATCAAATAATGTCAAATTCGCTTCGAATCCTTCTTTTATTATGGGTACATCAACTCTTAGAATCGTTCTCGGATTGATGCTGATCTTGTTAATGAGCTCGTCTAGGGTAAGTATTTTCGATAGATGAGTAACTGCTAACCCAAAAAGGGTTTCCAAGCCGGTTATCCCAAAGTTTGCTCTTCCGAATTCCAAATTTTTATGCTCCACGTCTTCGGGAGAATGATCGGAGCAAATCACATCAATTGTCCCGTCTTTAAGGCCCTCAACAAGTTCAACACGCTCTTCTTCAGATCGGAGAGGGGGTAGGACTTTGAAATTTGAATCGAACGATTTGATGCATTCGTCGTTCAATACCAGGTTGTGAATTGCGATATCACAGCTAACATGAATGCCGCCTTCCTTCGCCTCTGCAATAAGATCTAATCCCCGCGGGCTTGAAATGGTTGAAAAGTGGATTTTTGAATCGTTGTATTCCGTCAAATAAAGATCTCGGGTAATTTGTAATTCTTCGGCAAGAGCAGGAATCCCTTCAATTCCCAGCTCAGTGCTTGTGACGCCCTCATTCATCATCCCATTAGGCTGGGCTGTTTTGTCGTAAGGAAAACTCATTATCAGGCCGTCAAAATTCTTTGCATAAAGAAGTGCTCTCGACATCAATCCGGAATGTTCTATTGCGTCTTTGTCATCTGTAAAAGCGACTGCTCCGGCTTCTTTCATGTCATACATTTCAGAAAGATTTCCCCCTTTTTTATCTGCTGAAATTGTTCCGCATGGGTAGACATCTACAGGTGAGTGTTGGGTTTTGTTGAGGACAAAGTCAATCCCTGATTTATTTGATATCGGTGGGGATGTTGAAGGCATCAGTGCAACTCCTGTAAAACCACCTGCAATTGCTGCATCGATACCGGTCAACAAGTCTTCTTTGTATTCGTGTCCGGGTTCTCTGAAATTAACGTGGAGATCAAACCAGCCGGGAGAAATGTGAAGGTTATCGAACTCAATAATTTCTGCTTCCTGATCATCAATGGAACCGTCTATTTTACTGATTATTCCGTTTTCAATTAATACATCGGCTTTTTTACCATTCCAGTCTGAATTGGGATCAACAACCGTTGTTTTTTTGATCAATACCTTCATTTTATTTGAATATGCGATAAATCAATATTTCTAATGCTAATGCTAAAAGTACCAAAATGATGAACCATTTCCAGTATTTTTCTCCACCAGCTAAGTTATTCAACTTATTGATGGGGCTGGAAGTACTTGTTTCGATCACATTAAATGTCTGATCCAGTTTATTCTCTTTTACCTGCTGACCAATTTCAGAAATACTTAGTGTTTTTGGATCTGATTCATTCCGGTTGTAATTCCAACCATACGAACGAAGATGCGAGTTACCATCGAATAGTCGATAATTGCTTGCTGATTGAATTTGATCATGCAAGATCAATGTTGATGTTCCCCTCGTTGTATTTATTTGTGGAATAAATTCGATCCCGTTACCGGCAATTTTGCTGTTTTCAGGTCTGATCTTCTTGTTCTTCAATTTGATGGAATTGTCTTTTCCAATTATTCCATAAAGTTGTTGATTTTCTTGACTGAATTCCGCAATTCTAAGGATTCCGGCAAGAACTGTGGCATGTTTAATGAAATTGCCAAATGAGTCATCAGTTGCAACGGCGGATAGGTACAAATGACCATCCTGGTAGGAGTGCTCAGTTAAATACGGATCGCCGTTTTGCAACCTCATTAGGTAGGAATGGTTGGATTTGGTAGGAATACCAATTTTATAATGGGATTTTGCCAATGGCAAATCCACGTTTTTGGGTATTTTTTCAAAAATATCCTTGAATAAAGGATGAGAAAGGTTAATTTCTTTGACCTTTATCAAGTTGGTGTCTTTTTTGACGATCGTCCCCGCTTTAATGTTGTTAAGAAAGCTGTTGTAGCTGTTTATGTCTATTTCTGGATTGGGGATGAGTAAGACATTTCCTCCGTTACCGATAAATTTTGACAGCTCGGAATTCAATCCGGAAGATATGCTTTTAAGACCACGGAGTATGATCAAATTATCGTTAGCGAATTCGGAATAGATAATTTCGCTTGATCTGTTAAATCTTAAGTTGAATTTCGGTACAGACCCCAATATTGCTCCTAGGCCGGAGGAAGTATCGTCTATTTCATCACTAACAATCAAAATATTGATGTTCTTGGCAATGTTGTAGCTGAAGTAAAAATTGTCGTCGAAGTCGATGCTGAGGTCAGGATAATCTGCCAGACGTAATATCCCTTCCTGAATCCCGTCACCAAATACGGTATAGTGGAATTCACAATCACTGAAATTGTTTGAAGGGATAATGTAATTATTGAACCCTTGATTTTTTCCATTGATATCTAATTCAACCCGAACTTCAGCGTCCTTGTCAGAAATATTGACAATTCTTGCTATTATCGTTTCTTCTTCAAAGTTTTGTCGGTGCGGGGTTTGAAACCATACACTGTCGATATAAAAATTACTTTGGTTCAGTGATTCAAACGGCATCAGACGTGTGGATATTCCAGTATCCGATTCCATAGCATGAAAGTCTGATACAGTAGTTTGAAAATCAGAAAGTAGATATGCTTGCTTATTCGGGATATCTGAATTGTTGAGTATATCCTGTTGGCGTAAGATAACTTCACTCAGATTTCTGGAAACCGGAGATACTTTTATTTCTTCGATCAAAAAGGCCATTTCTTCCTTGCTGAATGTACGCTGCAAGTGTCCTTCGAAATCATTTGTGATCAAATGAAATCGATCCGCTGATTCGTATTCATCAACAATATCCTGAGCTCTTTCTTTTTCTTGTTGAAGGATGGTGCCATTATCTCCATTTGCTTCTGTACTAAATGAATTATCTACGTAGATGGACACTGCCTTATTTCCAACTCGAACAACTTGATTGTCAAGGGGAATATAGGGTTGAGCAAATGCGAATACCAAAAAACAAATGGCAAAAATTCGGCAGATTAAAATTAGCCAATGTTTAAGCCTTGCTCTGCTCTTGGTTTCAATTTTCAATTCCTTTAAAAGCTGTATGTCAGAATAGAATACCTTCCTGAACTTTCTGAAATTGAAAAGATGAATGATAATCGGAATGGCTACCGCAAAGAGAGCTAAGAGAAATTCTGGATATAGAAACTTCATTCCACGTCAAAAGTAATACAAATAGGGTAGTACTAGCTATGGAAACACTTAAATTACTTCAGTATTAAGGAGAAAGCTTCTTGCACAGAAATAGTTCGACCTTTAAAGTCTCCTACTACAAAGGCATCTGTTATTCCTTCCAGAATTACTTTTTTCTTGAATTCAGAAGCGAGTTCATAGTTGTCAAAGGAACCTATGAAATACTTTACAAGGTTATCATTCGCATCCTTTCTCGGAATCACATTACCTAGCTGCAGAAACAAGTCAAGCACATCCGTAGGCACGTCGAGTGCATATGCACCAACTTGCACCCTGAATTTGATCAATGAATTGCTTACTGTATATGGATTTGGTCGATCTGGATTAAGTGTATCAAATTCCGGATTAAGAACGCTAAATCCTCCCTGAGAAAGCTTTACTCGTTTTCCATCTTTAAACACCACTATAAATGTGCCTTCATATCCACGGCTTAACAAGTCGATTTTATGCTTGGCAGCATCTTCCGGAGTAGTAAATTCCCCAGAATAGTAACGAACCATTCCATCGTCACCAACAACTTCAGCAATATCCGGTATATCAGCAAATACTCTATTGCTCAAACGGCTGGTAAATGCACCTACTTGGATTCTAAATAAAGAGCCTTCCGGGTATTCGCCAATGCCAACATCCGCTATTGGATCGATTGGATTTACATCAACATTACCATTGTCTTTCACAACAGTTTCTACAATACCGTCGTTTGAAATGCCTCTGGAATCCAGCAGGTTAGCAAGTCGTTGCGCTCCTTCGGGTGTATCGAACTCACCCAATACGAAATACGTTGTATCTCCTTGCACTACCATCTTATAGTTCTGGAAGCTTATGATGCCCGCAATGTCATTGGCCAATATTTCTTTTTCACTTGTTCCAACCAGCACCCGGTATACTCTGGAGTTTTCCTGGTCTAGATTCCCAGCTACTTGTTGTCCCGTAGTAGTGGTTTCAACATCTTCATCCTCTAGATATTCACTATCGTATTTTCCAGTTGTATCCGTATATCGTAGATAACGCTCCAAAAAGTCCTCATCAGTTAATGCAATTCCCTCAACATCTACAATAGAACTATCCGGTGAAAAAACCTCCTGATCTACATAATCCGGGACCATGTCACTATCGCTATCAATTGGACATCCAAACTCATCTACATCAACACCTTCCGGTGTTTTTTGGCAACGATCACAAAGATCGGCTATACCGTCATTGTCCTCATCAATTGTATCCTTGATGCAGTCTTCAGGCCCCCACTGGTATTCATCTTCTCCTTTTTTCTTTCTGTTAAGTTTTAGATCATAAGTAAGGGCAAAACTGGTAAATAAAAATTTGTCATTTCCTCTTGTTCCTGCTCTATTACCTTCGCTTTCTTCAGTTACATTATCAATTAGATCGCTCATCGTTAGATGCAAACTTGTACCGATTCTAAACTTCACGCGCTTACCGAGGTCCATCTTTGCACCTATTTGTATGGGCACTGAAAATGTTCGTTCGGGATACTTACCCAGATTATCCAAATTCAATTCTCTTAGATCTGTTTCATATGTATAATCCCGGTATATAAAATTCGCAGAAGCGGCCATAGGACTATTTTCCGCAATATCCCGAATTGAGCCGTCCGACCAATAATGGTAATAATTTCCATTTGCATCGTATAGATCCGTTTTTGACAAAAATTCTATGGACTCGAATCCGACCCCTAAATATGGATTAACAAAATGACCTTTCTTCAAAATATGGCCAAAATTGTAGTTGATAACAAAGCCGCCTGTAGTTATATCCGACTGAAAATTTAGATTTCGGGTCAAAGTTCTTTCGTTTGCACCAATTGTTCCCATCATGCCGTAAAACTTGATGTCGAAATAATCATTTAATGGATTGGATATAGAAATGTCGTACCCAAGTTTGCTTACTGTAGGGTGATAACCTTGATGATTAGATGCCACATCACCATAGAAGGTAAACATGCCGATTCCCAAACCTACCCTGGGTTTGAACTCAATATTTAAAGTTTCATTGTCACCATCTCCATCATCAGAAGAGTCCTGTGCATTTATGCCGAATGCTGGCATCAGGAATAAAGGCAATACAGCTAGATTAATCCACTTCATTTTGTGCGATAAATGCTTAATTTACGAGAAAACCAATCAATAGTTACCAAATTGCCATTATTTGACCCAATCTTGGTTGGCTACCATTAGTGCTTCTTGTACTGTAATTCGTTCTCCTGAGTTGTATGCGGTAACAAATGGGCCCGGTAAATCATATGGTGATAATTTCTGACGTTTGTCTCGTGCTGACCTATACTCAGCATATCCTCCCACGGTGTATTTGACCCATCCTTCGTGAGATTCCAGTGCAATCGATTCATTTATACCGTAATGTTTGTTGATATACGATTCAGAAACGCTTTTGTGAGAAGCAACGATCTGAACTTTAAACGATATGCCGGTTGAATTTCCCCGAGGATTGTCTGTAGTCGTATTGTCCGAAGTTGTGTTGTCTGTAGTAGTATTGTCTGCAGTAGTATTGTCTGCAGTAGTATTGTCTGTAGTAGTATTATCTGTAGTAGTATTATCTGTAGTAGTATTATCTGTAGTAGTATTATCTGTAGTCGTATTGTCTGTAGTCGTATTGTCTGTAGTAGTATTGTCTGTAGTCGTATTGTCTGTAGTAGTATTGTCTATAGTTGTACTGACTGTAGTT
>CAJWDP010000027.1 GCA_913030835.1 uncultured Flavobacteriales bacterium | reverse complement strand
TAAAATTACTTTCAATCGCATACTTAAAAATAACAGTTTCAGCGGATTTGACGAAAACAATACTTGTATGATTTGGCAATGAAAAAATAAAATTTGAATACACACAGGTGTATTACAATTGTTATCCTTTTGTTTTCCTAACAAAACCGGTAACCAGCTGACCCCAGAACTGCTTCGGAAAACGTTCATCCCCTTGAAATCCCAATTCAATATCTCTGCCCTCTTCAGGGATATAGTTCTTGCGAAAAATATAATCCCAGCAGCTCAAACTAATACCAAAATTAACTCCATATCTCCTGGATTCAGGTAGTTCTTTTGCATGATGCCAAATGTGCATCTTCGGATTATTAAAAACAAATCTCAACCAGCCATAATCAATCCTTAAGTTAGCATGATTGATATGGCCAATAGCGATTGCCAGATAGTAAACAACAAAGACTTGTTGTGGACCAAAATTTCCAATAAGCATCATGGCGATATACTTGACCGGAGTATAAACTACATTTTCCATCCAGTGAAACCTGAGATGTGCTGCAAAGCCCATTTGCTTAACCGAATGGTGAACTTTATGGAATCTCCACAAAAACTTTATCCGATGCAAACAATAATGAGTAGCCCAGCTCACAAAATCTATGCATACAAAAAACACGATCAGTTGAACCCAATTAGGAAGCTGACTCATGTCAACCAAAGAAAACCGCGCTACATTTCCTCCCAATACATCTGAAAACATGCGTTCGGTAAGATTCGAAAAAGCAATGAATATGATCAGCTTAAAAATGTAAAAATTGAAAATCATGTAAAAGGCATCCAGCCAGAAATCCTTTCTCAATACAGGCTGATCTTTTCTCCAGGGAAAGATAATCTCAAGGATCCACACTACTAGCGAAAGAGCTACCAGCCACATCAAATAATTCTCGTACCACGGGTCAGCCTGGAAACTAATCTCTCTCCAGGTATACCAGAAATAGTCCACAAAAGATCCCGCGAATATCTCCCAATAGCTCAAATCAGCCAGCAATTGCATTCCACTAAAATTTTCTTTTCCTCACAAAAATAACATATGAAGCGATTCGATGATACATTCCGACTGTACTATTGGTTGTAATCCACCATCCAAGATTGACTTACAAGCTAATTTTATATATTCATTCTATGAAAGTATTAATGGTTTGCCTAGGTAACATTTGCCGATCTCCTATGGCGCATGGTATTTTGAGAAGCATCGCAAAGACAAACGGTTTAGAAATTGAGGTTGACTCAGCAGGCACTTCTTCTTATCACATTGGAGATCCACCGGATTTGAGACAGCAAGAAACTGCATTAAAAAAGGGAATTGATATCAGTGATCTTCGTGCTAGACAATTCACTGTGCAAGACTTTGATGAATTCGATCTGATCTACGCAATGGACGATTCCAATTACAATAACCTGATAGCGCTTTCTAGAGATGAAAAAGACCGATCGAAACTGCATATGATTTTAAATGAAAGCCACCCCGGGAAATACGAATCTGTTCCTGATCCTTATTATGGAGGAAGTGAGGGTTTCGAATTGGTTTATGACCTCCTCAACAATGCCTGTGAAATAATAACGAAGAAATTAAAAGATGGAACCTACGGGTAGGCTGATTTTGATTCCCAACTTGCTGGGTCCTGATTCAAAAGAATTGACGATTCCTCCAGGAGTTTCAAATACCATCAATCAACTGAGGCATTTTATCGTTGAAAACAACAAAACGGCAAGAAGACATCTTCGCACCATAGGATTTGAATCCTCCTTTGATGATGTAGAGCTTTATTCTATAGGGAAACACAGCGATCTGTCTGAGTATCCGACATATTTAGATCCAGCCATTCAAGGCGAAGATATTGGTTTATTCTCTGAGGCTGGAATGCCTGGAATTGCAGATCCCGGGGCTGAAATCGTGCAACTTGCGCACGATAAAGGGATTCGGGTGACCCCCCTAACTGGCCCATCCTCCATTCTTATGGCCCTCATTTGTTCGGGAATGAATGGACAACAATTTTCTTTTCACGGGTACCTCCCAAAAGACAAGAGAGCTCGAATCAAAAAACTGCTTCAGCTCGAAAAATCCGTTCGATCTTTCGGATCACAAATATTTATGGAGACCCCCTATCGGAACAATCAGTTGCTCCGGGATATTTTGGATAATTGCTCGAATTCTACAAAGTTATGTGTAGCCTGCGACATTACCCTTACCTCCGAGTTTATAAAAACCAAAACTATTTCTGAATGGAAGCAGAATCCACTTGATTTAAATAAACGTCCGGCGGTTTTTATCATTGGCAATTAATCAATCTTTAAAGAATTACTCACTGCTCAATTCTGATCGTATACTTCAAAGCAGTATATGCCGGAACAATCCCCCCAGCACTACCCTGTCCGCCAAATGCCTTGCTACTCGGAACAATTACGTGAATAGAATCACCGTATTTTCTTCCTCCAAGGGCAAGTTCTAAACCCTTGATTAGCTGACCGGATCTGCCATAGCTGAATTCATCTGGCATACCGTTACGATAAGTGGAATAGAAGATATTGCCGCTCTCGAGGAACATTGCTTGATAGTTGAGCTTTATATGATCTCCAAATTTAATTTTCTCAATTCGAGTAGTATCTGATTCAATCAAGGTAATCAGTACCCCATCTCGCTCAGAAAAAGCCAAGGAAGTGCTGTCTTTGAAATCTTGGATAACGCCCAGTTCCTTCATTTCAAGCCAATCTGTTTCTTCCGCTATCGCTTGTTGAAATTCTGACTGGCTTTGCGCATTTACCAATCTTAGACGTATCGTTACCACAGTGTCATCAATCAAAAAATCAGGTACGTTGGCATTTAAATAATCTTTAAAGAAGTCAGCTGTTTTAATTTGGACAATCGCACTGTCTCCTAATTCCAACTCGCTAAGCACCTCCTGGAATGTTCCGGGCTCTGGCTCAATCAATTGATGGTATTCCAACCCGTTTGATTTAAATGTAGATGAGCTGTAAAATAGGGAGTCCCGTTCATCAAAATAGCTGGTATATAAGCTCAAATACTCGCCAATGTTCGGTTTTACTCCCTCTCCAGTAAAGTCTAGCAATTTGTATTCCATCCCTCCTTCAGTGGTAAAGTACTCCGGTTTTTTCCCGCAAGAATAAGCAAATAGAAACACAACGATAATTATCCTAAACTTAGTCAAGACCTATGAGTTTGAGGTCATAAACAACAGGAGAAAGCGGTGGAATTTTCTTACTGTCTCCAAGCAATCCATGAGCCAAATGGCTCGGCAAGATAACCTTTGCGCGGTCACCAACTCTCATGTATGTAATCACTTCATGAATCCCATTCTCAACATGATCCTTTTCTACTCTGAATGATTCCGGTTGACCAATTGCAGAACGATACACGACTGTATCTCCAAGGGGAGCCACTTCAAATTCCACCCAGGCAAGCTGACCAGGTATTGCGCTTGACGATTCTTCAGAGCCGTTTTCGTAGATCATATACCGTAAACCGGATGCACTTTCGATCATACTCCAGTCCTGAATTCGAACAAATTCATCAATTAGAAATTGCTCATCTTGGATCCATTCCTTGTTCATATCCGAAGACTCATTCGGCGTCCATTCTATAAATTGTTCCTCAGTACCCGGTGCCTCCGTAGATGCGCAACAGAAACAAAACAAGCCCATCATGCTATAGATCAATGGCCTATACATATTCCATTACAATTTTCTTGAATTTATCCAACGCATCACTCATCGTATTTGTGGTACTTCCTCCTGCAGCGTATTTATGTCCCCCGCCTCCAAAATGATTTTTGGCAAGGTTATTCACATATACGCTACCTTTTGAGCGGAAGGAAATCTTTATTAGACTTCCCTCTTCTCTAAAAAATGCAGCCATGGTTACTCCCGAAATAGATAGTGCCTTATTGACCAAACCTTCTGTATATCCTTTCTGAGCATTAAACCTTTTCAAATCTTCATTGGTCAAATATATAATTGCCACTTTACCATTTGGTAACACTTCCAACCTTTCACTCACTGCGAAACCATTCAGCTGGAGCTGATCAATCGAGCTTTCACCATAAATTGATTCATGAACCCCAGTATGATCCAGCCCTAAGGCAATCAACTTTTGCGCAATTTCATGGGTTTTCTCATCAACCGAAGGATATCTAAATGAGCCTGTATCCGTAATTATCCCAGTGTACAATCCCTTTGCAATATCAACATTGATCAATATCTTATCCCCCAATTGCTCTATAAACTCAAAAACCAACTGAGCTGTTGAACAGCACTTTGCATTATGAAATTCAATATCTGCAAATCCTTTCGGATCCTCATGGTGATCAATAAGGACTTTAGTAGCGTCAGAATTGGCAATAAGGGAGCCTATCTCACCAGCGCGGCTTAAATCGTTGTAATCCAGTGAGAAAATTATATCTGCAGCATCGATCGCATCGTTTATTTGGTCGGATTGGATTGTGTGCATCAACACTTCCTCAGCACCGGGAATCCATTGTAGGTTTTTTGGAAAGGGATCGGGCACGACTATTTTGCAATTACACCCCTTTTGCTCCAGATAAAGTGCCAATGCAGTTGAGGAGCCAATCGCATCTCCATCCGGAGATTTATGTGTTGATATGACCACGTTACAACCAGCTTTAAGCTGACTCAATAGGTCTTTTTTCTGCGATTCCGTAATCATAAAGCACTTCTTTAAATAAAAAAACCTCACTTCAACAGAAATGAGGTTCCTAAATACTATTTATGGGTTACTGGCCAAATCCGCCGACTGTGCCACGTCTGTGCTCAATTAGTAATCCAACACATCCACTCTCCAAATATTCTGCAGCCAGTCCATCTTCTCCCGTTGCACCAGGGATGATTACCTCAATGTGCATTTTTCTGGTGAGTTTAGAAGCGAAACTGAATTCCGGCCCATCTTTTTTGCTATCGTACCTAACGTATTCGTTTAGTTTGTACTTTCTTTTCTTCACAATTCGGGATGTGGTGACCGTCTCCATCACCGTTTCCTCCATTGGTTCTCCATCATCATCATAAACAGGATCTCCGTATTCATCTAGCACAGGACCATACATCTCATCACCATTTGCATCAAGTTTCGGTTGCTCAGAAGTTTCCGTTACTGTTTTCTCCTCCCAATACGGCTTCTTCACTTTTTCAACAACTCGAATATGGACATCCCCCGTAATGTAATTCTCATCAACACAAGCGGTAATTTTGTAATCCATTCCTTTGTAAGCAATCATTGTAATCTCAGTAGTGTCTCCAGAGTCGAACATTCCACTCTTGGACTGTCCGTTGTAGAGAAATCCTTCTCTTTTTCCACTCTTACACGACTTTACAAACTGATAACAATCCATTTGGGCAAGTACATTCGAACCGCCAACAAATACGATACTCAATAATACTATAAGTAGTTTTTTCATAATCTATTATTAACCAGTAATTGAATTTCTCAATTCAGAAACCATCGATTTCAACTCATTAAATTGTTCCTCTGATATAACGGGGCGCTCACCACCATCCAAAACGGTCATTCCATCTTCATTCACCGTAGATTCTGTGGTTCCCTCGGCATACTCCAAACTCATATAGAGTTCTTCAATACCACTCAGGTCAGCCATCACTTCTTCTACATCTGCATCTGTTTCGGCATAGGCATTTAAAAAGCCCATAATATTTTCTACAGTTAGCTGCTGATTCGCTATTTCTTCTACGATGGGATTATTCGCATCGTATGCATCAACCATGTGAGTAAGCAAATATAAGCCTTCAATCCACCCGCCTGCTACAATCATTCTCAACGTACCACCGCGTTCATTCTCATCCAAGTATTCGTAGGCCTTATAATAGGTGTCTGAAGAAATGGAAACAATACTGTCAACTGTTCCTGCTGCAATATGCGCTTGTATTCTATCCTTTAAAGCTTCATCCATAGCACTTCTGATGTTCAGCTCATCCGACAAATCATCTACAACTTTGATGTAATTCAATAAGTCCGGACCATAATTAAATGAACTGGCATAGCTCAGGTCAGCAAAATACACGCCAAAATTTAATGCCCTTGACTTCTTGTCACCATAATCAGAGATTTTAGCCGGATCATTAAGGAAGTTGAACTTTCCTTCACTTCCTATGTTTTGAAGCGCTAAAAAAAGGTCTGAAGGGGTTGGAACTGTATATTCTAAAGAAGGATCAAAGCTTTGAAACTCAGGTTCAATTTCTATATCATTGACTACGGTATCCAATCCTTGTTCAGGATTTTCATTCTGAGCCGGCTCTTCCGATTCACCACATGCACTGAACATAATCAACGAAGACATGAACGCGCAACACATTAATTTCACCTGGATTCTTTTCATTTTTTCTGATTTTCTCTGTACGACAAAAATAAAAATATTTTGACGCGTTTCAATTTTGGCATTTAATTAATTAAAAATTCAAACCACCTTCTTCCTCAATTGTTATATTTGTCGGCGAATTGAGAATAGCAAGACAATGACTACAAACAGAACATTCACAATGATCAAGCCGGACGCTGTAGAGTCTGGCAATATCGGAAACATCATTCAGGCAATTACTGACGCAGGGTTCAAAATAGTTGCCATGAAATACACCAAATTATCTACACAAGAAGCGAAAGACTTCTATGCTGTGCATGCGGAGAGACCATTTTATCTTGAATTGGTTGATTACATGACATCAGGGCCAATCGTAGCAGCCATTCTGGAAAAAGAAAATGCAGTCGCAGATTTCAGAAAATTGATTGGATCAACCGACCCCGCTGAAGCAGAAGAAGGAACCATTCGAAAGTTGTATGCAGAATCAAAGGCCAAGAATGCAGTTCACGGTTCAGACAGCGATGAAAATGCCAGGATAGAAGGTGATTTCCACTTCCAGCCCGATCACTGCTTCGCTTAAAATCAGAGAGGCACTCCTAATAACCTCTTTATATACCTAAATAGTAATTACTTAAGGATTACGTCCTTTATGTGATTGTGACCTAGGTATAGATTCATATTTTTTATGATTTGGGGTTTACCGTAGGACAACTCCTGCCTTAGCGCGGAGCTGTTCAGTCGTACAAGCAATACAGAATCCTTCAAAAAAACCTCTTCCGTTTTTGATGCGATCAATGGGCCCATAACCTCAGGCCAGGCTTTAACCACATCAATTTCAATCATCTTGTCACTCAATTTATAAGCCTTCAGCAATCGCTTAATGGAATCCTCAAGGGAGCTCATATTTGAATCTCTTTTACCCAATGTGAATCAAATTAAAATCGATATTGTGTGACTCAAGAATAAACTTTACTCGATCCGCATTTGTATCGGTTATGAATACTTGTCCAAATTTATTTTGTGAAACCAAATCCATTAACTTGGATATTCTTGTTTTATCTAATTTATCAAAAATGTCATCCAAGAGCAATATTGGAAAATACCCCTTGCTTGCTCTTAGGAATGAAAACTGACCAAACTTTAAGGCTATAAGAAAGGATTTTTGTTGTCCTTGAGACCCATATTTCTTTACCGGGTAGTCTTTTAATTTAAAGATAAGGTCATCTTTATGAATCCCACAACTTGAATAAGCAAGCGCCCTATCCTTATCTCGATGAGCAATCAACTGATCATCGAATGACCCTTCCTGAAGCTGTGAAACGTATTCTATAGACACTTTTTCATCTCCTCCCGAAATGAACGCATACATTTCATTGAAAATGGGCACAAATTCACGAACAAAGCTGGTTCGAACATCAAAAATATACGATCCCACATCTGCCAATGCGCAATCCCAGGCAATCAAGTCCTCCTCTTTCCACACTCTTTCTTTTTGAAAATACTTTAACAATGCATTTCTCTGCTGGAGCACTTTGTTGTACTTCATCAAACATTCTAAATATTTCTTGTCAAACTGGGCAATGATTCCGTCCAGAAATTTGCGTCTTACGTCACTACCACTTAGAATTAGCTCCGAATCTCTGGGTGAAACCATAACCGAAACAAAAAGACCAATGTGATCAGCTAGTCTTTCGTATTCTTTTGAATTTCTTTTGAATTTCTTTTTTTGTCCTTTTTTAACCCCGCAGTAAAGCTTCTCTTCAACACCGTCTAATCTGTAGTTTCCCTCAATAACGAAGAACTCTTTCTCATACTTTATGTTTTGTATATCCGCAGGATTAAAAAAACTTTTGCAGTACGACAGATAGTAGATCGCATCCAAAAGGTTTGTCTTACCCACCCCATTATTTCCAACAAAACAGTTAATCCCTTCACTTGCCTCAAGTTCGAAAGCGTCGTAATTTTTAAAGTTGATCAGATTTAAATCGGTTAATCTCATACCATTGGAAGACTAGCACAAATGTAATACTTGAGTGCGCATTTGAATTAGTTCTTAAAAAAAATATATTTTTGCATTTCGAAATTTACAAGTAGCATGTCAGACGAGAATATAGAAGAAGTAACGCAAGAAGAAGAAACAACTCAGGAAGAGCAGTTTACAGGAATGGAAGAGGTCGATGAGGATAAGAAGCCTTTGCTCGATAAAAACGGAAAAATCTTACTAGGGTTGATTATTATTGGACTAGTAGGCTATGGTGGTTGGTGGGCCTATAATGAATTCGTTAAGATTCCAGCAGAAATTGCTGCAAACGACAAATTGTGGTGGCCTGAAAACATCATGCATTTCAATGAAGACTATGCTACAGCTATCGAAGGTGATACAGTAGGCTTATACGATGGTTTCGAATACATTCTAGACGACATTGGAGGAACATCGGCAGAGATGATCGCCAAATTTGACCTTGGTGTTTCCTACCTTAATTTAGGACAATACGAAGACGCTATTTCAACTTTGGAAGGCGTGGATTTCGGGGACGAAATGGTCACTTCAGTTGCGAAAGGAGCAATCGGAGATTCGTACATGCAACTGGGGGATATTGGCAATGCCATTGTACACTATAACAATGCGATAAACCATTCACCAAATGGTTTCACTTGCCCAATCTATCTTAAAAAATGTGCTTTGGCACATGAAGCACTTGGCGAGTGGGATAACGCAATAGCCTATTATGAGCGGATCAAAAACGAATTTCCGGAAAGTGACGAGGCGCTCTCTATAGAGAAATATATTGTTAAAGCGGAAGCGAACAACACATCCAATTAATTGATGGCGACAGCCGGAAAAAATCTTTCTGAATACAATAAAGGCGAAACTCCTGACGCTTCCACTATGCGATTCGGGATTATTGTTTCCGAATGGAACGACCACATTACCTCAAGATTGTTAGAAGGCGCTAAAAATTGCCTGCTGGAAAACGGTTGCCTTGAAGAGAATGTGCTTATTGAATCTGTTCCCGGAGCTTTTGAATTACCATTAGGTGCGCAATTTATTCTAGAGTCCAAAGAGGTTGACGGAGTGATTTGTATCGGTAGTGTAATTGAGGGGGAAACCAAACACTTTGATTTTGTTTGTGAAGGAGCAACTATGGGAATAAAAGACGTTGCATTAAAGTACAACAAGCCCGTTATTTTTTGTGTTTTAACCGATCAAACGGAACAGCAGGCGAAGGATCGTTCCGGAGGTAAGCACGGGAACAAAGGAACGGAAGCAGCTATCGCAGCAATAAACATGGCAGCTCTTAAAAACAGATTGTCTCCCAAAAGAAAAACAGCAGGCTACACAAAAGATTGATCATTCAACAATGAGTTTTTCGGCAGCGATTGTTCGCCCAAATTCATCCATCGCTTCAATTAGATAATATCCCGCAGCCCAATCGCCAGTTTGGATTGAAATTCGGTCTCCGTAAACTTTACCGAAAGACTTGAAAAGTTTGCCTTCCACATTGTACACTCGAAGAGAGATTCCTCCTAGTGAATTTGAGTTAAATTGAATCGTGACGACTCCCCTGACTGGATTAGGAAACACGTTTAACAACTCGGTTTCGTTGATTTCATCAATTTCATTATGGAGGTCAGTAACCTTGTATATTTTCCCGTCATACAGGCTGGCAATGTATACTTCTCCCAAGTAATCCTCACCAAAAGAGCTAAAGTTTCCTGTAAATGTTCCATGATTTACCGACGCCCAAGAACTACCTGTCCAATACAAAGAGTAAATCCAACTATCGCAAAAATCTGTAAAGAGGTAATGCCCATTCAAATTCGGGAATTCCGATCCTCGATAAACAACGCCGCCCGTCACTGAACATCCATTGGGTGGTGCTCCGGATTGAGAATATTCATATGCCGGCCAGGCATAATCCCCGGATAGAGACGAACAGCCCGACATACTATAGGTTGCACTTGCTTCATAGCATCTCCATCCGAAATTCTCACCTCCCATGCTCGCCGCCTGTTGAAAATTGATCTCCTCCCACGCATTCTGTCCAACATCACCAATCCATAGATCCCCAGTGCTTCTATCAAAACTAAATTTCCACGGATTCCTCAATCCAATTGACCAGATTTCATCCAGACATCCGGGATTGCCTACAAATGGATTTGATGCAGGAATACTGTACGGTGTTCCACCATCCACATCAATTCGAAGCATTTTACCCAACAATTCGGTGGAGTCCTGAGAACGGTTGCCAGGATCACCGGCACTTCCTCCATCTCCAAGACCGATATACAAGTAGTTATCAGGTCCAAACTTGATGCAACCACCGTTATGGTTTGAATAGGGCTGTGAAACCGTGAGTATTGGGAATTCGCTTAAATTGTCTGCAATATCGGGGTCTCCCGAGCTCACATTGAATCGAGAGATCTGGCCATCTCCGGCAGAATTCGTGTAGTGCACATAAAAATACCCATTCGAGCTGTAATCGGGATGAAACGCCATTCCCAACAATCCCTGTTCACTTCCTCCATCATTCACAATAGAAGTAATGTCTAAAAACGGCGTAGAATTTACCGTTCCCGAAGATTGAATAATTGAGATTTCTCCAGGTTGTTCGACTATAAAGAGACGATCATCTCCTGCATTGGTAATGTCAATGGGATTGTCAAAACCTGAAGCAATCAAAGTTAATCCTACTTGAGGTTGAGAATAACAAGCTATTCCAGCGAAAAGAAATAAAATAGTAAAGTTAAGTGCACGCATCGATTGAAAGATTAGAATCTCTAATATAGGAAAAGGACATATAATCGATAGGGATAACTATATTCCAATCATGAAAAAGAGCTATTCCTCCAGAATCTTTCTAATTCTCGGTTTAAAATATTGGTCGCTTTTCAACACTTTACCGTCTTCTCTATAGATCGGTTTACCATCTGCATCAAGCTTGCTCATGTTACTTTTTTGAATTTCTTCAAAAACTTCAGCAATCTTGTATTGAAGTCCATGCTTTAGTATAGTACCGCATAAAATGTACAACTGATCACCCAATGCATCGGCAATTTCTACCAAGTCCCCTTCCCTAGCCGCTTCGAGATATTCTTCATTTTCCTCACGCATCAGGTTGTACCGAAGCATGTATTCTTCTTTTTTCAACTCCGGTGTGAATTTATGGTTGTTTCCAATGCCGAAGGCATCATGAAACTTTTCGACGTGCGCGATAGTATCGGCCAGACTCAGACTCTTAATTTTTACATCCCCCATCTCCTTGATTTTTAAGTTCTTTTAAAGATAACCTGCATCAAAAAACGATACGTCTTTTTTGCTTAACAATTTTTAACATGAGATGCTTACTTTTGAACAATTTTAAAATCAAATTTGCCTTTAGTAAACTACCTCATAAATAATATCTGAAAATGGAAAATGAAGATCTACAAGCCATTCCACACGAACCGACCGCTCCTCAATCAGCAGTAGCATCACCGGACATTCACGCACTAAATGAAAAGATCCAAAAAGAAAGTGCATTCATTGACATTTTAACGATGGAAATGAACAAAGTGATTGTCGGGCAAGATCACATGGTCAAAAGTTTGCTAATCGCGTTGCTTTCCGATGGTCATATCTTGCTGGAAGGGGTTCCGGGTTTGGCAAAAACATTGGCAATAAACACGTTATCAACGGCAATTAGCGTGAATTTTAGCAGGGTTCAATTTACTCCGGATCTATTGCCTGCAGATCTAATCGGAACCATGATCTACAATCAAAAGAAGGAGGAGTTTACAGTTAAAAAAGGACCGATCTTCGCTAATTTCGTTTTGGCTGATGAAATTAACAGAGCCCCTGCAAAGGTTCAAAGTGCTTTGTTGGAAGCCATGCAGGAACGGCAAATCACTTTGGCGGAAACTACACACAAATTGCCGGAGCCTTTTTTGGTCCTTGCTACTCAAAATCCGATCGAGCAGGAAGGGACATACCCGCTTCCTGAAGCTCAGGTGGATCGATTCATGTTAAAAGTAGTGCTCGACTATCCTAAGAAAGAAGAGGAAAAACTTATTGTTCGGCACAACATTTCCTCAACCGGATTCCCAACTCCCAATAAGGTCATTAATGCCGACCAAATCATTCAGGCCAGAAATGTAGTACGGGAAATTTATCTTGATGAAAAAATTGAGCAGTACATCATAGATATTGTTCACTGCACCAGGTCGCCAAAAGATTTTGGGTTAAACGACCTGGAACCGCTCATCGAATTTGGTGGTTCACCAAGAGCAAGTATAAGTCTCGCGATTGCATCGAAAGCATACGCCTTTATTCAAAGAAGAGGATTTGTAATTCCGGAGGATGTCAGAGCAGTTTGTCGAGATGTGCTCAGACATCGAATAGGTCTTTCCTACGAAGCAGAAGCAGAAAATGTGTCTGTCGAAGCTATCATCAATCAGATACTCAATCGAATTGATGTTCCTTAATTGTAATTTCTTTTCATGGACGCGAAGGAATTATTAAAAAAGGTCAGACTAATTGAGCTCAAAACCAAGGGCTTGTCCTCCCAGGTATTCTCAGGAGAATATCACTCCGCATTCAAGGGAAGAGGAATGGCGTTTAGCGAAGTTCGTGAGTACATGCCCGGTGACGAAATACGCACCATTGATTGGAATGTAACGGCTCGATTCAATCATCCTTACGTCAAAGTATTTCATGAGGAAAGAGAGATGACAGTGATGCTCGTCATTGACATTTCAGGATCTTCGAGTTTTGGCACTCGCTCACAGCTCAAGCGCGAACTAATCGCTGAAATAGCCGCAGTTATATCGTTTTCCGCCATACAGAATAACGATAAAATTGGCGTTATTCTTTTCGCAGGAAAACCTGAATTGTACATACCGCCTAAAAAAGGAAAAAAGCACATTCTTAGAATAATTAGAGAGCTGATCGAATTCAAGCCAAACACGAAAGAGACGAATATTGGAACAACACTGGACTATCTGAACAATGTGGTAAAAAAGCGAAGTATCGTTTTTCTAATCAGCGACTTTCTGGACAATAGTTTTGAAGACCAGCTCAAAATCACAAATAGAAAGCACGACTTAGTGGCGCTACAAATTACGGACCAAGCGGAATATAACCTACCTAAAGTAGGCTGGGTTCAACTGCAAGATCTGGAGTCCAATCAATTGAAATGGGTAAATACCAATCTTCCTAAAGTGAGAAAGCGATTTGCCGACCAAGGACGAAGCCACGATCGATATATGAAAGAAACCTTCCGAAAATCCGGAGTGGACTTTGCAAAGATCTCAACAGGAGAATCCTACGTCAAACCGTTAATGAATCTTTTTAAGAACAGATGAGGATTGCTTTGATCATATACATCATATGCTTCCTTTGCTTTCCTAGTATCGGTCAGAACAGGCTCCACATCAGCACGAATATTGATTCTGCCAAAATTGGGGAGCCAATAGAGCTTACGGTGAAATTGGATTATTCCGCTGACATTGGATCCGTAAACTGGCCGGATTTTAAAGAGGACAGTACGATCGGAGGTGATTTTGAAATTTGGGGTGTTGGTGAAATCAACAAAAAAAGTCAGGTAGATGCAAATGACGCATCCCTAAGCATCGTGCAAACATTAAAAGTGGTTAGCTTCAACAGCGGCTATATCCCCTTTATGCCGTTAGCCGTTATTTTAGATGAAGATACGATAGAATCCAATGCCTTACTCTTGAATATTGCCGAGATAAAAGTCGATACAACTCAGGGCTTCAACGACATTAAATCCGTGATGAGCGATCCCCTCACCTTTTGGGAGCAATTTACCTACTGGATCGGCAATAACTGGTGGTGGGTAGCCATTGCTTCATTAGGTATTGTAATTCTACTCTTCATTCTGTTCCGAAGAAAACCCAAACCGGTGCAATTGGATACGCCGGTATCATTGTACGATAAATACACCGAACTACTCAATTCCCTGCTTGAAAGAGAGCTATGGTCAAATCAAAAAGTAAAAGAACATTATGTAGAGCTGACCGATCTGATAAGGTCCTATTACTTCGAAAGATATGGAGTCTCCACATTTGAAAAAACCACAAATGAAATCGTGACAATTACCGATAGCATAAACATAGATAAAGAAACATCCTATGCTGTAATTCAGGTTTTTAAGATTAGTGAATATGTGAAGTTTGCAAAAAAGATTCCCTCTGATTTTGAAATTCTTCAGCACAACCAAACAATAAAACAGCTGCTGGAAGTAACACAGCCTGTCGAAACTAAAGAAGATTCAGATACATGAAAATTGGCGCATACATATTGCAAGATCCCTGGATATTGTGGTTCCTTCTGGCCATACCGCTGTATTTGATCTATTACTTTTCCGTAGTCGTAAAAAGAACGGGGAAAGTCAGCTCTTCTACTTTCCATGCTGTTCCGGGTTCTCGATCCTGGTGGCTCCATTTGCCTTTATTTTTTTCGGCCATGGCATTAGCTCTATTGTTGTTCGGTCTTGCGCGCCCGCAACTCGATATTGAATCTGAAAAGTTTATTGAAGAATACGCCGAAGGCATTGACATCGTTATCGCTTTTGACGCTTCCTCATCTATGCTCGCCACAGATTTTAAACCCAACCGTCTCGAGGCAAGCAAGGAGGTAGCCAAGGAATTTGTAGCCGGAAGAAAGAACGACAGAATTGGTCTTGTTGTTTATGAAGGGGAAAGCTTCACTCAATGCCCTCTTACTAGCGATAAGGAAGTAATGCTCAAATTGTTTCAGGAAGTGGAGACGGGTATGATTGAAGGGGGCACTGCAATTGGAATGGGGTTAGCAACAGCAGTCAATCGTCTTAGAGAAAGTGAAGCCCAGAGCAAAGTAATTGTTTTGTTAACAGACGGAGTCAATACCCACGGGAAGATCCATCCGGTTTCGGCCGCTGAAATTGCAAACGAATTTGGTATTCGGGTATATACCATAGGAGTAGGCACAAATGGGCAGGCACGGTCACCCGTAGCAATCGATCATATGGGAAATTATGTATTTGACTACGTTGAGGTGGAAATAGACGAACCGGTGCTACAAGAGATTGCAGAAATTACCGAAGGCAAGTATTTTCGTGCTACGGATAAAAACTCCCTCGAAGAGGTATATAAGGAAATTGACAAACTGGAAAAAGACAAAATCAGCGTAATTGAATATCAGGTGGAAATTCCAGAGAAGTTCTACAATTTTGTTCTTCTTGGCCTGCTTTCATTGTTATTCAGTGTTGCATTAAGTAAAATCATTTTTAGAACCACTCCGTGAAACCTCAGGCGAATAAATATAGCATAACCTCATTGTCCGGCATTGTGCTGCTGGCTGAATTAATTTTCTGGGGATTGGTTTCGGTTGCATACTATATACTTTCGGCAGACGATGATTTCCGAATAGAAAATCCGTCCGCATTCTGGTTCTTTGTCTTGACCCCTGTCGTAATCGCCAGCTTCTATTATTTTGCTTTAAAGGGAAATATTGGCATAAGGCGATTGTCGGAAGAGCATTTATCAGGGCACATCACAAAAGGAGCCTCTAATTGGAGAATGCTTGCCAGCTATTTTTTATTACGGTTTGGAATCGGCTTTCTCATTATTGCGCTTAGTAATCCACAGCACGGCAAGAATGAAGTCGAAGGAACATCGAAAGGCATAGAAATTATGATCGCATTGGATGTATCAAATTCAATGCTTGCTCGGGATTTGTCCGAAACAAGAACGAGATTAAATATTGCGAAACTTGCCATTGAACGGCTTACAACAAAGCTTCATGGCGACAAAATGGGAATTGTTGTTTTTGCAGGTTCTGCATATACTCAATTACCCATTACATCAGATTACAATGCGGCCAAGCTGTTCTTGTCCGGAATAAGTACCGATATGATGTCGAGTCAGGGAACAGCTGTAGGCGCTGCAATTGATGAGTGCCTGAATGCTTTCGATCTGGAAAACGGAACCAACAAAGCAATCATCATTATTTCAGACGGGGAAAATCACGAGGAAGGCGCGATCGAAGCGGCAAGCTATGCAGCGAATCTGGGAATTCAAATCCATACGATTGGGATGGGCACGTCGAAAGGAACACCAATTGAGCTGTATCGCGGGAATAAAAAAACAGGGGTCAAAAAAGACAAAGAGGGAAATACGGTGATTACACAGCTAAATGAAGATTTTCTGATCGAACTGGGCCAAATTGGAAACGGAACGTATACTAGAGCGAATAAATCCAATGTCGGACTTGGTGGATTATTGGAAGAATTAAAAAAAATTGACAAAACAGTCCTAAGTAAAGAGCGCTTTCTGGAATACGATGACCACTTTCAGCTGTACTTATTCATAGGCCTGATGTTTGTTTTTAGCTATCTATTAATCCCTCTGAATTCGAATAGAAATGTTGAACTAAATTTGTTTGCAGAATGAGAACCATTTTAGTCATAGCGTTTCTCCTATTTTCATTTGCAGGTATTGCCCAGAGCATCGAAAAGAAGCTTGTTTTGAAAGAAGGGAATGAGGCATACAATGCTGGCGAATTCGACGCGGCAGACAAAACCTATGAAAAGGCAAAAGTAGACGGGAATTATTTTAAAGCCGATTACAATCAGGCTAATGCACTTTACAAACAACAAAAATACGAGGAGGCAACAAGTCGGTATGAGCAGCTACTGGACCAAGCCAAAACTGACGAGGAAAAATCCAGCGCAGCACACAATATGGGCAATAGCTACCTGTCACAAAAAAAATACAAGGAGGCTGTCACCGCATACAAGAAAAGCCTGAAGTATGATCCTGCAGATGAAGAAACCAGATACAACTTAGCTTATGCACTGCAGAAATTGAAAGATCAACAGCAGCAGCAACAACAAAACCAAGATCAGCAGAATAAGGATCAACAGAATAAGGACCAGCAGAATAAGGACCAGCAGAATAAGGACCAACAGAACAAGGACCAACAGAACAAGGACCAACAGAACAAGGACCAACAGAACAAGGATAAACAGAATAAGGGTCAGCAAAGAGAAAGCGAACAAAACCAGCCTGAAAAAGGCAGAATATCCAGACAGCAGGCCCTAAAAGACCTAGATGCAATCAACAACGACGAAAAGAAAACGCTACTCAAACTGCAAAAAAAGAAAGCCAAAGAATCTTCCAAAACGCAAAAATCTGAGAAAGACTGGTGATGAAATTTACTGCTACCATATTGTTCTTCTTACTAAGTGTTTTCTCCTTAGCACAAAATCTCGCCGTTCGGGTATCTCACAGTACGCTCAATCCGGAAGTCAACGAGCAATTTAAGCTGATATATAAGCTGGTGCTTGATGGATCAGGATCTGTTCAGATTAGTGGTAGCATTAATGTAAAACACCCAAAATACGCCGATTTTAAAGTGATCAGTCAGAAGGCAGGCAGGCCGGGGTTCAGCTTTGGAAGTTTCGACATGGAAATGGCTCTTCAACAGTATACGGTGGTTCTGCAAGCCACAAAGGAAGGGACATTTGTTATTGATCCTGTATCCTTTCAGGTTGGGGGAACATCGTACAGCTCTGATAAAGTAACCGTGCATGTTGGTGCAAATACATCGGGAAGAACCAGCGTTCCTCAAAAAAACAACAACCTTTTTGGGAAAATTATTTTAAGCCGTTCGTCAATATACAAAGGCGAACATGTTGTCGCAACTTCCAAAATCTATTCCAGATACAGCAGATTGAGCTTAAGCAAATCGGATTTTCCAATGGCAAGTGGTTTTTGGAATGAGGAAATCAATGCGGGGAAAAATGGGTGGCCTGTCAAAACTGAAAATATCAATGGTGTGATGTACAATGTGTACACCATTAAGAAAGACTTGTTGTATCCACAAAAAACAGGTGAGCTTAAGATCCCCAAGTTTACGGCTACGCTTGTTGCAAATCGCACAATATTCAATTCAGGGACGGAAATTTCAATTTCGAGCAATTCACCGACTATAAACGTTAAACAAATTAAAAATGCTCCTGACACCTTCTCTGGCCTAGTTGGCTCCTTTACCATGGATGCAGAAATCTCGAAAACTGAGCTCTCTGCAGATGAAGGGATTGACATTAAAGTAAAGATCAAAGGGAAAGGGAATCTACAGCAATTGGATAGTATAGATCTGCCATTCCCATTGGATTTCGACGTTTATGATCCTGAAAGAGAAGAAAAAATATCCGCATCCACTTCTGGATTATCCGGCTCTAAAACGTTTAATTTTCTGAGTATTCCCAGATCAGGTGGCGAATATGAGATCGGGCCTGTTGAGCTGATCTATTTCAATCCGAAAAGTAAAGAATTCGTAACCTTAAAAAGTGAAACGTGGCAGGTCAAAGTAGACAAGTCGGCAGGGAGCTCAAGTCAGGAAATACTCGCCACTGATCAAAAAGATGTAGAGCTACTATCCGAGGGAATACGGCACATAAGAGAATCTTCGGAGCTCATAAAACAATCCGACCTTTTCTTTGGATCCGGTTATTTTTGGTTTCTCTACTCCTCTCCTTTTGTTCTCTTCATTGTCTTTATCATCGTACTCAAGAAACAGCGCTCACATCAGAAAGACGAAGATCTCATCAGGAAGAAAAAGGCAGCCAAAACTGCCTTAAACGCATTGAAAAATGCAAGTGTAAAATTAGATCAGGAAGAGCATTCTTCGTTCAACCAAGAACTCTTGAGCGGCTTATTCAATTATCTGCGGGATAAACTAACCTTACAAACGACCCAGCTCAACAAATCAACCATTCGTTCTCATTTAACAGAAAAAGGAGCCACAAACGAAGTAATCGAATTGCTAATTTCCGTCATTGAGGAATGCGAAATTGCTCAATATGCTCCGACCTCAGGAGCAAACAATCAGCAGCTCTACGAGCAGGGCATCACCATTATAGAAAAACTTGAAAATGAATTGGTTAACTAGCTTTTTTCTTGCAATAGGATTCTCCATAACTGGCTTTGCTTCGGAATTGCCCAACGCAAAATTTTTGGAAGCGAATGAACTGTACAACAGCAATCTTTATGATTCCGCTTTAACCCACTATGAAGAGCTCATAGATAGCGGTTATATTTCCTTCGAACTATTCTTCAATGCAGGCAATGCTGCCTATCAGAATAAGAGCGTAGGCAAGTCCATTTTGTATTACGAAAAAGCAAAAAAGCTGGATCCGTCGAATCAGGATGTCATTCACAACCTACAGCTGCTAAATCGATTGGTATTGGACAAAAATCCTTCAGCGGAAAAGAGCAAAGCTTATGATCGTATAATGAGCGTATTGAGCAGGTCACCAAATTACTGGAGCTGGGGAGCCATTTTAACCATCTTTATTGGTTTTGCCTGTTTATTGCTATACAAACTAAGTATTGGAAGGAGAAACAAAAAAATTGGCTTTTTCCTAGGTGTATTTTCAATCCTATTAAGCGTCATTTGTATTTTACTTGCCACCGTTCAGAACAATTATATGAATACCAAGAGTAATGGTATTGTGTTAGGATCGTCTGTCTCGCTCAAAAATGCGCCAAATGCCGATGCAAAAACAGCATTCATCCTGCATGAAGGAGCGAAATTTGAAGTTAAAGCTGCTGTAATCGATTGGTATGAAGTAATCTATTCCGATGGAAAAATTGGTTGGATTGCATCCGACCAGGTGGAGCTGATCTAAGACGATTTAAGTTTCAACTTGTACGAAATACCGATAATATTGGAGCTGGTTGGAACACGTTCTCCTCGCAGTACCTGTCGCCTGTAATAAATTGCCATTCTGTTTCTTTTGGCTAGATCAGCTTGCAAACCAAAAGTGAAACGGTATTTCGAAAAACCCAAAATACCATCAAAAGCCAACCAACCCTCTGTTGAAGCAAAAAATGCCAACCCTTCACCAATGTCGTGCTTAATGGATAATTTTGTTCTGTTGGCAAATTCCCACCCTCTATAATCAAGATCCATTTGGCTCCTGTTTCGCAAACTAAAATTTACTGTATTTACGTCCAAATCCGAGTCTAAGTCCAGATTGAGTCGTTGGCTGGAATAAAAAGGAACATCGTATTTGTTCACTCTGGAATATCTGTAGTTCGCTGTAAGCTCAAAATACTTATGCACCTTATATGAGGCGCCAAAGTCACTAAGAATGGCTTTTACAACTAAAGAATTTTCAAACAGTCGAATTCCGGGCTTTACATGTAACTTAATATCACCAACCTTTTTTGTCAGCCGGAAACGATACCAGGTTTCAAAATCCTGCATGTCATCCTGAGCTTCCAAACAAAATGGAATCAAGAAAATCAGTATGGCAATAGAGATTCTTTTCAAATCATCGATTCAATACAGTGATGCTTCCAAGATCAAGCTCTTGCTTTCTACTGGTTATTTCAAATTCCATTTTAACCACAGAATCCGTTCCGAAAGGACAAGCCCAGCAATCTGAATAAGCATAAATCGTGTAACTGCCTGGACGTAAGTAATCGAAAGAGAAATTTCCATTGTATCCTGTTTCCACTTCGTCATCAGCAATGCCCTCATCAGTGCCATAAATGATATACACGTCTTTTGCTTGCGCTCCAACCGTGCCCTGATCCAATGAGCCCGCAAAGAGATGTTCAAGAAGGCGACCATTGGCAGAAGCCTGACCTCCCACTCCCTCCTGTTTCGAGCAGGACAAAACCAACAACAAACACGGAATTACGGCAAACAAACTTCTTTTCATCATTACAATTGTGTTAAATAATCGCATACAATATTAACACAATCTTTACAAACACATAATGTGAGGTTGCCGCCTACCACGACCATATTCTTGTTTTCTAGATGGAGATTGTATAATCAGTCAGTCCTAGCTGAATTGTTCAATGTTCTTGATTCTTTGACGATCCAGTAGGGTAATTTTTCTACCCTGAATTTCGATCAATTGCTCATTTTTCATTTCAGACAAGAGACGTATTACCGACTCATTTGCTGTGCCCACAAAATTAGCCAGGTTTTCCCTAGATAAATTAATTCCCTGACCATCGTACAATTCTTCCAGAATTAGCAATGCTCCACATAGTCTGCTTCTTACTGAGCGATGCGCCATACTAGTGAGTGCATCCACCATTTCAGCAAGATCTTCTGACAATTCTTCTAATAATTTCTTCCTCAATTGTGGGGCATGGCGTAATACTCTTAAAAATTCATCACGCTCTATAAAACAAGCCATACAATCCTCAATGGTTGTAGCGGAAACACCTAATGGATGGTTAGACATTAATGTACGAAACCCCAGGACGTCTCCTTTTTTTGCGAAGCGAATGATCTGCTCCTTTCCTGATCCGCTCGTCCTGCTAATCTTAACCCTTCCCGAAATAACAGAATAAACACCTTTGACCTGCGCACCTTGAGAGAGTAAATCCGTTTCCGACTGATAGGAAATCCCGTGTTTAATGCCCTGCACAAGGTCCGGATCTATTGCATTCAGGATTCTAAAAATAGATTGATCATTCTGCATGCAACTTTCACAAACCGATACGCTTTTCTGATCTTCAGCCATAGTCTCGATTATAATAAGCAATTTTTCCGAACGGAAGAACTAATTTACTTGACCTTCTATCCTAAAATTAAAAAGCCCTTTGATCTCAAAGGGCTCTTCTGCGGAGAGACCGGGACTCGAACCCGGGCAACGATTGCTCGTTGACAGCTTAGCAGGCTGTTGCATTACCACTCTGCCACCTCTCCAATAATGGATTGCAAATATATAACAGATTTTGAATTACGTTGAACTATTACCAAAATTCTGAGGGACGATTATCCTTTTTATTTTTGGCGTAAAGAATCTTACTATTTTAGGGTTTTCAAACTCTTAAGCACCGTACACACGCATGAATAAAGTAAACTATTTAATTGTTGCCCTATGTATTTGTGCCTGTGCACCCAATAATTCATCCGTTGATCGCTCAGATAATAAGAAGGATTCTTTTGATCTCGTTGCACATATTGCTGTTGAACCTGACGGACTACACCCGTTGAACAGTGCTTCTTTGAATACTTCGTACGTATTTGAAAGCATTCATAAGACCCTGCTAAAAGTTGATCTAGAGACTTTAGAGCTGATTCCGGAAATAGCGAAGGAACTGCCGATTCAATTGGACAGTACGAACTTTAGATACATCATCAGGAAAGGACCTGTTTGGGACGACGGTTCTCCGGTTACCGCAGAAGATGTTCGGTTTACCTTATTACTTGCCCTATGCCCGCTAAACAACGCTCCACAAAAACGACTAACCCTTGCTGAGTTCGTCGACTCAGTGCGTGTGGAAAGCAGCAATGAAATTCAATACTCTACACAATTTCAATTTGCCGGATCCAATCACATTTGGAGTGATCTCCCTTTACTGTCAAAATCATTCTATGACCCGCAAAACGTACTCGACAAACTTACCTTTGCACAATGCAAGGAGAAAGACTTTGAATTTTCACAGGAAGTGCGAGATTGGTTCCTCAATTTTAATTCAAGAAAGTACTCGCACAATCCAGAATACATCTGTGGTCTGGGCGGTTACAAAGTAACTCATTGGGAGGAAGGTCAATTCATAACCCTCGAGAAAAAAGAAAATTGGTGGGGCGATTCATCAACATCTGTTTACAACAAAACAAATCCGGACGCCATACACTTCAAGGTAATTTCAGATGAACAAACCACAACAGCCGCCATTTTAAACAAGGAAATTGATGTCGCCTATTCTCTCAGCAGTGCTCAAGCACACGATCTTTCAAAAAACGAAAATTTCAAGTCCAGCTTCCACCTGAACAAAGTCGACATCTTTGGTTTTACCTTCTTAGCTGTTAATTCGCGTCCTTCAGCAACAGGAAATCCGGTGCTTTCCGATCCTAAGGTAAGATTGGCCATGAGCTATTCAACTCCCTATGACGCCATTCTCGAAACGATCTATAATATGGGGACCAGACAAGCTTCCATTGTTAATCCAAAGCGAAAATATTACCACGATAAACTACCTATGCCAAAGCTGGATTTAACTAGGGCTGATTCGATACTTACTTCGTCAGGATGGATCGATTCAAACGGAGACGGAATCAGAGAAAACAAAATCAATGGAAAAATGGTTGATCTACGTTTCGACATAGGATTTGCTGACAATCCTAGCTTTAGGTCCATCGCTGAGCTCATATCCATGTCCTTTTTGGAGGTTGGGATTGCTACCGAGCTAAAAGCGATAGAGGCAAATGCGATGTTCCCCAAACTCCTTTCTCAGGAATTTGATGTATTCATCACCAGCCTTACAGGTGATGGAGGATTTGAAGACCTCTCACCGATATTGCATACCGATGCATGGAAACATAAAGGATTCAATTTCACCGGCTTTGGCGATTCGATCACCGATCAGCTTTTGAACAATATAAAAAAGACCTTTGATGAGCGGGGAAGGAATCAGTTGTATCGTGATCTTCAGGAAAAATTTAATGAGCAAAACACATTTATTGTGCTATTTGCAACTCAAAGAAAAATTGCTGTAAGCAAAAAGTTCAACAATCCGAGCTGCTTCGCTCAAAGACCTTCAATACTTTTAGGTTCCTTAGAATTAACAGATAAATGATTAATTACTGATATTTGGGTTAATGCTCAAGTATATAATTAGACGTTTACTCCGGTTTGGCCCCATTCTGTTCTGCATAACGTTTATCGGGTTCTTGCTGTCTAATGGAATGCCTGGAGATCCGGTGGATAAAATTCTCATTGCCCGACACGGTGTGAGCTACAATAACACCATTCTTAATTCCTCAGAGCTGCGAGATCAACTTTATCGTGAAATGGGTCTGCATCTTCCGCTTTTCTATTTTTCATTCAATGCTTACAGTCAGTGCGACACATTGAATCGAATTTCAAATAAAGCAAGAAGAATGGCATCTGAAAGGATGACTCATAATTATGGGTGCTGGCCGCAAATCCAATCGTATCACCAGGAGATTAAAATGGCGATTGATCAGGATGATCCTGAAATAAACAATTTAAAAACGTTGCTTGAAATTCCCACTTACCAAGAATCAGCGGAAGTGATTGAAAGGATATCCCAAAATTCACCGAATACTGGTGAAAGGTTAAAAGCCAAACTGGATCAGATTCTGAAACACAAAAGTACATTCGGCAATTTCATTCCAACTATTAATTTTCATGGCGCAGGCAATCAATATCATGTCTGGTTGTTTGGGAATGGCAAAGAACGGGCGGGATTAGTCCGTGGTGATTTTGGTTATTCACTTAAAACGGGGCAGCCCATAGGTGATTTTATCTGGAAAAAGTTGGGGTTTTCACTTGAATTAATCTTAGTATCTGTGGTGGTTGCTTTTGTTACTGCCATACCACTAGGTCTTCGATTGTCGAGGATTCGGTCAACAAAAAGGAAAAACATCCTAACATTGCCCATATATCTGCTGTATTCCATTCCAGGATACTTGATCGCTACCCTACTAATTTTCTTTTTCGCTAACACGAATGTAGTACATTGGTTTCCTGAAAGCGGTTTATACCCGATCGGATATCGTCCTGCAGATCATTCCTATATCAACAATCTAATTACGGGACTACCCTATATGATCTTGCCAATCAGCACCTATGCACTCAGCTCGTTTGCCTTTGTTGCTAAATTGACGGCAAACATCAGCGCAGAAGAGCTAAACTATAACTATGTTAGAACAGCCCTATCCAAAGGTCTCAGTATAAAACAGGTAGTTCGAAAGCATGTTTTTAAGAATACCTGGATTCCTCTGATTACGATTTTTACACAAATTTTACCTGCCGCTGTGGGCGGAACTTTAATCGTGGAACTGATTTTCAATTACCCGGGCATTGGCAAAACGGCCTATGATGCCGTATTGAATAACAATTACCCGGTTATTGTGGCAATCTTTACGATCTCTGGACTGCTGACTTTGTCATCCTATTTATTCGCGGACGTTTTGTATGCTTTTGCTGATCCTAAAATTAAGATGCAGAGATGAATCTCCGGAACAGAAATATCGGTCTTTTTATCAAAAAGCGAAACATTAAATGGGAGGTTCGCTTGCTGCTACTCATCTTAATCGTATCTGTTCTATCGCCCATAATCACAAACAACAAACCTTTATATTGCTCCTTGAATGGTCAAAGCTATTATCCCGCATTCAATGATGTACTGTCAGTTCATTCCCTCACAAAAATCAATGGTAAAGTGCTCACTGGATCCTCAAATTGGCAGCACTTGAAATACGAATATGTAATATGGCCACCATTTAAACACGGAGCACTTGAACTGGATACGGAGAATAAAGATTTCCAATCACCTTTGCATCGAAGCAAAAACGAAATCGGGGAATCTGCTGATTTCAGATCTCAGCATTTATTTGGAACGAACAGACAAGGGAAAGATGTACTGGCGAATGTCCTAGGAGGCATCAAATACAGCCTGTTAATCGGTATTTCTGCCGTTATAATCGCGGCATGTATCGGCATATTTATCGGATCCATTGCAGGGTACTACAAAAACAAATTTACCATTGGCAAAGTTGAATTAGTCGGGATCATCGTCTTTTTATTCCCTGCATGGTTTTACAGCTTCTCTATTCGCAAGTATGCAATTTCAGATGCCTTCACTTCAGGAGTGCATTCGGGATTGATGCAATTACTTTTCTCGTTGTTTTTGTTTTCAGCAATTTGTGTGTTGGCATCAAAAACCGGAAAGTACCTAGACAACCTATTTAAAACCCAACCCATTCAGTTTCGGTTGGATAGCTTTTTATCAGGTATTATCGAAATATTTGCCTCCATTCCAGGAATAATTATCGTTGTGACTCTAGCTGCTCTGGTCGGCAAAAAAAGCACCGTGTTGTTAATATTCATACTCGGAACTACAAGCTGGCCCGTATTCGCAAGACTTGCAAGGGCTGAAGTGATGCGGATTAAGGAAAAGTCGTTTATCGAATCGGCTCGTGTTCTAGGTTCAAGCAATTCCAGAATAATATGGAAACACATTTTACTAAACGCCTTGCCCGCTTTAGCTGTGGCTATTGCATTTGCAATAGGCAGTTTGATACTCGTAGAGTCAGCGCTTTCTTTTCTAGGCATTGGCGTGCCCGACAATACTCCAACGCTTGGTTCATTACTTCGTTCGGGCAGAGAGCACATTGAAGCATGGTGGCTTATTGTATTTCCCGGTGGCACAATTTTTCTGTTGATCTATCTATTCAATAGGATTGGCGATAAGATTTCTGTGAGAACGAATCAATACAAAGGTTAATCGGTGGTTTTTTATTCCACATCGATTTAGCTACATTCGTGGCAAAATTAGATCAACAAAAATGAAGGAAGTATACATTGTATCGGCAGTAAGAACGCCAATTGGTAGTTTCGGCGGAGCCTTATCAAGTGTTTCTGCCTCTAAATTAGGAGCAGCAGCAATTCGAGGAGCATTGGAAAAAGCAAATCTAGACCCAGCGGTTGTGGACGAAGTTTTTATGGGCAATGTCTTGCAAGCTAACATTGGACAGGCACCTGCTCGACAAGCAGCTATTTTCGCAGGAATAAATGAAAATGTACCCTGTACAACCATCAATAAGGTTTGTGCATCAGGCATGAAGTCGATTTCTTTGGGAGCTCAATCCATTCTTCTTGGAGATAACGACACTGTCGTGGTGGGCGGAATGGAAAATATGAGTCAGGTCCCTCATTATTATAACGCTAGAAATGCAACCAAATTGGGAAATGTAAATTTGGTAGATGGGATGATAAAAGATGGATTAACTGATGTGTATAACGAAGTACACATGGGCAGCTGTGCGGAACAATGTGCGGAAGAGCATAATTTTTCAAGAGAAGATCAGGATGGATTCGCGATTGAATCCTACAAAAGAGCATCCGAAGCATGGAGCACGGGAAAGTTCAATGATGAAGTCGTTGCGGTTCAGGTACCACAAAGAAGAGGAGACGATATTGTCATTTCAGAAGACGAAGAATACAAAAATGTGAAGCTGGAAAAAATCCCTCAGCTTCGTCCGGTTTTCAAGAAAGACGGAACAGTAACGGCAGCAAACGCCTCTACATTGAACGACGGGGCATCAGCTCTAGTGCTGATGAGTAAGGAAAAGGCTGAGGAGTTGGGCATAAAACCCATCGCTAAGATCAAGGGGTATGCTGATGCTGCTCAGGAACCGGAATGGTTTACTACCGCCCCGGCAAAAGCGGTAAATAAAGCCCTTTCTAACTCAGGAATTGGAAAGGAAGAGATCGATTTCTGGGAATTGAATCAGGCTTTTTCTGTTGTTGGCCTAGCAAATACAAAGCTGTTGGGTCTTGATCCAAACAAAGTTGATGTAAACGGTGGTGCCGTTGCATTGGGCCACCCACTTGGAAACTCGGGGTCCAGAATTGTGGTGACACTCATTAATGTGTTAAAGCAAAATGAAGGAAAATACGGTGTTGCAGGCATTTGTAATGGTGGTGGTGGAGCATCAGCAATGATCATTGAGAATGCTTAAGCCATAAGTGAACGAATTCACAAAGGGCTTTAGTAAAAGCCCTTTTTTTATTTTTATGAAATGGTAAACCCTTGCATTTATAAATAGTATATGACGTACGGAATTTGTCATTTGGGAATTGTGCCGGGCAGATCGGAAGCCTCGGATCGAGCAGAAATGGTAACTCAATTGCTTTTTGGAGAGCACTTTGAAGTACTTGATCAGCAAGAAAAATGGACTCAAGTAAAATTGGTTCATGATGGGTATGAATGTTGGATCTGCAGCAAGCAATGGCAGCACATTTCAAACGAAGAGGTAGATCGGATAGTAAAACACGGGACATATTTGGTAGGTGAAAAATGGTCGCACCTGATCGATGTGGAAAGTGGAGACCAATTGCCGATACCATATGGTGCTGTATTGCCGAACTTGGCTAACGGTAAATTGCATATAAACAACAAACAATTCCTTTATAAAGGCAAAATCGCTGCAATTCCAGCTGAAATGCGATCTTCTGCTATTACATTGATCAATACCCCGTATCTGTGGGGCGGCCGAGGTCCGTTAGGAATTGATTGTTCCGGGTTTTCTCAATTGATTTATAGACAAATGGGACATTGGATCCCAAGAGATGCATACCAACAAGCAGAATTGGGAATCCCTATCAATTCCACAAACGAAATTCAAACCGGCGATCTGGTTTTCTTCGAAAACGAGAAAGGCAAAATAAATCATGTTGGTATTGCACTGGAACAAGACAAAATAATTCACGCTTCAGGTAAAGTTAGAATTGATCAATTGGACGATACCGGCATTTTCGCAAAAGAACTAGACCAATATACCCACAAGCTAAGCTGCATTAAGAGAATTCTTAAAATCTGAAATATTGGCACTGTCGAATACCATTCGGCCTCTTTTCAATGTCATTTTTACCGCTTTTCACGCTTGGTTTACAATTTGCGGCGAGTTGATTTGTAATCATCAACTATGGATTTAAATAAGTTTACAATAAAATCCCAGCAAGTGCTTCAAGAAGCTCGACAACAAGCACTTGCCAAGGAAAATCAATCTGTCGAAAACGGACATATTCTTAAGGCTATTTTCGCCATTGATAAGTCAGTTGCTCCATTTCTACTCAAGAAAATAGGTGCAAATCCGACCATAATGGAACAAGCTCTTGATCAAATCATTGCCGGATATCCGAAAGTTCAAGGCGGCGAATCAAACATCGGCAGAAACGCAGGAACCACCCTTGGTAATGCAATCAATATTTCCAGGGAAATGGGAGATGAATTCGTTTCAATTGAACATTTGCTTTTGGGAATGCTCAAGAGCAGTGGAAACACCACTCAGCTACTAAAAGACAATGGAGCAAACAAAAAGAACTTAAAGCTGGCTATAAACGAGCTGCGTAAGGGTGAAAAAGTAACCAGCCAGGACCAGGAAAGCACCTATAACTCCCTGGAGAAATACGCCAAAAATCTTAATCAGTATGCCGCTGATGGCGATCTGGATCCTGTTATCGGTCGGGATGATGAAATTCGAAGAGTCTTGCAAATACTTTCTCGAAGAACCAAAAACAATCCAATATTGATTGGTGAGCCCGGAGTCGGTAAAACTGCCATAGCGGAAGGGATAGCACACAGAATTATAGATGGAGATGTCCCGGAAAACCTAAAGGACAAAACCTTGTTTTCACTGGATATGGGTGCGCTGATCGCCGGGGCAAAATTCAAAGGAGAGTTTGAAGAACGACTGAAGGCTGTGATAAAAGAAGTAATTAAGAGCGACGGAGACATCATTCTTTTTATAGACGAAATACATACGCTCGTTGGCGCAGGTGGAGGTCAGGGAGCTATGGATGCCGCAAATATTTTGAAACCGGCACTTGCCAGAGGTCAGCTTCGAGCTGTAGGCGCAACCACATTGGATGAGTACCAAAAGTACTTTGAAAAAGACAGAGCACTGGAGAGGCGATTTCAAAAGATACTGGTTGATGAACCTTCTCAGGAAGACGCCATTTCGATTTTGCGCGGAATAAAGGAAAAATATGAAACTCACCACAAAGTAATGATCAAAGATGAGGCAATCATTTCGGCCGTGGAGCTTTCTCAACGCTACATTACAGAAAGATTTCTGCCGGACAAAGCGATCGACCTGATCGATGAGGCTGCCTCAAAACTGCGGATGGAGATCAATTCTAAACCGGAAGAGCTCGACGAGATTGAAAGAAGGATTATGCAGCTCGAAATTGAACGTGAGGCGATCAAAAGAGAAAATGACGAGACGAAGCTAAAGTCAATAGGAAAAGAGCTGGGAGAGCTCAATGAACAGCGAACCGACTTTAAAGCGAAATGGGAAGCCGAGCGAGAAGTAATTGAGAACATTCAGCAGGCAAAACAATCGATCGAAGAGCTTCGAGCAGAGGCATCTGCAGCAGAAAGATCGGGAGATTACGAACGGGTGGCAGAAATCCGTTACGGCAAAATAAAAGAAGCTGAATCCGCGATTGAAGAAAACAAGGCTAAACTTCTTGAAATTCACAAGAACAGCAAGCTGGTCAAAGAGGAAGTGGACGCAGAAGAAATCGCGGATGTTGTTGCGAAATGGACCGGTATTCCCGTATCGAAAATGCTGGAAAGTGAAAAGGAAAAACTACTACGACTTGAGGAAGAATTATCTCAACGCGTTATTGGTCAGCAGGAGGCAATAGAAGCAGTTTCAAATGCAGTTAGAAGAAGTCGTTCCGGCTTGCAAGATGAGGGAAAACCAATCGGATCATTCATCTTTCTCGGAAGTACAGGAGTTGGCAAAACCGAGTTGGCTAAAGCCTTGACCCGATTCCTGTTTAATGACGAAGCTGCCCTTACCCGAATAGACATGAGCGAGTATCAGGAACGGCACAGTGTATCCCGTTTAGTTGGGGCTCCTCCGGGATATGTGGGCTATGAGGAAGGAGGCCAGCTCACCGAAGCGGTTCGAAGACGCCCCTACTCTGTTGTTTTACTGGATGAAATTGAGAAGGCGCATCCTGATGTATTCAACACATTGCTCCAAGTACTGGACGACGGAAGGTTAACCGATAATAAAGGGCGGACGGTGAACTTCAAAAACACGATCATCATCATGACCTCAAATATCGGCGCGCATTTGATTCAGGAGGGGTTTGAAGAGCTGACCGATGGCAATAGCCAATCCATCGTTGCCAAAACAAAAGTAGCGGTATATGAGCTGTTGAAACAATCGGTGCGGCCGGAATTCCTCAACCGTATTGATGAGACCATTATGTTCAATCCATTGACAAGATCCAATATCAAAGAAATTGTGAAGATTCAGCTAAGAGAATTGCAGAATAGACTTTCTAACAAGAATTTAAAAATCTCCGCATCCGAAGATGCTGTAGACTGGCTTGCTCAGCTGTCTTATGATCCGCAATTCGGCGCGAGACCGGTGAAGCGAATCATGCAAAAACAGGTGCTGAATGAATTGTCCAAACAGCTGTTATCGGGTCAGCTAGACACTTCACAAACCATTGTGCTTGACGCCTTCGAGCAAAGCATTGTATTTCGCAAGGCGGTTAAGGATGAGGAAATAGCAGGCTAAAACTGTTGCGTTAATTCACTCAATTTATTAACTTGAGTATTCAAGAAAGTAATGAAAAAGCTCAAGTATTTTCTGGTATTCACAGGTCCGTTGTGTGGTATTTTCTCGCTTTGGTGGACAGGATTCTGGCCATGGTTGCTACCAATATATGCCTATGTAATTATACCCATTCTTGAGTTTATACTTCCTGCAGATACGTATAACATGAGTTCTTCGGAGGAAGAACAAGCAAAAAAAGACAAGTTTTACGACTATCTGCTGTATAGTCTGGTTCCAATACAATATGGCCTCGTGATCCTTTTTCTTTTAGGTATTACCACACAGGACCTAGTATGGCATGAGCTTTTGGGCAGAGTAATCACTTTGGGGATCGCTTGTGTGGTCCTGGGCATTAACGTAGCACACGAGCTTGGTCATCGGGCAAAAAAGAGTGAGCGCATCATGTCAAAAATCCTGTTACTCTCAGCACAATACATGCACTTTTTCATCGAGCACAACAAAGGACATCATAAAAATGTAGGAACTCCTTCAGACCCTGCTACAGCTAGAAAAGGAGAAGACCTCTACCGATTCTGGGCAAGGTCTATAACATTTAGCTACCTATCTGCATGGAGGATCGAAATTAAACGTTTGAGGTCGAAACAATTCCGTATTATTTCTATGCACAATCAGATGATCCAATTTGCTTTTATGCAATTGGCGGTGATGGGCTGTGTTTGGTTTGTTTTTGATGTAGGAGCACTACTTTATTACATGCTGGGGTGCATTGTTGGTATCCTCTTCTTTGAGACCGTAAACTACCTCGAACATTACGGCCTAACACGAAAGCTAAAAGAGAACGGCAGCTATGAACGGGTGGAATCCATGCATTCGTGGAATTCAGACCATGCAATTGGCAGATCATTGTTGTTTGAGGTAACTCGTCACGCGGATCATCATTTCATGGCTAGCAGAAAATATCAGATATTAAAAAGCTACGGAGATGCTCCTCAACTTCCGGCAGGTTATCCTGTAATGATTTTGTGCGCACTTGTGCCGCCAGTTTGGTTTTCTGTAATGCACAGGCACATGGATAAGATCAAAGATCAACGTAGGGAATCAGGACAACCCATTTCAAGCATTGCATGAAAAAGCTATATCTGGTACGACATGCTAAATCCAGCTGGAAGAATTCGGGACAACGAGATTTCGACAGACCCTTAAACAAAAGAGGATGCAATGATGCTCAAGAAATGGGCCGTCGATTAAATCGATCAGGAGAACAACCCGATCTGATTGTAAGCAGTGAGGCCAACAGAGCCATAACAACAGCTGAAAAGCTTAAATCTGAATTTCAAAACGATCCGGAATTACGAACAGATGCGAGACTTTATCATTCATCTGCAGCTACTATTTTAAACGTAATCAATGAAACCAGTGATCGAATTAATACACTGTGTATTGTTTGCCACAATCCGGGCATTAGCGAATTGAATTATTTGTTGACCGGTAATCCGATCCAAATGGTAACCGCAGCCGTCGCAGCAATAGGATTGGAAATTAACGAATGGAAGGAAGCTTTTTCCGATTGCGGAATATTGTTAGGATACGATTATCCCAAGTCGATCAACGAGTAAAATTTACGATTTTGATGGTGAGCTCATGAAACTATTTCTTTCTTAGTTTCTCGGCATAGGTTTTTTCAAATTTTTCAACCTTAGGACGAATTACAAACCGACAATACGGTTCCTCTCCATTCAAATCAAAGTAATCGGAATGATAATTCTCAGCAGGGTAGAAATTTTGCCACTCGGTTATTTCCGTAACTATTGAATTTTTGAACACGCCGGACTGATCCAATTGCAACTTGTATTCTTCTGCAATTAATCGTTGATTTTCATTGTGGTAAAAAACGGCCGATCGGTAGTGCGTTCCTATATCATTGCCTTGCCTGTTTAGCGTTGTTGGGTCATGAATTGACCAAAATACTTCCAAAATTTCTTGGACTGAAATTATTTTGGGATCAAACGAAAGCTGAATTACTTCCGCATGTCCTGTCGTTTGACGGCAAACTTCTTTATAGCTTGGATTAATGACATGCCCACCACTAAAACCGGAACAAACATCTACTACCCCATTCATCCGTTTGAATACAGCTTCGATACACCAAAAACAGCCAGCCCCTAAGGTAATTCGCTCAAGTTTATCCATAAATCGGAGTTATTCCATTGCTAATCCCGAATCGGCAATGAGTGCATACAATTTGTCCGACACTTGTTTACCAACGGGAACTAAAGGAAGACGAACGTAATTGTGACAAATATTCAGATACTTCAGCACCTCTTTAATTCCAGCCGGATTCCCATCAACAAAAAGCCAGTCAATCATTTCGAATAATTGATAATGCTGAGTCCTTGCTTCTGCCATATTGGAATCTAGCGCAGCATGTACCATTTTTGAAAACACCTGGGGAAAAGCGTTGCCCACGACGGAAATAACCCCGTCAGCACCACAGCCGATCATTGCAAGAGTTAAAGCATCGTCCCCACTCAATACCTCAAAACCATCGGGGCGATTCTGTAAAATGCTCATGACCTGTTCCAAATCACCGGAAGCTTCTTTTACGGCTACAATATTTTTAAAGTCCTCAGCACATCTTACAGTCGTTTCAGCCACAACATTTTTTGACGTTCTTCCGGGAACGTTGTACAAAATAATCTCTCTATCGGTTGCTTGTGATATCGCCTTGTAATGCTGATAAATTCCTTCTTGGGTGGGTTTATTGTATGCCGGGCTCACCGAAAGAATTCCGCTTACTCCGCTTAAGTCGGTTGAATCCAGCTCATTACATACCTCTCTAGTATTGTTTCCACCTATGCCCAAAACAATTGGAATTCGGTTGGCAGCAATTTCTTTAATGAAATCCAGTGTGGTTACCTTTTCTTCTTTCGTTAGAGTCACCGATTCTCCCGTAGTTCCATGAACCACCAAGTAATCCGTTCCTCCCTGGATTTGCAATTCGACCAACCGTTGAAGCCCTGCATAATCCACGTTACCATTTTCACTAAAGGGGGTCACCAATGCTACTCCCAATCCTTTAAACTTGCCCATTATTGCTTTATTTTCCACTAAATTAAATCAGGAAGTAATATCTGCAAACGAAATAATCAATTTTATCGATTGAAAATTCCTTTAGACCGCTTTATCGGCATGTCTGATCATCCCTACATATTTGTCCAGCTGTTCCATAAAGTGATTCCAGCTATCATCTTCAAGCGAAATAAGCAGATCATAGATTTCTTCGTTGTTTTTCGCATATCGCCCGATCTTAAATGTTGCTCTGGAGCTCAATAAAACAAAACGCAGGGGAACACAGCTGCCATCTGTGAAATCGATCAGCATATCAAACTGCTCTGACGTAAAACTATCTGACGACTTAGATCTTGGCTTCCCATACCAATTGAGGTCCTTTTTTATGAAATAATCAAACTCCAAACCATGGCTAAGATAAGCGGGCGCATTCTTCTCATCCGAATAACCTAAAGCAAATATTCTTTTCGACCCGTACCGCTTTTTCAATTCCTTGATATACCAACGAATGTGTTTGAAAGAACGCTCATCATCTATTCTGTAAATGATGCCAATACTCTTTGCAGATTGCCAATTGCTCGCCTCAACTTTCCGATGTCGGATTACCTCCCTGTTTAGAAAGTAGTTGCCTGCTTTAATTTTTATTTTGCTGATCAATCCCATTAACTAACCAATCATACTTAAAAATTCTTCTTCAGAAATGAGCTGTACGCCAAGTTTCTCCGCTTTGGCCAATTTGCTTGGTCCGACCTTGTCTCCGGCTAATAAATAATCCGTCTTACCGCTTACTGAGCTTCCCACCTTACCTCCATTTGATTCGATGGACTGCTTCAACTCATCTCTAGAAAGAGATTCAAAAACGCCCGATACAACAATAATTTTACCTTTCAACTTATCACTTCTACTCAACGATTCATCTTCACTCACTTCTAGCTGGAGCCCAAACTCTTTTAATCGTTCTATTAGCAATCTGTTTCGCTCAACCGAAAAGTAATCGATCAGACTCTCCGCTATGCGATTTCCTATCTCTGCAACTTCAACGAGCTCATCGAACTTAGCAAGACAAAGGTTGTCAATACTACCAAAGTGTCGAGCCAGTTTTTTTGCTACAGTTTCTCCCACATACCTGATTCCCAATGCAAAAAGCACACGCTCAAACGGAATCTGTTTTGAAGCTTCTACCCCTTTGATTAGATTATCGGCTGATTTTTCCGCCATTCTCTCCAGCGGCAATAGATCCTCTTTCTTAATCGCATAAATGTCTGCAATGTCTTGAATCAATCCTTGCTGGTAAAGCTGCACCACTGTTTCTGATCCAATACCGTCGATATCCATCGCCCTTCTGGATATAAAATGCTCCATCTTGCCCGTAATTTGGGTCGGACATCCATATTCGTTCGGACAATAATGCAATGCTTCTCCTTCCTTCCTTACCAAAGTAGTTGAACAATCGGGACACAATTCAGCATATTTTGTAATCGCAGCACCTTCAGGCCGAAGTGAAAGATCAACACCAACCACTTTCGGAATGATCTCTCCACCTTTTTCAACAAACACTGAATCGCCGACTCTTAAGTCTAGTTTTTCAATTTGATCGGCATTGTGCAATGAGGCTCTTTTCACAGTTGTTCCTGCTAACAGTATTGGCGACAGGTTCGCTACCGGAGTGATTGCCCCCGTTCTTCCTACCTGGTAGGTAATGGATTCAAGCCGAGTAGAGAGCTGTTCCGCTTTAAACTTGTACGCAATCGCCCATCTGGGCGACTTTGCGGTATATCCGAGCTCCTCTTGTTTGTAATAGCTGTTCACCTTGATCACAATACCGTCTATTTCAAAAGGAAGTTTGTGCCGTTCAACATCCCAGTAGTCTATGAACTCCATGATGCCTTCGATAGAATTGGTACGTTCAATGTAACGCAGCTCTTCCTTTGGGACTTTGAAACCCCATGATCCGGCAGCTGACAGAGCTTCGTAATGTGTGCTAAAAGGCAATTCTTTGCCGTGAAGTGAATACAAATAACAGTCTAGTCCACGCTCAGCAACAACTGCAGAGTCTTGTAGTTTTAATGTGCCCGATGCCGTATTCCTTGGATTCATATACGCTGGTTCACCGTCTTCTTCTCTTTTCTCATTCAACGCTCGAAACCGGTCCAAAGAGAGAAATACTTCCCCTCTGATTTCAAAATCCTTTGGGTAATTGCCGTGCAGATACAAGGGTATCGTATTGATCGTTCTGATGTTTGTTGTAACGTCTTCCCCCTTTGTTCCGTCTCCGCGTGTCACAGCCCTCAACAACTCACCATTCTCATAGGTGAGACCGATCGCACAACCATCATACTTTAATTCGCAAATGAACTCAATATCACCTTCCACCAGCTTTCTTACTCTAGCCTCAAAATCAGCAATTTCCTCTTTGGAATAGCTATTGCTTAGTGACAGCATCGGAAATCGGTGGGTAACTGTTTCAAACCTTTTGGTAATGTCACCGCCGACTCTTTTGGTGGGAGAATTCTTGTGAGCCAGCTCAGGATGCTCAATTTCCAGCTCCTCCAGTTCCTTCAACAGCTGATCAAATTCATAGTCGGAAATACTAGGTTCACTCAACACATAGTAGCTGTAGTTGTGTTCATTCAGCTCTTTTGTTAGCGCATCTATTCTATTTTTTATCCCATCCATCATCAATTGGCTTTTTCAAGGCTAATTTGTACAACACGCCAAGCATTAATTTCACCTGAAATATTATTATCGGTCTGTTCAGGGCTTTTCGCACTCGGGCGTCCTTCGTAAGCAAAAATCGATACCCTCCTCCGGATCCAATTGCCAACCACCTGAATACTTTGTAATTGGCCACTCCGGATATCCCAAAAATCTCCTCATTTTGATTCAAATAATTGGTCCATACGGTTTGTGTCGTATCATCGACCTTATATGACGCAGAAATAGTGGCGGTACCAAAATGAACCGGCGCACTAATACTCAACCTTCTGGTAATGTACCATATCGGCTCATAAAAAAGACTTGTATACCCAAAATTGTAGGAGGTAGTATCCGTAGCATCCGGGTAATCCCGTTCCGAAAGCTCAACTCCTGATCGGATTATCGGGTTTTTAAAATAATACAAGCCAATACCGAATTTGTGTTTCTTATTATAAATCAAACCAAACTTGATCCCTCCCAAACTGGTTCGCTGACCCAATGCCCACGACATCCTTCCATCGAAACCACAATGAAGTTTCCATTTTTTTGTTTTCAATGAATCTTCCTGATATTCAGACACATCGGCAAATTCAAACGCACGACAATCATTTTCTGTGAAAAGAAATAGAAGAACAAAGATATATTTACAAATGGCCCGTAACAATTCGATCTTTTCCGTTTATGTCTTTAATTATTCGAATATCCTTAAAATTTCTGACTTCCAAGCATGACGCTACTTCTCTACCAAACCTTTCATTGATTTCAAAATAAATTCGTCCATTGTCCTTTAGGTGTTTCAAAGCAAAATCAGCGATTGCGTCGTAAAACACCACTGGGTTTGAATCCTGAACAAACAGTGCCACATGTGGCTCGAAATTCAATACATTCTTATTCATCGTTGCTTTTTCACCTATCGTCACATATGGAGGGTTGCTAACAACAACATCAAACTGAATGTCCAGATCATACCAATTCAGTATGTCCATTTCTTTCGAATTCAATTCCACCTCGTTCAACTTCGCATTGTCCATGGTCAATTGCAAAGCTTCGGGAACAACGTCAACAACAAACACTTTTGATTTCGGCTTACTTTTCTTATAAGAAATTGAAATACAACCACTTCCGCACCCTATATCAATTAAAGATTCCTTTTCTTTCCCCTCCTTTATTATCAGATCAACTAGCTCTTCGGTCTCCTGCCTTGGAATCAGCACATGGTTGTTCAGCTTAAATGGCAACTCAAAGAATTCGGTTTCCCCCAACACATATTGAAGAGGCTTACTTTGCTTCAGCTGTTTCAAAGCCTGATGATAATTAAGTAGTTCGGATTCACTTAGCTGATGATCCTGTCGTGCCCGAAGCTCCATCCGATTCCATTTGTTAAAATGTGCGAATAAAATGGCGACCATAGAATTTACCTCTTCCGGCGGATACAGAGGTGATAACCCTGCTTCCAGATAAGAGACAACTGATCCAACTGAGTTATCTTGCACAAACACGCTACAAAGATAACATCCAAATTCCCTAAAGCATCCTTATTTTGTATTTTCGCCAACGAGTGAATGTTCATGAAAAATATATGGGAATTTGCCTTGAGCTGGCTTCAGAAGGGCTGAGAGAGGCGATGCCAAATCCGAGCGTGGGAGCCGTAATCGTATATGACGACAAGATCATTGGCAAAGGGTATACAAGGCCTTTTGGAAATGAGCATGCGGAAGTGCAAGCCGTTAGATCGGTTCAGGATAAGTCATTTTTTAAAGAATCAACCCTGTATGTTTCTCTTGAGCCATGTGCACATCATGGAAAAACTCCGCCATGTACCGATTTGATAATTGAATCGGGAATTCGACACGTAATTGTAGGATGTGAGGATCCGAATCCGATCGTCAATGGAAAAGGTATTCAGAAATTGCGAGATTGCGGAATACGTGTAGAGGTTGGAATTTTGAAAGAAGAATGTCAACAATTGAATAAACGATTTTTCACATTCCATCAAAATAAGAGGCCTTACGTTATTCTTAAATGGGCTCAGACAAAAGATGGGTTCATAGACCGAGAAAGAAAAAACAACGAAACGGGAATCAATTGGATCACCGATCCAAGAACGAAGGGAATAACTCACCAATGGAGAGCAGAAGAAATGGCTGTTTTGGTTGGATTCAAGACGGTTGAGAATGACAACCCGAAGCTAACCGTCCGCGCGCTTGAAGGAAAGCATCCGATCCGATTGGTCATCGATAAAATGGGAGCACTTTCTGACCATTTCGAAGTCTTTAATGGCGAAGCTCCTGTCATTGTCTTCACCAAAAATAGGACCGCGAAGTACAGAAATGCGAAAGTAATAGAGATCGATTTTAACCATGCTGTAAACCAAATATTGGCTGCCCTGTTTAAAGAGGGAATTTTATCCGTCATTATTGAAGGAGGAGCATCCACTCTTTCTTTGTTTCTGAAAGAAGGTGCTTGGGACGAAGCTAGAGTACTGACAGGAAAAACTACTTTTGGATCGGGATTAAAAGCACCAGAATTAAAGATAAAACCGAATTTGCAAACAGATCAATTTGGAGACAACATAAGCTATTATTTCAATGATTGATATACTCAGCACGGTTATAATTTTTTCAGGCTTAATGGTCATGTTTAAGCTGTTTGAACGGTTTAAAGTCGACAATCTTCAGGCTATCGCCGTCAATTACATGGTAGCAGGCATTTGCGGTGTAGTTGCAATGAAAGGAGAAATCACGCTGGGCGGCCTACCAAGTGCAGACACGCCAAACCCTCACTACTTTGTCCCCGCTGCTATCATCATAGGTGTATTATTTGGCATCGTATTTAATATGATTGCACATGGCACACAAAAAATAGGGATATCGATCACATCCATCGCAAATAAGATATCACTGGTAATACCCGTTGCAGTAGGCATCTGGTGGTTCAATGAATCTTCTGATATCTTGAAAATCATAGGCTTGCTCATTTCAATTCCGGCCATCTATTTTTCTACGGTAACCGGCGGCAAGCTTTCCATAGAAAAGAAGCATCTTTGGTTATTGGCATGCATCTTTTTAGGCCAGGGCATAGCAGACACTACATTCAAGGTGGCGCAGGTGCATTGTGTTAATGCCTTCAATAGTCCTTCATTTTTTGCGTTGATTTTCTTTGCATCAGGCATAACCGGAAGCCTATTTGTTGTATTCAAGCTCATCAAAGGACAAACCAAAATTCACATCCGAAATGTTTTGTGGGGAATTCTGGTAGGCGTGCCCAATTATTTCACCTTGTATTTCTTTTTCAGAGCGTTGGAGGTAATGGATGCCTCACAAGTTTATCCCTTAGTGAATATGGGAATAATCGTGTTTCTTGCTTTCATAGGATTATTATTTTTCAGAGAAAAACTATCCACCAACAACTGGATAGGAATTCTACTGGCACTAGTCGCAATCGGGCTCATCACGTTTTCTAAAGAAATCCTCCTGGCCATTGGATAATTCAGAAGGCACATACAACACCATTCTTTCCCCTTCTGAAGGGACCTATAAAGAAAAAGGCAGCAAGTTCATTGGAATGGCCTATCCAGTTAACAATGAAGTGCAAATAAAACAGATCATACGGGAAATAAAAGCGGATCATCACGCTGCTTGCCATCATTGTTACGGATTTCGCCTAGGAGCAGATCATGCACATTTCCGTTTTTCTGATGACGGTGAGCCAAGCAGCTCAGCAGGCAAGCCCATATTTGGACAGATCCAATCTTTTGACCTAACCAACACGCTGATTGTTGTTGTTCGTTATTATGGAGGAGTGAAGCTAGGTGTTGGGGGGTTAATCAATGCTTATCGAGAAGCCGCCAAACAAGCGATAGTTAACAATACAGTAATTCAAAAACATGTTGAATGTTCTTTTGAATTAAAATTTGACTATAATGAAATGGATTCCGTAATGCGGATCGTAAAAGAAGTCAAAGCTTCGGAAATCAAACAAAAATTTGATCAACAACCAATTATCCAATTTCGAGTTCGAAAAACACATAAAAAGAAAGTAACAGATAAATTAGACAGCCTTCAGATCAACTACAAAATCGACAACGAATATTGATGGAATTACTAAAAGAACTATGCGCAATTCATGCGCCGGCAGGCAATGAAATCAAAATGAAAGAATTCATTATTGATTACATAAGAAAGAACGGTTCAACCTTTAAGGTTAAACCTGAAATTATTACCGGGCCTCACCTTCAGGACTGTATCATTCTGAAATTTGGAACACCAAGGACAGCCGTTTTTGCTCATATGGATTCAATTGGCTTTACCGTTCGTTATGATAAACAGCTGATCAAGCTAGGCGGACCACGGACAAATGAAGGAACCATTTTGATCGGCAATGATTCAAACGGCAAAATAGAAGCGGAGCTAATCGTTATTGACAATGAGGATGAAAAACCGAGCCTGGAGTATCTGGCTGAAAGAGAGCTGGACCGTGGAACAGAGCTCGTTTTTAAGCCAAACTGGAGGGAGAATGAAGAATTTGTTCAATGCTGCTATATGGACAATCGGCTTGGCTGCTACAACGCTCTGAAGCTAGCTGAAGAGCTAACCGACGGTTTGATCTGTTTTTCCTGCTGGGAAGAGACCGGAGGTGGATCGGTAGGCTATTTGGCAAAATACATTTATGAAAATTTCGGCGTTCAACAAGCTTTGATCTCAGATATTACGTGGAAAACGGATGGAGTTGAACACGGAAAAGGTGTAGCCATATCGCTTCGGGACAGCGGGATACCCCGAAGAAGCTACGTGAATAGAATAATTGATCTCGCTAAAGAATCAGGAATCCCTTTTCAGCTTGAAGTGGAAGCTACCGGCGGTAGCGACGGAAATGCTCTGCAAAAGAGTCCCTACCCTTTTGATTGGTGCTTCATTGGAGCTCCTGAAGATCATGTACATAGCCCGGATGAAAAAGTGCATAAAGCAGATATACAGGCCATGATCGATATGTACGGCTATTTGATGTCTAGACTTTAATGCTATAGGATCACTTCAGAACGACCTCTTAGATCAAGCTATACATCATCTTCCCCCTCTTCTGCGATTGGCAGCTCAATCTTCTCAAACAACATAGAGATCTTTCTCCATTTGTACATTTTGGAAAAAATCAAATAGATCAATGGCAGCAAGGCCGTGGGAAGGATCACATCTACCAGCACCGAGGGGGAGCCTATATTTTTTATCAACGTATCGGTTTGAATCGCACCCCAATCGTTTGAAACCAAAATAAACCCAATAAAATTGGTCGCCCAATGAAAACCCAATTCCTCCACAGCTTGTACAACTCCACGAGCAA
>CAJWDP010000026.1 GCA_913030835.1 uncultured Flavobacteriales bacterium | reverse complement strand
TCCTCCTTCTTCTCTACCTCTCCGCATGAGAACAATAGAACCGAAACCAAAATAGCAGGCAATAACTTCTTCATATAAACTTTGTTTTCTTATTTATCGGACCGTGCAAATATAACAATTATAGCGACATATTTCAGGCGTAAAAATCTATCATAAATGGAGGCTTGACTATACTTTTTAAGGCATATCTTCGTATGTACTGAGACATGCTCATTTACTAACGTTGCGTACCTTCATTGCATATTCCATTCTATTGCTGAACTTGGTTTTCAGCAACCCGGTTATTTGTTCCGGACAAAATAGCCAAGGGAATGTGGTTTCTAAAACCTTGTTGATAGAATCGGACAGTGTTTTTCTGGACTCAAACATTGTCGCCTTCAACACCCTGTTCATTGAACAAGGAAATGAACTGGTTTCTACCGAGTATTACGATTACAATGCCAGTTCGAAATTCCTGCGCTGGTTCGGGGAACTTCCAGCTGAAATTCACGTGAATTACCGGTACTTGAAAATCAATCTTGACCAGATTTATTTTAAACGAGATCCTGAATCGATCGAATCCAATCTTGAAAACCCGGATGAGATATTTTCCTGGACGGCGAAAGACGATAAGAACGATGATATTTTTGGATTTTCATCTCTAAATAAATCAGGAAGTATCTCTCGAGGAATCAGCTTTGGGAATAGTCAGGATCTAGGTGTCAATTCCAATTTGAGCTTGCAGCTCAATGGAAAAGTCTCGGAGGAAATTAGCATTCTGGCCTCTATTACCGACGACAACATTCCAATTCAACCGGAAGGCAATACACTTCAGTTGCAGGACTTTGACCAGGCATTTATACAACTGTTTTCCTCACGGTCTAAACTAACAGCAGGTGACTTTTGGCTGAGGAGGCCGAAGAGCTATTTTTTAACCTATCAGAAAAAAGTACAAGGAGTCTCTTTCAGCACAGAGCTAATGAAGCCCGACAACACCAACGACTACTGGCGAGTTTCTTCCAGCCTTGCTCTTTCAAAGGGTAAATTTTCCAGAAATCGCCTACAGGGACTTGAAGGCAATCAAGGACCGTATAAGTTGGTTGGAGCAAACAATGAGCGATTCATCATCGTTTTATCAGGTACGGAACGGGTCTTTATTGATGGCCGACTGCTGACAAGAGGACAAAACAACGATTACGTCATCGATTACAACACCGCAGAAGTTACGTTCACTCCTAAAAATCTCATTACCAAAGACAGACGTATAATTGTTGAATTTCAGTATTCCGATAAAAATTATGCGCGCTCCTTGTTTCAAACCAGCTCAGCATATAAAAAAGACAGGTGGTCTGTAGACTTCAATGCCTATTCTGAACAAGACAGCAAGAATCAACCCCTCCAACAGACACTTACAGAAGATCAAGAGTTTATTCTATCGTCGGTAGGCGATCAAATCAATCTGGCCTTCAGCCCGGGAATTGACAGCATAGGCTATTCAGCAGACCTAAACCTTTACAAAAAGGTGGACAGCCTGGGCTATAGCGACGTCTATGTGTATAGCACAAACACAGATAGCGCTATCTATCAGGTTAGCTTTACCGAAGTCGGACAAGGAAACGGAAATTATGTATTCGAAGATTTTTCAACTTTTGGTAGAGTTTACCGATGGATAAAGCCCGACACGATCTCGGGCGAACTGATTCGAAACGGCAATTACGAACCGATCATATTACTAGTTCCTCCTCAAAAAAGGCAGATGGTAACCCTAGGTGCCAATTACCAGATATCAGCAAACACTAAATTCGGTGTTGAAGCTGCCCTCACCAATAGAGACCTCAATACTTTTTCTTCACTGGATGCTGACGACAATGTAGGTTATGGTCTTGAAGGACATTGGTCCACTAAAAAATTTCTTTCTGCAGATACCAATGGATGGGTTTTAACCAATAATATCAATGCAGAATATCGACAAGCAAACTTTAGTCGAATCGAACGGTATCGACCCGTAGAATTTGAACGGAACTGGAATTTACTCGACAAGAATTTAACTGGTGACCAACTTTTAGGTAGAGGAGAGCTCGGAGTGTATAAATCCGGATTTGGCTCCATTCGATATTCTTTCAACTCATTCAATTCATTCGATGAGTTTACCGGTTTTAGAAATGGATTATCGGCCAACATAAAAAAGAACAAAACAAATCTTCAGTACAACGGGAAGCTTACCTCTACCTCCGGATTTGAATCCACTTCTTTTTATCGACATAAAACAAATCTACACCAAGACATCAATTGGATTCGCATTGGATATATTGACGAATTCGAACGCAATCAGTTCAATAACCCCGATACAGATTCACTCCTTACCAACAGCTATCAGTTTTACGACTGGAAAGTTTATGTTTCGAATGTTCCTGAACAGGCTAAAGCCAACCAATTCCAAATTTACTACCGTCAAAGAAACGATCAAGTAGTTATGGTAAGCAAGGATGATCTCAGCCCTGCAACAGCAGCGAGGCATTACGGCATCAGTATGGGTCTGACGAAAAATCCAAAGCAAAAGTTAATCGCACGAGTTGAGTATAGACAGCTTCGTGTTATAAACGATACATTAACAGCTGTCACACCGGATGAGACCTTATTAGGAAGGCTCGAGTATTCATTAAAACTGTTAAAAGGATTTGTGAAAAGCACCACATTCTATGAAATCGGGTCCGGTCAGGAATTGAGAAGACAGTTTGCCTACGTTCAAGTTCAGGCCGGCCAAGGTTTTTATACTTGGATCGATTACAATGGAGATGGTGTAAAAGACATCAATGAATTTGAAATTTCAGCTTTTCCGGATCAAGCCGATTACATTCGGGTGTTCACCCCCACCAATGAGTATGTGAAAACCTATTCGAACCAATTCAATCAGAGCATTAACATTCGTCCGTCAGCTCTATTAAAAAAGAAAAGCGGTGCCGCTAAGTTTTTCTCGAAATTTTACAATCAATCCGCCTTCCGAATCGACAGAAAGACCAATAACGAATCCGAAGCAACAGCTTACAATCCCTTCATCACATCAATTGAAGAATCTTCTTTAGTATCCTTAAACTCATCCATTCGAAACACCTTGTTTTTTAATCGAAGCCATTCCAAATATGGAATTGATTATACCTACCAAAATATAGGAGGGAAATCACTGCTTACATCGGGATTTGACTCGCGTGCGTTAGAAGAACATGAGCTAAGAATACGATGGAATTTAAATCGAAAATTCACGTTTATTTCGAATCAAACCATCAGTACAAAATCAAACTCTTCAGACTACACCACCGGGCGAGATTACAATCTTGATATCTGGAGCATCAACTCAAAAATTTCTTATCAGCCTAACACCTCATTTCGAGTCTCACTCACCAATGAACTATCGGGCAAAACAAACTCCGCAGATCTTGGAGGAGAGACCGCGGAGATCACCGACATAGGAATCGAACTTCGATTAAACAAAGCAACCAAAGGATCAATGAACTGCTCATTCAATTACATTAACATTAAATACGACGGTGAAGTCAATTCATCTCTGGGATTTGAAATGCTAAATGGATTGAAAAACGGGACAAATTTTACCTGGAATGCAAACTTTCAACGTACACTTTCGAACAACCTGCAGCTCAGCTTAAATTATCTAGGAAGGAAATCGGAAGACAATAAAGCAATCCATACCGGCGGTGTGCAGGTAAGAGCATTTTTCTGAGTCACTGTGTTAGAAACAATGGATTTGAATTATTTCAATGCAAAAGTAGTGGTTGCAATCTCTACGCCCTCACAGAAAATCTTAACGATATATTCTCCCGGATCGATTTTGTTCTCGACATCGTAGAAAATACAGAGATCCATGTTTTCTTTTTGATAATTAACCACGCGTTTTATGCTAGCCTCCTTCTCCGAACCATCTGCCTGAAATAACTCTGGGTTACCATTATTAAGCACCCCACCAGAAGGAGAAACGATCCTCATGTAGATTGCTTTGTCACCGCTTTTCGCTATCGGGTTGCCCATGATGGTGAAACACGCTCTAATCATATTGGTACTTTTTGCTCTGGGTGTTTCTTTATAATTCCCTGAGGCCCGCACTCTCAATGCATCCGCTTTAATTCCAGAGGTTTGTAATTTAGAGCCTATACTAACTTGTTCCTCTAGCCCTTGTTTCTCGCTTGTAAGGTCTTTTATTTCATCATCTTTCTTATTGATTGCTGCGTCTTTTTCTTCAATTTCACCTCTATATTGAATATTCAATTGATTGAGTGAGTCAATTTTGTGGACCTGATAGCGCATCACCTTCCTTAATGTTTCCGTCTCTTTCCTTAGTTTATAAATCGTTCGAGCGTCTCGCTTCCCTTTTTTTCTCATGTCCTCCAGCTCAGCCAGCAACCCGGTAACCCGCTCTCGCTGCTCACTTATACTATCCAACATGGCCTGGTTGTCCGTTTGCAACGTATCCATTTGTTCCAACATGGCTTGCAAGTTCTCACGGAGATCGGTCGACATTAGCTCTAGCCCACTTGAGCCAATATCCGCTTCCATTTCTTTCATATAAAAGGTCATTTCTTCCAGCTCTGCCTTAGAAACAGCATTTTCGTGGCTATAGTAGTTCCATTGATATCCACAAAACGCCACAGCGCCCAAAAGGACAATAATTATCGTAATATACAGGGGGTCTCTTTTTTTAACTTCCTTTTGCGGTTCAGGAGTTGATGCTGAAGAATCTGTCATAATACATTACTTTTATTCAAATTTAATGCGATAATTCAATATATTATTGTGCTGCTCCACTAGAAATTCACAGGCCACTATCAACTATTTTATGTTCAATGACTTTGTAAATATTCTTTTTCCCAAGACATGCATTGGTTGTTCTCGCGCCCTTTTCAAACAAGAAACTTTTCTTTGCTTGCATTGCAAAAGTGAACTTCCGGAAGCTCAATATAAAGCGAACACCGAAAATCCCGCCTCACAACTTTTAGCCGGGAGAACGTATTTCAATACATGTCTGCCACTATATTACTACTATCGCGGTGGAAAGGTTCAAAAAATTGTAAAAGAAATGAAATACGGAAACCAACCGGAGCTAGCTCAGGCAATGGGCAAAATGATGGGCCGGAATATGGTTGGTAAGTTTGAACCCGATCAAATCCATGCGATAATTCCTGTACCTCTTCACCCAAAACGAGAAAAAGCGAGAGGATACAACCAAAGCTATTTCCTGAGTAAGGGCATTGCTGAAATAATGGAAGTTCCTGTACTGAAAGATGCAATAAAAAGAAATGTAAATACGAGTTCCCAGACGAATAAAAGCAGATTAAAAAGATGGAACAATGTGAGCTCTATTTTTTCATTGCAAAACAGTGAATGCTTAACGGGAAAACACATTTTGCTGGTTGATGACGTAATCACAACCGGATCAACTTTAGAATCCTGTTGCACCGTTCTTAACGATGTGGAGGACATTACAATTTCTATTGCTACTTTAGCGACCGCTTAATGATGATTGAGAAAATAACCATATCAGAATTCGAAGGGAAACAACAGCTGTATCTCGCCACTGAAAGTCAGATCAAAGCACTGATTGATGCAGAAAGTAATGTGTACGCGAAACTCGCAAACGTGGCCGCTGTTCTGAAAACCAACTTCGATTATTTCTGGGTAGGATTTTATTTAAAACACAATTCAGATGAATTGATCATTGGTCCATTTCAAGGCCCCCCCGCGTGCTCTAGAATTCGATACGGAAAAGGGGTCTGCGGCAAAGCCTGGGAATTAAACCAAACGATCATAGTTCCGGACGTTTCAACATTCCCGGGACACATCGCATGCAGTGCAGAATCAAAATCTGAAATTGTTATTCCGATTCTTAAAGAAGGACAAATAATTGGTGTACTTGATGTGGATTCAGACCAGCTAGCTTATTTTACCAAAGAAGACGAATCCGGTCTGGAACGAATATGCAAAATTGTCTCTGACAGTTTATGAGAGTTAGCACAATAATACTAATGCTGGGATTGATCGTGTTGGCTGTGTCATGCGCACAAATTGCACCATTGGATGGTGGCGCAAAAGACAGCTATCCTCCTGTGGTGAATCAAGCAAAAGTGTTTCCTCCTAATTTTAGCACAAACTTCCAGGCGAACGGGATTTCAATTGAATTTGACGACTATATCAAACTGGATCAATCGATTACCATTTCCATCAATCCAGGTCTCAATTCAGAACCGAAATATAGGGTAAAAGGAAAAAGGCTTTTCATTGAATTAAATAATGAATTAGAGGAAAACACGACCTATTCTATCAATTTTGGCGATGCAATACAGGACATTACAGAAGGAAATGTTCTTAAAAATTTTAAATACGTTTTTTCCACGGGTACATTTATTGATTCTCTGGAATACAGAGGAACCGTTTATTCAGCAAATAGCGGTCTTCCTCTTGAGGGGGCTCTTGTTGGATTGTATTCCGGTTTGTCAGAGGATCAAGTCGTCAATTCACCTCCTAATTACATCGGGATTTCAAATGGAGCAGGATGGTTCAACATTGAGAACATAAAGGATGGAACGTACCACATAATTGCGCTTACTGATGAAAACAATAACTACCAATACGATAATCATTCAGAAGGAATTGGGTTCCTTGATGAACGAATAGAAATCAACAAACCGGATTCCAATGCATCTATGGTTGATTTGTTTGCATTTTATCCTACTCCGGAAGTTCTTGCTGTAGAAAGCAAAAATGGTTTTAAAAACGGAGCGGCAAGAATAACCTTCAATCGCCCTGTTGAAGTAGATGCATTCCGATTCTTAGAACCGGACTCTGTCCAAATGTCGATATGGAATGATCGCCGGGACACCTTGTTTCTCATGAGCACTGGGAAAATGAAATCAATTCAGTTAGCACTGAAACAAAATGATGGCAAAATCGATACGGTTCGCATTCCTTTTTCAAAAAAGCAACCGAAGTTTAAATTGTCTTCTATTCCAAATCAATTCGACTACAGAGAAGATCTCACATTAAGCTTTTCCAATATAGTTGCTGATTTCATGTCGGAAGACATTGATCTCGTTGAAGACAGCACCCGCCTTCCCATTCAGATTAAAATCAAAGAAAGGGCTCCAAACCAGCTGAATATTTCCTGTCACCTAAAACCAAACACCTCCTATAAATTGAAACTGGACTCAGCGAGTATTATTGATATTGCGGGCCGTTCAATAGAAGAAACGAGCACCTCATTTTCGACCTATAAAGAGGATTATTTTGGCTATCTGAGTATGAACATAATTACGAACAGTCAATCCAATTTATTTCTGGAATTGTTAGATGAAAAAGGAAATTCAAAAAGAATTTCAGACAGCTTCTACGGAGCTGAAGCAATTAGCTTTGATGACCTGAAACCTGGCAAGTATTTAGCTCGATTGGTATTCGACAATAATTACAACAACGTTTGGGACACCGGAAATTACCAAGAAAGAATCCAACCGGAGCGCGTGCTTCAATATGGAAAGGTTATTGAAATTCGTTCCAACTGGAATTTAAATGAAGACTGGGAAATTGACAAGTTCAAATAACCCTCTACAATCCCTCTATTTTGAATTCATCTCGGTCTAGATGAACCGGAAATTTTTCACGAAATTTTAATCGTTCGTCTTTGTCCAATTCCAGCATAACAATTTGTTCCTCGTTATCTTTAAATGTGGCTAATGATTTGCCTTTTGGACTAAACACTGCCGATCCACCCGAGTAAGCAACCCCTGAACCGTCTTGACCTATCCTATTCAAACCAATAGAAAAACATTGATTTTCGATTGCACGAGCTTTCAATAAGGCGGTCCAGGCATCGATTCTCGGCTTTGGCCAATTCGCGATATACAGCAAACAATCAAAGTCGCAATCATTCCGGCTCCAAACCGGAAACCTAAGATCATAACAAATGAGAGGGCAGATCTTCCATCCTTTATACTCAACTATGAGTCGGGAACAACCAGGCGAATAATACTTATCTTCACCAGCCATCCTAAACAAATGTCTTTTGTCGTAGTACTTCAAATCTCCATTTGGAAATGCCCAATAGAGACGATTGTAATATTGCTGGCCCTCCTTTACAATAATACTCCCCACAACATTCGATTTTTTTTCCTGAGCTATGGTCAACATCCATTTTACAGTAGTGCCATCAGATGGTTCAGCCAACGCTGCACTATTCATCGAAAATCCGGTTGTAAACATTTCAGGAAATACGATCAGATCCGATTCGCCGGGCAGAAATTGAAGCAGCACCTCGAATTTTTCTCTATTGGCTTTCGGGCTCTCCCAAATGAGCTCGGTTTGTATCAGTGCTAATTTTAATTTACTACTCATGAGCTATGTAACACTCATAAATATATTTAGAATTCTCCTCAATGATGTCATTAAGAATGATCATTGACGCCAAAGCCACCTGTGAATAATTTTGTGAAGCATTTTTAAACCCACCCCACTGGGATTGCCACATCGTTTGAATGAGCTCCATTCCTCCCTTGGAAGCGTCGATTGAACCCAATAACCCGCTTACGTTTCCTGCGCCCGCATGATAGATGTGCAGAACAAACAGCTTGAACCACAAGTCATCCTCACAATATTCGATATCATTTTTTGATAGTATTCGCACTGCTTCAGGAATGCATGTGTTTGAAATCAGGCTAGCAGCTCCTTTCGCAGATTTGTCAAAGTCCTTCCGTTCGTCAACGTATTTATTGACTTTTAAGCCATGAGAGCGAGCTACACTTTTCATCAGCTGAAAAGGACCATAAGCGCCGGTGTTCGAATAAGCAAGCTTCCCGGGACTTTCAATCAACAGGATGGCTTGAGCATACCACGGGTCGACATTTAGCTCTGAGAAAACTTCAACTCCTTTCGAGATGGAGGGCATTACCTTTTCGATATTGTAAAATTCTTTTTTGCCGGAGGTGAGATATAATTTTGTTCCATATTCCAGACAGTATTCCTTTCGAACACTATCCTTAAACTTCAAGCGTTCTTTTGTTGTTTTTTTCTTATAGTCCCAATAGGATGTCTGAAACAAAACCTCTCTAGTTGATGCTACATTGACCAGGCCAGAATCAGGGCTCATAGACATAATTCGCCTCCAAAATATAGGCTGAGCCAGTGTATCCCAGCTCTCGAAGAACAGCTGTTCATTTTGAACGAAATAAGAATACGAGCTATCCTTGTCAGAATAAACCTCAATAACTCCAGTTGTCTGTCCGACTGCATTGATCAGGAGTAACAAGTAACCGCTCAACAAAAAGAGACCTTTAAACATATTGAATACAATAATTGAATCAGGGAACTCACCTTAAAGGTCATTCCCTTGTTAAAAATAATTCGATAATAAGATGGTATTCGGAAAGGTGCACAACATCTTTCCATATTCCGTTGTTGAATGGCGCTTATTAACGTAACGGTGAAAGTCCCGATTGGTTACTTTCTACTTATATTTTTAACAGAATTTCTCCTGCCTTCTCAATGGTGCTATCTTTTTTTGCAAAACAGAAACGCAATACCTTGTCTTGTTCCGGATCGTTGTAAAATACTGAAACAGGTATAGAGGCCAACTGAAACTCTTTTGTCAATCGAATAGCAAAGTCGACATCATTTTCATCAGTAATTCTCGAATAATCCAATAACTGGAAATAGGTGCCCATAGAGGGTCGGACAGAAAATCTCGATTGACTCGCGGCCTGAAGAAAAAGATCACGCTTTTCTTCATAGAACCCACCTAGTCTTTCATAATTTTCTTCTTTAGAAATGTATTCTGCAATAGCCAATTGCATTGGGTGATTACAACAAAAGACATTGAATTGGTGGACCTTTGTAAATTCTGTCATTAATGATTTTGGACCTGCAATATAACCGAGCTTCCAGCCCGTAACGTGAAATGTTTTACCAAAAGAAGCCACAACCAAAGAACGATCGAATAAATCTGAAAATCTTAGTACACTTTGGTGCATATTTTCTTCAAAAATAATGTGCTCATAGACTTCATCACTTAATACAATGATATCGGTACCTTTCGTGATTTCAGACAGCTCTGTAAAATCCGACTCCTTGTAAACTGACCCTGTGGGATTGTGAGGAGTATTCAATATGATCATCCTCGTTTTATCCGACACCTTGTTTTTGACTTCCATCCAATCAATGGTATAATCCGGAGATTTCAACTTCACAAAAACGGTCCGACCTCCGTTCAGTTCAATGGCGGGGTCGTAACAATCGTATGCCGGTGTGAAAACAATCACTTCATCGTCTTTTTTTACAAATGCAGATATCGCCGTAAAAATTGCTTGCGTAGCACCAGCGGTGACAACAATTTCTTCGTCGCAATCTAAATTTACATTATACAATTTGGCGATCTTCGAACCAATTGCATTTCTCAATGCAGGAGCGCCAGTCATTGGAGCGTACTGATTATTTCCTTTTCTCATGTGGGATTGAACCAATTCGATTAATTCGGAATCAACTTCAAAATCGGGAAATCCTTGGGACAAATTAACCGCATCATATTGATTTGCAAGAGCTGACATTTTGGTGAAAATCGTAGTTCCCACACTTGGTAATTTTGATTGAATTCTCATTTTAGACTGACCTCCATTAGATGTGTAAAATTAGGTTTTATTAAATTTCATTGCCCCTAATGTCTGCAAATATTGCCCATCAATGAAAATCCTGTTCACGCATAAAAATATTGCTCCACATGACATTTATCATCTTTTTGAGAGACGATTTTTCGATACATTTGTTTCAGTGTGATTTACCACACTGGCTGAATGAGCAAAAGGACTCGTTGAATTCAAGATTCAAAGGCCGTTGTTCAACATCCAAATAGAATTGAAATTTTAAAACGAGATAGATGCCATTTTATCACAAACTTGGAAAAATACCTCACAAAAGGCATACTACATTTAAAAAGCCTGAAGGAGGATATTACTATGAAGAACTTTTCGGGACCATTGGTTTTGACGGAATGTCTTCCCTGCTTTATCATTGTCATAGACCAACGCAGGTTAAAGAAATTCTTGAGTCCGTTGATGTTTCTCCTGAAATTGCTGTTGCGAAAAACATGAAGGCCTATGCGCTTAGTGGTTTTACAGTTAGAGCAAAAGAAGATTTTTTAGAAAGCCGCGTTCCCGTTTTGGTGAACAACGACTGCCATATTGTTCTGGCAGCACCGAGCAGTTCACAGACCGAGTACTTCTATAAGAATGCAGATTGTGATGAGATGATCTTCATCCATAAAGGAAGCGGTAAGCTCAAAACCTTCTTAGGCAACATAGAATTCTCATATGGCGACTATTTGGTAATTCCAAGAGGTATGATTTACCAAATGGAATTTAATGATGAAGACAATCGCCTGTTTATTGTAGAGTCGTATCACCCCATGTACACCCCAAAACGATATAGAAATTGGTTTGGCCAGCTATTGGAACATTCTCCATATTGCGAACGCGACCTGAGGAGACCTACCGAATTAGAGACCCACGATGAAACGGGTGATTTTTTGGTGAAAGTAAAGAAAGAGGGAATGTTGCATCAGTATGTTTATGCATCGCACCCGTTTGATGTTGTAGGTTGGGATGGGTATAATTATCCATATGCATTTTCGATTCATGACTTTGAACCAATAACTGGTAGAGTACATCAACCCCCTCCGGTTCATCAGACATTCGAAACAAGTGCTTTTGTGGTTTGCTCATTTTGTCCTAGACTATACGACTATCATCCTGAGGCAATTCCAGCTCCTTACAACCACAGCAATATAGATTCTGATGAAGTATTGTATTACGTTGACGGAGATTTCATGAGCCGAAATCATATCGAAAAAGGGATGATCACCTTGCATCCATCCGGAATTCCCCACGGGCCTCATCCTGGCGCCATGGAGAGGAGCATCGGTCAAAAAGAAACGAAAGAGCTGGCCGTGATGGTCGATACATTTAAACCACTGAAATTAACAAAACAAGCATTGGAAATAGACACGGGAGATTATCACACCTCCTGGATCGAGTAATAATCATTTATAACAAGAAAAATGGCAGAAATAAAGAATCTTAAGGATCTACAAAACACGGAGTACGGATTGAAAAAATTATTTCCCGAAGCTGAGGATTTTTTACCGTTACTCGGAACCGACTATGTTGAATTGTATGTTGGTAATGCGAAACAATCAGCGCACTTTTATAAGACCGCTTTTGGATTTCAAAGTGAGGCATATGCCGGATTGGAAACTGGTGTAACCGACCGCGTATCGTATGTACTGAAGCAAGATAAAATCCGTTTGGTCTTAACCACCTCATTGAAAGAGGGAGGAAAAATTAATGAGCACGTTGACGAACATGGAGACGGTGTGAAGGTAGTCGCTTTGTGGGTTGATGACGCAACAAAGGCTTGGGAAGAAACCACCAAGAGAGGCGCCAAGAGCTATATGCAACCCACCCGGTCAGAAGACAAAGACGGATACGTTATCAAATCAGGAATTCATACCTATGGAGAAACGGTTCATGTATTCGTGGAAAGGAAAAACTATCATGGACAGTTTTTACCGGGTTTTAAGAAATGGGAATCTCACTACAACCCAGAGCCAGTTGGTTTAAAATTCATCGACCATATGGTGGGCAATGTAGGTTGGGACGAGATGAACAAATGGTGCGAGTTTTATGGTAAAGTAATGGGATTTGCCCAAATCATCTCTTTCGATGACAAAGACATTTCTACGGAATACACTGCATTGATGAGTAAAGTAATGTCGAATGGGAATGGTCGAATTAAATTTCCCATAAATGAACCAGCGGACGGAAAGAAAAAGTCTCAAATAGAAGAGTACCTTGAGTTTTATAATGGCCCTGGGGTTCAGCATGTAGCAGTTGCTACGGACGATATCGTATCAACCGTTTCCAAGATGAGGGATAGAGGAGTTGAGTTCTTATACGTTCCGGAAAACTATTATGACGATCTTACCGAACGAGTAGGAGAAATAGATGAAGATGTTGAAGTACTGAAAAAGCACGGCATCCTGATCGATCGAGATGACGAAGGATATCTGCTCCAGTTGTTTACCAAGCCCGTTGTGGACAGGCCCACTATGTTTTTTGAAATCATACAAAGGAAAGGGGCACAATCTTTCGGAAAAGGGAATTTCAAAGCCCTTTTTGAGGCTATTGAAAGAGAGCAGGCTAACCGGGGAACATTGTAAGTTGTACAACTATGTCAGGTGCTCAAATGACTTTGAGCACCTTTTTTTATACGGTCAAAGCACCAACAGGTCGACACAGATTGTTGTCTTTTTCTCTGAAAGACGTTTCTAGCGATTTGAACGATTTGGTTGTTAACATTTAATTTTTCCTTCTTCCAAGTTACAACGTTGCTTTATATTTTTGTTAAATGGACGTGAACCATTTTGGTGCAATTGATATTGGAACAAACGCAGGACGATTACTGATCGGTTATGCGATTCCAGAGGGAGACCACATAAGCATTAAAAAAGTTTCACTTACAAGAGTCCCTCTTCGATTGGGTGAAGATGTTTATTCAAAATCACAACTTTCAGAAGCCAAGATTGCTCAGCTTTGCAATAGCTTAATCGCATTCAAGCATTTAATGGCTGTATATAATGTTCGAGATTACAGGGCAGTTGCCACCTCGGCCATGCGCGAAGCAAAAAATGGACAGCAAGTGTGCGATATTCTTTTTGAGCAAACGGGTATCAAACTGGAAATAATTGATGGCCAGGAAGAAGCAAACTACTTGTTTTCTACATTTTCAACGCAAAATATTGACCAAAACAAAGACTACCTTTTTATTGACGTGGGCGGTGGAAGCACGGAGCTTACCATTGTAAAGAAGGGCACTCGAGTAGAAAGCAAGTCCTTTCGGATTGGAGCGCTCCGGACCTTAAAGCAAAAACAAGACGTATCGGTTTGGGAAGAGGTTGAAGAATGGGTAGATAACTATTGTAGGAATGGGAAAACATACATTGGTATTGGCACCGGAGGTAACATCAACCGGATCTTAAAGTTCAACAAGAAAAAACATTTAGAGCCATTAACATACGATGAAATCCGATCAACCATTGATTACATATCTGAATTTTCCACTAACGAACGAATAACCCGACTTCGCCTCAAACCTGACCGCGCTGATGTTATTATTCCCGCAGGTAAAATCTATCTGCGCGTAATGGAAATTTGCAGAGCAGAAAAAATTATTGTTCCTAAAATTGGCGTGAGTGATGGCATCATATATTCTCTATACAATCGTCATTTTGTCAAATAAAAAAAGCGGCCTGTAATGGCCGCTTCGCAAACAAACTATTACTACTATTATGAAATTTTGATCGTTTGAACACTCTGCGCTTCAGCTTCCTTTTTTGGAACTGACACCGTTAAAATTCCTTGATCGTATTTTGCGGAAATCTTTCCCCCGTCTAGCGCATTTGTTATATTAAATGTTCTTCGAAAGCTGCTGAATGAGAACTCCTTTCTCCTGTAGTTCAGATTCTCCTCGTTTTTCTTCTCTTCATTCTGGCAAGAAATGATTAATTTCTGTCCTTCCAATTCTACCTTGAAATCCTCTTTTTCCAATCCCGGCGCCGCAACTTCAATTAAAAATTGGTCGGCTTGTTCTATCACGTTGACCGCTGGTCTGTTCGAATGTGCGTTTTTGCTGACTAATTCAGGGTTGAATAGTTCATCAAACAAATTAGAAAAGTTGGGAATGGACGTATTATGAAATCTTGTTGTTAACATGTCTTTTACTTTTATGAGTTTTATAAATCAATTGTTTTTTTGTGCATCGGATTCATACAATTTCCGATTCAATTTGTGTTAGTCAAAACACATTCCAATTGAATTTTTGCCCAAAAACATGCCGTTTTGTCACTTTTTGACTACATTTTAATCCGTTTTGTGAAAAAATACTGCCTTTTTGTCTTTCTTTATTGTGTTCCAATCAATCACGAAGCACCTGTCCTCCTTGTCTCAAAGTAATATCTCCCTACTAATTATTGGGATAACTCCCGGTGCAATCCTCATGAGAATGGATCGTAACAGCAGTATATTATAATGAAATATTAATTTGTCGCTTTAAGCCTACCTCCAGGCATATAAGTGTTTCCGTGCGCTGTATTCCATTAATGGGTTGTATTTTATGATTCAACACATCATACAAGTGCTTTGTATTCCTACAAAATATTTTAAGAAAAATACCATAATTACCAGTAGTATAATACGCTTCTACCACTTCACCAATTCGTTCAAGGCGGTAGATAACTTCCTCATAAGCAGAGTTCTTTTCTAAGAACACCCCTAAATAGGCAGCAAGGTCATAACCAAGTTTCTGAGGATCTACCATTAACTGTGAACCCTGAACAATTTTAGCGTCCTCTAATTTCTTCATTCTTACATGAATTGTTCCTGGAGAAACAATGAGCTTTTTAGCAATCTCAGTATACGGAACCTTAGCATCCTGCATTAAGATTTTCAATATCTCACGATCCAAATTATCAATTTCATAATCCTCTGCCATTTTCAACCCTTTTTAATGTATTTTCAACAGTATATCATTAAATATATTACTTTTTTAATAATTATTATGCATTTTTGTTACTTTTTTGATAATTCTACGTAAATAATTATATCTTTGGATTCGTTCAGTTAAATGGGCGATGAATTAAGTTCTTTTTATAACTTTAGTTTTGTGATTGGTCGAAGGCGACAATTTAAAAGGTTCAACTCCTTTATCACAACGAAAAACTAGGATGTAAGGTGGCGTTAATCCATTCTCTGGGGAGGCTCAGCCTCCCCATTGAATCCTAAACACAAAATGTTCGGACCGAAGGCGGTCAATTAAAAGGTTCAATTCCTTATCGAACATCAGAATAGCAAGGATAATTTAATTGGTGGGAGATCGTATTGGTTTCCCATTTTTCATTTCATTCTATCCGCAAGATCGCTTAAAAACCCGTTCCAATTCACTCCGGCTCTTCCCTTTCCCAGTCTAACCAAAATAATGTTCTTTTCGGGGGACATATACACGTATTGACCCATATGACCTTGCATGTAAAAATCAACGTTTTTTCCTGCTAATCCACCGTCGTACTTCGGGTAATGCCACCATTGATAGGCATAAAACATATCCTTTGAATCAGATGATTTTTTCGTTGATGCATTCACCCAATTTTCAGATACTACTTGCTCTCCATCCCAATTCCCTCCATTTAAATAAAGCCTACCGATCTTTGCATAGTCTATGGCTTTTGCATTTAAACAGCAGAACGCCTTCTCCCGGCCTTCTTTTCGATCCAAACTCCAGGTCGCATCATACTCCGTACCCAGCTTCATCCACAACTTTTCCTCACAGTATTGAGATAAGGTTTTACCCGTTGCTTTTTCAAGAATTACGCCTAGTATTTGGGTTGCTATGGAAATATAATCAAAGCGTTTATCCGGATCTTCTTTGACCTTGATCTTTTGAAGATGTCGATCTAAATTTCTTCCGTAGTATCCAATAGCAACATTCCCAAAGGGCGAATAATAATTCTCTTTGTAAAAAATACCGGTGCGCATATTCAACACATGTTCGATTGTAATTATTTCAAATCCCGGATTTCTAAAATCAGTAATGTAGTTCGTAATCGGCTCTTTTACACTTTTTATATACCCCTCATCAATCGCGATACCGATCAGGGTCGACACGTAGCTCTTTGCCATAGAAAAAGAAGTCAGTGTTGTTGACCTATCATACTTATCCGCATACCAATCGTATAACAACGTATCATTCCTAATGATCAAAAAAGCTACTGTCTTATGCTCAGCATTTATTCGATTTAGGTCTTCTTTTGATTGAACCCCATATTTCTCCATATTTAAGCTGATCGACTGTTGCTGTCCGTCAAAAAAATAAAATGGCTTCTCTGATTTCTCCAGAGTTCTGTCATGAAATTTCTTGTAATCATCTATGTCGGCAAAATTGTAGACCACATATTTTCCAACGTGACAAGACGTAATCAGAATACAACAAGCAAGCAAGATAGATAGCCTCATACCATTTGTTTCAACAACAAATACATTTTTCCATCGCTGATTTCGCCTCCGGACTGCAAAAGTTCAAACAATTCGTCTTCCCGTTTCTTCGAATATTTTTTTACTCCTTTGAAAAGTTCAACTTTACCCGGATTGAGAGAAGCCGCAGCCAGCTCCTCGGAATCCAACAAATCCACTTCTTCCGATCTTAGGCCGATCAGCCGAATTTCGTCTGGTAAGCATTCAAATAATTTAGACTCATTGGATGTTCTGTGCTCGATGTATTTCACCCCTTCCAACACTTTTTGAATCACCACATCACTAAAAGAATCTATCCATAATTGCGCCTGGCTCTCATCCTTTTCTTTTAGCTGCTCCCAATCCTTTGCCTCAATTCCATTCGCGACCAAATAATGAATAAATTCCTGTTGCATCTCATCCAACTCCTCCACCGTAAGCCTTCTGTACTTTGTCATTTTGATCGAATAAAAACACCCCGAACCACTCCCACAAAAGATTGGGCGTTCAAAGGAAACTCCAAAATTACGTGAAGTATGCTTAAAAACAACAAAACTTTGAGCCCCATACTATAGTTATACAGATAAAGGGCAACACTTCCAACCCAGATGAACATCGAAATAAAAATGTTTCTGCGCGGAATCTTATGCCAACCGATGATTGAAGTCTTTGAAAACCAATTGAGATAATGATAGGTATATGAAAATGCAATAAATCGCTGAAGCTGAACTCCCAGCTCACTAAAAAGAGAAGTGTTGCTGTAGTCCCAAGGCTGAGGAAGGTTGAAGTTGAGAATTGTAGCATTCACAGAATGAAAATTAGACGACCTATACGCATCAACCGCAGTTCCAAATTCATGAACCGCAGAAGCCGAGGGAATTGCAAAACAACAAACCCCGCATGCAAGAAGTAATAAGACACTCATGTATCCATAAACAGATTTACTCTTAATCGCCCCATACAGCATAAATAATCCTGTAAATGCGAAAACATGAATGAGAGTTGGAAGCAACACCCCAATCAAATGATGGTATAAAGCTAAGTTCAAATAGCTCATTGCCATTCCCGAGAAAAAGCCAGCTAAGATTGCCAACATTTTCACCCACCATTTTTTTGCAAACGCCATTACGACTGCAGCTATAAATGCAGCCAAAAGAAGATCCGGAAGTTTGGTTTGTAAGGACTTCAGCACAATAAACCAATCTGTCCCCAGCCATTTTTCCTTCAGCTCAATCGGAAGGCTATAAAACAGCTCAACAAACAAATACAATCCCGACCAGATTATAGCAACAAGCACTAATGGTAAATAATCCAGCTTACCGGTAGTAAAGAACTGCTTTTTGTTCAACCAGCCAATCTCTGTAAGATAATGCAAAGGGCCCAACACGGCGTACGAAAACAGAAATAGCCAAAACGGCAGGATGAAAGCCAATGCCAGAGCAACAAGCATCAACCCAAGATTCAGTACATCCACTTTATGTGCGTTCAATCCCTCTAGTTTTTTCGAACATACTTAATCTTATCCTGAAAACCCGAATCTTCATAGAACGCACTCAACTCCTGACTAGAAGGCGAAGCTATAAACGTTTTTACTCCATCTAACTCAACTTCCTCGAGCCCAGAAAAGCGTCTAATTTGAGGCATCACCAATGAATGGTCTAATGAATGCAAAAAGAGTCCATCCTCTCCTACACTGAGCGCTATAGTTGTATATAGCCCATTGTCCTCCAAATAATTGAAATAGTACACTCCATTTTGCTTTTTCATAACTCCGGATATTTTTGGCGCAAAGATCAGCTCATGGGCATAGTGTATAAAAACCGCTGTATCGTCGATCACCTGAACCGGAAGTCCCTGCGATTCGTGAACCCCATAAATTTTATTTTTTCGAATTTCTATTTTTTCTGAAGAGTCCACTTCAGACATACTCAAAAACATAACAACCGGATACCGGCAATAAACAGAGTCTCGCGCTACGATCAACACTATATTTCCATCCTCTTCCCGTGTATACTCACCCACTACTTCACCAATAATTTGCACGATTTCTCCAACCTGACTCGGCTGTGCTTCTTGGAAATAAAAATCACTGACAGATTCGTTTTGAGCGTTGACCAATTTCGCCAGCGCAAAAACTAAAAATAATAGACTTATCTGTTTCATTGCTTACAATACATTATCTTTAAAATTAAGAAATCGTTGTCAATCATTTGCCTCTTATTTCTCTTCCTTTCTATCTTTTTTTAAATGAAAAAATGGCTACATCGTAATACGGACAATTCTGAGGCTATAGTGCAACTTCAGTCCGTACTATCTATACCATACACCATTGCTCGACTTTTGGTTCAACGAAATATTTTAGACTTCGAAACTGCAAAAGAATTTTTCAAGCCGGATTGGAGCCATACACACGACCCGTATTTAATGAAAGATATGGACAGAGCCGTTCAGCGCATTACAGATGCCATTTCCAACAATGAAAAAATTCTGGTTTATGGAGACTATGATGTGGATGGAACAACTGCTGTTTCGTTGGTTTACTCTTATCTCCATAAAGTTCACCAATCCATAGATTATTACATCCCTGACAGGCATAATGAAGGCTATGGGGTATCACGAAAAGGGGTAGAATTCGCAGCAAATAACGGCTTCTCTTTGATTATTGCATTGGATTGCGGTATAAAAGCAAACAAACATGTAAAGTGGGCAAAAAATAACGGTGTTGAATTTATTATCTGCGACCATCACAGGCCCGGCGATTCATTGCCCGAGGCAGTTGCCATCCTAGACCCAAAGAGAGAAGACTGCTCTTATCCATACGATGAACTCTGCGGTTGCGCAATCGGATTTAAGCTCATTCAAGCAATCAATAAAAAACTTGAACGCAATGATGATGAACTGAATGAATACCTGGATCTCGTTGCTATCGCAATAGCCGCAGATATTGTACCAATGAATGGTGAAAATCGGGTGCTTTGCACTTATGGGTTAAAACAGATCAACGAATCCCCCAGAATTGGCATTCAACCATTTATCGCAGCCTCCAAAAAATCAACATTCAACGTTAACGATGTAGTTTTTACCATTGCTCCCAGGATAAATGCAGCGGGCAGGATTCACTCAGGGAAAAAAGCCGTAGAGCTCTTAATTTCTTCAGATAGTCAACTGGCAAATAGCATATCTGAACAGATCAACGCCTACAATAGCGAACGAAAAGAGCTGGACCAGACCATTACGAACGAGGCGTTGAATATGATTGCAAACAATCCCGAACTACAGGAACGAAAGACCACTGTATTGTATTCTCCTGAGTGGCACAAAGGAGTAATCGGAATTGTAGCCTCCCGATTAATGGAAACCTATTATCGGCCTACTATTGTGTTAACAAAATCCGGAGACCTAGTAGCGGGTTCAGCGCGTTCTGTTCATGACTTTGATGTTTACAATGCACTGGAAGCCTGCTCGGAAGAATTAAGTCAATTCGGAGGGCATAAATATGCTGCGGGGATGACATTGAAGGAAGATCAAGTACAGGATTTTGCATTAAAATTTGAGCAGGTGGTAAGTAGTTCCATCAACCCCAAGCAGCTGATCCCTTTTTTAGACATTGATGCTGAATTGGATTTTACCGAACTCACACCCGATATTAAAGGGAATCCTTTTCCCAAATTGTATCGGCTACTACGCCGTTTTTCTCCATTCGGACCGTTCAATTTGCGTCCCATTTTTGTGACCCACAGAGTAGTTGACAATGGATATTCTCAGGCCATAGGCGAAGAAGGCAAACACTTACGGCTAAACATTAAACAACAAAACAGTAGTACCGTATTGAGTGGAATAGGCTTTAATCTGGGCCATTTAGCTGAGGAAATTAAAACGGGGCAGCCTTTTTCAATAGCATATACCTTGGAGGAGAACGAGTGGAACAACAACGTAAGCCTTCAGCTAAACGTTAAAGACATCAAATTTACAGAAGTGGGTTAACTTGAAGTTCAGGACAAAAAAAAGCCCTTCTGAACAGTCAGAAGGGCTAAAACTCATGTTCGTGTTTACTCTACGACCAGCGAACGGGTAGTGATAAACTCACCAGCTTGAACGTTCACGGTATACATTCCTGAAGCAAAGCCACTAATGTCCATATCTAGAAAATGAGTCCCTTCTAGTTGGTCATAGGCTTGTGAAGCAACTATTTTACCAGAAATATCGAATACATCTACAATTACATTGTTCGACTCTTCCAGACCAATTTTTAATGTTACGTTCGTTCTTGCCGGATTAGGGAAAATTTCCAATGTTCTTATGGACGAAACCCCATTAATAACAGTAGGTGCTCCACAGCTAACAATATCACCAGCGGTAAATCCTGCTGCAACCGCATCAGCAACTGAAGAGGTAGAACCATTATCTATTCTTCCTGACGGATCGATCAACAAACCAACAATGTGCATTTTCGTATCATCCCAGGATGCATCTAACGTAAATTCAAAGTTAAACACATGCTGATCTGAGGCAGAAATTGAACCAGGGAAACCTGCATGTCCATCGAATCCTGGACAAATTGCTCGTGCCACATGATCATAGACCATCAAGGAGGCAGGAACCGGATTAGCTGCTGCCTGCCAATCAAGACCGGCACCAACCAAAGGAATGTCATTTGAAGAGAAACTGTAATAATTGGATTGAGCGTAGCCTGAACCTGTTCCTGTCACTCCATCTTCAACGAGTACACATGCAATCTTGTATGATCCCGAAGTCGAAGAAGCCCAATCTACTGTAAGAGACACATCCAAAACTCCTGTTGTTGCATTAAAGTTCGCACCTGTGGACATAGTTGCCATTGGGTCAATAACAATTCTTTGAAGAAAGTCAATTTCCATAGCTGAAGGGTCTATATCTGCACCACGGTCAACTATTGCGCTTGGATAACCAGAAATTAATGCTCCCAAACCAGCATCGTAATCTGCTACTGCCATTGGATCAGCATTATGCACTGCAATACCCTGCCAAAAACCATCGTACTTCGTTGCCATTTCTTCCATGGCTACAGCACCCCTTGGACACCATCCGCACCACGTTCCGGTACCTTCTTCACCGATTACAAGTTTGCCTGCCCCAGGCACAACAGGATCATCCACTGTTATCGTTTTCATGTCATCCGATGCATCCGCATCTGGACCAGCACCATTCACATTAGAAATGGTTATTGACAATGGATTCGCACCCGCGACCAATGTTACAGGCGTGCTAAATGTATGATCATAAGTTGCTAGCGATGCAAGCGTAATCGGACCAACACTTTCCGCTACTGGAACACCATTGTATTCGTACTCAATATCAAATGAAGTAATCGGATCAGATCCTAAGTTTCTTACCGTACCACTCACATCAAGAGACTGGCCCAGGATACCACTAATCGCATTTACAAAAGTAACTCCTCCGTTCACAGGAGGTAACGAAGCAGGGATGTGATCATAGCTCACGTCGTCCACATAAAATCCGGATTGGTTATTCCCACCTTCTGATGTAGGGTTAGTAGGATATAGATCCAATATACCGATCGAACCTGTCGGGTTGGAAAAGCTACCCTGACTAACATTATCAAGGAAAAGCTCCCAAACATTAGCTGTTAGATCAATTTCTAATCTCAAATTAAACCATTGTCCGGTCGGGTAAACCGTCGTTAGGTAGGGTGTGCTTGAATTGGATAGCTTTAATGTTCCATCATCCAACATGAAACAGTCAATGGCCCAAACACCACCTACAACAAAAGTTTCCTGCAAATTGAAGTATGCCCCTTTTCCCGATTCAACATAAAAGTTTGCTTCTAAAGTAAAGTTGCCTGAATTATAAACCTGATCAAATCTGAGAATTATATCTTCAGGACCGCCTCCTACAGAAGAGAAGTAAAGAGAGTTATTTCCACTGTTTGAATTCGCATCTGAAACAAGGACGTCTTCACCCGGTGTTGAAGGTGTCCAGGTATCCCAATCCGTTGGATTTTGAGCTACCAATCCTTGTCCAACAGTATAGCTGTCAAAATTATCAGTAAATATTTGCGCCTTTGAGCTGAACGATGCAGCAGAAATCAAAAGTAGTATTAGAGTAAAGTTTTTCATCATAGTATAAGTTAAGAGCAACGAATATACACATCCGAGTAAAAACTTCAATACGTTATGTAGGTATATACTTGGAATGCTACCTTTCCATGGAATTGGCTGCACACCTGCGCAGAGCTATCTCATCTGGAAATTTTCCTGCGCTTTCTTATCGTCAGGACTCGCATAAACGGGTGGGCAATCACCTCTACCAATTGGTCTTAACCAGGCAATACGAACCGAAAAAATAATCGGTCTGTATCGGCTACTGAATATTCCCCAAGTGGATTTGAATTTATCGAAATTGTACAGATTTAAAATCGGAGTCTCAAGGGTTGGAATTACAAACAATCGCTCGTTTAGTTTGAAACCAATACCAAACTTGTAGTGGATATTTGCAACAACATTAGAAGGCATAACAGATGCATTAGGACCATTGTGTTCCTGTCTTGTAATGAACCTCCAGTCCAGGTTTAGACCTAGACTATTTTGCAGGAAAAGATTGTCCGCAAATTGGATTACATTATTGATATTAAAATTCCCCAGCAAATAATTGTGACTGTATTTGCCTTTTCGTTCGATAGCTCCTGTGATCTTTTCCTTACCCCTTAACATTTTGTAGGCTAGACTATAGTCCAAGTAATTGAAAATATTGCCCCCTTTGTAAAAAATATTGTCCCTGCCAATACCGAAATATGCGCCCAACTTTCCTCCAGGATTAATTTTGATCATCTGGTCGTCGTATTCTTCTTCCGGATTAAGCAACCTGCAACTGTTCCAAGTAATACCCGGTTCAATCATCCATCCGGACATCTTGTATCGACCTCCAAAATCAACTAATGGCAAGTGCTTCCTTTGGTTCATATTGCCCGACCTGAATTGAGCCGAGCTATACACGGTAATTAAGATAAGAGAAATGGAAACTAAAAGTCGCATAATTGTCACTACGAAGTTACACATTCAAGGTTACTCCAATTGGGCTAATATTTTTCTTTCCAATTCTTCCGTCTCCCAGATTTCACGAATATTCGGTTGCTTCATGATTTCTTTCATGATTGCCTCCTGCTTCATTCCTGTATCCCATGCTGTTTTGTATGGAATTGAGCTAAAGGTAACCTGTGAATAGAGTGGCATCCATTTCTCAGGATATTTTTCCGACAACCTAGCCTCAATCTTCTTTTGTAATAGAAAATCTGCATCGCCTACAAAATCTCTCATCACATAGTAATTGTGAATCGACAAATCCTGAATCGCATCCCCATTGGGTTTTCGCTCCGACTGAAAGGCATCAAAAACTGTCGGCCAATCATCGCCATGTTCCTCGATCAATTCATTCATTGCATAACAATCTTCAAACCCACTGTTCATACCCTGGCCATAAAACGGAACTGTAGCATGAGCTGCATCTCCCATTAGCACCGTTTTATTGTAGCTCCATGGGAAGCACCTGATAATTGCCAAAGCAGACAACGGATGTTCATTCCAGTCTTTTACCAGGTCAGGCATAAGGGCATAAAAATCCGGAAAAACTTCCTGAAAGAACTCTACAACCTGTTCGTCTGATTTTAAATTATCAAAAGAGTATTTCCCATCAGAAAATGGCATGAACAAGGTGCAGGTAAATGACCCATCTTCATTGGGCAATGCAATCAGCATAAATCGTCCCCTTGGCCAAATATGCAAAGCATTTTTATCCAGCTTGTAGCTCCCATCCTCGTTGGCGGGAAGTAATAATTCTTTGTAACCATCCTCGATGAATCGTTGCTCATAACTAAACCTGGATTGTTTTTGCATAGATTCGTATCTCACGGCAGAGAAAGCTCCGTCACAAGCAAAAATGGCGTCAGCCGTTACATGTATTTCCTTTCCCGTATCGGTATTTAAAAATGTTGCTTCACTTTTCTCAAAATCAACCCCTTTGCAAGCATGATTATATACGATTTTAACGTTACCAGACCGTTCAGCAAGACTCATCATTTTACTGTTCATTCCACCTCTTGAAACCGAATAAATTGCTTGTCCTTCTTTGCCATACGGCTGATAGGTCAGCTGACCATCTGTTCCATGCATGATTCTGCCCGTCATCGGTATCGCCAATTCGCTCCTTATCTCATCAGCAATTCCAACTTTCTCTAGTGCATTCCATCCTCTGTCCGACAACGCCAGATTAATCGATTTTCCAGCGACAATTTCAGCTTTACGAATATCCGACCTGCGCTCGTACACGGTGACACTGTATCCGCGCTTTGACATATATACTGCCCACAATGAACCTACAAGTCCGGCTCCAACAATGACTATCTGTTTTTCCATTTATCGCTGTATTTCCTTTGAAAATATTTCCCGCCTTTTGGTGCTGAATTTCTTTTGTTTATAATGATAATTACTCTCCAAATAATAATGCCTGCGATAAGTATCAGCATTACTTTTAACATCAAGTTGATCGCCGCCATTCCTTGAATCGATTCAAAATCAATTTGAGATTGGTTCGACAATGCTAAGTTCACCGAATCCTGCACACCGATAGTATCAACCGATATGGTAGAATCCATTTCATAAACAGAATCCAACCAGGTTTTGTTTTCTGCGCCAATTTCTGTCAAACTATCTCTGTTTTCCGAACTCATTGTAGTGCGCTTTTCAATATCTGTCCGAAACGATACACATCCTCAAAACTATTATATAGTGGCACCGGAGCCATTCTAATCACATTAGGCTCTCGCCAGTCCACAATTACTCCCTCCGTCATCAGTTTCTCGAATAGTTTTTTGCCATAGCCATGTGCGACGATCGACAATTGACACCCCCGTTCCTCCCAGTTTCTCGGCGTAAGAATTTCAAGATTGACATTCAATTCGGATGAGATTTCATCAATTAGAAATTCCAAATATCCCGACAATCGTATTGTTTTGTGTCGAAGCTTTTCCATCCCGATCTCATCAAAAATGGTAAGCGCAGACAAATGCGCAGCCATGGACAATACGGGCGCATTGCTAAGCTGCCAAGATTCTGCAGTAGGCATCGGATCAAACCCCTTTTCCATCAAGAATCGTGTTTCCTTATCATGACCCCACCAACCTGCAAAGCGCGGTAAGTTTTTATTCGTGACGTGTCGATGATGGACAAATATTCCACTGACTCCTCCGGGACCTGAATTTAAATACTTGTATGTGCACCAAGCAGCAAAATCAACATTCCAATCGTGTAATTTTAATATGACATTCCCAGCAGCATGCGCCAAATCCCAACCCACTTTTGCCCCAACAGCATGTCCTGAATTAGTAATTCGTGGGATATCAAATACCTGTCCGGTAAAATAATTCACTCCTCCGATCATAACCAATGCCAGCTCATTTCCGCATTCGTTGATCTTGGCGATGATATCATCGTTTCGAATCGTATTCTCACCCTCCCTTGGGTGAACCTCGACTATTGCCTGCTCAGGATCAAATCCGTGAAACTTAACTTGTGATTCAAGAGCGTATTGATCGGAAGGAAAAGCTTTCGCCTCACAAATAATTTTGTACCGTTCCTTTGTAGGCCTGTAAAAGCTAACCATAAGAAGATGCAAATTAGTTGTCAAGCTGTGAGTAACAACCACCTCATCGGGTTGTGCGCCCACCAGCTTCGCTGTTTTGTCTGTCAAAAATTCATGGTAAGCATACCATGGTCTCTTCGAATGAAAATGACCTTCTACGCCGAATGCAGCCCAATCGCTCAGCTCCTGATCCACAAATTCTTTGGTTGACTTCGGCTGAAGACCCAATGAATTTCCTGTGAAATACAAACACTTTTTACCTTCTATAACAGGAAAATGAAACCTATCTCTGACTGCGTTTAGCTCGTCATTATGATCTGCTTTTGTTGCAAATTCTAATGTGTTTTGATATTCCATAAGATAACAAATCCTAATTTTGCACTTAGTAGTGGACAAAGATAAAAATTCAGAGAAGCCAAGAATATGATAAAAGTCAATTCCGAAAAGCTATTTTCTAAAGCAAAACAATTATTTCCCGGTGGAGTAAACTCCCCGGTGCGTGCCTTTAAATCAGTTGGTGGGACCCCTCTTTTTATTAAAAAAGGGGATGGATGCAGAATCTGGGATGCGGATGGAAATGAATTCATTGATTTCTGTTGTTCCTGGGGACCTCTAATTTTGGGACACAACAACAAGCAGGTGCGGGAAGCGATTATAGAAACCACTTCAAACGGAACTTCATTCGGAACACCAACTGTTCAGGAGAATGAACTTGGCGAATTGATTCTTTCCAACCATCGGTTTGTGGAACGTATACGCTTCGTCAGCTCCGGAACTGAAGCGGCAATGTCTGCCTTACGATTGGCTAGAGGATACACGGGAAGGAACAAAGTAATCAAATTCGAAGGCTGTTACCACGGGCATGTTGACGCTCTCTTGGTTGAAGCAGGGTCAGGATTGGCCACATTGGGCACGTCCACTTCTGCTGGTGTGCCGGAATCCTTTGCTCAGGAAACTATTGTTCTACCACTCAATGATAAAACGGCTGTATTGAATGCCATAGCCGAGTACAAGGATGAAATCGCCTGTATTGCTATTGAACCAATTCCGGCCAATAACGGGCTGCTGATTCAAGGAAGAGAGTTTTTGCAATTCCTTCGAGAAGTCTGCACAGAAAACAACATTTTACTGTTCTTCGACGAGGTGATTTCCGGATTTCGAATTGGTTTCGAAGGTGCTGCAGGTTTCTACGACATCAAACCCGATGTGATTGCTTTTGGCAAGGTGATTGGTGGCGGTATGCCCGTAGGAGCATATGCGTCCTCTGCAGAGGTAATGAACAAAGTAAGTCCAATGGGGCCTGTGTATCAAGCAGGGACACTAAGTGGAAATCCAGTTGCTATGGCAGCAGGAGCTGCGGCATTGAAAGAATGCCTGACGGATGGATTTTATGAAAAAATGGAAAGTAAAACAAAGCTGTTCATAGACAAAATCCTAACTCACACTCGGTCGAAAGGATACTTATTTAATATCCACCAAATGGGATCTATATTCTGGCTGACATTCAGTGATCAAGTTTCAGTCAGAAAATCGAGCCAGATCGACCCGGAAAGTATGAACTACTTTACTGTTCTTCACAAAGAACTTCTTGAAAGAGGCATTTATCTCGGTCCCTCAGGATTTGAAGTTGGTTTTATTTCGGCGGCACACACGGAAAACGACTTGGAATTGGCTGCCAATGCTTTTATAGAATCGTTAGATATTGCGTTTAGTGAAGTCAAAGTAAATTGATCGCACCCCATACAAACAACAGTTGAAGCACCATTGTGGCATCAATGAACCCGGAGAAATACAATTCGGGTTTATCCTCTTCAACAAAAAGCAACAGAATTAGAGTTGCTGCATAAGAAAGCATTAATCCAGTAGCTGCCTCTGCCGACACCGAAGAAGTAAATAGCAAACAAAATGATCCAAAAACAAGCAAGCCAATAGCTATGTAGATACTCTTCTTAACGCCAAAAACCTGGGGAATTGTACTGTTGCTTTCTTTGTCATGTCTTAAGTCCCGAATATCAAAAGGGATCGTGATTGCAACGATAAAAAAGAGTTTTTCGGCACATACAAGAATCACCTGTCCCACATTAATGGAAGAGAAACCCGAAAGCCATATTGGCATTAATCCGCATAGAAAGCTCCATGAGATTGCGACCATGAAGATCTTGATTCCCGGAACATCCCTTAGGCTTTTTTTTTCTTTCGTCTTTGACGCACTAGTCTTACCTAACACCCTGGTTGAATAGAAAAGACTAATTAGTGCTACCGGAACAAAGCACAAGATTTGAAAAGCGGTGAGCACCGTCAAACCTAAGATTACTCCTCCTAAACCGGAAAACAGAACAGCTCCACCCACATAAAGTCGGTTGCCCCCCAGCCATTTTTGCCTAGCAGATTGTTTTTTGAGATACGAAAACTGTATAAATCGTTGTAAAGAGTAGGAGCATAAAGTGCAGCATCCAACAAACCAATAAAATTCGACCGGCACATCAAGATCTAGCTGAAGCACTGTTACCATGCTATACGCCACCGCTCCGATGGAAATCCAAAAATTACTGAAAACCAACAACCGAAATATGTCGGTAATGACCGACACTACTCTCTAGCCATTGCATACGTTACTATTCCAAGAACTGTGCCCGAGAGACTTCCGACCAAACCTCCCATTATTCGTTTGAATCGAGCATTCTTTTGAAACCCGATCAGGAATTGTTCATTCACCAAAAACAGATCATCTGAAACGTGTTTTGATTTTACCTTTGGCTTGATCTTTCCACAAACAATGGGAAAAACGAAAGGCACTGCGAAATGAACCATACTTGGTGCTGACTTGAAAAATCCTTTTTCATTGATACTCGTTTCTGGTAAATCCTTTCCTGAATAGGTGTCTAGAATGGACACTCCATACCCTACCACGAATCCACTGACAACATAAGGCCAGGATTTTATTGTTTCTTCGGCATCAGACTCACCATATATAAACATCCTCATTTCGTCTTGAGAAAAAACGTTTCCAAGAGCTGTATCCTTTTTGTAAACGACTGTTTCGTTTTTATTCTTAGTGAAAGAATAAACACGCAGCAGGTCTATCTCTTTTACAAATAAGTTATCCTTTTTCTTAAACTCGTATTTTAGAAACTCCCCGTCGTTCTGAATTACGGTAGCTTCAATGCGTTTACCATTGATCAGCAAGATCTCATTCTCTTGAGCGTAGGATACAAAACAGAAGCTCAGTACTACTGAACTAATTAAAACGAAAATTTGGATCTTTTTAACTACCATTTGATCAAATATAACATTTAACGATTTCAGTAGAGGTGTTTGTTTCAAAATTGCACACAAATATGGCTAATTCGGATGTTGTTTTCATTTATATTTGCAGTCTCAAAATTACAATGTAGTCATGGCTCAAGTATTTTCTCAAAGGCACATAGGTCCTAGCAATAGAAAGGTTTCGGAAATGTTAAAGGAAATGAAAGAAGTTTCCGTAGAAAGCTTATTGGACAAAACCATTCCTGCTGAAATCAGGCTCAACTCCGAGCTAAATATTGCATCGGGGATGACGGAAGTAGATTATCTGAAACACATGGAGACCATGGCATCTAAGAATAAAGGGTACACATCCTTTATAGGGCTCGGTTATTATGGCACCATTGTTCCAAGTGTAGTACAGCGAAATGTTTTTGAAAATCCGGGATGGTACACAGCCTACACCCCTTACCAAGCTGAGATCGCTCAAGGTAGACTTGAGGCACTGCTTAACTTTCAAACCATGGTCATGGACCTAACCGGGATGGAGATTGCAAATGCGTCATTACTGGATGAAGGCACGGCAGCAGCGGAAGCCATGATTATGTTTTTCAATACCCGATCGCGGGCTTCTCAAAAAGCAGGTCACAACAAGTTTTTTATAAGCGATGCCTGTTATCCACAAACAATTGATGTAGTTACGGCAAGAGCTATACCTCTTAATATCGAGGTAGTTGTAGGAGACTTTGATTCTATTGAACTAGACGAGTCTTATTTCGGAGCATTACTTCAATACCCGGAAAAAAACGGAGCAGTTCAAGACTACAGTAACTTTGTCAAATCGGCCAATGATGTCGAAACCAAAGTAGTCGTTGCTGCAGACATTATGAGCTTAGTGCTGCTTACACCTCCTGGAGAGTGGGGCGCAGATGCGGTAGTAGGGAATACTCAAAGATTTGGTGTTCCAATGGGTTATGGAGGCCCACATGCTGCTTATTTTGCAACCAAGGAGGATTACAAAAGAAATATTCCCGGAAGAATTATTGGTGTTTCCCAGGACGCAGACGGCAATCCCGCATTGCGAATGGCTCTGCAAACCAGAGAGCAGCACATTCGAAGGGATAAAGCAACTTCAAATATCTGCACTGCACAGGCGCTATTAGCGGTTATGGCAGGAATGTATGCCGTTTATCACGGCCCGGAAGGGATCAGAAGTATAGCGAAAGGCATTCATGCAAAAACTAAAAAATTGGGCTCGGAATTATCCGCAATGGGCTTCCAATTAGAAAGCACTGACTTTTTCGATACGATATTGGTCACCAATCCTCCGGAAAACCTGAAAGAGATCGCTCTTGAACACGAGGTTAACTTCAGGTACGACGCACAGGGAGTTGGCATCTCTCTAGATGAAACAACTCGAGTAGAACATCTGAACCTCATTTTAGCGATTTTTTCCAAAGCCGGAGGAAAAACGAGTACCACAATAGAAGATATACAGGATTCGGAAATAGCGCATGCCAGAAAGTCTGAAATACTAAACGCTGATGTATTTAATTCATACCATTCGGAGACCGAAATGATGCGCTATTTGAAGCGTTTGGAAAATAAAGATCTGTCTTTGGTTCATAGTATGATTCCTTTGGGCTCTTGCACGATGAAGCTCAATGCAGCGAGTGAACTAGGACCTCTTTCCAACCCACTATTTGCCAATGTTCATCCATTTGTGCCAGTGGACCAAGCAGCAGGCTATCAGCAAATAATTGAAGAATTGGACAGAGACCTCAGCGAAATCACTGGATTTGCAAAAGTTTCCCTCCAACCCAATTCAGGTGCACAAGGAGAGTATGCAGGACTAATGGTCATTCGAGCATTCCATCAAGCAAATGGTGATTTTAACAGGAACGTATGTCTTATTCCTTCGTCTGCGCATGGTACAAATCCAGCGTCTGCTGTGATGGCAGGAATGAAGGTGGTCGTAACCAAGTGTGACGATGCAGGCAACATTGATCTGGAAGATCTTAAATCCAAAGCCGAAAAGTATGCAGATGATCTTGCAGCGCTAATGGTCACCTACCCTTCCACACATGGGGTGTATGAATCAGCAATAAAAGAAGTTACGTCGATTGTTCATCAATACGGTGGACAAGTGTACATGGATGGCGCTAACATGAATGCCCAGGTAGGCCTTACTAATCCGGGGAATATCGGAGCTGACGTTTGTCATTTAAACTTGCACAAGACATTTGCCATTCCACACGGAGGCGGTGGACCGGGCATGGGCCCAATCGGAGTTGCCAAGCATCTGGTTCCTTTTCTTCCCGGAAATGCAGTGATTGAATCGGGTGGTGATCAGGCAATTTCCGGAATATCGGCATCACCATGGGGCAGCTCCCTCATTCTTTTGATTTCCTATGGATACATAAAAATGTTGGGTAGAGAAGGTCTGCGAGAATCCACGGAAATTGCAATTCTAAATGCAAACTACCTCAAAGCAAAATTAGAAGGTCATTATAACGTGCTTTACACCGGTGAAAACAACACGGTTGCTCACGAGATGATCGTAGATTGCAGATCGTTCAAAAAATCTTGCGGGATTGAAGTAGAAGACATTGCCAAAAGGTTAATTGACTTTGGTTTCCACGCGCCTACGGTTTCATTCCCTGTGGCCGGGACACTTATGATCGAGCCCACTGAAAGTGAATCCAAGGAAGAGCTTGACAGATTCGCAGAATCCATGATCAAAATACGAGAGGAAATTGGACAAGTTGAATCGGGAGAAGCACCAGCAGAGAATAACATTCTAAAAAATGCCCCGCATACAGCAGCCATGGTCATCAGTGACAGCTGGAATGAAGTATACTCTCGAGAAGAAGCGGCCTACCCTTTGGAAAGTCTTAGAAACAACAAGTTTTGGACATCTGTTCGGAGAGTAGACAATGCCTATGGCGACAGAAATTTGGTTTGTGATTGCCGCCCACTCTCTACGTATGTGGAAGAATTAGTCGAATCGTAGACCAAGTATTCACTTTGTTTGCTTTGAGATGCTAGATTTTGTACATTCACGAGCCAATTTAGAATGAAACAAAATCAATAAAATTAAATCATGAAAAAATTCTACCTTTTTGCTTTGTGTTTAGGAACGGCATTTGGCTCAGTCTATGCTCAAAGCAATAGAACAAGTGAGAACTTGTTTGTAACAAAAACAAAACAACCGTTTTCAAAACCGTTGTCTTCCGTTCAATCGGTTAGTAGCGAGGAGAAAGCAATTATTTGGACGAATGACTTTGGAACTCCATCGGATTGGACATTTACAGATAATGCCGGATCTGGGGACAACTGGGTGATAGGAACAGGTGTACCTTCAGGTGCTTACGCTATTGCCGGAATTGCATCCACTACAGTAGCAAATGGTTTCGCATTATACGATTCCGACCTTATGTGCTCAGGAAGCCAGAATGCTGATGTAACGATCGTGAACCCGGTTGATGCTTCCGCATATGGTGCAGTAGCTGTTCAATTTGAATCGTACTACAGAAAGTATGTAGGTGCTGTTTACGTTATCGCCAGTAATGATGGTGTTACTTGGACTGAATACGAAGTACATACTAGCCTTGCAACGAATGATGCTTCTGCAAATCCAGAGGTCGTAACAATTGATGTTAGCCCAACTATTGCGAACAGTGCAACAGCTTACATTGGGTTTAGATACATTGGCGGATGCGATTATGCTTGGATGGTTGATGATGTAGCTCTTGTTGAAACTCCAAACAATTCATTGCAGCTAACAGATGCATGGTGGACCAATACTCCAGCATCTGCAACACCATGGATTCCATACTCCAAAATGCCTCAAAATCAATTGAATGACATCAACTTTTTTGGAACGGTTCTTAACGCGGGTGGTGTTGATCAACCCAACTGTGCTATGACCGTAACGTTATCAGGGTCAGGATCAGGAACCTACACATCAACTTCTTATACTTCTCTTGCGGGAACAGGTGTCCAAGATACACTTTCGGCAGGGCCTTTAGCGGCATCTGGCCTAACAAATGGTTCGTATGCAGTAGCTTGGAGTGTAAACTCGGACTCGACAGACACTGATCCAACCGACAATGTGATTGATAGTGTTTGGGATTTTGAAGTGACGAATAATCTGTACGCAAGAGATCAGGGGGTATATTCTGGCGCTTACAATACACAGGATTTCGATGCTGATGGATTGATCGATCCAGTAGAATTCTTTTTGGATTATCAGTTCTACAACTCAGATACGGTCTATTCAATTGCTGCCGTATTCCCAGGAGGAACAAGAAATACTGCGGGTCTAGAAGTGAAATACAACATTTACGACCCAGCTGGAAATGCAGTATTTGACGGAGTAACTGCTCCTGTGCCAACGTATACATTAACTGCTGCTGATTTAACAGCAGGAGCAGGTAGTGAAGTTTGGGTAGAATTACCATTAACAGACCCATTAACAGGTGGTGCCGGATTCCCTATAGATGCTGCACTTGGTCAGGTATGGACTTTTTCAATTTTCAACGAGTTCGATTCCCTTTTTGTAGGTGTTTCTGGTGATGCCCCTGCAGTTGGTGGTTCTTGGACAACAGCAGGAATTTCCTGGTATCCGTTGGATGGTTCAAATCAAGCATATTACACTACGGATTGTTTTATGATGAGGTTAAATGTAACCGGAGCTGCTTCTACCGGAATCAGTGAAAATTCAACTTCAGTGAATCTAGGGCAAAACCGACCTAACCCATTCAACGACAACACCGTTATTCCATTCACGCTAAGTAATGCTGGTAATGTAGCCTTCACGGTAACCGACGTTACTGGTAAAGTAATTGAAAACAGAAACCTTGGTGTATTAGGTGCCGGAAGTCAAAATATCGAGTTCAACGGTTCTAATCTAGCAAGTGGAATCTACTACTACACCTTGACAGTTGATGCAAAACGATCAACTAAAAAATTCATTATTGAATAATGTGAAGTAAGTAGACGTGAAAATTTTAAATACCTCGTGCTGATCGCACGGGGTATTTTTTTGCCCTAATTATTCGATTCAAAATCCATAATCGCAATTGGAATTCCAGATGATAAGATAATTTTTGTACTCCTGAATCGACCTTGCTAATTAAGGTATTAGAGCCATCTATTTGTATTAAAGAAGAAGACTTTTTATATTTATAGTTCACATTAAGGTCAAACAATTATTATTATGAAAAGATTTTACACCGTAGTTCTCGCAACGCTTTTTGTTGGGGGTTTCGCAGTTGCGCAAAATGGCAAAAGTCCTGTTTTGCAAAACAGCATGCTTAAAGATTCGAGGTTTGATGATCGGCCGAGCCGAACCAAGCCACTTAATACTTCTGCTATTAATAGTACGGAAAAAGCAGTTATTTGGAGCAATACGTGCAGTAATGCAGGTGATTGGGTTTTCACCAATAACAGTCTTCCTGCACCAACGAATTGGTTCATTGAGCCGGATCCAAATGCCATTCCGGTTGGAGCGCTTTCTCCTTTCGGATCTGCGTCCGCCTCTGACGGATTTTTGTTTATCAATTCTGATGCCATCGGAGGGAGTGATTTGGACGGAACGCCAAATGAGGTTTTCGCAACCACAGCTACCCCAATTGATTTAACGGGATATCCTGCGGTAGCACTTAAGTTCAGCCACAACTATAGATGGTGGCAGGACACGAGAGAAGTAAGAGTATCTGGAGATAATGGAGCAACATGGACTAACTTTTACATGACAGACGCTGCCGGCTATCCTGGAGATCAGAATTCATTGAACCCTCAAATTGAAGTGATTGATATTTCCGCAATAGCCGGTGATTCATCTCAGGTATTGGTTCAATTCTATTATTTTGATAACGATTACTGGGGATGGTACTGGGCCGTTGACGATGTTTCGATTGAGGAATTGGAAGACAATGACCTGACCATGCTAGATGGCTTTTGGGCCAATACAACAGGAGCAGGAACTCCATATATTCCCTACTCAAAAATGCCACAGAGCCAATTGAATGACATCAATTTCTATGGTTTAGTGAAAAACAGTGGAGCAGTAGACCAGCCCAACGCAGTTATGACAACGATCGTATCCGGAGCTGGTTCTGGCTCTTATTCTGGAGTTGGAATGACAGTTAACCAGGGAAGCATTGACACCCTTACTTCTGGACCAATGTACAGTTCAGGTATGGCCAATGGGAACTATATGGTCACATGGACGGTTACTTCTGACTCCACGGATGTCAACCCGGCAGATAATACGGTCGATAGTATTTGGGATTTTGAAGTAACGAATTCGCTTTACGCAAGAGACCCTGGAGTATACGATGGTACCTACTCACCACGAGATTTTGATTCTGATGGATTGACCGATCCGGTGGAATTCTTTTTGGACTATCAATTCTACAACCCGGATACCATTATGTCTTTGTCTGCGGTTTTCCCCATTGACAATACAGTTGGTCAGGAGTTGTTGTACAACATTTACGATCCATCCGGAGTAGCAGTTTATGATGGAGTATCTGCGCCGGTGCCAACATATACCTTAACAGCTGCTGACCTCACGGCAGGTGCGGGTAGTGAAGTATGGGTGGACCTACCATTTATTGACCCAATGACAGGTACTCCTGGATTCCCTATTGATCCTGCGCTTGGAGAAGTGTGGACATTCTCTATCAGCAACGAATTTGACACCCTGTATGTTGGGGTTTCAGGTGAGGCTTTAGCAGACGGAGGTGTTTGGACAACTGCTGGGGTATCCTGGTATCCTCTTGATGGTTCAAATCAAAATTACTATACAACCAACTGCTTTATGATGAGGTTAAATCTAGCTGCATCGAGCACGGGTGTCAGTGAAACTGAACTGGATGCTGTTCTCGGTCAGAACAGACCCAACCCGTTCAATGACAATACCATTATTCCATTCACGCTAAGAAAATCAGGAAATGTTGCGTTTATGGTTACAGATGTAACCGGAAAGGTGATTGAAAACAGAAATCTTGGTGTTTTGGGTGCGGGAAGTCAAACCATTGAATTCAACGGATCAGAGTTGGCTAGTGGTATCTACTATTACACACTGAATGTTGACGGAAAAAGATCAACTAAAAAGTTTGTGGTGGAATAATCCCCATATCAATACTAAATTAGGTACCCCGTGCAGATTGTACGGGGTATTTTTTTGTTCAAAATCTAGAAAAAAGGCACGAATCAGTGCTTATAAGAATACAATGAATAGTTACCGTTGTTGTTAAAATTTTAACCCTTGCTCCAAAACTAGGGCAGATATGTGGCAAATTACAACCGATTTCATAGATTTGCAGGGTATTAACTAAACATGTAATAATGAAAAAACTATACCTTTTGGGCGGATTAGCTGCCCTAACTTTAAGTATTAACGCTCAAATCACAGACAAAGCCGAGCTTTCTCGAGTTCCTGCAAGTCTTGAGCGTTGTGAAAAGGCGTTGGTTACCGCCAACCCTACCGCTCAGCAAAAGGGTCCTGGGGACGTGTTTTGGAGCGAAGATTTCACAGGAGGAATTCCCGCGGGTTGGAGTGTTATGGATAACAATGGAATGGGATACGACTGGATCCTAAACAACACTGCTGTAACAGCTGCGTACACAGGGACAAATGGATCTCCAATTAATTCAACTTCAGGTGGCAACCACATGCTGCTTTTTGGTGACGGTTATAATACTGACGGTGGTTCAGGTGGAACAGTTCCCCTTCCTTCGTTCACTGAGATGGACTCCTATTTTCAAACTGCAGCAATTTCAATGGCTCCAGGCTATAATGCTGTTTCACTTCAGTGGGAGCAAAAGATGCGTTTCTGCTGTACGGCTGACTTAGGTGCTTTTGTTGTTATCGTTTCTCAAGATCCGACATTCGCTCCTGGACCGACAACTGTTGAATACGAAGCAAACCAATACATTGATTTCAATGACTCTTCTGATGACCCTATGACTGTTGCCGTTGACATTTCAGCTGTAGCAGGTGGAAATTATACCGGAGACATCTACATCAGATTTCACCAGCGACAAAACAGCCATTACTTTTGGATGGTTGACGACATCGCTATGTTGGAGACACCAAATAACGACCTTAAGTTGTTAGACGGTTGGTGGGCAAACACACCAGGTGGAAACACCCCATACATCCCGTATTCAAAAATGCCATTAAACCAATTGAACGATATCGATTTCTACAGTGTTGTAAGAAACAATGGTGGTATGACTCAGCCTAATACGGTTATGACGGCAACCGTTAGTGGTGCAGCGTCAGCGACATTTGCATCAACTGCGACCAACATGGCTCCTCAAACGTCAGATACGGTAATTTCAGGACCTATGGTTGGCCCAGGTTCATCTGTGGGGAGTTATCAGGTGGCTTGGTCTGTAGCTTCAGACTCAACCGATTTTACTCCCGCGGATAATGTAATTGCAGACAACAGATGGGATTTTGAAGTCACGAATTCACTATACGCAAGGGACCAAGGCACTTATGGTGGAACTTTTGGTGCTCGTGATTTTGATGCAGATGGATTAATTGATCCAATTGAAATCTTCTTGGATTACCAATTCTACAATGCAGATACGATCAGATCAGTTTCCGCTGTATTCCCTGGTGGAACCAGAAACACAGCAGGACTTGAGTTGAAATACAACATCTACGATCCGGCCGGAAACCCAATTTATGATGGAGTGACCGCGCCAATTCCAACTTATACACTGACTGCAGCTGATCTAACATCAGGAGCAGGAAGTGAAGTTTGGGTAGATTTACCTCTTGTCGATCCATTGACTGGAAATGCAGGATACCCTGTCGATCCGGCTCTTGGAGAGATATGGACAGTCTCTATCACACATGACTTTGACTCGCTATTTATAGGTGTTTCAGGTGATGCGCCGGCAGTAGGCGGTTCATGGACGACAGCAGGAGTTTCGTGGTATCCATTGGATGGTTCAGCACAAGACTATTACACAACAAGCTGCTGGATGGTACGATTGAATGTAGCACAAGTCAATACAAGTATTGCGGAAAATGAAAGTGGTGCAAATTTGGGACAAAACGTTCCTAACCCATTTAATGGTTCAACCATGATTCCATTTGAATTGATCAACTCAGCAGATGTAGAATTTGTTGTAATGGATGTTGCCGGTAAAATTGTTGAAAAGCGACAATTGGGAACGCTTCAATCCGGAAAGCACAATGTTGAGTTCAGATCAAATGATCTTTCCGATGGTATTTACTATTACTCTGTAATTGTAGATGGCATCAGATCAACGAAGAGAATGGCTGTGGCGAAGTAATTTCGAACAGACCTAAATATATAAAAGCCCCGGCCTTGGTCGGGGTTTTTTATTTTAAGGGCAAGAAATTTTCTGCGATCATACATCGCGCACTTCCGCCTCCGACCCGCTCAATTTTATCTAGTGGCAGTATGCACATGGAACTGTAATTCTCGATCATTCTCAGCTGGTCTGAACGCAGGCTTCGAGATGCTCGTTCACTTAGTACAAAAAGGGATTCTCCTTTAGTATCAGCAAGTTCTAATCCGTTGCCGGCAAAGTTATGCATCTGATCGATCGAAATGGATAGAATCGATTTGTTTGAAGTATTGAATATCTGTTTGCCAACTTCGTCCAATGCTTCCATACAAACTACAATGAATTCTTCAGCTACTGCCAAAACAACATTCGTATGGTACACCTCTTTTCCTCCTGAAGATGCAGAAAAGACCATCGGGGTATAATCGATACTCTTAATGTAACTTTCAGCAAGGTTTCTGTTCGTCCTGGAAGACAGGCATGCGTACCCCACCTTGTTGTAATGATCAAAAACAATACTTCCTGTACCCTCTAAAAAGACGCCCTCCTTTTCCTTTGACGATAAATCCAGTAATCTTCGGCAAGCATATCCGGATGCGATTTTCTGAATTATTTCCGGTCGTCGCTCTATTCTTCTATTTAGACTCTCCATAGGAAACAACACAACTGTCCCGTCACTTCTCAATTGCAACCAATTGTTTGGAAAAATTGCATCCGGTTTAACAGGTGATGGAGTGTCCTCTATAACTAGCACATCTATTCCACATTCTTTCAACGCTAAGACCGAACGATCAAATTCATCAATAATTTCTGTTTGATCAAACTCGATGTCGTTTTGGAAAACATTTGAACCTGCTGTTTTTTCGTTATACCCGAATGAAGCGGGTCTTACCATCACTACCTGATTTGTTCTCATTGTACCCAGATATACCTAAAAAATACCCTATATTTAACAATACGAATGCTCGATAATTTGGTCATGTTTAGCGAGCAAAACGAATATAAACAATCATGAGAAAACTAGGCATTCTTCTTATAACGTCTCTATTATTCATTGGATCTTGCACAAAAGAGGAAGATCTGGAAGGCAACAACGTTACCTTTGAAGCCACTCACTTCTCGCTGGAAGAGCGAATTACACTCACTATTCCTAATACCGTGCTGAGTGGAATTTCATTTATTACAGCTTGCTGGGATATCCCTTTTGGGGCTGAAATCAATTACGAACAGATGGTGTCTGCAAGCAATCCAAACCCTTATGCTTACTTAGTAGAGGATATCAAGCCTAAAACCATAAAAATGGAGCTCATGAACGTAGAAGGTTGTGACTTTTCAATGCTGGATAACGTGGACATTTATATTGTAAAGAAAGATGTGGTGAACATGAGCGACATAGTCGTATATGATCCCCTCTTACCTGACAATAGTTACAATGCCAAGTTCATCGGTTCTGTTTCTAACATTGGAAACGATGTTGGAAACACATTGTACCCTACTGTTGATCCGAATGTAACTCTAGACGAGTTCATTCACGATAACGATTTTCAGATTTACATGAATATGGAAATTGACAAGACTTTTACTTCCGAAACTGCGATCATTAAAGCGACTTTGGATCTTGATGTAAAACTGATCAACGAAAATTAAGATTCTACCTTTCCTTCCCGAGAAATTCGAAGAACAGTTTTCACCTCTCCCATATTGAAAAAATCGATTTGGTTTGCTGAAGTATTCAGAAGCATTTCAGATTGGTTGATCAATTCAATGGTAAAGTCTCCATCCACAAACTGATCCATGTCCATTTGAATCGTCTTGGTGTCCAATAATGACCAAGTTCCCGTTGCAAAGTAGTTGATCGTATCCGCTGTATAGTACTCACCTCTCATAATTCCATTGTCTAACATATAGATCACGTAGGTTCCATCACTTGTCAAATAGTCTTCCAAAAACCCATGCATCTGATTTGTTGATCCACCATCAATTTCAAATGAATTCAGGTACCACTTTCCTTTAATGATGTATGACCGATGCACTTTATAACATCCGGTTAAAACCAACATGCTGCAAATAGCAAAAAATAAAATGGACCTTTTCATGAATTCAATTTATTGGACAATATAGCCATTTGTACTTAAAAAATCGCATTTTTACCATATGTGGGATTGGCTCCAATCAAATGCAGAAATTTTCTTGTACCTATCCATTCCAATAACGAGTGCCGTTGTAGGATGGATTACCAATGTCATTGCTTTAAAAATGACATTCTACCCTTTAGAGTTCATTGGAATAAAACCATTCTTAGGATGGCAGGGCATCATACCTTCCAAGGCAGCCAAAATGTCAAAAATTTCAGTTGACCTGTGGACCACAAAACTCATCAATGTAAAAGAAATGTTTTCAAGGATTAAGCCCGAGGCAGTTGCCGAGGAGATGCGGCCTGAATTCGATCGGATCGCCATGGAAATGATGGACGAAGTTATGGAGGATCAAATGCCACAAATATGGGCTAAAGTTCCACAAGCGGCAAAAACCATGGTGTATAGCCGGATGTCCAAGGATTTGCCCTTTATAGTCGCAGACATTATGCAGGATGTAAAAGACAATATTGAAGATGTTTTTGACCTTAAAGCAATGATCGTTCAGCGACTTACCACCGATAAAGCAACGATGAATGAGATCTTTCTTAAGTGCGGCAAAGAAGAGTTCAAATTCATTGAACGATCGGGCCTTTATTTCGGCTTTTTGTTCGGACTAATCCAAATGGCTGTCTGGTGGTTCTTCCCAGAATGGTGGATTCTTCCGCTTTTCGGTCTTATGGTTGGTTACGGAACGAATTGGCTTGCGCTGAAGTTAATTTTTGCACCAATAAAACCAAAACGAATTTTGGGTATGACATTTCAGGGTTTATTTATTAAACGACAACCTGAGGTGTCAGTCGAATATGCACATATTCTTGCCAATGACATTCTCACATTCGATAGAATATTTGCCGCTATTATCAATGGTCCTACGAAGGAGCGATTTGTTGGCCTGATCGAAAAACATACCCATAAAGCCTTTGATGATGCGGTGGGTATGGGAAAGCCCATGATCAAACTTGTTGGTGGAGAAAAAAATTATACCCGGATCAAAGAAATTGCTTCGAGAAAGGTAATCCGAGAGTTGCCTAAGTCCGTGCGACCCGCATTTTCCTATGCGGAAGAGTCGATGGATCTGGAAAATGTGATGCGGAATAGAATGCTCAACCTATCGCCACCTGAGTTTGTCGGATTTCTACGTCCGGTTTTTCAGGAGGATGAGCTCAAATTAATTCTTGTTGG
>CAJWDP010000025.1 GCA_913030835.1 uncultured Flavobacteriales bacterium | reverse complement strand
GTATTGTCCGAAGTTGTGTTGTCGGTAGTCGTATTGTCTGTAGTCGTATTGTCTGTAGTCGTATTGTCTGTAGTAGTATTGTCTGTAGTAGTATTGTCTGTAGTAGTATTGTCTGTAGTAGTATCTGTGCTTTCGTTTGATGCAAGGCTTCCTTTTTCGAAGATAAAGGACGTCATGGGGACAGCGGCCTTGATTGGAACGTCATCAACCACCATAAACTCTGCGGAGAATGACCCCTCTACGGCATAAGTGCCTCGTTCTGTTGGCTCTTCAGGTATAAGTTTGTAAGAAACAACTACAGGATTATCAGTGGAAATACTGGACCACAAAAATTTTGCAATGTTATCTTTGTAGCTAAAGACAGCTCCGGCTGCGTCAACACTTTCAGCTGAAAATCCATTCGGAACTACTTCTTTTAGTCTTGCAAATCCTTCTCCATTGCTTTTATCTATGTTCACTGTCACTAAGAAATCATCTTCACTCGCCTCAATTGTTCTTGACGCTGTGACAGTCGGAATATTCTCTGTGGAATCCGCTCCCTCATTTGAATCTATTACAACTACTTCATCGTTCGTATTGGAAGATAATTCTTCTCCTTTAATGTCAATAACGGAAACCGGTATTTCAACTTTTCTTCTATCGTTTCCATCAACAAAACTGAAAGAACCTAAGATAGACTGGGCGCCTGAGGTCCCCTCTGCAGCAGACAGTTTGTATTTCAAAGAGATCGCTTCGTCGGCAGGGATGGAATACCAAATGAATAACGCAGCGTTATCTTTGAACGTAAAGGATGCTCCTGCACTTTCCAATTCCGTTGCTGTTAGGTTTGGAGCATTGGAGAAATCCAGCTTAAGTCTGGCTGGCCCAGAGACGTTGGGTTTGCTCAATACTAATTCAACAATAACATCGTCTCCAGCATTAATTTGGCTAGGAAGTTTGTGATCGACAGAAACATCTTGTATATAAAGGAATGGGAATAAAATGAATCCGATTATGTTGATTAATAGTAACGCAGACTTCAGCATATTTTGTCGATTTGATTAACTAGTAATTCTCACTACTAACAAATCTATCTGATAGTCTTGGGCGTGTAAAGGTGTGCTCAGTTTGTTTACAAACAGATATTTGTGGAAAATGATGATTGAAAAGATCATCCCTATCATAGATAGGGAACTACAATTCTAGTCAGAAAGGGTGCTTACTGTTCAAAGAAGTAATTGATTAAATCATGAATTGCTTGAACGGTGAAATCATTGGTTCCTTCAAAAAATCCATCAATGACCAAAGAAATTTCATTTGCGGAAATAAATCCATCCTGGTTGGCATCAGCGTCTACTAAATGTTCCGGAATATTGCTTTGAGATTTTCGCGACTCATTGATTCTGTTTTGAATTTTTGTTTCAATACTTTGAAGTTCGTCAACCGACGACGCATCCGAGATTACCACAACGCGCTCCTCAATTATACTATCCTGATAATCAGTATATCTATTAGTGATCATATCATCTGAAAGTGTAACACCGTTTTCGTCGACTAAAGCGCCGGCTTCAGACTTAGGTTCTTTGTCTAAATAGTCTGCTATTCCATCATTGTCAGAATCTAAAGGACATCCTTTTTCGGTTACTTTTATTCCTTTTGGTGTTCCCTGGCAGTAGTCATTAATATCCTTCACACCGTCCCCGTCTGAATCTGAATTGTCCATGGCTTTGATGTCTATATCTCTGTATGATATTTTATCAGGATCTTTTTTCTTTATTGTGTAATGAATCGAAAATGCGGTGTATAGAAACTTGTCGTTGTTGTTATTTTCTGCGACGTTATCCATCCAATCGCTCTGAACCAAATTATATGAAGCATAAATTCTCGCTTGAACTTTAGGGCTAAATTTCCATTTCAAACCAAAAGTTAGCGGTATGAAAAGAGCACTTCGTTTGTAGTTAGTTACTGAATCTACAAGCTGTGTTTCATAGCTGTAATCTCTGAATATAATGTTGGCTGAGCTGGCTCCGGAGCTCCCTTCCGCCTGATCTCGTATGCTTCCGTCTTCCCAAAAGTGGTACGTAGTTCCGTTTGCATCTTTTTGATCCCCAAAAGGGTCGAATTTTGTCATGCCTACACCCAATCCAAAATAGGGTGAAAAAGTGGAGTTTCGCTTCAGAATAACATCATTGTCCAAATTCACCATCGCATTCAGTGAAACGGTAAATAAGCTGGATTCAAAATTTCTATTTTTAGTTACGTCTCTTGAAATTTCATTGTAGGCAATTGAACCGAACATGCCATTTAGCTGTGCTCCAAATACAGAGCCAAATCTCTTTTCCGCACTTAATGCTATTCCGGTTTTAATGTTGGTGTATTTGGTCAGTTTATTGTCTTTTGAAAGGTCACCCATAAAAGAGAGTACACCGATTCCACCTCCAACGGACAATAGATCTGTTTTTCCGGAATAGTCGTCGTCAAATCCGTATTGAGCATATACGCTGTTATTTAGATACGAAATAAGAATAATCGATATGGAGGTCAGGGTTATTTTTAGCATAACGAAATAAGAATTTTGGTCAACGTGTTGTTGATATTCATGCATTGCTTAAATCTAAGATAAAATTTTGAATGGTAAATTTTAACTTGATACTAGAAATTGGGCTTGTGGCTATATTTCTTGTAAAATTTATTGATTTCAAAAACGGCCTCTTCTGGAGAATCGACGATTTTAAGCAGATTCAGATCCTTTTTACTTATGTTGGCCTCTTGACCAAGCATGACCTCCTTAATCCAATCTATGAGACCATTCCAATAGCTTTTACCAAGAAGTATGATTGGGAATTTTCCTATTTTTTTAGTTTGTATGAGTGTAATTGCTTCAAATAGCTCATCCAATGTGCCAAAGCCTCCGGGAAGAACAATAAATCCTTGAGCATATTTTACGAACATAACTTTTCGGGGGAAAAAATACTGGAAATTTAACAGTTTGTCGTTGTCTATAAATGGATTTGCTTCTTGCTCGAAAGGCAAATCGATATTCAGACCAACGGAAATGCCGCCGCCTCTCTGTGCACCTTTGTTGCCTGCCTCCATTATGCCAGGACCACCTCCCGTAATTACTCCATATCCGTTTTGGGTAAGCTGAAATGCCAATTCTTCTGCAGTTTTGTAGTAGGGATTGTTTGGCTTGGTGCGTGCTGATCCGAATATAGAAACGCAGGGCCCCATTTTGGCAAGACGCTCATAGCCTTCTACGAATTCAGACATAATCTTGAATACGGCCCAGCTGTCGTTCGTTTTGATTTCGTTCCAATCCTTCTGTTTAAATGCTTCCTGCAGTCTTTTCTTGTCGTCCATTTCCTTTGCCATACACTTTGTTTTGATAAACGATTATATTATGAATTTTGTTGTAATTCTTCTTTTAGAAACGCAGCTGTGAAACTATTCTTGTTCCTAATGATTTCTTCGGGAGTCCCTTCTGCTATGATTTTGCCCCCATTTTTGCCGCCTTCAGGCCCGAGGTCAACAATATGGTCAGCCATTTTTATGATGTCCATATTGTGCTCAATGATCACTACTGTATTTCCATTGTCCACCAATTGATTCAGAACCAAAAGAAGTTGCTTGATGTCTTCAAAATGAAGTCCCGTTGTGGGTTCATCTAGGATATAAAGGGTGTTGCCTGTTTCTTTCTTTGCAAGTTCGGATGATAGCTTCACACGTTGAGCTTCTCCTCCTGAAAGTGTTGTAGAAGATTGACCAAGGCAAACGTATCCCAGACCAACTGATTTTAAGGTAGCCAGTTTTTGATGAATGTGTGGAATTTGTTGGAAAAAGTCAACGGCTTTGTTGATCGTCATGTTCAGTACATCACTGATTGAATTTCCCTTGTACCTTACCTCTAATGTTTCTCTATTGTACCTGAGGCCGAAACATGATTCGCATGAGACGTAAACATCTGGTAAAAAATTCATTTCAATTGTTCGGACCCCAGCTCCTTTGCAGTTTTCACACCTGCCTCCTTTTACATTAAATGAAAACCTTCCGGGTTTGTATCCTCTTATTTTCGATTCAGGCAAAGAAGTAAAAAGTTCTCGGATATCGGTAAATACACCTGTATATGTAGCCGGGTTGGACCTTGGTGTTCTTCCTATTGGACTTTGGTCGATTTCAATCACCTTGTCAATATGCTCTATTCCTTCGATGGATTCATAGGCCATTGGTACTTTTACACTTCTATAGAAAAATTTACTCAGTATGGGATGCAGAGTTTGATTGATCAAGGTCGATTTGCCGGAACCCGAAACTCCTGTTATGCAGACAAGTTTCTGGAGTGGGATATGAATCGTGACATTTTGTAAGTTGTTGCCATTTGCGCCTTTCAGTATAAGTGAATCACCAGACCCTTTTCTGCGACTTTGTGGTAACTTGATCTCTAGTTCTTTTTTCAGGTATTTAGCTGTGATTGATTCCGTTGATGTTAGTTCCTTAAAAGGTGCAGATGAAATGATCTCTCCTCCATTTATTCCTGCTCCTGGCCCAATATCTACAATCCAGTCTGCCTTTTCCATTATCTCTTTATCGTGTTCAACGACAATAACTGAGTTGCCTCCTTCTTTTAGTTTTTTAAGGGAATCAATGAGCCTCATGTTGTCTCTTTGATGCAAACCAATACTAGGTTCATCAAGAATGTACAGTACTCCGGTTAATTCAGATCCAATCTGAGTTGCCAGTCTGATTCGCTGTGCTTCGCCTCCGGAAAGACTTCGGGCACTTCTATTGAGAGATAGATAATTTAGTCCAACGTCCAATAGAAAGTTCAGTCGACTTTTCAATTCCTTGATGATTTCTTTTCCAATAAATTGATTTTTACTGTCCAAGTGATCGTTGACGTTCTGAAGCCAGTCATTTAATCCCGAAAGGTCCATTCTGGCAAGTTCAGAGATGTTTTTATTGCCAATTTTGAAATACAAACTTTCTTTTCGCAGCCTGTTTCCTTCACACTCCGGACAATCTATTTTGTTCATGAATGAATTTGCCCATTTTTTGCTGCTTTTTGATTCGTTGTTCGATGAGTGTCGAATAAGGTAATTTGCCAAACCTTCGAATGATGTAGAGACTTCATTTATTCCGTTATTACCAATGATTTTCAGGTATTCGTTGGTTCCATTCAGAATTTTATCGATTAACTCCTCTTCAAATGAGCTGAAATTTGTTGTACTTGTATAGCCGTGGCTTATGATCAGGGATTCAATTTGTTTTTTAATCCAGTTATGACCATTTTTCTCCAATGGAAGAATGGCCCCGGTGGCTAGAGATTTTTCTCGGTTAGGGATGATCTTTTTTAATTCCACCTGCGAAATTTTACCTAAACCACTGCATTTTGGGCATGCACCATAAGGTGAATTGAAGGAAAATAAATTTGGCTCGGGTTCCCGGTAAGATATACCAGAGTCAGGGCACATAAGGAACCTGCTAAAGTGTTTGCTCTCCTGGGATTCATAATCAACAACAATCAGGTTTCCTTTCCCGTATTTCAGAGCAGATTCTACGCTTTCTGAAAGTCTTTTGGCATTATCTCGGTTCGCTCTGGTGCGGTCGACTACGAGATCAATGTCGTGCACTTTGTAGCGATCCAGTCTCATGTCGGGAGTTAGATCTACAATTTCACCGTCAACCCTCATTCTCAAAAATCCCTGCTTTCTATATTGCTCGAAAAGCTCCCTGTAGTGCCCCTTTCTTCCAGAAACCAAAGGAGCTAGCACAACAATTTTGCGTCCCTCCATTTCCTCCTGAATGAGCTTCACAATCTGTTTTCTACTGTATCGAACCATTGGTTTTCCGGTTTCGAAGGAATAGGCCGTAGATACTCTTGAGTAAAGCAACCTTAGGAAGTCATATAATTCGGTGATGGTGCCAACGGTTGAACGAGGGTTTTTGCTTACTGTTTTTTGTTCTATAGCAATTACGGGACTTAAACCAGTTATTTTATCTACTTCAGGACGCTCCATTCCACCCAAAAATTGTCGGATGTATGAAGAATATGTTTCAAGATATCTTCTCTGACCTTCGGCGTAGATGGTGTCAAATGCAAGTGAAGACTTTCCGCTTCCGCTTAGGCCGGTAACAACAACCAACTTGTTCCTCGGAATACTCACATTGATGTTCTTTAGGTTGTGTGCTTTTGCACCAAAAACTTCTATTGTTTGCTCGTGTTCGAGATCCATCATTCTTTATCCTCCACAATTCTTTCTTTGAGCTTTGATCCGTTCAACGGAAGTAAAATTTCGTAGCTAGATCCGGGCTTTACGATCAGACTTTTTCGTCTTAACCAGGGGTTTAGGACTTTCAAAGTTCTGTAGTTGGTATTTTCTTTTGCCGCATATTCTGCAAGGCTTTCTATGGTTGATTCAATTTTCACCTTTTTCACATCATAGGGCTGGTATAGGTCTTCGTTTCGTAGCCTGAACCCATAATATTCTGACTCAGACAGAATGTATTTAGCGGCAATTATTCTCATGACATATCTTGAGGTCTCATTGTTTAAATGAAGATCAAAGTAACTCTCGACTTTTTGTTCCGTCAACCGTTTTTGTAAGCCTGCTTTACCCATATTATAAGATGCTGCAGCAAGAGTCCAGCTTCCGAATTTTTTTTTCGCAATTTTTAGGTATTGGCATGCGGCCTTTGTCGATTTTTCAAGATGGTAGCGTTCATCTACTTGGTCATCGATTTGAAGCTGATAATCTATTCCTGTTTTTTTCATAATCTGCCAGAAACCTGCTGCGCCTGCAGGAGAAACAACATTATCCAATCCACTTTCTATGAGGCATAGATATTTAAAGTCATCAGGGACACCCTCGGCTTCAAGAATTTTCTGAATGATGGGAAACCACCTCCCACTTCGTTTATGGAAAAGAAATGTCTGAGAGTGCCAGTACGTATTCACGTGAAATTCACGGTCCAAACGATCATGAACGTCCACATTGTCAAGTGGTACTTTTTCACCGGCAAACGAAATCGAATCCGGCATTTGCATTGCGTATACGCGGTAATTGTCCCTTACAAATTCTCTGTAGTTATCTTGCTTTTTTTGTCTTTTTAAATTTTTGGTTTCTTCGTTTTTGAAATCGTTTGGCGCATCAGGCATATTGCTAAGAAGCAGTGTTAAAATTCCAAAAAGCCCAAATCCGAGTAATAGAGAAAAGACAAGATTATTTCGTTTCATTTTTTGAAAATTTTGAAATTTTGGTCATCAGAAACAAGGTCGCAAATACCACTAGACAATAACCAAGATAAAGTGTCGTATGGATGGGTTGCCATTCAGCTATGAATCTTACCGCCCCAACAATCAGAAGAAGTGAGATTGTGGAAATTCCAATCAGGACAAAACCCACCTGACTGTCGGATAGACCCAGATAAGACAAATGATGTGTTGTGTGGTCTTTACCTCCTATAAAGGGTGATTTCTTTTTGCTGATCCTGTTTATTACAACAATTGTGGTGTCACTAATGGGCAGTAAAAATGTAGTGAATACAAGACAAATTTGTTGTTGAACGCTGGGAACGATAAGAGGGTTGGCGCTTTGATGATTCCAGAGATATTTGATGCTTATAGCCGCTAAAAACACCCCCAAAAACTGACTACCGGCATCACCCATGAACATTTTGGATGGATTCCAGTTGTAAAATAAAAATCCAATCAAACTTCCCACAACCCCGAGCATCAATATAAAATTATGGTGAGTATAAGCTTCGTTAAGCATGAGTACTACGATGCAAATAATAATGATGAAAATTGAAACAACACTTGTTATGGAGTCCATGTTATCAAGCATGTTGATTGAATTCATCATCCCGATTACCCAAACTATGGTCAACGTGTAGTTTAAAATATCCTGATCAAATATTTGGATGAAATTCCCTGAGGCAACCAATATTAATCCGCAAAACGTTTGAGTAAAAAATTTAAGCCAGGGTTTAGTATTGTACGCATCGTCTGCAAGCCCCATAATGAACGCCAGAGCAGTCGCCGTAATCAAACCAAGTGCACCACGATCTTTAAATACATTCTCCTGATCGAAGAATATCCCGTAGCAGGTTGCCGCGATGAGAAACCCAAGGTAGAAAGAGATTCCTCCAAGAGCAGGTTTAACTACGCTACTCCACCTAATAGTGGTTTCGTCTTGATCACGGATTCCCAGATTTGTAGCAAACTTGAGTAAAATAGTGTTAAACACTAGCGAAAAGAGTATAATGACACCAAGGAATATGGTGTAGATGAAAAATAAATACTCTGAGTCGTACATGGGTTAAAACTGACTCACAAAGGTACTAAATCTTGGTGCATTATTGTCCTTATTTGATACTATTGGATCATCTACTTCCCAGTTAATATTTAGGTCAGGATCATTCCACAAAATGCTTGCTTCCGATTCTGGATTGTAAAAGTCTGTGCATTTGTATGAAAATATGGTGTTGTTTTCCTTTGATAAAAAGCCGTGGGCAAAGCCTGGGGGTATCCATAACATTCGTTTGTTAGTCGAGCTCAATTCAACTGAATAGTGCATTCCGTAAGTTTCGGACTTTTTACGAATGTCAACAACTACGTCCAATGCAGAACCATGGATTACGCGAACCAGTTTACCTTGTGCAAAAGGAGGGTTTTGAAAATGAAGACCTCTCACGACTCCTTCAGACGAAAAAGATTCATTGTCTTGAACGAATTTTATATCTATTCCTAGAATTTCCGAAAACTTTCGTTCATTGAACGATTCGAAAAAATACCCTCTGTCATCTTCAAATACTTGAGGGTCAACAATAAGTAGATTTGAAATTGGGGTTTCAGTTACTTTCATTTTTTTCGAAATATCCTCTTTATAAAGGTAGATTTTTTTGAATTCCCTTCCTCGTAATAGCTGTTGCCATAACCATACCCATATCCATACCCGTAACCATATCCGTAACCATAATTGTACCCATATCTTTTTCTACTGGTATCCACTCCGTTAAGTACAGCCGATAGTTTGTATATTTTGTGTTCATTCATTAAACGATCCAAATTCTGCACGTAGTTCTTTTTTGAGTAATTCGCACGGAAGATATAGATTGGAATATCTGCTTTTTTAATAACGCTTATACCATCTGTAACCAGCCCAACGGGTGGATTGTCAACAACAATAGTATGGTATGTTTTTTTGAGCTCACTTATGATCTTTTCAAGTTCCCCATTTATAATTAACTCTGATGGGTTGGGTGGAATCGGTCCTGCCGTAATAAAATCTAGTCCGGGCAATTCAGACGTATTGATACAATTGTTGATTTTTTCTTTACCGATCAACAAAGTGCTCATTCCCCGAACGTTTTCCACTCCAAATCCAAGATGAATTTTGGGTTTCCTCATATCTAGGTCAAGCACGATTACTTTCTTATTAGAAAAGGCAATGATACCGGCGAGATTGATTGCTACGAATGTTTTTCCTTCCCCTGATACCGTTGAAGTTACACCAATAACTTTTGTTTTTTCAGAACTTGAAGAAACAAACTCCATATTCGTTCTTATGGATCGAAATGATTCAGCAATCATAGATTTGGGATTTTGATTGATGATCATTTGAGAAACAGGAATTTTGTTTTTATAAACGGGAATCATACCCAGGATAGAAACGGAAGCATTTGAAATGCTGCTTATTTCATTTAGCGATGTAATTTCATTGTGGGCAAGGTAACGGAATATAGAAATTAGTACACACAATAAGATGCTCGCAATTACGGCGATTGCCAGAACAATTTTTTTACTCGGGCTATCTTGGTACTCCGGAATCTTAGGCGGGCTTAGCATATTTGTATTAGAAGTAATTCCAACTCTGGTGAGCGCGTATTCTGTTTGTTTCTCTAGAAGAAGTGTGTAGTACTTATCGTTGATGTTGAAAATTCGATCTAGCCTACCATATTCAAGTTCTTTTTCAGGAAGATTGTAGAATTTGGACTCAATTTTGTTCAGTTTACCGGTTAATGTTTCCTTTCGAGTCATCGTTTTGTTTAACAGCGACTTAATTCCTTCAGATATGAGCTTGGTTTGAACATCTATCTGAGATCTGATTTTCTTTATTTCTTCATGATCCGCTGTTCTTTCTGAGATCAGATCTTCATACAGCATTAATTTTTTGTGAAGCACGGAAATTAAAGTGTATAAATTGCTTTCGAACTCCGACCCAATTAGAATGGGTAAAACATTGTAAATATCCAATTCCAAAGGATTGTCGGTTATGACGGTTGCGATCTCGTTGAGGATTTCCTCATCAACATCCAATTTAACGAGCTCGCTCTCCATTTCTTCTATTCTGCTCAGATACGAATCAGTCATCCCCTCAACTTGCCTTATTTTATTGGTGTCCTTGAAATCCTTTAGCATTCTTTCGGATTCTTTGAGTTTCTTGGATACCGAGTCTTTTTGCATAGCAATGAACTCCACAATTCTATTGGAGCTTTCGCTTCGCTTAATACTGTCGAATTGATCAAAATTCTCGATCAGTGCACCAAGTACATCTTTTGTTAGCACCTGATTTGGATGGGTAAAGCTGAGACCAATGGTATTGGCATTCGAATTGGCAATACTCACTTCCAGCATGGCAGAAAACTCACTGGCCAACTTTTCCAAGTCGCTGTATAGAAAGTAGAATTCCCCATCGTTTTGTTGAGCGTAAAAGCGATTCAAATCAGAAATTTGAATCGAACAAATGAAATGTTCCGTTGAAAAAGATTCGTTTAATGATTCGTTGAACTCAAATGTTTCTTCATCCACCGTGTACTTCAGGTGAATTGTTTTATCAGGTTTCAAGAGTACATAAATGGGCACATTAACCAAACTGGAATTGAGCAATTGAAAATCCTCTACTAAAAATAGCGACCCATTGTATTTTTCGTGTTTTAAGATTTTTCCTTCGAGAAAATAGCGTATTTGGAGCGGTAAACTTGCTACTGTTTTCTCCATTAGCAAGGGTGATCGCAGCAGCTCTACATCTCCTGTGAGTGTTTCATCTTCTTGCAAAGGATTCTTAACGTTCAGAATCCTTCTGGCATTATCTTGCGAAGTTCGTTGTATGAGTGCTTTTGCTTTATATTGAGGCGGGGTGTATCGTATGTATAAAAAACCCAGACCGAAACAGACAATTACAATGAGAAGCATCCAAACCCAGATTTGCCTTGTTAAATACAGGAAAAGCCCAATTTCAAATTCGCTGCTGAAATTGGTTAATCGTTCCCGGTAACGTTCGAAACTGTCGTTCCGTTTACTTATTTCTTCCTCAATCATGCGGACTTATTTGAGTTGATTGATCGTCAAATAAATAACAAACGCACTCGAGAGCAAAGCGACAATCGGAGTAACTTCGTTCAATACGCCTTGAGAAATTTCAGGCACGGGCTCAACATAAACGATGTCATTGGCCTGCATAATCATGCTTGTATATTTAAGCCCTTCCCCAATGGTAGAAAGATTGATTTGATAGACATCCTTTCCCTCCTTGGTTTGTCGAATAATCTTGACACGTTTTGCTCTCCCTCGTTCAGCAATTCCTCCGGCTCTTGCAATTGCTTCGAGCAAAGTTGTGTTGTTGTTTTGCAATTCTATAACCTGAGCATCAGCTCCATTTCCTGGGAATACAAAAACTCTTTGGTTTTGAATTTGTATCTGAACGTATGGGTTAACGTAATACTTGGCGTATGCTTCTTCTAAATTCATCTCAGCCTCTAATTTGGTTAAACCAGCAATCCGAACATCCCCGAGCATGGGTAAACGGGCTTTACCATCTTGCCGCACCAAATAGGAGATGAACGATTGGCCAATGACACGATTACCCCCAACGTTATTTGTACCTTCGGCGTTTGTCCCCGCAGCAAGATCGATCACTTTGAAACCATCATTTGCAAATAATCGGAAACTGAAAAGATCATTTGGAGCAATTACATAGTCTACCTTGGGTGCCATCGGAATGCTGTCAAACTGAAAATCCCTTGGAGTTTTCAACATAAAGTTAGAATTGATTCCACAGCTCGACATGCATATAATTGTGGCTAAAGCGAATAAAAAATATAGTATACCGTTTTTCATTTTAAAAGTACTTTGAGTTGCAAAGTTAAATAAATTTTACAGATTATTTTGCATTCAACAATTGGAGATAAATTTTTTCCATTCTTTGGCATGCCTGTGTATAGTGATGCTTATCAAAAACATGCTTTTTACCAGCCACTCCCATTGACTCTCTCTTCGCCTTCGATTCAACCAGTTCAATCAGGTGACCAACGAATTGATCTATATCTTGATTGTCAACCAGATGACCTGAAACGCCATCGATTACAATGTCTTCAACGCCCCCTACATTTGTTGAAACAATAGGAAGGGAGCAGGCCTGTGCCTCGATTAAACTCACGGGAGTTCCTTCATTAAGAGAGGTGAGACACATAATATCTAAACTCGCATTGACTTTGTCAATTGATGTGATCCAAGACGTAAAAATAACATCCGGTTTGTCTACATTTTCTTTTGGGCAGGAAACGGATAGCCCCATCTCTTTAGATCGATTGATCATCTCCTCTGTCATATCTCCATCACCTACGATCATTCCAATGACCCGCTTTTCTGTTTGTGATTTTAATCGTTTCATTGCTTCGAGAAAAAAAACATGGTTTTTTATGGGTACAACTCTTCCAACAATGCCGATTAAAATGGTGTCTTCATCAATGCTCCATTCCTGCCTAAACTCCGATCGTTTACTTGCGTTATCTTGTTGAAATCGATCTAAATTGAGTCCAAGAGGAACAATAAAAGCTTTGTTTTCAGGACATATACTATGCAAATTGCAAATCTCGTTATGTTGTGCTTTACTCAGTGTAATAATGCCTGAAGATTTTTTTGCGAGATAACGTTCCAATCTCTTGTAAAATGAAGTCTTCAACTTCCCGAAATAGGAATGGAAAACATGGCCATGAAATGTATGCACCACGACTGGCACATTCATGCGGTGAGCCGCTAGTCTGCCGATAGCGCCTGCTTTGGCCGCATGCGTATGAACGATATCTGGTTTGAATTCTGCAATGATATTTTTAATTTCCTTGTACGATCGTAGATCTCTTCTGATGTTAATTGACCGTTTCATGTTTTCCAGCACCGTATATTCAACATCAAGCATTTCAAGAATAAATTCGCTTGACTCTTCAAAGTCGTCTCTTTTACCCCCGATCAATTTTATTTCGAATTTGGAATCAAGATACTTAGTAAGGTACGCAATGGAGTATGCGGGTCCACCTAAATTAAATCGATTCACTATTCTTAATATTTTTGGCAAAGTGCTAACTATTTAATAGCCAAATTTATCAATACTATCTTACGAAGATGATTGCACCAACTATTTCTTTCAACAGAACTACTGGTTATGCCGATAATACCACAATTGAAATTGCAACAAAGCCCAAATTGTATCTTGATTCTGAGATAAATTTTGCTTGAAAAGTGAGGATATTGCATCAAATTGAAATATTCCTTGCTCTTCGATTCGATCCCTATCCAACAATAAGTTATTCAGATTCGTTTGTAGTGGTCCTTTGAACCATTTCACTAATGGAACTTCAAAGCCATGTTTCTTACGAGCAAAAATCTCTGGCGGCAGCTCTTTACGAAATGCTTCTTTAAGTAATAATTTACTGCCGTTGGAATTGATTTTGAACGCTGATGGAAGGCTGAAAACATATTCAACCAGCTGATGATCTAGAAATGGAGTTCGCACCTCAAGGCTATTTAACATACTCATGGAATCTACCTTTTTCAACATGTCGTTTTGCAGTACCAAATTGAAGTCGTTGTAGAGTATGTCGTTGAAGTCATTTACTTCTGACATAAGATAGTTCTGGTCGATTTCCTGGAAATTTTTCAGTAACCCTTTTGCCATTTCAGCGGAAGTAAATTTTGCCCAATAGAAATATCGATCGTTAAGACTTAGCTCTGAACCATCCGCGTATTTTTTTACTTTTCTGGCTAAATTTGTTGTTTTAGAATCTCGTCCTTCCTTAATGAGCCGAAAGAGAGGGCTGGCTTTTTGAATCGCTTTATGTTTTAGACCTCCTTGCATGCTCATAAATAAGGCCGCATGCTTATTATAACCAGAAAATAGTTCGTCCGCTCCGTCTCCTGAAAGTGCAACGGTAACATGATTTTTAGTGAATTTGGCTAATGCGCCAAAAGCAATAGATGAGGAGTCGGCAAAGGGTTCATCCATATTTTTTTGTGATTCTGACTGAATCTCCAATAGCTCTGTGTTGGTTATTTCAAATTCATGGTGATTGGATTTGATGTGCTTTGAAACCATCCTTGCGTAGTGCGATTCATCATACATCGGTTCGTTTTTAAACGATATGGTAAAGGTGTCAACCGGCTTGTATTGATTTGCACAATACGCAATGATAGATGAATCAACACCCCCACTGAGAAACGATCCTAAAGGCACGTCAGAAATCAATCTTCGCTCAACAGATTCCATGGTTAGTTGCTTTACTTGGGATGCAGCTGAATCAAAATCCAATTGATTTGGCCTGATTCTTTTTTTAATGGAATAATAATTTTCAAATTTTAGTTCGCCATCAGCACGAATACTGATACTTTGACCCGGTAATAATTTTTGAACACTTTTGTAAATGCTGTTTGGAGCGGGTATGTAGGACAATTGCAAATAGGTGCCCAACGCATGGTAATTCAATTCCCTATTTATGGGAAACTTTAAGAGAGACTTAATTTCTGAAGCGAACACAAAATAGTCTTCCTGTATTGAATAGTGCAACGGTTTTATTCCGAATCTGTCTCGGGCAATAAAAAATTCATTTTCCAATTGATCGTAGATGCAAAATGCGAAGAAGCCATTCAGCATGTGTAGTACATTCTTGCCATAGACCGAGTAGGCTTGAAGCAAAGTCTCTGTATCAGAGGAAGTGTTGAATGAAATCCCTTTCTTGATCAGGTCACTTCTTATTTCATTGTGATTGTAAATTTCACCATTATATACAATCACTAATTTTCCATTGTTGATACTCATTGGCTGGTTTGCAGCGGATGAAGTGTCAATTACGCTCAGTCGGGTATGGCCCAGAGCCCAGTAATCATTGCCAAAGTTACCCTGACTGTCAGGACCTCGGTGCCGAATTGAATCACAAGCTTCAGCTACTTTTCCTAGTAGAGCTGAACTCAACTTCTTTTTACCAATAATTCCTGTGATTCCGCACATTGGACTGAAATTTGTCTAAAGATAAATGCTACAGTCCAACGACTGACAAAATATGTTTAGTTTTAACCGCATGAGGACATGGGTCGTTTTCTTTTTGATCGTTTATGGCAATTGCTATGCTCAGCATGTCGAAGAGTTTGATAATGCCATTCAAAGTTCTGTTGAATCAATTATGAATGCTGAGTCTTTAAAACATGCATCAATTAGCTTTTTTGTGATGGATGTTGATTCTAATCAAGTGATTGCAAACATGAATGGAAATAGATCCTTGGTGCCTGCGTCCACCATGAAGTTGGTAACCACGGCAGCGGCTATTCAAATATTGGGGTCGTATTACACGTTTGAAACTCACCTTGAATACGATGGAAAAATCGATTCTGCATCCCGAATACTGCATGGCAATTTGTACGTAAAGGGTGGAGGAGATCCAACCTTAGGTTCAAAATATTTTAAGGAATCAAGTAGCTTTTTGAGCGAGTGGCTTCAAGCAACCAGAGAATTGGGAATTGATTCAATTACGGGTTCCGTAATCGCGGATGCAACCTGGATGACAGACGACATGGTTCCTTCTACATGGGTTTGGGGTGATATTGCGAATTATTATGGTGCAGGCCCATGTGGTTTAACCGTTTATGACAATACGTACCATTTGTCTTTTGATTCAGGGCAGAATAATGGAGATTCCACCGTTGTTGAGTGCATCAGGCCATATGTTCCGAACCTTGTGGTTGATAACAGGGTTATATCCGCAAATATTAGGAGTGATCAGGCGTATATTTTTGGAGCACCGTACAATGACTTCAAAATTGTCGAAGGAAAGATTCCGAAGAAAAAAATAGGATTTGAAGTGAAAGGATCTATTCCCGACCCCGCATACCAAGTGGCTTGGGATTTTAATTGGAACCTCATCGATTCTGGCTTTTCAATCCATGGATCTCCAACAACAATTCGCCTGTTGAGGCAGAAGGGTGTTTCACTAGATAAAAAGAGAGTGCGATTCCATTCAATGAGGTCCCCGAGTCTTTCCAAAATTGTGTATTGGACCAATTTGCTAAGCGTGAATCTTTTTGCAGAACATTTACTTCGAGCAGTTGGAAAATCTAGGTATAATCAAGGCAGTAATTTTAATGGGGCAGCGGCAATTTCAAAGTATTGGGCAGCTCAGGGAGTTGAGACTCTAGGTATGAATATCCATGATGGTAGTGGTCTCTCCAGGCACAATACAATCTCTGCCAAACATCTTGTGGATGTCTTAGGAATCATGCATCATAGCAAGTACTCTAAATCGTTTAAAAGTTCTTTGCCAGTCGCCGGAAAAACAGGTACGCTGAAAACTATGTGTGTTGGCACTTCAGCACATGGAAAAGTTCGAGCAAAGAGTGGAACAATGAGCCGGGTGAAAAGTTACGCCGGTTATGTAACTACAAAAAAAGATCGGAATCTAGCCTTTGCAATCATCGTCAATAACCATTCCTGTTCTCATAAAATCTTAAAACAAAAGATTGAGAAAGTCATGGTGGCCTTGTCTCAATATGAACATTGATCGGGTCCTAAATTCGAATGAGATCGACCGATTACATATGAATGACTTCGTCGTAAGCTGCTGCAGCTGCCTCCATTACTGCTTCACTCATGGTAGGATGAGGATGTACTGTTTTGATTAGCTCCATTCCTGTAGTCTCCAGTTTCCTCACCGCTACGATTTCGGCAATCATTTCCGTTACATTAGCGCCTATCATATGCCCACCAAGAAGTTCCCCGTATTTGCCGTCGAAGATAAGTTTGATAAACCCATCTTTATGGCCGGCTGCAGATGCCTTTCCGGAAGCTGAAAATGGGAATTTTCCAACTTTCACATCGTAACCGGCTTCTTTGGCAGCCTCTTCCGTCATTCCTACTGATGCAACTTCAGGCGAGCAATAGGTACATCCCGGCACATTTCCATAATCCAGTGTTTCGGGATTGTGTCCCGCAATTTTTTCAACGCAGATTATTCCCTCAGCAGAAGCAACATGAGCTAAAGCAGGTCCTGGAGTGATATCCCCAATGGCATAATATCCGGGCATATTGGTTTGATAGAAGTCATTTACCAGTATTTTTCCTTTATCCGTAACAATTCCAACATCTTCTAGTCCAATGTTTTCCAGATTAGCTTCAATACCTACGGCGGAAAGAACGATTTCTGCTTCTATGGTTTCTTCTCCTTTTTTGGTTTTTACCAATGCTTTGCATGATTTTCCTGTAGTATCTACGGATTCGACCGAAGCTTCCGTCATTACTTTTATTCCCTGCTTTTTAAAGGATCTTTCCAATTGCTTGGATACTTCCTTGTCTTCGACCGGAACAATCCGAGGCAAATATTCAACGATAGTTACGTCAACGCCCATCGCATTGTAGAAGTAGGCGAATTCGACACCGATGGCACCCGAGCCAACCACCAACATAGACTTAGGTAGTTTTGGAAGCACCAATGCATCTCTGTATCCTATGATCTTTTTACCGTCCTGCGGAAGATTTTTTAACTGTCTGGATCTCGCGCCTGTTGCAAGAATGATGTTTTTTGCACTGTATTCTTTTGTGCTTCCTTTTTCGTCAGTAACATCTACTTTTTTACCCGGCTTTATTTTTCCGGTTCCCATGATTACATCAATCTTATTCTTTTTCATCAAGAACTGAACACCATTGCTCATTCCACTGGCTACATCACGACTTCTCTTTACCACATTATTGAAGTCTGCAGTTGCATCCTTTACCGTTATGCCATAGTCAGCTGCATGATTGATGTAGTCAAATACATTTGCGCTTTTCAGCAAAGCTTTCGTTGGTATGCACCCCCAGTTCAAACAGATTCCACCCAAAGATTCCTTTTCGATTACAGCTGTTTTTAAACCAAGCTGTGAGGCTCTGATTGCAGCCACATAACCACCAGGACCACTTCCTACAACAATTAGATCGTAACTCATATTTTCCTCATTTAAGTGAGGCGAATTTAAGAAAACTTTGATTAGAAAGAACTGAAAATTGGCTAAGTTTATCCGCCAATTGATTCATTATGAAATATACATTTTCAGCGAAAAATTCAGAAAGCCATATTCTAACTGTTCAAGTTGTAATTGATAAGGTGAATGAAGAACGATTGTTGGTTCAACTTCCCGCGTGGAGACCGGGACGTTATGAGCTTGCAAATTTCGCAAAGAACATTCAACAGTTTCAGGTTATGGATCAGGATGGACAGGAGTTGAAATTTACTAAACTGTCGAAAGATATCTGGGAGATTCGTGTCGAAAAGGTTCAGGAGGTTGTGATTGAATATACGTACTATTCCGCGGAGCTGAATGCTGGCTCTACTTATTTGAGCTACGATCAAATGTATGTCAATCCGGTAAATTGTTGTTTGTATTGTCCGAATAAGATGGATCAGGAGTGTGTAGTGCATGTGGATGTGCCTTATCCTTATGAAGTGGCTACCGGTATGGAGAGGATAGATGATTTCACGTTCAGAACCAATGATTTTCACGAATTAGCGGATTCACCATTTATTGCAAGCCCAACTCTTCAGCACGAACAATTTGATGTGCAAGGAATTGAATTTCATATTTGGTTTCAAGGGGAGATCAAACCAAATTGGGCAAAAATTCAAATGGATTTTGAACGGTTTGCAAATGAGCAAATTGATCGCTTCGGTACATTTCCAAGAAAACAATTTCATTTTCTGTTTCAGATAACGCCATACAGGTCGTATCATGGAGTGGAACATCAATCATCCACGGTATGTTTAATTGGGCCCGGATATGATTTGATGAGCAAGCGATACATAGATTTCCTTGGTGTGTCGAGTCACGAACTATATCATGTTTGGAATGTAAAAACGTTGCGTCCTGATGACATGTACCCCTATGATTATACTCGTGAAAATTACTCGCGATTAGGATATGTTTATGAAGGCGTTACTACCTACATGGGAGATAAGCTGTTGTTTGCCTCAGGTGTAATTGATGAAACACAGTACTTTAAAGAACTTGAAACTTATTTAGATCGACATATCCATAATGGTGGACGATTTAACATGTCTGTTGCGGATAGCTCGTTTGATACCTGGTTGGATGGATACACCCCTGGGGTGCCGGACAGGAAAACATCCATTTATACGGAAGGGTGTCTTTTTTCTTTTATCCTTGATGTAGCATTGATCAAATCTTCGAATTCAAATTACGGATTGAGTGAGGTAATGAAAAGAATGTATGTTGAATTGGCCTGTGCTGGAAAAGGGTATTCGAGGGAAGATTACGTACAAACTTTATCGGAAGTGGCAGAATGCGATATGGCACCCTATTTTGAATTGGTAGAAACCCCGTCGGATTATATAGCTGAAATTGAAGAAAGCCTGAATGTGTTGGGTTTAGAGGTGGAAGTGGTGGACTCGACTTCCTGGACAAGGAGGATTGGATTGAAAGGTAATTATGCAGAAAATGGATTTATCGTATCTGACGTTGCACTCGATTCAGATGCTTACCAGTCCGATATCATTCGCAACGATAAGCTTGTTTCGGTGAATGGTTTTGCACTTAATAATGATCTCGATGATTGGTTATCTTATTTTGGTAGAGATAAATTGGAGATTGGATTGATTCGAAACGGTCAATGTCGAACAGCTATGATTTCGCCCGATTATGCAAATGGGTTTAAAAAATGTCGAATACGAAATCTTAAGACCAAATCGGATGAACAATCACAAAATTTCGAGCTGTGGCTAAACAATTAAAAAATAACGCAAAGAAAAGCTCCAAGGTAGCTTCAAGACCGATCATTATCCTTGGAATTCTGAGCATGCTGGGGTTCGTGTTTTCAGCTGTTTCTGATCTGAGCTACTACATGGGAATTGAAACGTATGTAAACGAGGAGTTTGAAGAAGGAAATCCAGCCAAAGAATTATATGAGCAAAACATTGTGGAGTGGGATAAACAGGGGGTAGATACCACTCCTCTTGGGTTAAAGAAAATAGCCAGATTGTTTTTAATTATTGGACTGATCAACTTACCGATATTGTTAGGCGTGGCCTTTTTATTTTATCGAATAAAAATAGGTTTTGAGATCTATGCTGTGTGCCAATTAGCTTATATGCTCATTCCTATCTATATGATTGGGCTTGATTTTTATCCATTGTTTCGCGTGCTGGGATACGGAGATCTTTTTATAATGCTACTGTTTGTCATCATGTGGGGCATTCAAAGGAAGAATATGCAGAAAAAACCAACGGTCGGCTAATAAAGTAGTATGGGTTTTCAGGATGATGTTAAAATACAATGGTTTAAGAGAAGGGTCTTTGGCAAGGAGGATCCGAATAAGTTGCTCCAATGGACTTGTTACTTATTGTTTTCTTGGAGCACCCTTATTTTAGTATTGATGATTGCTTTAGGTTGTTTTGCAACGTATGCCCCTGCAGATTCTTCGAGATTTGAAGGCTACGAGGAGTTTAGAGAAATGGGTAGCACGTTTTTTTTTCCATATGCAAGTTTTCACTTATTTAGTTTGATTTCCATTGCTTTAATCTATAGGATGAAGAGGGTCGGTGTGCTATTGTATACTATTGCATGTGTGGCTTGTATCATATTTCCTTGGTTTAAAGGATTTGATTTCCCTCTCGAGTCGCTTGGATTTAGTGCTCTTTGTGTAGGACTTTTTGCCGTTCACTTAGGGAAAATGGAGAAAAAAGGGGCTCAGGCAGAGGAAAAAGAGATTACTGATTATGCTCGGGAAGAGCAGCAATAACCGAGATTTCTACATTTACGTTTTTTGGTAACACACTGACCTCTACACACTCACGTGCGGGAAAATTAGATGTAAAATAAGAGCCGTATACTTCATTTACGGCATTGAAATTATTCATGTCTGAAAGAAAGATGCTGCATTTAATTACATCATCAAAACCACAACCGGCGGTTGCTAAAATTGCTTTAATGTTGTTCATCACCAATGTTGTTTCATCTATGACGGTGTCCAGCACTAGTTCCCCGGTGTTGGGGTCGATTGCAATTTGACCGCTCATAAAAAGTAACCCGTTGCAAATAACCGCCTGATTGTATGGGCCAATTGGTGCCGGAGCTTCCTTTGTTTGAATAATTTTCTTTTTCATCGGAATGGAATGATTTCGAAAATTCCAGTAATTAGTGGTGATGACCATGGGGTCCGTGAGCGTGACCGTGTGAAATTTCATCCTCTTCAGCTGCTCGCACATCGACAATTTCTATCTCGAAATTCAATGTTTCTCCGGCTAATGGATGATTTAGATCGAGTGTTACCTCTTCGCCTTCTATATTGGTTACAAGTGCAACTGCACGCCCCTGGTTGGTTTCTACCTCCACCTGCATTCCGGTTTCGAGTTTTTCGTTTTCGTCATCGGATCGGAAGCCACTAAGCGGTACGATCTGTACCATGTGCTCATTGTATTCTCCATAACCTTTAGTGGGTTCGACAGTAGCCGAGAATGATTCGCCTTTTATCTTTCCAAATAGTTCTTCTTCCAATCCCGGAATTATATTACCGTGACCCTGTAAAATGGAAAGAGGTCCGCTATCTTCATTCGATTGGTCAATAATGTCTCCATTGTCGTTCTTAAGAACATAATGCATGGTGACTACAGTATCTTGTGCAATTTTCATGCGGCAAATGTAACAATATAAGTCGGTTATTTTACCGAAGCAGGGAATTAGAGGCCTTCTCCGAATGCATTATCATACCAGGCTCTTTTTCGCTGAATTCGGAGGTCTTTTAAAATGGCAGCTTTTACGTTAATGGTAAGCGTAAAGCTTTTTCTTGCTCCAAACGGAATCCAATTGAATTGACCTTCCCAACAATGCATGTCGCGATAAATGGAAACCGTGGTATAATTGAATTCCTTGGTTCTAAAATCAAAACCTGTATTAATTCCAATTCTCCATTTCTTGGTTAGTCCAATGTCCCCACTTAAGCGCATGGTTTGGGAAATTGTCGTGGTATCATCCTCTGTGTTGATAGCAGACCGAAAGGTTGAAACGTTATAAGAAATATTCATTTGCCAAGGGATGGTGAAGTCAACATAGGCATCGGACAGTGACTCAAATTGACTTTGCTGATCTTCAGAAACATTATCAAGATTTTTGGTGCCTGACTTCTTCTTGCTTCTTAGATTATACCCAAGTGCAAGATTGGTAGAAATAATCGTTCCCAACCTGCCATCTTGATTAACGCGAAACGTATTGATTCTGGTTCCTTCGTCATAAAAATAGGGGTCAAGGAATGCTTTGAAGTTTAAGTTTAGTGCCTTAAAAAGCTTGGTTCTTCCGGTCAATGAAATGTTGGATAAGTTCATTGAGTCTCGCATAAAGTCGTATGAGGAGCTGAGCACAAAATTTTCAATGAGCTTAACTTTCTTCTTCTTTCTATTTTCCAGCTCTGTGGTGTCTTTCTGATCCCAGAATTTCATGTCGATTCCATTGATTAGGCTGAATGAAACGACACCGCTCTCCGTATTGCTTGGTTTTCCATAAATCCCGATGTCAAAAGGAGAATATGTTGCAATTGATCCCTCTGGACCGAAATTCCCTTCGATGTCGGTGCTGAAATTCGGTGTGTAGGTAAAATTGACGTTTGGAGTCAAAACGTGTCTGATCTCGGCATCTCTTTTTCCCTTTAAGAATCCGGCAAATCCATACATGCCGTAAATTTTTGTGCTCAAATTTGCACTGAAGCTTGCTTCATGGGCGCCTCTAGGACTATTGATTGTGTCTGTGGTCACTGTAGTGTCGGAAGCATTATATGTTTTCTGAAGGTACTGCAAATAGTATCTTCCGGTGTATCTCGCCGCAGGATTCAAGGTGAATGGGCCCAGCTTGACCGAAGTGTTGAGATTAGCGTTGTGTCTCATTCCATTTCTCATGTTTTCTGTGAGTTCCGGAATGTTGTTCAGTGCAAAATTCTTTGCTGAGTCGCTGATGTCATTTTTGATGTCGAAGCTTTGGCTGAATCCGGTATTTTGGGTCAGGTTTCTGATGAATTTGTTTTTTGATCTACCGATGTTTCTTAAAGGGTAAATCCTGTTTTGATTGATATTGGCTTCCGGCAATGTAACAGAGACAATTTCGGTTAGTGTATTTTGCGTATGCCGCAGATTGACACTCATTGTAAATGGCGAATTGTTGAATGTTTTGCTCCATCGAACATTGGAGTTAAATGTGTTGGATAAATAGTCGATGCTTGTACTATTGAAATTGTTTTCAAAATTGTTGATTGATCCAAGGTTTACATTTGCCGTAAACCGAGATCCCGGTGTAGCTTTCGGATCCTGATTGTGAGACCAGCGAATGAAAAATTGGGAAGTCTTTGAGTAATCCGGAAACTCAGGCTCAGAAATTCGCAAATTCGAATACTGAACATTAAATGTTCCATTGAATTTATACCGCTTTTTGTAACGGGTGATGTTTCTAAGTCCCCAGCTTCCTCTGGAGTAAATGTCTCCCAACAGCTGTGTGTCAAATTTACCACCAAAATGGTGATAATAGCCAAGGCCTTGTAGAAAATAACCGAGGCTAGGAGAATTGCCATAGGTGGGAATAACAATCCCATTTGTTCCTCCTTTTTTATTCGGAAAATAACCGAATGGAAGCCCTAAAGGAGTTGGTATATCCGCAATCCACAAGTTCAATGGTCCTGATACAATTTTGTCATCTGGTATGACGATTGCTTTGCTAAGTTTGAAATAAAAGTGGGGGTCCTCAAGGTCACAGGTGGTATATTTTCCTTTGGACACATGGACGTGATCGTTGGGTTGTTTCTTTACTACCTCTGAAGTCAGAAATCCTTCCGCTTGTTCTGTTCGAACGTTGTATATAATTCCTTTTTTTGTGTCAAAATTATAACGAATACTATCCATTTCGTATTGGTCTCCACTCTCAATAAACAGAGGTTTTCCGATTTTTTTTCCGACAGAATCCAGTGTGTATTTTGCTAGTGCAGTTTTTGTGTCAAAATTGAATTCGATGTAGTCTGCGTCCAATTGGATTTCACCATATGTGACGTGCGCCTTCCCGAACAAATAAACCTGTTGCAAGGGAATATCAAATATCATCGAGTCTTCTGCGTTATATTCTACAGGAGCATCAAAATTCACTGCAACAGTGTCCACTTGATTAGAATCCAGCTCTGACGTTTGAGAATAGGAAGAATTGATTATCAACAGCATTACAAGGATAAGTACAAGAAAGCCTCCGTTTGTTTTACGGTTAACGAAGTTACTTTTGTTGGTACGCTTTATGCTAGATACGTACAACACCTTGAAGAAAAAAGATATGAAAGGGTTTACATCCAACGGCTATAGCTCGATTATACTGTATGCGAAGAAACGTATTTTTTCGCTTTTTCTTGTGATAATTGTTTCCCTTGGGACGTGCTGGTCTCAAGAAAATATTGGAATCAGAACGGTGGTGATCGACCCCGGTCATGGAGGGAAAGATCCGGGAGCGATCGGGGTCAATAAGACGTATGAAAAAGACGTTGCGCTTTCTGTCGCATTGAAATTTGGCAACATGCTAAAAGAAAAACATCCCAACATTGAAGTGGTGTATACTCGCTTTACCGATGTGTTCATTGGGCTAGCGGAACGGGCAAAGAAAGCCAATTCTATAAGTGCAGACGTATTTGTCTCTATACATGCAAATGCAGCTGTGAATAAGAAGGCGGCCGGTGCAGAAGTATGGGTGTTGGGACTCCACAAATCTGCAGCGGCTCTTGAAATAGCGAAAAAAGAAAACTCTTCAATTTTAATGGAAGATGATCATGGTTCGAAATACCAGGACTTTGACCCAAAAGATCCGGATGCGTACATCGGGTTGGCTATGCGACAAAATGCGTATTTGGACCAGAGCCTGAACTTTGCCAATTCTGTTCAAAGTAGCTTTGTCCATGACGCCAAACGATTTGATCGTGGAGTTAAGCAGGCAGGATTCATGGTGCTGTATCGCACTACAATGCCCGCCATCTTAATTGAGTTGGGTTTTTTGTCGAACGCTCAGGAAGAAAAATATCTGTCTAGTGCAATCGGCCAGGACGAATTAGCCAAGAGCATTTACATTGGATTCAAGAAATACAAAGACCAGATCGATGGTGTGAACCATTCAATTTCAGAAAAAGAAGAGCAAAAAGAACAGGTAAAAGAAATTGTTCATGAAGAAAAACCGGAAGTAAAGGTGGTGCCGGAGAACAAAGAACAAGTTGTTTTTAAAGTGCAAATTTCCGCTTCATCCGTTTCCATACCTACAATCGCAGCTAATTTTAAAGGACTAAATGATGTAGAGCAGCATCAGTTAAACGGGATATATAAATATACTGTAGGAAACTTTTTTACCTTTGAAGAAGCTAAATCAAGGCAAAAAGATGTAAGGAATATCGGGTTTGATTCAGCTTTTATCGTTGCCTATTACAATGGAGAAAAAATTACCGTTCAAGAAGGGGTAAGGAGAACTAAAGAAAATTCACAGTGAAACGAGAATTATTAATTGGCATTGTAGCTATAACCGCGGTTGGAGCGCTAATCTTTGGATTTTTTTATCTGAAAGGTGAGAATCTGTTATCGAATAACCGTTCTTTTCACACGACCTATCAGAGTGTGGAAGGGTTGGTTAATGCGAGTCCGATAAAAATAAGTGGATACCAGGTTGGGGTGGTGACAAACCTTTCGATCAACGAGGACGATCCGAGTTTGATTGATGTAACATTCATTATTGAGGATCCATCTATAAATGTCCCAAGTAATTCTGTAGCCATTTTAGCATCAGACATTTTAGGTAATAAATCCATCGATCTCCGACTCGGTTCGGACAGTAGAATGCTGGAAAGTGGGGATTTTATTCTGGCTCAGTCTCAGACGGATCTGAATGACATGGTGAACGAACAGCTGTTGCCTTTGAAACTCAAAACGGAAGAGCTTATTGCAACAATCGATACCACGGTGGAAACCGTCAAAACGATTATTGGAGAAAATACGGGTAATCTGAACGAGAGTTTTGTCGGCCTTAGAAATGCGATTGGTTCTTTTGAATCGATGTCAAACAGACTCGACACACTGATAGCCAGACAATCATCCAGAGTGTCCATTATTTTTTCAAATGTCGCAAGTATTACGGATAATTTGAAAAAGAGCAATGAAGCCATTACGAATGTCATTGCTAACGCTGAGATGATTACCGACAGTTTGGCTATGGTTGATTTTGCAGGAACAGTTGGTGAGGCTCAAAATGCAATAGCACAGGTAAATATGGTATTGGATGCGATCAACAATGGGGACGGTACGTTGAGTCAGTTACTGAATGACAGTACCATGTACAACAACGTAAACCTGATGCTCGATCAGGCAACAACCTTGGTTGAAAACATACAGGATCATCCAAATCGGTATCTTCAGTTTGCAGTATTTGGAAGCAGAGACAAAGGCCTTAGATTGGACTCCAGAAACGAAAGAGCACTTCGTCAGTTTGTCAAAAGGGATACGTTAATGAATAAATGGAAATAAGAAATGGGAATTGGTGAATTAAGTTTCATTGCATTGTCTTTTTTAGGATTAGGCCTGTTCACGTTTAATTGTGTTCGGATCAGAAAAAATATTCATCTTGGTGTTGACGTGGACCGTTCGGGTAGTTTGGGCGCCCGACTGAAAACAACGTTGTTGGTCGCTTTTGGTCAGAAAAAAATGTTCAAACGCCCCATTCCAGCATTGCTTCATTTGTGCATTTATGCGGCATTTCTCTTTACGCAAATTGAGCTAATAGAAATATTTGCAGATGGTATTACCGGTTCGCATCGTGCATTTCAAGCAGATTTGGGTGTGTTATACACGTTTTCTATTAGTTTGATTGAGGTATTGTCTGTTTTGGCGTTTGTAGCCACTCTGGCATTTCTTGCGCGTCGTAATTTGCTTAAAATACCGCGGTTTACCATGTCTGAAATGACCGGTTGGCCGAAGTTGGATGGTAATCTTATTCTGTATTTTGAAATACTATTGATCTGCTTCATTTTTATGATGAATGGGGCCGACGAGGTGCTGCATATTCAGGATGGTAAGGGAACTTATGGATTTGCAATATCAAGTAGAATTGGCCCTGTATTATTTGGAGGGATGAGTGTGGAAACCCTGCACTTGATAGAGCAAATAGGCTGGTGGGGCCACATTTGCATGGTATTCGTGTTTTTGAATTATCTGCCGATCTCAAAACACTTCCACATCATTTTGGCATTCCCTAATGTATTTTATTCCAACCTGCAAGAAAAGGGAAAGTTCACGAATATGGAGTCGGTGAAAAAGGAGGTCGAATTGATGTTCGATCCTTCTGCAGATCCTTATGCAGCTCCGGCTCCGGACGCTTCTGATGCTGCACCTACACGATTTGGTGCCAAGGACATTACGGACCTGTCATGGAAAAATTTATTGGATGCATATACCTGTACCGAATGCGGTCGGTGTACCTCTTCTTGTCCTGCAAATCAAACCGGTAAGAAATTATCTCCACGAAAAATTATGATGGATACCCGGGATCGTATGGAGGAAGTCGGGAGAAACAAACGAAAAAACGGAAAAGACCACGATGATGGGAAATCACTATTGGGGGACTATATTTCGGAGGAAGAGGTTTGGGCCTGCACTTCTTGTAACGCTTGTGTAGAAGAATGTCCTGTCAATATTGACCCATTATCCATCATCATTGATTTAAGGAGGTATCTCGTTATGGAAGAATCGAAGGCGCCAAGTGAATTGACAACGATGTTCACCAATATTGAAAACAACGGCGCTCCATGGCAGTTTTCTCCTATGGATCGATTGAATTGGGCAACTGAAGAACACTAAATACTATGTCAGAAAAAATCAAAGTACCGACCATGCAGGAGCTGGCTGCTTCCGGAAACAGCGCAGAAATTCTATTCTGGGTAGGATGTGCAGGTAGCTTTGACGATCGAGCGAAAAAGATCACAAAAGCAGTAGTGCAAATACTCAACAAATGTGAAGTAAGCTATGCTGTGCTAGGCACCGAAGAAACGTGTTCAGGAGACCCTGCTAAGCGGGCAGGAAATGAGTTTTTATTTCAAATGCAGGCGTTTCAAAACATCCAGTTGCTAAATGGCTATGATGTAAAGAAGATTGTAACTGCCTGTCCCCATTGTTTCAATACATTGAAAAATGAATATCCTGAATTGGGAGGAACCTACGAAGTAATTCATCATTCGCAGCTCATACAAGACCTTATCAACTCAGGTAAACTTGCAGTGCAGGGGGGAGGCCAGTTTAAAGGAAAACGGATTACGTTTCATGATCCCTGTTATTTGGGTAGGGCGAACAATGTGTACGAAGCCCCAAGAGAAATTTTAAGTCGTCTAGATGCTGAGCTGGTTGAAATGAAGCGCTGTAGAACCAAAGGACTTTGCTGCGGGGCAGGTGGAGCGCAGATGTTCAAAGAGGCTGAAGCAGGGAACAAAGAAGTGAACATTGAGCGAACCGAAGATGCATTGGAGACAAGACCTGATGTTATTGCAACTGGATGCCCTTTCTGCAATACGATGATGACTGACGGAGTAAAGAATTTTAATAAAGAGGGAGAAATTCAAACACTAGATATTGCGGAGCTAATTGCGCAAGCTGCAGATCTGTAATTATGAAGGTTGCTTTTGATAAATTACCTCTTGAAGCGAAGGTTTGGATGTACCAAACCAATTCATTCATTACTTCGGAAATGGAGTCCAGAATCAATCAATTTGGGGATGAATTCTTAATGAATTGGGAAAGTCATGGTATTCCGGTAGAGGGGTCAATAGACGTGCTCAAAGGTCATTTTATTCGAATCGCTGCTTTTACTGATGAACCGTCTATGTGCGGAAGGGCGCAGGATGCTCAGGTGAATTTGGTTAAACAACTTGAAGTCGATTTGCACATTCAACTTATGGACAGGTTACTATTGGCTTTTCAAGGGTTGGAGGAGTTAAATTTTGTCGAAATGTCAAATGTTGCTGACGGAATTAATTCCGGTAGCATTAAAGCTGAAACGGTCTTTTATAATAATCTGGTGGGTTCAAAAGAAGAATTTGTTGCTGCATGGGAAGTGTCGGCTTCTTCTTCATGGCTGGACCGATTCTTTTAAAAAATGACCAGATACAGGTATTCCAGTGATTCGTCTCTGGTTGTTGAATTTAAAAAGTCAAAAGTAAGCTGAGTGGGTGAATGATCTTTAAGCTTGAATACTTGCTTAGCTTCGAGGTAATTTAAGTCGAGTGCATCAAAATCTTTCTGTTTCAAGAGCATACTTGTTCCTCCAAGCAAATCTTTATTGATTTTTCCTAAGCTTCCTCTGTATTTTGAAATAGAATGCGTGTAAAAATCATAGCAGTGTGGTGAAATATCTATTACGTGCTGATTTTCAGGCGGAATATTGTTTTTTAAAGTGATTTGAGCGGCAATATATTGACCATCGTATTCGGACAAGCTACGGTAGAAATGATCTTTCATGAAAACATTGAAAATCGCCGCTGAAACTGCGGATATCAATACGATCGCTGTTATGGATTTTCTCTTAATGATCATCGCTACAACAAGTATTGAAATTCCCGCAATCGTGAGTGGAAAAATAAAATCCGTGTCGATGAATACATAAATTCCGATCAGTAGTGTAGCAATTACAAATAAACAGCAGATGAATGTCTGAATCACAGCGATTGGTATGATTCTGTTTTGTTTCATTATCTGAATCAAGTAGTTGCCACATATTATGGCAACAAACGGATAGATGATAAAAATGTAATGATCGAGCTTGAATTTGGACAACGACAAACCAATGAAGGGAAGTACAATTGCACCGAGCGTGTAAAATTCATCCACTTTCGCAGTTTTAATTACATTATTAATTCGGTGCCATAGTGCAAGCAAGGCTATTATTGTCCATGGCAAGAACGACCAGCTAAAAGTCCCAAAAAAGAAATACCACGGTGCACCATTGTTCCATTCACTTTCTCCCGTAATCCTACCGAAGCTCTGATCCCAGAAGTAAAATTTCACTCCACTTATACCTGTGACCATTTTACCGCTGGATAGTGATGTTATTTTATCAGGTTGTGCATCAAATTGATGGTAAAGGCCATACACCATAGGGCTGATGAAAATAGCAACGATCGCAAGTCCCAAAAGCCATTCCCATCTTATGAAATTCTTCCATTGTTTCTTGATTACAAAGTGGGTTGTTAATGCAAGAACCGGGACCATTAACCCTACAGGTCCTTTACTGAGCATAGCAATTGCAATGCCAATAAATCCAAGAATCAAATACTTTTTTTTGTCTTTTTCGAGAAATTCAACGATACACCAAACCGAAAAAATAACGGAGCTTACAAGAATGGTATCCGTTCGAACATCGTGAGAGATCACAAATATTGCTTGGGTTGTGGCAAATAGTATTGCAGCAATATAGCCCACAGATTTGTCATACAATAATTTTCCTAAACGAAGAGTCGAATAGATGCCCAAATAAATAAAGAGCAGTGAGGGCAGTCTGTACGCCCAGTTCTCCAATCCGAAAATGCTAAAAGAGACCGAGGACAGCCAAAATAGTAGAGGAGGCTTATCGAGATAGTCCCTGCCTCGGTGCAGTACTTCAAGATAATTTCCGCTGTCTGACATTTCCATACTAATGGAAGCATATTGTGAGGCATCAACACCGGCTATTGGTAAGTTTATACCCGCTAGGTAGGTTATGGAAGTTAAAACCAGAACGATCCAATAGGCATACTTTAATTGACCTTGCGTATTCATTGCTTACCGAAAAATGTCAGTTAATTGTTTTGGTCGAAGATCCTCTTCCCAGCGAAAGCCAACTAACAATCGTATTTTGGGATTAATATCGTCCATCGGATACAATACAGCCTCCGGTTTTTCCCTGAATGTGATCTGATCTACTTTATTCTCGTCAATTACGAGAGTCATGTTACTGCAGACAGCATGATTCATTCCTATTGGTGTTTTTTCTTCTTCACCAACATAATAAACACTTTGGGCATTCCCAACTACTTCCAAACGTTTCAATTTTTGATTTGAAAAATACGCATTCATAATCCTTCCTTTAACTTGGTTAAATCCAAAGGTGTCTGCAACCGAGATGAGAAAAGCATTATTGTCCAGTAGCATTGACCTGATGGTGTTGGAATCACTTTTTATACTAATAAAGTCTGCAAACAATTGGTTTTCATCTGACCATAGTATGGGATTCTCGTACATATTGATGGTAGAGTTGGACTGTGTAATTAACATGGAATCTGCTGCACCCTGAAGATCACTTTTAAAGAACTTGACATCGTGAAACGCCTGAATTATTTTTCCATCCGTTGAATCAATATTGATCACAGCTGTGTCTGCATGTAAAAAGAGGGAGTCATTTTCGAAGATCTGAATCAATAATAAGCTATCCGTTATCAGTGATTGTTCCTGTTTTTCGTTGTGCCAACCATAATTCCCTTGAATGACAAAAGTGTTTGCTGTATCTCTTATTTGCATGTTATTGAAGACTTCTCCAAATCCCAAATTTCGGTCATAGAACAAGCTATCACCGGTAAGCACCTGCCCGTCTGCCTCCAAATAAGAATTCTCCTGAAAGGACGCTAGGTTGTTCTTTGTATCATACCATCCATTTTCAGTATAAATTAAATTTGAATCTGCACGGATAAATGTTGGTCCGGAGAAAATAGCCGTTTCTGTTGCCGTTTGATACGTCAATGTATCACTCGTCATGGTGTACTCCGGATTAGACAATTCAACAGAATCCTGGAATTCAAACACCTGACTACCGACGAAGTATAATCCGATCTTACTTGTCAGTACGTTGGAATTTTCTGTGCTTGTAATGGTAGCGCCGGAAGTGTAATGGCCCACGGAATCTCTCAAATTGTACGTCATTGAAGTTGTAGAAAGCGATAAGTTCCGATCGGTTAGGTTCACGTTACCTTGCATTGTTGCAAGCTTGCTATTACCACTGTAGTGAAGAGTGTCTCCGTACATGGCCAAAGAGTCTCCTTGCAGTATTTTAACTTTTCCGAATGCATCCAGACTATTGGAATCGAGGTATAAGAATGCACTGTCACAAAAAAGCTTTACTTCCTGATGCTTGAGCTCAACATTTCCGATAAATTTTTGTGCAGAGCTATTTTTTGATTTTATTAGGCGCTCAGCGTTGACAATTTGAATGCGATTGCTTTTGATTTGTTCGTTTGTGTTCTGGGAAAATGAAAAAAAACCGATCACAACGAACAGCGTCGTTATTGAAATGTCTTTTAACGAAATTCTGCAATTACACACAGCACAATAATACGAAGAGTTCAAAAGAATATTGCTTAAGCCAATATTTCTTCTCGCAATATTGTTTGGTTCCTGTTCGGGCCGACCGATACGATCGTGATCGGAGTATTCAACTCCTTTTCAAGAAATTCAATGTAATTATTTAGATTTTCGGGTATTTCATTCATTGAATTCATACCCGTTAGGTCAATGTCTTTCCAACCAGGAAGCTCTTTATAAACAGGTTTCAGACTAGGGTCTTCAAGATCATATGGAAGGAAGTCGATTAATTCTCCCTGGTAATCATAATGGGTGCAAACTTGAATAGATTCAAATATACTTAATACGTCTGCTTTCATCATGGCCAGTTTGGTCACTCCATTGATCATAATCGCATATTTTAATGCAGGCAGATCAATCCATCCACATCTTCTGGGTCGTCCAGTTGTCGCCCCAAATTCGTGGCCTTCTTTGCGCATTTCTTCTCCGGTTTCATCGTGCAATTCCGTAGGGAAAGGACCGCTTCCCACCCGAGTACAGTACGCTTTGAAAATACCAATAACATCGTTGATTTTATTTGGTGCAATCCCAAGTCCCGTGCAGGTTCCTGCTGTAATCGTATTTGAAGATGTTACGTAAGGATAGGTTCCAAAATCAATATCAAGGAGTGTTCCCTGAGCTCCTTCTGCCAGAATTTTCTTTCCCTCTTTTTGAGCTTGATCTACATAATGCTCGCTGTCTACAGCGGGAATTTCCTTAAGAACTTCGATTGCTTCAAACCACGCTTCTTCGTATTCTGATAGATCATAATCGAAATCAAATCGAGCAAGCATGGCCTTGTGCTTTTCAACTAGCAGGTCATAACGTTGTTTAAAGTTGGACGTGTAAATATCTCCTACTCTTAGTCCGTTCCTTCCTGTTTTATCCATATACGTAGGACCAATTCCTTTTAGGGTGGAGCCAATTTTCTTTTTTCCTTTTGCTTGTTCCGAAGCCGCATCCAGAATTCTGTGTGTTGGTAGGATCAAGTGGGTTTTTTTCGATACCCTAAGTAATTCTTTAATATTAAGGTCGAACTGTTTAAGGTTTTCAATTTCCTTTTTAAAGATAACCGGGTCGATTACAACGCCATTACCAATTAAGTTCATGGTCCCTTCTCTGAAAATCCCTGACGGAATGGTATGCAAAACGTGTTTTATATTATTGAATTCCAAAGTATGACCTGCGTTTGGTCCGCCCTGGAATCGAGCTATAATGTCGTAGTGAGGGGTGAGGACATCGACTACTTTTCCTTTACCTTCATCTCCCCATTGCAAGCCTAGTAGAACATCGGTGCCTGTCATATGTTTAATTTTTTGCTAAATATATTTTGAGCATCTTGCTCATTATCGACTATTGTAAAAAGTGTATTCAATTTGGTAATCAAAAATAGTTTAGACACTTTTTCATTGATGCCGCAAAGAATTGTATCTCCACCGGCATTTCTAGATTTTGTAAGAATGCTGATGAACGTATTCAATCCCGAACTGTTGATGTAATCCAACCGTTTTAGATTCAAGATGAAGTTATTTGTCCCGTTCGCGGTGCATTCATCAACTTGATCAAGCAGGCCATCACCATCTTGATTTTCGATGATTTTCCCAACCAGTTTAATAACGGCAATATCATTTTCTATTTGCTTCGTAAATTCTATACTCATAATGGCCTTTAGTTGTCTTCTTTCGTGGCGTAAATGTACAGTGAATGGTGAGAGATATTAATGTTGAATATTTCCTCCAGCGTGTCTTTGATCCCTTGAATTCGTGGGTCGCAAAATTCAATGACTTCACCCGTATCCGTGCATATGATGTGATCATGTTGCTTCGATGCATATGACTTTTCAAAATACGCCAAATTGGAACCGAACTGGTGTTTTACTACCAAGTTACAATCTTGCAGCAGGTCAATCGTGTTGTAAAGCGTAGCACGCGAAACACGATAATTCTGGGCTTTCATTTTAATGTACAATGTCTCAATGTCAAAATGACCATTGTAGCAATAAATTTCTTTCAAGATTGCAAAACGCTCAGGTGTTTTTCTGTGCCCATTCTCTTCCAGATACTGAGCAAAAACCTCTTCAACTTTTTCTTGCACCGTTTCTTCGGCCATAGCCAAGTATTAAAAGTCAAAAGTAGGAATTAATCATCGACGCAGCGCACTATAATTGCACTTTTGTTGATAATTATTTTTGCTGCTCTTCTTCATGATCAATTCGCTCGATGGAATTGATTCCATCAACTTCGAGTAATGTATTCATTAAATTGTCTAAATGCTCAGTATCCCTGACATACGCCATTACTCTTCCTTCGAAAATTCCGTCATGTGAATCGAATGAAATGGACTTCATGTTTACATTCAGGTCTGCAGAGATGATATTGGTTATTTTGTTCACCAATCCAACATCATCAATTCCGGTAAAAACCATACCTGTCAGGAACTCTTCATATTCTTGACCTCTCCAACTTGCACGAATGATACGATAGGCATAATTGGCCATCAGCTGGCGTGCATTCGGACACTTATTCCTGTGAATTTTTATACCATCGTTAATTGTAATGAAGCCAAAGATGTCATCGCCGGGTATCGGATTGCAGCAGGGTGCAAATTTATAGTCCAGTTTGTCATTTTCACCAATAATGAGCTCATCTGTTTTTTTCTTGAATGTACTAACGAGTGTTGACAGGCTCCCTTTTATTGATGCTGTTATGGAACCGTGTTTTAATTTCCCGCCTTTCACGATAATCTCTTTTATCTTTGAAAGGTCGACCTTGTCCTTAGCTATTTGATAATACATTTCTGTATGCTCTTTGAACCCGTACAGTTTTGTTAACTCGTTCAGGTTGTCTTCGCTAAAAGCTACTTTCAAGGTTTTTAACTTTCGCTCCAAAATTTCTTTTCCGTCCAGTGCTGCAATCTTTTTCTCTTCTTTTAAACTGCTTTTTATTTTGGATTTCGCTTTGGAGGTAACCACATAATTCAACCAATCTTCTTTCGGTGATTGCTTCGTAGAAGTAACGATCTCCACTTGATCTCCACTTTTCAGCTCATGGCTGAGTGGCACCAATTTGTGATTCACTTTGGCTCCGATGCAGGATGCCCCGACCTGAGTATGTATTTCAAAAGCAAAATCGAGAGCAGTAGCTTTAACGGGCAGTCTTTTTAGGTCTCCGTTTGGCGTAAAAACAAATATTTCTTCAGCAAATAAAGAAAGCTTAAAATCATCGATGAACTCCAGAGCGTCGGCATCTCTATTTTCCAGAACCTCTCTTATTTTGTCCACCCAGCTGTTGAGCATGCCGTCTTTCTCATTGCTCGATTTGTATTTCCAATGAGCGGCCAATCCTTTTTCTGCAATTTCGTCCATCCGTTTCGTTCTGATTTGAACTTCCACCCATTTTCCTGTGGGACTCATTACTGTAGTATGCAGGGATTCGTATCCGTTTTGCTTGGGATGAGAAATCCAATCCCTTAAGCGTTCGGGGTTGGGCTTGTAATAGTCGGTTACAATGGAATAAGCTTTCCAGCAATCTGCTTTTTCAGATTCTAAAGGAGTATCAATAATCACACGGATGGCAAAAACATCGTAAACCTCTTCAAAATTGATTGCTTTTTTTTGCATCTTATTCCAAATCGAATAGATTGATTTCTGTCTTCCTTTTATTTCGCACTTCAAACCCGCATGATCCAATGTGTTCTTTATTGGAGAGCTAAATTTCCGAATGAAACGAGTTCGGATATCCTTTGTTTTTTCAAGTTTATTGTTGATCGTTGAATACGAATCCGTGTCGGTGTATTTCAGGGACAAATCTTCCAGCTCAGTCTTAATTGCATACAGCCCAAGACGATGCGCGAGAGGTGCATAAAGAAATTGTGTTTCAGATGCGATCTTGAGCTGTTTATCTTTTCTCATCGAATCCAACGTTCGCATATTGTGCAAGCGGTCCGCTAGTTTGATCAGGATAACCCGAACGTCTTCGGGAAGCGTTAGAATCATTTTACGAAAATTCTCTGCCTGCTGAGATGTGTGCAAATCGAACACACCTGAAATCTTAGTGAGACCATTTATTATGATTCGGCATTGATTGCCAAACAAGTTCTCAATGTCATTAAGTCCAATTTCGGTGTCTTCAACAGTGTCGTGTAACAGCGCACAGGCTATTGCTTTCGGGCCCAAGCCAATTTCTTCTGCACAGATTCGGGCAACGGCAATCGGATGAAAAATATACGGTTCACCCGATTTTCTTCGCATATCCTTGTGCGCCTCTACGGCAACATCAAATGCTTTTCGGATGAATTTAGTGTCTTCTTTGGACCTCTCTACTGTAATTGAACGCAACAGCCCTCTGTATGCATTCAAAATATCTTTGTTTTCTCTATCCGTATCTATTTTCATAGATGTTTACTATATGAAATTAAATATAGAAAAGTCCAAGAAAACGTATTCGAAGAAACGATGAAATTATTCAGTATTCAGTTAAAATGAATCAATTGTATGCAAATCATAAAACCTGATGCATTATTTGGCGGGCAGAACCGTAGTTTTTACCTCTCCAAATCCTACACGCACTCCATCCTTGATTCCATGGCCTCTCATAATGACGGTATCTCCATCCAATATAAACTTACGTTCTGAGCCATCTTTCATCTGAAATGGTTTTGTTCCTTTCCAGCTAATTTCAAGCATGGATCCGAACTGTCCTTCCTCAGGACCGGAAATTGTCCCGGAAGCCAATACGTCTCCTGCATGAATATCACAACCGTTAATTGTATGGTGGGCAAGTTGTTGTACCATATTCCAATACATGTGTTTGTAGTTGGAATGGCAAACAACAGACTCTTCCGCTTGCTGCGGTTTTATTGCTACTTCTAAAGCTATGTCTAGATGATGATCCCCTTCATATTCAAGATAGGGGAGAACGGCCGGGTCCTGCAGCGGTCCTGCTACTCTAAAAGGTTCTAAAGCATCCAATGTGACGATCCATGGCGACATAGAAGAAGCAAAATTCTTAGCTAGAAATGGTCCTAATGGCACATATTCCCACTTTTGGATGTCTCGGGCCGACCAATCGTTGAACAAACAAAGTCCAAAAATATAGTCCGTAGCTTCCGCAGTTGAAATGGAATCGCCAAGTGCTTTGCCCTCGAATGTTACAAAGGCCATTTCCAGCTCAAAGTCCAACAATTTGCAAGGCCCGAATACAGGTGGTTCAGTATCATTAGGTTTTTGTTGTCCTTTCGGCCTGTGAATAGGTGTGCCTGAATTGATAATTGATGACGCTCTACCATGATAGCCTACGGGAATATGTTTCCAATTGGGAAGTAGCGCATTATTTGGATCTCTGAACATACATCCCACATTGAAAGCATGCTGCTCACTTGAATAGAAATCGGTATAATCACCAATTTCAATAGGAAGATGCATGGTTGCTTTGAGCTGATCGACCAAAATGGATTGTGCATGCTCTTCCATTTCACTTCCTTCCAATAATAAGTCTGAAATTACATTTCTCAATTCTCTGACTGCTTCTTTCCCTTTGCGCATCATATTATTCAAAGAACTACTGGCAAAGTCGGAATGATCAAACCCGAGGCCGTTCAATTTACCCAGTTGTTCCACTGCACTCAGGTCCAAAATTTGATTGCCTATAGCTACTCCGACTTTTTTTCCGCCGAGACCTGCAGAGAATATTCCAAAGGGTAAATTCTGAATTGAAAAATCTGAGTTTTCCGGCACAAATACCCAGGATTTCCTGCTTGCTTCATTTGCTCTGATCATGTCTTTAATTTTCATCAAATGTAAGTACTAACTCAATGCAATAGTTTCTTTTTTTCAATAAATTGCGACTGCTTGGGACAGAAAAATAAATCATATGTAAAAGGTCTGTTGATTGTAACTTTCTTACTGTTCCATTTTTCTATGACCTACTTTTATGTTGCTCCTGAGGAGTTCAATTCAGTCGTTCTGAAAAATGTTTCAGGTAATTACATGAAGCCGTTTTTTCATCAGGGGTGGAGTCTTTTTGCACCGGAACTGCCGGAATATAATGTCTCGATAGCTTATCGCCAAAGTCAGGATAGACAATGGATTGAATTATCGGATTACTATAAGAATAAACACTATTCTTTGCGGGTAAGCCACCACGGTAGAATAATAAGGGCAATTTGCAATGTTACACGCAAAGCAGTTTGGGAGATGAGTCAGAATGACCCTTCAGCTCATGGGTATCAGGACGCATTAAAAAACATGACCAAATCGATGACCGGCATGGGTGAAGATGAATTCATTGAGCTTAGAATTACAATGAATTCAATAATAACGGGAGACGAAAAGCAAGTAGTATTTTGACAAGTTTCAAAAGCATATTCGATCACTTTAATCTTCCCTTTGTCAAACAAAGGAGTATTCAGGTTTTACGATGGGGTGTTTTGTTGTTTTTCGTCGTAGATGTCTTTCAGCGCTGCTTTATGTTGGATATATGCTATGGACCACAGAAAATTTCACCTCCATTAAATCAAAGAGGACTTAGTAATTATTTGCTGAATGGGTTGGACGAAGGAGGGATTGGTTTGGCGATCACAATAATGACTGTACTTGTTATCTGCTTAATAGGAGCCATTTTGACTTCTTACAAAAGGACTTTTACATTTATTGCATTTTTTGCAGCTGCGAATCTGGTCAATTCAACGTATCTATTGAATTCAGGTGGACATCACTTGATGCTGATCGTTTTGTTTTTTCTTGGCTTTATAAATGAACGAGAAACAAAAGCAGGCAACTGGTCAAACGCATTAAATAAAGGAGCTGTATTGGCCATTCAGATTCAGGTGTGTATGGTCTATTTCGTTTCTGCTCTGTACAAATTATTGGGGGATTCGTGGATGGAAGGTTCAGCTATATGGCATTCACTTATGCTCGAGGAGTATTCGTTGCCGATTATGAATCAACTGATTGATGAATCCAATTTTGTTTTCATTTTTATGACCTACTTCCTTCTTGCTTTTCAGTTATTGTTTCCAATATTGATCTGGTTAAGAGCAACTCGGAAGTGGATATTAATCTTAGGATTATGCATACATGCATTTATAGCGATTGGTTTGGGACTATTGGATTTTGGATTGGCAATGATAGCAGCTTATGCAGTTTTTGATGAATCAATTTGCTTTAAGCTTTTCAGAAATCGTTCGTGCTAGTTGCTTGGAGAAAATTTTAGCACCTGCTTGATTCAGATGGGAGTTATCTGCAAAGTATTCCTCTTGTTGACTTAAAGGTATAAAACTGTAATCATTCCATTCAAAGTCCCAAGATGCAGCTAACGAATCGATTTGATTGTTTATGTTTTCATACCCTCTGGCGAAGTATAAATCCTTATATAATGGAGCTGAATAACAAAGCAATTCAATATCGTTTGACTTACATAGCTGGATAATTTTCCTCAAATATCTTAGGTCCAACTTATTGAACTGCACTTTTCCGGTAATTTCTTCCATGTCTTGAGTATTGAAACCTTCTACTCGTTGATTTTTATTGACCAGTTTTGATCCTTTTGATTGTTCAATTTTTTGATATTCTTGCTCAATTCCGAAATGGATCAGGTTATCATAAAATGGATATTTTGAATTGAACTCCATGTACTTTGACGCTTTAACAAACTTGTACATCCAAAACTTATGGGGGGGTAGAACATCTTGAAAAACAAATTCAATAGAATCTTCTTCAAATTGAGGCAAAAAGGCATATTCTTTGAAAGGGTATGAATAGGATTCGACTGATTTTAAACTCGGATAATCAAGGCTGAGGACAAGTAACTTGGTAGAATTCTTACGAAGAAAATGTTCCAAAAGGATATAACACTCAGCGTAGCCTGCTCCTCGTTCACCTAGATTTAACCCGGTCAGTCCTGCAGTTAGATCAATGGTATTTATGTCGATTACATTGTACGCTCTTGATGCACCTAAGACCGCGTAGTCCAAATTTTCTCCGTTTTTTTTGAAGATCCAGTTCGCCTTGTGATCCACAAACTGATTGTTCAATTTCCCATAGTATTGATCCAAGACGTAACCAATTCCGTTTAAGAGGAGGATACCGATACCAGCAAAAATGGAGATATGTTGCAGAAAACGTTTCACTTAGAATTGGAAGTAAATAAAATCTGAGGACTCATGGTAGTTAGCAGAGAATAAAATTATGATGATAAATGCGTAGTAAATGCTCCAACGAATGGATTTGTGGCATTTCCTCTTGAACTCAAATGGGTGCGTATTATTTCTGTTCCACCATTCCAACGCGATAAAGAAGGCAAGCTGAGAAATCAATAGGGGATGGAGATAGTAGAGATTGTCAGGAATAAAATCAAGTTTGAAAATTTCCGATAGGTATACAAAAGCATCTCCTATTGAAGCGGATCTAAAAAATACCCAGGCAAGACAGGTTAGAATAAAAGTGATCAAAATGGAAAGCATCACTTTCAAACTGGGTAAAAGTGAATTGGAAATTTCATTATCCAGATTTTTTCTATTCAAATTCAAGAAAAGCAGTGGCAGAAAGTAAACAGCATTTAACGCACCCCATGCAATAAACGTCCAATTTGCTCCGTGCCAAAATCCGCTTACCACAAAAATTACCATTACGTTTCGAAATTGTTTCCATTTGTTTCCCCTGCTGCCACCAAGAGGGATATAGAGGTAATCCCTGAACCATGTGGATAATGAAATGTGCCATCGTCTCCAGAATTCGGCTATATCCCTTGAGAAATAGGGGAAGTTGAAGTTTCTCATAAGATTGAATCCAAAAAGCTTAGCAGTGCCAATTGCAATGTCCGAATAACCTGAAAAATCAGCATAAATTTGAAAGGCAAAGTAAATACTACCCATCAATAAAACACTGCCCGGTAATTCAGCATACTCCACTGGAAAGTCAGGGGTGCCAAATATTTTGTCTACGTAGATGGCACAATGATCAGCAATTACAATTTTCTTGAAAAAGCCCCACAGGGCTTGCTTTAAACCATCAATTGCAATTGCAAAATCGAAGGATTTTTTTTTATTGAACTGAGGCAGTAGATTCGTTGCACGTTCAATAGGTCCTGCAACTAATTGCGGAAAAAAAGCTACAAATGCACCGAAAGCAATGACATCTTTTTCAGCATTCATCTTTTTTCGATAAATATCGATCGTATAGCTCATTGTTTGGAATGTGTAAAAACTGATGCCAACCGGGATGGCAATTTCCAAGGTGGAAATGTTTGCTTGTAACCCAATTGATTCAATTAATTGAATCGCGTTTTCTATGAAAAAATCACAATACTTAAACCAACCTAGAATGCCAAGATTACTTATAATACTAAGAATCAGGTATAGCTTTCGTTTCTTTTGATTCTCAGTTTTATGTATTGCGTTACCAAGAAAGTAATCGTTAATCGTGCTGATAACAATCAGTATCAGAAATCTCCAATCCCACCATCCATAAAAGACGTAGCTCGCTATAAGGATCAGTAAATTCTGCCATTTCAGTTGATTCTTTAGTGCCCAAAAAAGTGCAAATACGATGGGTAAGAAAACAAAAAATGGAGCAGAATTGAAAAGCATCGCTTATTTGAATAATGGTCGATCAATCATAAGCTGATTTATTTCACCTTTCACTTGAGCGATCTCATTTTCGTCCTCTGTGTTATCAATGATGCGGTCAATTAAATCGACCAACAATGGTATTTCGTTTTGCTCAAATCCTCTTGTTGTGAGTGCAGCTGTTCCAACTCTGATTCCCGAAGTGACAAATGGAGTTTCCGTATCAAATGGAACCATGTTCTTATTGACTGTGATATCTGCTTTCACCAAAGCATTTTCAGCTTCTTTTCCATTGACGCCTTTCGACCGAAGATCAATCAGCATGGAGTGATTGTCTGTTCCTCCTGAGATTACTTCATAACCTCTGTTCATAAATTCATCAGCCATTACCTTCGCATTTGCGATCACATTCTCGCAATACGCCCTGTATTCAGAAGTTAGTGCTTCACCGAATGCGACTGCTTTTGCAGCAATAATGTGTTCTAAAGGGCCACCTTGTGTACCGGGAAATACACCAGAGTCCAACATAGACGACATGGAGCGAATCTTTCCGCTCTTTAGTTGAATTCCCCATGGATTTTCGAAGTCTTGCCCCATCATGATTATTCCACCCCTTGGGCCTCTCAATGTCTTGTGAGTCGTAGATGTCACGATATGACAGTGGGGTAAGGGGTCATTTAATAACTTAGAAGCAATTAGCCCGGACGGGTGTGAAATATCCGCGAGGAGAATGGCACCAATGCCATCAGCAATGCTCCTTAGAGATTCATAATCCCAGTCTCTTGAATAAGCAGATGCTCCGCAAATGATCATTTTCGGTTGGTGCTGTTTTGCAATTTCTTTTACTTTGTTGTAATTAATAGTGCCTGTTTCTTTTTCTACTCCATAAAAGGCAGGGTTATACAACTTTCCCGAAAAATTCACAACAGACCCATGTGTCAAATGTCCGCCATGATTTAGGTCAAATCCTAAAATGGGATCTCCCGGTTTCAGACAGGCAAGCATAACAGCGGCATTCGCTTGAGCACCTGAATGTGGCTGCACATTGGCCCAAGAAGCACCGAATAGCTCTTTCAATCGATCAATTGCCAATTGTTCAACCTCGTCGACAACTTCACATCCGCCGTAATATCTCTTTCCCGGAAGTCCCTCAGCGTATTTGTTGGTCAATACGGATCCCATAGCCTCCATTACCTGATCACTCACGAAATTTTCCGACGCGATGAGCTCTACGCCTTCCGTTTGTCTCTTTTTTTCTTTTTGGATGAGGTCAAAAACTGTATGATCTAACATGGAATCTGTTTTGTTGTGAAATGCAAATATATGCGTCCGTAAGCAGAGCGCAACAATAAATTGTCTTTTAGTCCCATAAATATGACTGTTTGTACTAAAAAGTGGAACGTTTCTTTAAAATTGGCTATCTTCGTTTTAGCTATTTTTTGAATGTTTATATGCGAATTCTAGTATGTCTCTTGGTATTAATTGTGATACCATTCATTACCATTTGTCAGTCGATTGAACGGTCGAAAATTAGCTGTTATTCAGCTGTTTACCCTACGACTATGGATGGTATTAATTCGTCCTATTACTCGGTCGACAATTTTAGGTCATCAAACCATTGGGTTGTATCCGGATTTCAACAGCCATTAGCACCATTGGTGTTAACCGGTGTGGAGGAAAATGCTTATTTCGGTAATTTTTATCCGAATCCTACTTCAGGTATTTTGTATGTAAAAAAAGATAGATATTCAGAAATGAAGCCT
>CAJWDP010000024.1 GCA_913030835.1 uncultured Flavobacteriales bacterium | reverse complement strand
TTTTGAATGTATTCGATGGACACTTCTCTTGCTGTGTTTTTCACAAACTTGTCGATCATTTGTTTGGCCAGGTCCAGTGTTATCGCTTTTTTATTCAATGAGGACTGAGCGATCAATGAGATTAGTGCTCCTTCCAGTTCTCTAATGTTTGTAGAGATACTATAAGCTAGATATTCTACAACCTCCTTTGGTAGATCGATTCCATCAGAGTACATTTTCTTTTGAAGGATGGCAATTCGTGTTTCCAGGTCCGGTACTTGAAGATCAGCCGAAAGACCCCACTTGAATCTGGAAAGTAGGCGCTGTTCCATGCCTTGCATTTCAACGGGAGGTTTATCTGAGGTCAGAACGATTTGTTTTCCGGTTTGATGCAGGTGGTTGAAAATGTGGAAGAATACATCCTGAGTTTTCTCTTTTCCAGCAAAAAACTGAACATCGTCAATCAACAGCACATCGATCATCTGGTAAAAATGGATGAAGTCGTTGGTGTTGTTGTTTTTTACTGCATCAATAAATTGATGAGTAAACTTTTCAGATGACACGTATAATACTGTTTTGTTCGGAAACTTATTTTTTATTCCAATTCCAATAGAGTGGGATAGGTGTGTTTTTCCTAACCCAACACCACCATAAATAAGAAGTGGATTGAATGCCGTTCCGCCCGGCTTATTGGCCACTGCATATCCTGCTGATCTTGCCAAGCGATTGCAGTCTCCTTCAATTAGATTTTCAAACGAATAGTTCGGATTCAAATTCGAATCTACATTAACCTTCCGCAAGCCGGGTATAATAAACGGATTTTTGATCGGATTTTTACTGACATCCAAAGGCATAGAAACCGAAGGGTTCTTCAATGCTTTTTTGTTGGTGGTCGGAATTTTAACCGTATAGGGGTTAGAGGTCCTGGCATTGTTTTCCATTACAATACTGTACTCTAACTTAGCATCCGGTCCAATCTCTTTTCGGATTGTTTTTCGGAGCAGTTCAATGTAATGCTCTTCCAGCCATTCATAAAAAAATTGCGAAGGTACCTGAATGGTCAGCACACTGTTTTTCAGCTTAACCGATTTAATTGGTTCAAACCATGTTTTATAACGTTGTAAACTTACATTATCTTTAATAACAGACAGACAATTGGCCCACACAGTTTCATGGCTTTTTTTCATTCGGTTAATGTTATAAGGTTTGGTACTCTTTTGCTCTTGTGACGCCCATGAGAATGAAGTTGACTTGATCAAGGCTTCTCAATTATCACGAAACAAATATTTGGATAAAAAAGTTAAAAAAAAAACGAATTTGCTATTGCGTAATTAAAAATATTTACTTGACTAAAGATTATTTTTTTGGCACAGTTTTTACGGGTAAAGTTGCCGTCTGTTTGCACCATTTGTTTTTTAAACTTTTATCAAAATAAAAGTCTAGTTTTCCCACTACAAGTCCCGCCCATCCTACTTGATTGATAATTACAGGTTTGTCGTCTAGATTGCCAATGGCAACGGGTTGATCCAAAAATGTATGGGTGTGCCCTCCCAGAATCAGATCGATATTTTTGGTTTCACGAGCAAGGATTTGGTCGCTGATTTTTCCATCTGAATAACTGAAGCCAAGATGTGATAAACAGATGATGAAATCGCAATCCAACTCCTTCAATTCCAGTGCAATTTCGTTGGCGGTTTTTACTTCTTCTTTATGTATCGTATTTCCATATAAGGGTTTGCTTACCAGTCCATCAAGTTGAATGCCAATGCCGAAAATGCCTATTTTAATCGGACCTCTTTGAAAGGTTTTAAAGCGATGAGTTTTTCCGGCTAGAACAGTGTCGGAAAAGTCATAATTCGAAGTGACGAATGGAAATGAAGCGTACGGTAACATTTTATCAAAACCTTCCAGCCCGTTATCAAAATCATGATTGCCCATCGTTGCGCAATCGTAACCCATTTCACTCATCAATCTGAATTCAACTTCACCTCCGTAAAAATTGAAGTAAGGTGTTCCCTGAAAAATATCGCCGGAATCCAATAGAAGAAGATGAGGATTTTTGTCTCTAAGCTCTCGTATCAGGCTGAGTCTTCTGGCCATGCCTCCCATGCCTGGATATTTGCTGTGGTCGGGCGGGAAAGGGTCAACATGACTGTGCATATCATTTGTGTGGGCAATAGTAAGACAGAAGAGTTCTCTTTCCCGAATCATCTCGGGAATATCAAATGAGCTGAGGGTAATGATTCCCATCGATCCTAGCCCCGCTTTCCTTAAAAATTCTCTTCTATCTAACATATCCTATTCTGCCATCCAACTTAGCATCGACAACTTGCCCTTTTCTGCCAAGCTCTCGAATGGACTCAATAAATGCATCTCTGATTTTTATCCCCGTATATGTGATGGCGATGGGGTTGGTAAAAAAAGCCATCTGGTCGCCGCCGTTCGCTAAATAGTCCGAAGTCGCAATTGTATAACTCTGATTCGCATCAAATTGTTGGTCATTTATCTGGCAATAATTGAGCTGGTTGATCGTATCCAATTGCAATTCAAAATTCTTAGATACAGGGACACCCGACTTTCTTCCCGATAGAGTAGTCCGTTTGTGAATGTAATCCATCAATTCATTCATTTGCTTTCCAGAAATTTCTACGAAAACAATTTCATTTTCGAATGGCATTAATTCATAGATGTTTCCTATTGTAATTCTCCCCGAATCGAGAGGAACTCTCAGGCCTCCATTATTCAAAAGAGCAAAATCAAGTTTAACTTTTTCGAGCATCCCATTCTTCTTTTGCCACAACAAACTCTGCTCGAAAACAGCGTCGCTGCAAAAATTGCCAAGGCGTCCCTCCGGATTCCCTTTTGTAAGGGTGTGTGCAGTAGTGCCGATTTGTTCGTTCATCACGCTGTCAATGGCTTTCCTGTACATAGTGGTGATCTCTTCGGCATCTGAATGAGCTTTGTATTCACCCGAAACGGATGTGTTTGTTCCGGTAAATTTTATGATTTTATAGTTGGCACATCCAACTGATGCTAACAACACGATGGTTAAAACCAATAAAGATATTGCGTCTTTCATTGTAAACAATAATAGTAAATTTAAAAGGAAGAAAAGCCTTGTATCAATCAGAGATAAATATCAGAGTGCGCTATGCCGAAACTGACCAGATGGGGTTTTGTTATTATGGTAATTATGCGCAGTATTTTGAAGTAGCCAGAGTGGAAATGTTGAGAAGTCTTGGTATTTCCTACAAAATGCTGGAGGACCAAGGGATATTGCTCCCGGTCACCGATTTCTCAATAAAGTATATCAAGCCCGCCTATTATGATCAAAACTTAACAATTAAGACGTTTATGCGTATACTACCGAATGTTCGGATTGCATTTGACTATGAAACTTTCAATGAATCAGGCGAACTTTTGAATGAGGCAAGGACGGAGCTGGTATTTTTGAAGAAAGAAACGATGAGACCTTCAAGGGCACCGGACGAATTAATACGGAAACTTAAACCATACTTTGATGTTTAGAAAAATAGTAATCCTGTTTGTCTTTGGTTCTGTGTTTTCATCTTTAGGTCATGGGCAAAGCTTCAAGGAAAAATTTGACAAAGCGGGCACGCTTATGGAAAATGAAAATTTCTATTCTGCTCTCCCGATCCTTTTTGACTTAGAAAAGAGCGATCCTAAAAATGCAAACATTAAATCCATGATTGGTTATTGTTACTTAAAAACTTCCTATGAAAAGTACAAAGCCATTCCGTATTATGAATTTGTCATGTCTGATGTGAAGAGACATTTGACACCATTTTATTCAGCCGGAAATTTTAAAGAGAAAAAGGCGCCGATTGAGTCTATTCGCTTTATGGGGCAGGCATATCATGCGGATTACCAGTTTAATCTGGCCCTAGATTCCTATTTTGAATATCAGGATTTTGTTGATGCAAACAATCAGGAAGCGCTAAATGAGATTAAGAGAGACATTCGGATTACTAGGAATGCCATGGCCTTAAAATCAGAGCCTACAGATATGGCCCTTCGCTCGATGAGTAACTCCTTAAACTCAAAATTCCCTGAATACAGACCAATCATAAACGCCGATGAAACGGTGATGATATTTACATCGAGAAGAGATGATGGAGTCAACAGTAAAAGAGGAGAAGATGGGAAATTTTTTGAGGATATATATGTGAGTTACCGAGAACCAAAGGAAGAGGATTGGTCTGATCCACAACTAATTCATAAAAATATCAACAGTAATTCGCATGAAGCTTGTTTGTTTTTGTCAGCAGACGGAACCCACATGTATTTGTATAAGAGTGATGAAAATGATGGTGGTATCTATGAATCGAAATTGGTTGGAAATGAATGGTCCAAGCCAACGCCTTTGGGAAGTTCGATTAACTCGGAGTATTGGGAAACACATGCAAACCAAAGTGCGGATGGTCGAACAATTGCTTTCGTTTCAGATCGACCAGGTGGGTTCGGAGGGCGTGACATATGGTTTGTGCGTAAACTTCCAAATGGAAATTGGGGAGAGCCTCAGAATGCCGGGTCATCAATCAATACGGCATATGATGAGGAAAGTCCTTTTTTGCATCCGGACGGTAGATCTTTGTATTATTCCTCAGAAGGACACAACACAATGGGAGGATTTGACGTCTTCCAATCTAGATTGGATCCGGGTGGGGAATGGGAGAACCCTACCAATATAGGTTACCCGGTCAATACAACGGGGGATGATGTATTTTTTGTACCCACATCAGATGGTAAAAGAGCTTATTTCTCTTCTTTCCGAGAGGGTGGAATGGGGGACCAAGACATTTACATCATTGAACTTGAAAATGCTGAGGAGAAAGCGTTGGTAATTTACAAGGGACGAGCAGTAAATGCTTCAGGAAAAGTGGTGAAAGATATCGTCATTACAGTGTACGACGAAAGCACGGGAGAGGTAACAGGAGAGTATCGACCAAATAAAATTTCAGGTAAGTTTTTGTTTATATTGATGCCTGGGCACAGATATGAAATCACTTATGATATTGAAGGTATGCTGGCCAATGAGACAATTGAGCTTCAAGATATAAGTAAATTCAAAGCGCTTGGTAGATTGATTGTTGACGAGGGGGACCGTATAACAATAAAAAAGGATTCAATTTCAGATGATGATTTAGCAAATGTCCAAGAGGCTACTGATGCCGATATTATTCATCTAGTTAATATTGATGTCACGGCTCAAATTACAGAATCGCGTTTGAGTGATTTACAAGAAAAGGTAAACGCAACATTGAATGAAGGAAAAAGACTTGTCTTAAAAAATTTAGAGTTCTATTTTGATCGGACCAAGGTCCTTGAAAAGTCGAGGCAAGATATTGAATTGGTCTTCACATATTTAACTTCTCATCCCGATGTCAAATTAATGATTGAAGGGCATACAGACTCGAAGGGGTCTGAAAATTACAATTTGTATTTATCTAAATCCAGGGCTGACAAAATTAAGGAGATTCTGGAGTTTATGGGAATACCCAAAGATCGAATGGAAACTAACGGGTATGGGGAATCTAGGCCTCTTGTACCCAATACGAACGATGACGGAAGTGATAATGCGGAAAACAGAATGCAAAATAGGCGTGTAGAATTTAGAATGATTGAGTAGATGCGCTGATTGTCACATACTTTGGCTATGCAAGAGTTATTGCCAAAACGGAAAGTGTCAAAATAACCTTATAAATGGTATTGATTACAATGTAACCTTTCTTATCTCTTGCAAAAATCATAAAAACCAGAGCGAAAAGAATCATGGTAGAAGAAAATATGAGATAATAAAACACCGGTCGGTCTTTAATTTCTGCAAATAATACACCGATCGGGAACAGGGACAGAATCATGGTTAGGCAAACAATTATTTTTGTCTTCCTAACCCCCCATACAATTGGAAGCGACTTGTCACCATAAACCGAGTCGCCTTTAATTCCCACTAGCTTTTTAATCAGCTCTCTTGTTACAGTAAGTGCAAATATGAATCCTATGTACAAAGCAATTTTCAGGTTGGTGTGCCAATAATACAGGCTCAGTGAAACGAAAGGAGCAACGGTAAGAATGGAAGCGCCCAATTCCCCTGCCATTACAATTTTCCTGAATTTGTGCGAATACAGCCACAACGCAAAGCAAAGTCCTATATTGAAAAGTAAGACCTTCCAGCCAACAAATATGGCCAATAGAGTTCCCAGTAGATTGAACAAAAAGTAGGTTCGAATACAGAATGTCTTACTAACAATCCTACTGAATATTGTCCCTTTAGGATTGTTGACTAGGTCTTTTTCGAAATCGTAGAACGCGTTGATGATGTAACCGGCCATAATAATGCAATCCAAAGAAAGTATTGAAAGATGGAGCTTATAATCAAATAAGGTTGACAGCCAGTCTGTTTCGTAGTTTAGGAGGAATACGGCAGAGAAATACAGTCCAATACTGATTAGAAGCACGTTATACCAACGAACCAAAGAAAGCATTGCGAATACCTTAAGCAGGATGAGACGCTGCTTTCGATTTAGAATAGGGTTGGACCTTAACACACTCAAAAATAATCAATTTACTGCCCTTCGAAAAAACAAAGGCCTGCGGGCTAGAAATTGTAAATGACGTCTACTTGGTACTTGGATAGCTTTTTCTTTGCCTCTGCGATATCTTGTGTAAAACCAAGAATATATCCACCTCCGCCCGAGCCACATAGTTTCAAATAATACGCATTTGAATCGATTCCTTCCTGCCAGATTTTTTGATAATTCGCAGGAATCATAGGTTTGAAGTTGTCTAAAACAACTTTAGACAAGTTTTTAACGTTGGCAAAAAGCGGCGCAAAATCTTTTTCCAAAAAAGCCTCAATGCAGGCATTGTTGTACTTTTTGAACTTCTTCCGGAACATAGATCTAAAACCTTCTTCTTTTAGTTTATCAAAAAAGATGTTGACCATTGGCTCTGTTTCGCCTGGATTGCCTGTATTCAATAAGAAAATGCCACCTTTTCCATCTCCCTGTTCAGGTATTCCAATCGCATTGAGATCGTTCTTTCCTTTTATCAGTATGGGTAAATTCAAGTAGCATATCAGAGGGTCCAGACCCGAGCTTTTACCATGAAAATAGGATTCCAGCTGCCCAAAAATTCCTTTCAATTTAAGTATGTCTTCGCTCGAAATATTGCCTTTTGAGGAAATGCGATTAATTGCATAGCTGTCATAAATTGACGCAACTAGTGCTCCAGAACTACCCACGCCATAGCCTTTCGGAATCGAACTGTCAAAGAGCATGCCGTTCTCAATGTCCTTTTCCAGCTTGTCCAAATCCATATTACAAGGGAGTTGGTTGTTGCAGTTTAGGTCAAGTAAAAAACTATAAAACTTCCGCAGCTCATTATTCGACCACTCGGCCATTTTCTTATCGTCTGAACTAAAAATTAAGCTGCCCTGATAGCTTTCAAAAGGAATAGAAAGCCCCATTGAATCCTGGATAATTCCGTATTCTCCAAACAAGAGAACTTTACCATAAAAAAACGACTCTTTAAGCATAGTCTTCATTTAATCGCTTGGGGCCACGACCAACTTCATCACAAATATACTGTCCATTCTCGCAAAAAACAACCAGTTCCTTTTCGATTATCTCCATCACCTGGGTTTTTTCGTCGTGCGGATAAAGCAAGTGCACATTGGCACCGGCATCGAGCGTTACACACAAATTTAAGTTAGATTCCTTTCTTAAATCCTGAACACGTTGGATGATTTCAACAGTCTTGGGTTTAAATAACATATACCCGGGATTTGAAGTCATCATCATAGCATGCAATGTGAACGCTTCATTTTCCACAATTTTAATGAACTCTTTTAGGTCCCCTGTTTGTAAAACATTCATTGTTGCTTGAATGTTCTCATGGGCATGGGAAAATCTGGATTCAGCATATGGATGGCCATTCATAAGTTTGTGTCCCACCGTGCTTGACACCTCTTTCTTTCCCTTATCGACCAATAGAATTGTATCTTGAAAGTTGTTGAATACGGGGTGATATTCTTCTATTGGTGTGCTGAAATGGTCCGAGCTTTCAGGTAGGCAATCCGTTTGTCCCCAAGCTACAATTCCGCCATAAACTGATCTGCTTGCGCTCCCTGAACCAATTCTGGCAATGAAAGACGCTTTTCTTAGCTGACTTTCGTCTGATATAGTTGGATCTAGAATTTGTTCCATTCGACATAGACAAAGTGCCAGCGCACTCATTCCGCTTGCAGAAGATGCGATTCCACTTGAGTGCGGAAAAGTGTTTGAGGTGTTAATTTGAAATCGGTAGCGATCAATAAAGGGCAGGTATTCCCGAATCCTTTGAAAAAATAGCTCGATTTTCGGCTCAAAATCTTGGTTGTGTTTGCCATCTACCAAGACCTTAAATGAAAACGTGTCTGCTTGCTCAAAACTCAATTGAGTGGTTGTTTTACAATTAGACAGTGTGAAGGAAATATTTGGATTACAGGGAAGTTGAACCGAATGTTTACCCCAATATTTAACCAATGCAATATTTGACGGGCTAGAATATTGGATCGTTCCTTTTCTAATCTCTTTGATGTAATGATCTAATTGAGGCTTGAACTTGTTCTCCATAGAAGACAATTATAGGATTAAGTTTGCATACGGCAACACAGTTGAAAATCCTTTTTCGTTAAAATACTCGGTTACCTTAGCCCTAGAAGTGCCCGTTGCCAAAATAAAATCCCCTCCCCAAGCACCTAATGATTTGAGCGTTCCCAATTCATAATCCGGAAATATACTTTCTTGAACACAGGGCCGTTGTAAAATAGTTGAGAGGAATAATTCGTGTTCCCTGATTGCTAATTCAAATTCAGTTAAATCATTGGCATTTGCTATCCGGTGGGTTAGCTTATTTGCTGCCTGAACGGCATAATTCAGGTCCAAATCTTTCTTCAAGTCTATATAGCTGTTAACTTCCTTTTCACTTTTTTGTTTTTTGTTGAGATATATAAAAAACAGTTCATTTGAATAGGGTGGGGAATACTCAATTTCCTCCCATCGGTTGGAGTCTTTGTTCGAATATAAAATAGGTGAGTTACAGCTGCCAGCGGCGATATCATAACCGCTTCCGTTACTAGTTTTGTTATGCAGTTCTATCGCAGGAATTTTGGCCCAATTCGCCACATTCACACGAAGTGTGCTACTGCTTCCAAGCCCCCAATTGATCGGAAATTCCAATTTGCAAGTTACTTTTTTCCCGGCAGGTGAAAATGACGGGTTGAGCTGATGTGCAATCCCTAAAATTTGCTTTAATTCTTGCGCTGTTTCCTGGTCTGAAGTGTTCTCGATGAATCCTGTACTCCAATTAAAACTAGCCGCAAACCAAGGTGAGTTCTTTTCATCCAGACATTCCCAATGCAAATAATCATCCGACGAATGCTCAACCTCCATGATTTGGCCCATTTTAGTTGGGAGCGCCAAACATGTTGCCCCGTCCAAAACCAGGTATTCGGCAGTTAGAAGCAATTTGCCGTTTGCACGAAAAATCATTTCCCCTTAAGTGTCTTGTGATCTGACTTTATTCCCCGGAGTGAGCAAAATGCGTCAACTACAGCTTTGTGACTTACCGTTTTTGTTTCGAATTCTTTCCGGATGATTTCTTTTTCTTGGTCTGTAGCTTCTAGCTGATTAAGAATGTTCAATAAGTGCATCTTCATGTGACCTTTTTGAATTCCAGTTGTGACCAACGACCTTACAGCTCCAAAATTCTGAGCCAATCCGGTTGCAGCCACAATCATCATTAGCTCTTCCGCTCCAGGTCTGCCTAATAATTCATGGCAGAATTTAACGGTTGGGTGAAGTTTAGTAATTCCACCAACAGTCCCTAACGCCATTGGTACTTCAATCCAAAATCTAAATGTGTTGTCAGAGTCAATAGTTGCGTTTGTTAGGCTTTTGTACTGTCCGTCTCTGCTGGCATACGCATGCGCACAAGCTTCGATGGCTCTAAAATCATTCCCGGTAGCGAGTGCTACTGAGTCAATGCCATTCATGATTCCTTTGTTGTGTGTTGTTGCCCTGTAGGGTTCAATATTTGCAATCCTGATTGCTCTAATGAACTTTTCAGCAAAATCAATGGGTTCTACATTTTCTCCAATAGTCAATTCATCAACTGGACAACTCACCTCAACCTTTACTATGCACTCAGGGGTGTAATTGGACAGAATACACATCACTATTTCCACTTCTTTGTCACAATCAGCTAAGTCAGAGCCGCTCAACTCGGTTTCTAATGTTTTGGAAAGTTGTTCAAGACAAGAGTTGATGAAGTTAGCTCCCATTGCATCCACCGTTTCAAAGCGCGCTTCTAGCTGAAAATAGCCTTCTTCAAGATGATTCTTATTGATCAGTTTAACACTCTTCATTCCACCGCCTCGGGCCTCCATATTTGCCGTAAGTACTTTCGTTTGTTCCGTAAATACAGCTTTATTTTTTTCAAACCATTCGTACAGAACCTTTGGGTTGCTGCCATTCCAAAAGAAATGAACATGTCCGATCTTACATGTGTCGATTACAGTTGCTTTGAAACCCCCACGATCTTTCCAAAAGCCAGCTGATTTAGCGGCTGCGGCAACAACAGAACTTTCTTCTATTGCCATTGGCACACAATACATTTTTCCGTTGATCTTGAAGTTGGGTGCGACCCCGAGTGGAACGTAGAAATTTGTGATGGTGTTTTCTATGAATTCGTCGTGTAACTTTTGGATTGCTTGGTCATTGTGCCAATATGATTCTAAATTTTCAACAACACTTGGGTCTCCATTAAAAAATGCATTTACCAACCATTCTATTTTGGCTTGTTTTGACAATTTCGAAAATCCTTTTATCTCTTGCATCTGTATATTCGTTCTACTGTTCTGCAAATGTAACCATCCAAATCGGCATTTGTTTTATAAAAAGGCTAATAATTTGAACAGTGGAATAAGGAAAATCGTGTTTCTAGGTTGTTAAAAACCGTGAAAATCTGAGATATTTTGATTTCGACAAGAGAGTGGGATAGAAGTAGGTTAACTCATCTGTGATTAATTCAAATAGACGGGAAAGTTGAGAACATGGTCTACTGCAGTATATTCTACTTGTTTTCGAATCTCTTCAATAATCTTGGCTATAATTCGATCTAATTTTTTATCCGGATACTCTTCTAATCTTTCATAAACTTCTCTAAAGGTCCAGAAGGATCGTATGAATGATATTTTCTCAATTCGACTCATAGTAACTACCTATTACGCTAAAATCAAGCCAAAAGTTTTCCTTAATTATCTAAAGGTTAAATTATTAAGGTTAAATAGTTCAATATTTAGTTTAAACGGACGATCTGTATTTTTAGAATGTAATATTGATCTAAGAAGGAAGATGATTGTATTTTACTTGACGTTTGAACGAATCCTAATGGTGGTATTAAAAGCATATTTTAGTCCTTACTATTGTCAAATTAAAAACTTCTTTTACATTTGCACACCGTTGTTCGGGGTGTGGCCCAGCCCGGTTAAGGCGCCTGCTTTGGGAGCAGGAGATCGCAGGTTCGAATCCTGCCACCCCGACATTCAAGCCCTCCATAATGCGAGGGCTTATTTTTTGCACAATACAAAAGATCTTGTTAAGCACGGTTTCCCAAAATAATCGGTAGTGTTTTCTGATAAGAAATACTAGATGTGAAGCTAAATATCTTCAGGATTTACCTTTGAAACGAATATATGGGTGTAAGAATGATACGCCCCAATCAATAAGTTCCCTAAATTCCATTTTCTAATAGTTGCTATATTAAACATTCATAAGGGATGAAGATTTTTGTGCTCAGTAGAAATTCGGCGCTGTATTCGACAAAAAGAATTGTTGAAGCTGCTAGGGAACGTGGACATATAGTCCGGGTTCTGGACCATTTGCATTGTAATTTGGTCATAGAAAAGGAAAAACCGCAAGTAATTTACCATGGAGAGCAAGTGGAAATGCCCGATGCAATTATACCTCGAGTTGGATCAAGTGTTTCCTTTTATGGGTGTTCGGTAGTGAGGCAGTTTGAGATGATGGGAGCGTTTACGTTAAATGGTTCGGATGCCATTTTGCGCTCTCGAGACAAATTGCAATGCATGCAGATTTTATCTACAAGTGGTGTTGGATTTCCATTAACTTCTTTTACCAATTACAGCAACGACTTTGACGAAATCATTGCCTCTGTTGGTGGCACTCCTTTGGTGATAAAATTAACGGAAGGAACTCAGGGGTTGGGTGTTATGCTTGCGGAGAATAACAGTTCTGCTGAATCTGTGATTGAAGCATTTAATAAACTAAAAGCCAGGGTGATCATTCAAGAATTCATAAAAGAGTCTAGAGGAGAGGACATAAGAGCAATTGTTGTTGGTGATCGTGTCGTTGCCGCTATGAAGCGAACAGCACCCCCGGGAGAATTCCGATCTAACGTGCATCGAGGTGGTACTTGTCAATCCGTGGAATTATCGGAGTCGGAACGCGATGCAGCACTAGGGGCATGTCGAGCGCTTGGGCTGAATGTGGCGGGAGTTGATCTTTTGCGATCAAATCGTGGACCGTTAGTAATTGAAGTAAATTCTTCTCCTGGGCTGGAAGGGATCGAAGGCGCCACTGAAGTGGATGTGGCCGGAGCAATTGTGGAATATATAGAATACAGTCAGGCAAATGATAATTAACAAACAGAAAATTGAACCTGGGGAGAATGCCTCAGTGCATATTGGAGTTTCGGAACTTGCATCGGGCACTAAGATTAATATAGAAGCTCAAGTTTTTCGAAGCAAAAAGAAAGGCCCTGTGATGCTTGTTTTGGGCGGAGTTCATGGCGATGAGATAAATGGTATTGAAATTGTTCGAAGAGCTGTTCAGTCAAGAATGTTCAACGATATTGAAAAAGGTTCGGTCATTGCCATACCGGTTCTGAATGTTTTTGGGTTCATCAATTTTTCTCGGGAATTGCCGAATGGAAAGGACATCAATCGAAGTTTTCCTGGGACTTCTAAAGGATCTTTAGCATCAAGGGTGGCACATGCGTTAACCAAACACATTTTGCCCCTGATTGATTTTGGTATAGATTTTCATACAGGAGGTGGAAGTATTTATAATTACCCTCAAATTCGTGTGTTAAAATCTGACAGAAAGGCAATTAATTTGGCGAAACAATTCTCACCTCCATTCATAATTAAGACAGGATTGATCCCCAAGAGTTTGCGGAAAGAGTGCTCCCGAAGAAATATTCCAATGATCGTTTATGAAGGAGGTGAATCGCTCAGACTTGACGAGTTTGCTATCCAGGAAGGGTTGTCTGGGTTGATGCGTTTAATGTCAGCAAGAGGATATATAAAAGGTGACTTCAAATTACAAAACAACCTGATAATCAACGGTAGTACATGGGTTCGTGCTACTAAGGCAGGATTGTTTGTTAGCTACTTGAAAGTAGGCGCAAGTGTTATGAAAGGAGAAGACATGGGAAAAATTACAGATCCATATGGTCACAAGGAGGTAGTAATTAAATCAAAACGAGATGGTTACGTCTATGGACAAAGCAATTTGCCAGTGGTTAATGTGGGCGATGCATTATTTCATATTGGGTTTGATACAACTTTTATTGAAAATTGAGGTATAAGGACTATTGTAATAAACTTGAGGAATTAATTTATGAAAGCAGACTTTACAAAATGTGAGTGCATTAAGCTAGGAATTTGCAATAATTGTTATATTTACTTTTAGCAATGGAAAACATCAATTACTTAGCGACTGAGAAAACCCCGGAGGTCAATTTTGACTTTCAAAAGGGTGAATTCTTGGTGAGAGGGATTTCCATCCCTGAGAATACGGTTGATTTTTATCACGGTTTGATTTTCGCTTTAAGGGAATACGCCAAGGATCCACAGCCAAATTCAATTTTAAGAATAGGGCTAGAGTATTTTAATACAAGTACTTCAGTGATTATTCTGAAAATTCTGAATGCATTGGAAATGGCTGAAACAAGTAAAGTGGAGGTAATCTGGTATTACGAAGAGGACGATATAGAAATGGAAGAGGTTGGACTGGACTTCAAAGAAATGACCTCCGTCTCATTTAACTTGCATCCTGTAGAAGATTTGTACGCAGTATAAGTTTATTCTTTACATTTATTAGAAAGGTTAAAGCCTTGAAAAGCATGAGATTACATAGTGTTTTCTTACCGCTTGCCCTAATGCTTTGCTCAGTTTCTGTAAGAGCTCAATTAACTTGGGAATTTGTTAATGAGCTATCCGATGGGAATGTGGTTGAAGTCAACGCGGTTAAAACGGACGTCCCACGGTCATGTGTATACATCGTTGGTACATTTAGCTCTGATTTATCTTCATCTTTTACTTTTGGATTGAATGGGACGCCGGATTTCTCTTCGAATTATGGCGGAACTGATGGGTTTGTCGCAAAATACGACGATTCGGGTAACTTCATTTGGGCGTTTATGATTGGAGGCGTTGGTGCCGACGAGATTATGGATGTAGAAGTTGATGCGTCTGGATCTGTTTACATCACGGGTAGTTTTACCGGTTCGGCTGAGTTTCGAGGCACTGAGGTAAGTTCATTTCCAAATGTTACTTCATTTGGGTCAATCGACGCATTTTATGCAAAGTATGATTCTGATGGCAAATTTCAGTGGATTCACGAGGATGGCGGAGCGGGAGACGACCAAGGATCAAAACTCGAAATTATTAATTCTACTTTGGTTGTTGCAGGGGTCTATGAAAGCTCTGGTGTAACGGAAATTGCCGATTCAATTCCCGTGGCCTATGGAGGTAAGGATATTTTCTTGATAGGGTCAGATCTAAACGGTGTAAGTCTATGGAATGCAAGTGGGGGCAGTGACGACGACGATTGGATAGGAGGATTAGCTGGCGAAAGTGATTCCATCTATGTCGCGGTCAACTTTACCGGAAATACAATGAGCTATACCGATTTTACCTCAATCGCATCTCCGGGACAATTAAATACGTTAATTCCATTTGTTGATGTGTCTATTGGATCTTTTGGTCTTACTACGGGCTCATATGGCTGGGTAAGAGAATTGCAAGGGGCTTCAAATGATTATTGTTTTGATATGATTGCGAACACAAGTCAGCTTGTTCTTTGCGGTTCATACAGTGGAGCGTTAATTATGCCATCTCTGGGTACAGGGCCGTTTACGATGGGACTTTCGTATGACGCATATACATTGGGGTTAGATCATGATGGTGGAGACGGGCTTTGGTTTTGTGCTGAGCAAACTGTGGGGATGACGGATGCTCATGCCAGGAGTCTCGATTTTGATCAGTCCGGAAATATTATAGTAGGAGGAGACTTTATAGGTCAGCTTAGTATTCGAAGTTCTTACGTGATGAATTCCATAGCTGGAGCAGATCTTTTTACCATAGGTTATGACGGTTCCGGAAACTATCTCTTTCACGATAGTGCATCATCTGTTGGGATTGTAGACCTAAATGACTTATCTGTAAATGGATCTAATCATGTGTTTTATGTAGGAAAGACGAATTCAAATACTGAATTTACACCCTTATCTACAACCATTTCGGGTATTCAAGATGGATTTTTGGCTAAGCTGGGAAGCTGCGATGCTACATTTTCGTATTCCTCCTCTTCCTATTGTTTCGGCAACCCAAATCCTATCCCAACAGTTTCTGGAGATCCCGGGGGTACGTTTAGTGAAACATCGGGAAATATTGCATTCGCAGATCCTCTTACTGGTGAAATTGATCTCTCAGCCTCCACAATAGGTGGTCCCTATGATGTTACCTATACCGTTGCCGGTGGATGTCAGGAAATACAACAAATTACCATTTCATCCAATTCTTCACCTGTTTTCACGTTTTGTCCCACGACCATAAATGCGCTGAGTGCACCCGGGTCCTGTGATACATTGATTTCTTATTCTATACCTGTTGCTACTGACGACTGTGGAACTGTGTCAATTGTTCAGACAGATTTAACAGGATATTCATCAGGAGATAATTTTCCGGTGGGAACGACAACTCTTGAATACACCGCAACAGATCTTGCCGGAAATACGGCTGTTTGTGTATTTGATGTAGTAGTCGCTGATGTTGAAAACCCGGTTTTTACATTTTGTCCTGCTAACATATCTCAAGGAAACAATCTGTCCACTTGTGGAGCTTCAGTTACCTTTTCTACTCCTACTGCATCTGATAATTGTTCCGTGTCAGTAAGTCAAATTTCCGGATTGGCATCTGGGGCAACATTTCCAGTAGATACAACATTAAATAGGTTTGTTGCAACTGATGCATTCGGCAATACTGATACCTGCTCATTTTTGGTAATCGTTGAGGATGTAGAAGCACCTTCGATTACTTGCCCTTCTGATATAATTCAGTCTAATGATTCTGGTCTGTGCAGTGCTGTAGTAAATTATTCGGTTCCTACAGGAACAGATAATTGTTTTGTGGATAGCACTTGGATCTCGTTAGGTGATTCGAGCGGGGCTTCATTTCCGGTTGGACCTCCAATAACAGTTGAATATTTTGTTCAGGATGCTGCGGGCTTGCAAGGTTCATGTTCGTTTACCATTACAGTAGTTGATACAACAGGTCCTTCATTAACTTGTCCTTCAGATACTACTCTCGCCAATGACTCTTTGAGTTGTGATGCTGTCTTTTCCTATTCGATTCCTTTTGCAGATAATTGCAGTGCTTCCTCATTAAGTCAGCTTAATGGTCTTCCAAGTGGAAGTGCGTTTCCTTTAGGGTCAACCATTAATGAGTTTAGTGTAGTAGATGCTTCATTAAACAGCTCTACTTGTTCATTCACAGTAACCGTAATTGACACGATTGCTCCTGTTACCAATTGCTTTCCAGACACCATATTATTTAACGATTCGGGCAGCTGTGGCGCAATATTTAACTATACTTTGCCTAATGCCAACGATAACTGTGACACTGCTTTTTCGATAAACTTCACAGGACTTCCTTCTGGAAGTTTATTTCCAATTGGGTCAACTCAGTTGGAATTTGTTATTGAAGACAATTCAGGTAATAAGGACACATGCGATTTTATGGTTACTGTTATGGATGTGGAAGCACCGGTAATTCAAAACTGTCCTCCCGATACAGTCCTGAGCAATGATCCAGGAATTTGCGGAGCAGTATATAGCTATCTTCCAATTGTTGCTACAGACAATTGTCTTGGTTCAATTACTCCATCACAAATAGATACCACAGGATATTCATCTGGTGATGTCTTTCCCGTGGGAACAACTGTGTTAAGTTTTGCGGTTATAGATAGTTCGGGGAATGGCGATACATGCTCCTTTTCAATAACAGTTAACGATACAGAGACTCCGCAGTTGGTTTGTATTCCAGATACGACTATTCTCAATAATACGGATACATGCGGTGCATTTTTTTCTTATTCGATGCCTACTGCAATGGATAATTGTGATACCATCCTTACTGTTAATCAAATTGACACATCAGGTTATGCTTCAGGTGACTTTTTTCCAATAGGAAGCACAGAATTAATTTACTCTGTTTCTGATGCTGTAGGAAATTCCGACACCTGTTCTTTTGTTGTGACCGTCTTGGATACGGCAGCTCCCATAATTTCATGCTTGTCGGATACAACACTCTTCAATAATCCGGATAGTTGTGGCGCGGTATACAGCTTTTCCATGCCAGATGCTTTTGATAATTGTACTGTGGATTTTGATACGATAAAACTGGATACGAGCGGTTATGTGTCCGGTGATCTTTTCCCGGTGGGAAGTACAGAAATTTCATATGCTTACAGGGATCCATCGGGTAATGCTGACACTTGTTCATTCCACGTGACGGTTATTGATATTCAACCTCCTCTAATTAGCTGTGTGCCGGACACCGTTTTATCGAATGACCTGGACAGCTGTGGTGCATTTTTTTCTTATTCAATCCCAATTGCGGCAGACAATTGTGCTGTTCAGACGATTACTCAAATTGCCGGTTATCCGCCTGGGAGTTCGTTCTATCCAGTGGATACGATTGTCAACACGTTTGTAGCAATTGATCTTGCGGGCAATTCGGACACCTGCTCATTTCAGGTGATTGTACAGGATGATCAGGCTCCGAATTTCAACAACTCGTCTCAAATTGTGGATACCGTTGCTGGACCTGGAAGGTGCGGTTTTTACGCTATTTACGATACATCCTTTACCGATAACTGTTTTGGTGGACATGTGGTTGCTACAGATTCTTTAGGATTTGATATTCCTGTTACCGGATCGGGATTGTTGTCAAGTTATGTAATCGATTTAACGGTATATGATGCAGTAGGCAATACGAATACAGGAACTGTAACTTATTTTATTCAAGATATTGAACCTCCTGTGATATCATTATGTGCAAATGATACGGCATACAGCAGCCCTGTAACCTGCGGTGCAATTGTAAGCTATGAGGCTCCGAATGCAGTGGATAATTGCGGTGTGGACTCGGTTTATACTCTGGGAAGTATTCCGCCTTCACCTTCATTTTTTGCAGTTGGTGATCATAATATTGATTGGATAGTTGTAGATGATTGGGGAAATTCCACCACTTGCACCCAGACAATCACTATACTAGATACAATAGGTCCATTTTTAATATGCCCCTCAGATACTGTGCTTTGCGACAGTGTATTTCATTATCCCGAACCTATATATTCGGATAGCTGTGGGATTCGTTCGTTAACCACGTCAATTGGAAGTACGATATTGCCGAACAATAGCGTATATACGTTCCCCGTGGGAGTAACTGGACTAAAATACACGGTTCTTGATTTGGATTCAAATATGAATAGCTGTGTTTTTAATATCGAAGTCTTGCCACCTATCTTTCCCCATTGGGACACACTTCCAAGTCAGTTATGTCTTCAGGCCGATACGATTGATCTCAGGTCCTTAAGAGCGAATCCGATTGGCTTTTTTAGTGGTCCGGGAGTGATTTCATCAAGTGATTTTTTAGCTCAGCTGGCTGGAGTTGGATTGCATAACATAACGTATACCGTATCAAATGTGGCTTGCTCAAAAGATTCCACGTATCCAATTGAGGTATTGCCGAATCCGGATATTTCTGCTGGTATTGATGATTCTGTATGTGGCCTTGAGTACATGCTTGAAGGTGAAACTAACATGGGTGGATTTTGGTATTCAGATTCCATATTGATTGACAATGAGACGGATATCAACTCTGTCTGTAATTCACCGGGCTATGGCACGTACCAACTGATTTGGGAAATTACTGGTCCACCTTCATGCGAAGCGAGCGATACGGTGCTAATTACTTTTGATCAGCAAATTACCTCCTATGCTGGAGAAGATCAATACATTTTAGAGCTTTTGGAGACAAATCTTAACGCAGATTCGGTGCTGCTGGGATCTGGTTACTGGAACTTGATTTTTGGTTCTGGAGAAGTTCAGGATATGTTCAATCCTAACAGTGAATTTTTCCCTAGTACGTTTGGAATTTACGAATTGGAGTGGATAACTCAGAACGGAAGCTGCCCTCCTGTTATCGATGAAGTGATATTGGAGTTTAAAGAAATTGCCATACCGGAAGGTCTGTCACCTAACCAAGATGGTCTAAACGATGAATTTATCGTACCCGGAATAGCCCAATTCAGTACAAAAGAGATAAAAATTTACGATCGGTGGGGGAAACTGGTGTTCCAAGACTCGGACTATAATAACGACTGGAAGGGAACCAATATGAACGAGGAGCGTTTAATTGACGACACCTATTTTTACGAGATCACTTTGGATGGCTACCAGCTAACCGGGTTTCTATTAATAAAGAGCAATTGAGAACATTTATTAAAATATGGGCATTGATGTTTGTTTCTGTTGGAACTGTTGCGCAAGAGTTCCCGGTAATTGGTCAGTACATGTTCAATGAAATGTTGCTTAATCCGGCTAGCACCGGATATCAAGGTGCATTTGTCTCTCAATATTCTTTTCGAAAACAATGGATTCAGGTTGACGGCTCGCCAACTACGCAGAACTTGTCGATACAAAGTCCATTCAAGCGGGAAGACATGGCTTTAGGGTTCATTTTTTACAGAGACCAGCTGGGTGTTTCCTCGGAATCTGGAATTATTACGAATTATGCTTACAGATTAAAATTAGCAGACCATCATTCACTGATTTTTGGTGTTGGTGGAGGCCTGTTTTTTCAAAGAGTAAGATATTCAGAGCTAGACGTGACGCATCCCGGTGACCAGATTTTCCTGGCAGATTCGCCATTGGGTATTCTCCCAAATTTTAGTGGCGGAGTAAAATATACCTATCAGGGGTTTGAGTTGGGTTTGTCTGTTCCTAAATTTTTGACAACCACTTATAGCCAGAGTTCAAGACAATTCGACGTACAACATCGATTTGGAAACTACAATTTCTTAATAAGATCGCTCTATGCATATCAGATAACGCCGGGAATAGAGCTAAGGTTGGGAGGTCTCTTCAAATATCATGTCACCATGGATTCGCAATTAGATGTCATCACTTCTGCGGAATTCAAAGAAATTGTACAACTCGGATTTGGTTACAGGAGCAGTGAAGGGTTTCTATTAATGAGTCGTGTGAATATTATTGAGCAGCTTGATGTCGGTTTTCAATATGAAATACCAACTTCGAAACTGTACTCATACAGATCGGGCACCTTGGAACTATCAATTATATATACCAGCTTGTTTAACAGTAAAGCAAAAAATCCTCGACATCTTTGATTAGATTGATTTGCATAGCGTTCATTTTTTGCCATATGGCAACTTGCGTTTTTTCTCAAGGCAGTAAATTAACGATGCTGGAAATAGACGGACTGGGCAATTCGAATATCTGCCCTGTAATCTATAAGCAAGGAATTGTGTTTATGAGCAATGCGAGAAGAAGTATTGTAAAAACTGTACGTGACGAAACGGGTGAAACCCCATTTAGTTTATACTATCAAAAAATATTCAATGCTTTAAATGTAGGAGGTGGTCCAGAGCTTTTTTCGGATCAGCTCACAACCGAATTGAATGACGGCCCGGTTTGTTTTACTCAAGATGAGAGTCATGTATTTTTCACAAGGAATTCAGACCTTACGAATTTTTCAAATTCTAAAAGGGATCGAACTCTAGGAATATTCATTGCAAAAAAAGGCAAGGGTGAGCGTTGGAGAAATCCGATTGCTTTTAAATACAATCGACCGGATTGCAATTTGCTCCATCCTGCAGTGAACAAAGACGGCAGTATATTGATTTTTGCTTCTGACATGCCTGGAGGTTTTGGTGGTTATGATCTTTATCTTTCTTTGAGAGATCATTTGGGAGGATGGACAAAACCCAGAAACTTAGGAAAACTAGTAAATTCAAAAGGGGATGAGCTTTTTCCTTCATTTTTCAAAGATGAATGGTTGTTGTATTCCAGCGATGGCAAAGGTGGGAGAGGAGGATTGGATATTTACAAAAGTCATTGGGAGGAAGAATTATTTCGGTACGGCAAACCAGTCTCACTTGATTCCACGATCAATTCGAAGTCGGACGATTTTGGCATAACCCTAAAAGATGATGGCCTAACTGGCTATTTGGGAAGCGATAGAAGCGGAAGTGATCAATTGTACTATTTTGAGAAAGCGCTTCCGGTTTTTAAAGATTGTGCTCCTGACAAAAAGGTCAATTATTGCTACAAAATTCGTGAAAATAATATTCTGGATGACAATGATCTACCATTAAAGTATGTGTGGGATCTAGGAGACGGGAATACAAAATTTGGATTGCAAGTACGTCATTGCTATTCGAAATTGGGTGAGTATACAGCGTCTTTGTCTCTGATTGATACTGTTGAAAACGAAACCTATTTTAATGTGTCGGAAGTTAAGATTAACATAAAGCTCGAATCCAGACCATACGTTTTAGGGCCAGATTCAATTCGGGTAAATGACTATGCCGAGTTCAAAGCCGACCTTTCTGGAATGAAAGTTTCAGCTCAGGAACTGTATTGGAATTTTTATGATGGAGGAATTCAGATGCAGGAACAAGTGAATCGCTCTTTTGGTGAAGTCGGTACGCAGGAAGTCCAATTAGGTATATTGGACTTTGAAGACAATTTTTCATGCGTTTCTAAGAAAATTGAAGTCGTTGATTTGAATACCGTAATTAGAAATTACGAACTAATACAGGTCCATCAGGAAAAAGAGCCAGAGGAGGAACAAAAGAAACTCAGGTATACGGTTGAACTATTAAATTCGATAAAGCAAGAAGCATTGAGCGATTCTATTTTTATGAAAGTAAATTACCCGATAACCGAAAGATTCAATGAAGTAGACAGTATTTACCAATATACAGTCGGAGAGTCGGATAAGGTTGCGAGTTTATACCAATTGTATAAGGAAATGAGAGAGCTTGGGTTTGAAAGCAAAGTTGTATCATTTGAGCTCAATTACGACGTTAGTTTGGACAACAAGGAAGTGCTTATCTTTTTTTCTCCGGGAAAAGATGAGATCACTGCATATAATGAATCAAATCTGAACATATTCTCGAGAAAATTAAACTCGGAAAGCAAACTGGAAGTACTGGGATATGCTGACCCTAAAGGAAGTGTCCGATCAAATAAAAAACTTAGTTACAGACGTGCTAAAAATGTTGCGTCCTACCTGGAAAAATGTGGCATTCCATTAGATAATATATCGTTGGATGCATTGGGTGAGGTGAGAGTTTCGGAGGGAGAAGCAGAATTATTAAGGTATTATCGTAAAGTTGAAGTAAGACTAATAGAAAATTAGGCATTAAATTGGTAGTGCAAGGTGTATGAAAGTAATTGTAACAGGATTGATAGTGATGATTTTTGGAAGTGCTATGGCTCAGTCAGTTCCAGCAAAAGAAGAGAATATACCGTATTTGGTTACTTTTGGGAAGGATGCAGAAACATCCTACGGAGATGATGATTTTACTCAGGTTTTCTTTTTTAGCGTTCCGAGATACAATAAGAAGCCGATTTATATTAGGATTTACGATCCAGATGTAGGTGGGGAAATAGATGAAAAAGCGGGAAGCTTCAATACGAAAGCAAAATTTTCCGTGTATGGTGGTAAAGGGTGCATTACAGAAGGTGACGCGAGGCAAACATCACCTTCGGGTAATTTCAAAAGTGGGAACCTTTTGTTTTCCAAAACCTTTGGTGAAGCTGTTCAGTACGACAAAGCATGGTACACATTTGGCCCATTCAATCCGTCTGAAGGGGAATATTCGGAAGATTATTTTGGTTATGTGTTCAAATTGATTTGCGAGGGAATTAGTGGGGATGACGGAAATTTGTACAAATATTTTCTCTCGTCAAGTGGAACAATGAATGTTCCGGTAGAAGGAGGTAATGCATTCACTTTTGAATACACCTTCAGGCTTCATGATGATCCGAATCAGGTGTCGCATATTTATCCTTACATAGACGATAAAGTCATTTCCATTAAACAGGCCAATTTTGATTGGGATAAAGATGGTGGGATTAAAATTTATAGTGTAGCTACGCTTTCGTTTCCCTTACAGGTGTCTGAAAACAATAAATGGTCAACTAGTCAATACTTCGTAAAGGCTCCCGAAAAAGGTAAATCATTGGATATTCGCTTTTCCAAAAGCTTATCCAAGAAAGTAAGAAACAACAATGTCGTTTTTTATGTTACGAATCAATACGGGGAGTTTCTTCCTTTTTATACGGTTCCAATTGGGGGTATACCGAAATTTCAAGGTAGCTCAACAGCTACTCCGGATCCTTAGCTAAAGAAGTAAATTTTAAATCATTATTGTTACATTGTTAGAATGAGTGTATTTCGGTTGATTTTTGTGTTGTCTTTGTTCCTCTCCGCCCATTGGTGTAGAGGGCAATTTTATCAGTTTCAGGCGTATGGACTTGAAGTGGGCTTAACCGATCCATTTATTTATTCAATCACTCAGGATGCGAGAGGGTATCTAGTAGTAGGAACAGGCGAAGGTTTAGGTGTTTTCGACGGTGTTTCGTTCGAAATGAAATACACTCAGGATGGATTAGCTGAAGACTTTGTTTCCAAATTATATAAGAGTAAAACGGGTATTGTTTGGATTGGTCATAAAGAAGGTGGGTTGTCTTTCATCCATGGAAATGAAATAAGTCCGTATGATCTAGATTTTGAGGTCAACTCTTTGATAACCGGAATAGCTGAGGATGAGGAGGGAGTTGTATGGTTTTCGAGTCAGCAGGGCGGAGTTTTTCAAATTGATATAAAGTCTGGGATACAACGCATGTTTTTTGATCAGTTTGATGGTAAAAATGTGAATGATCTCCTGATTTCAGAAGACAACGAGTTATTTGTAGCCACTAGTAATGGTGTAGAGCATTATTATTTAAGTGATTCACAGGATGAGCTCTTTTTTTCCGATCGTTACCTTGATCAGCAGAATATCCAGAGCCTGCAATCTTTGGGGAGAGTAGGTATCGCTATTGGAACCAACCAAAGTGGAGTTTATTTACTAGGAAAAGGGGACAATGACCCCGTTCGCTTAGACCTCCCAGATGAGATATTGATAAAGGATTTGTGCACGGATGACGAAAACAATCTTTATCTGTCCACATTCAATATGGGAATTTACAAATTAGGCCAGAATGGAATGGTTCATTATTCCGAGGAAAATGGTCTGGGAACATCAAACATTCAAACCACATTTATTGACCGGGAAGGGACGATGTGGGTTGGAGCATACGGAAGTGGAGTTTACAAGCATTCAAGAGAGGTTTTCACTTACTATCTGATGTCCTCTGAAATTCCTGTTCAGGATATTTTGGTTGATGTGAACGAAATGTACATCGCAACTAAAAATAAAATAATTAAAGTTGAGGATGATAATTTCAGCAATCTAGATACGATTGTTGTTGAGAACGTAAGCAACATTACCTGTTTATATGCTGATCAAAAAAACCAGTTGTGGATCGGAACATCAAATAATGGATTGTTTGTTTGTGATAGGTCTTCAAAACAGGTTCGTAAGTGGTCGCTTACCTCAGATTATCTTGCAAGCACGATTAACGATATTTCAGGGTATGGCAATCAGATATGGGTGGGCACCTACAATGGTTTGTATGAAATCGGTGAATTTAATGCCCTGAACCACTACGATATTTCCTCCGGACTTTCGCACAACAGGGTAAATTGTTTGTATTTTGATGATGACGAAAAGGCGCTATACATTGGTACGGAAAGTGCCGAGCTATCCATTTTGAAGAACGGACATTTAACCAACAGGAGATACTCTGAAAACTACAGCTTGCTTAATATTTTTCACATTGATAAATTATCTGACGGGGGGATCTATCTTGCCTCTCAAGGAGATGGTGTCTTTCGGTTTTTAAATGATCAATTCGAGCAGTTTTCCACCAATGAGGGACTGGCATCTAACTTCTGTTATGGGATTATTGAGGACAGTAGGAAAATGCTTTGGGTTACTCATAATGGATATTTATCCAGAATTGACATTGAGACTTCGGATATTCGAGTTTTTGAAAGTGAGGATGGCGCTAACAAAGCGTATTTAAAATCAGCACTTGCTAAACGAGGAAACGATATTTGGTACGGTTCTCAAGAGGGGTTGCTAAAATACAATGGCAACAATGATTTTATCAACTTAGTTACGCCGGTTATTGGCGTTGAGGAGATTACTGTTAATGGCGAACCTATTGACATTGTAGAGGAATTGAGTCTGGTTGCCGGAAGATATGATTTTAGTGTATTACTGAGGGGTTTGTCTTTGAAACATCCCAAGGACGTTCAATTTTCATACATACTTGAAAACTACGACAACGAATGGTCTGATATATCTCCAATTCCCGAGATAAAATTCAACAAACTAACGGATGGCGAATATGTCTTGAAAGTCAAGGCCTACAATGATGATCTTCAAGGTTCTGAAGAGCTGGAAGTTCTTAGGATCGTGATAGCGATGCCGTATTGGAAAAGATGGTGGTTTTGGGTGGCTTGTTTCTTGTTACTTGTTGTTTCAATTTACTGGTATGTGAAGTACCGGGAAAGAAGGTACAAGATCAGACAGGATGAACTAGAAAAGGAGCTGGCAATACGGAGTAAAGAGGTGCTGGAGCAAAAAGAAAAACTTGAGATTACGAATAAGGACATTACGGACAGTATCAATTACGCGAAAAGAATTCAGGATGCTGTTCTTCCCGACGACAATGATTTTAAGTATTTCTTTCCGAAATCATTCGTTTCTTATCGTCCGCGTGACATAGTATCTGGCGATTTTTATTGGATCAACAAGCGTGGAGATGAAATTATGCTGGTGTGCGGAGATTGCACTGGACATGGTGTGCCAGGGGCATTTCTTTCCATTATCGGACAGCAGCTGCTTCGCGAAATTTTTGACATTAAGAACATAACCGATCCAAACGAGATCATTACTCAGCTTGACAAGTCTTTTGGCTATATGATGAACCAGGAACAGGAGGATTTAGAGACTAAGGACGGCATGGATGTAGTGGTTTGTTCATTCAATTTTAGAGAGGGTCGTTTACGGTGGGCTTCTGCCGTAAGGCCATTGATCCTATATCGAGATGGAGAGCGCTCATTTTACAGAGGCAACCGTAGATCTGTTGGTGGTGAACATAGTGATAAAAGCTACGATCTTCATGAACTGGAGATAAAACAAGGAGATGTAATCTATCTTTTCAGCGATGGTTATCCAGATCAGTTCGGAGGTCCAGAAAAAAAGAAGTTAAAGATCACCGGGCTGTTTGATATTCTAGAAGAAGTGAACGGATTGGCAATAGAGGAGCAAGAAAAGCTCATCAATTCAAAACTAGTAGAGTGGCAAGCGCATTATCCGCAAACGGATGATATTCTTTTCATGGCCATTGAAGTATAAGCTTCGTTGTTTATCCAACTTTTCCTAGGTGTTGGTCTTTTAGTATGTTTTGAACGGGTTTGAAGTGTTCTCTAAGCACTGTCCATTTGTCAGGATGCCGATCCATCAGGATGATGATGTTCTCTCTATGTGCTCGGATATTAATCGTAATGGCTGCTGCCGAAACAGCAGGGATGCAAAATTGAGCAACATTCTTACCATTTATTGCCATGTCTTTCAATAACAATCGCTGGGCAGCTTCTTCATAGCGATCCAGATAAATAACTGACTTTGCATATTTGTTGTCGGTTCGTTGCTTCATATGTTCTTCTGAAGCTTTATTGTAAGAATACAAGATGAGATGTCCAGCGTCTATGGTTATCTGGCTGTGGTCATAGCTGAGATTGTATGCTGCGGATGCAGCATTTTTTATGATTCCCTCCAGGCTTTCAAAATCACCGAAATAAGTCATTAGCTTCTCAGAAGCGCCCTCTGAGAGGGTAAACCGAACACCACTTTCTTTCGAAATTTTATCCAAATGATGAAGACTAAAGTTTAAGATGCTTTTTGCATAATTCTTTTTTAGTTTGTCCAGCTCACTCGATAGTTTGTTGCGTTCTTCTGCTTCTTGTTTTTTCGCATTAATGATGTTGTTCAGGATTTGCTTATTTCCCGCAGCCTGATCAAGTGTAAAAGCAATCGCCTCAAGCATCGTTTTGGCGATGATATCTTTGTTTTCTGTCGATAGTGTTTGGTGCTCTGTACTCATTTTAAACTGCGACAGAGCAGGGTCGAGATAAAGATAAATCAGGTCATAATGACCGTCGAAAGGATTCAAGAACTTGAGCAATAGTACCGTATTTTCCTGTTCATCAGAAATATCATATTGTAACTTCTTTCTTTCCCCATTTTCAAATGAAAGATCTTTTGTGTTCGTCCAGTTGGTAAGGGTTTTGTTTTTTCTAATCTTTTGGATCAAAACCTTAGAGTGGGGAGGAACCGTTGATTGAATTTGTTCACTACCATTCCATTCAATTTTTAGTACGGATCGTTCCTTTTCGTTGTAATAAAACACATTCGCTTTCGACATTGCGGGCAGCATCTGGCCAGCCAACTCGAATGCGGAATGAAATCGATGTCGTATGAATGAAAACGAGTCCATGCTTTGTTTATAATGTACGTGAATTTAAGCAAAATGTTAGAAATTAAGCAATTAATTAAGTTAAAAGTTTCAAAAACTAAATAAATATTAAGTTGAAAATTATGCATCTTAAGAGGGTAATTAAGTCGTAAACTTTAGCTTAATTTCTTGATTCTGTATTTGAATTCTGCGTTTCATTGTAGTGCAAACTCAAACTATTTAAGACGCATTATCATGGAATTAAGAGAAGTAGAATTAAGTATTAAGTTTCCTGACGTTGTAAAAGCATTGCAATTGCTATTCATCGCTTTAAGGGACTTTCAATGGACAAAAGAAGAGCTGAACAAATTCTTACTCTTACGTGCAGAAAAGCTATTTGATCTTCCGAGTAGCCAGTTTGATAATGATGTCCAAACCTGTCAAAAAACAGCTTTTATGAGAAATCTAAAAAATATACAGTATGATAAAAAAAGGCATTGGTTGAATCGCCTTTTTCGAGCCGCTAGCAAACGGAAAAATCATCCTGTAATTCAGGGGCGTAAACGAGTAATGACTGGGGTTTTAGGTTGGGACAAGAATACCTACAGAAAAAGGGAATAGATCACATTACTTCTTGAATCAAACTGAATCTTTACACACTATTTGCTCAGTATCTTTTTGCCTTCCACGGTAATCTTTGATCCTTCTGCCAGCATTACCGATAGCGGTTTTGTTTTTGACAGATCGGCAAATTCATCCCCGTATAGACTGGCAAAGTCAATGTCGATTGAGTGGTGGTTCACTTTGTAAACTTTCCATTTTGGATGTGTTACTTCGTATTCCGTTGATTTTAGGTTGTTGATCCCCGCATACCCCCAGTAATGTTCAGTTATGAATTCTTCTTCACTATTCGGCACAATCTCGATGGGGTCAGGTTTGCAGTTCACGGAAAGTTGATTCCATTTTCCTTTGAATTGCCATTTGTAAATGACGTTTAAGCTCTTGTCGTCTTCGAACCATATGTGGTTCATTCTAAGCGTCTGATAGTTTTCTTTGTAAATCGTATTTGCAATGAAACTGACGAGGTATTTCGGGACAATTTCTTTAATGAATACTACGCCTCTTTTCCAGGTGTCTCCGTCTTTGCGTTTCACATAAAATCGGAGATTGATCTCAGGGAAATTAGTATGGAATGGAATCTTCATGCCCAATACTTTGGTGTTCAGAAACATGAAGCCTACCGCGCTAACATAGCAGGTGTCGTTCCATAGGTCCAGCTCTGTTCCAAAAGGAACAAAAGGTTGCAGAACGGTTGGGTCAACCTCATAATTCGCCATGATCAGTTTTCTCCACTCTGCTTTTAAAAATGCCATTTGGGTTTCCTTAATAATTAGTGGATTCTAATGAATTATTCTACTTGCATTTTGGAAAGGGTCATACGCATCAATATCCGAAGAGCTCTTCCAGGCTAAGTTCTTTAACTGGCCCAAGCAGCTCTAATTTTTTCATATCCACTTTCTTTCGATCGCCTAAAACCAAAAAGGTATAATCCCTTCCTTTGATGGTTTCGTTGTAAAAGGTCTTCATGTCCTCAAATGTCAATTTTTTCATTTCATTATACACTCGCTCCTCATGGTTCGTGTCTTTATTCATCCGCTCCTTTGTGCGCATTATCCAGAAGTAAGAATCTCTGCCAACTCGACTTGATTCAATCTTTTTCAGCGCAGCTTCTTTCGCCTGATTGAATTGATCTTCTGCTTCAGGCATGTTGTTCATGATCTCCAGCATGGCATCCACCGCGTCGGGTAATTTGTCCGTTTGTGCGCCGATATAGGCATTTACATAATGATTTTTGTTGGTGTCTCCCGGATTTGAATAGTAAGCATACGCTGAGTAGGCGAGTGCTCTACTTTCTCGTATTTCCTGAAATACGATGGAGGAAAGGCCAGAACCGAAATACTCATTGAATAGCTTGCTGATGGCCTCAGTTTTTGGGTTGTATTTTCCTGCGTTTGATTTCATCATCATTTCTACTTGCACCATGTCGAAATGAGCGAAATAAACGGTGTTTTCGTTGGTGGGAAGCTCCGTAAAAATCTTTTTGTCGGGAACGTCATTGAGATCTGGAACCGTTTTATGATGCTTGTTCAATAGCTCGACTACTTCGTCCATCTCCTTTTGTCCGTAATAGTAAACTTCGTGTTTAAAGTTGCTGATGTTTCGTATTTGTTCAACAAGCTGGTTGACATCCTTTTGTTTTAACGATTCTTCGGGTATAATGTGTTTGTAGGGGTTGTCTGAGCCATATCGTGCATAATCATTCATGGCGGACCTTAGTATCCGGTATTTGCTCAATTTCGCATCCTTTCTTTTTTTCAGCTTTCCTTCTACAAACTTGTCATAAGCGGATTGGTCAGCTTGTGCCTTTTCTATAACGTGCTCAAATAATCGGATTCCGGCCTCTAAAGAGTCCTCTAAACCGTATAAGCTAACATACAAGCGATCAGGACTTGTATATACTCCAAATTTCACACCTAGCTTGTAAAACTCCTGCTCCAATTCGCTTGCAGAATATTCATCGGTTCCAATGTACTCCAAGTATTGGGTGGCTAGGGAAATGTCCTTATCATTCAAAAAACCCATCTCCAGGATGTATCTGAGTTCAAAAGTTGGACTCAGTTTGTTTTCTACATAGCTTAACTCAATTCCGCTGGTTAGGGAGTCCACTCGGACCTCTTCGCTGTAATTGATAAATTGTGGTTCGATTCGATCCGCCTCTGTTTCATTGAATTTGCTCATAAATTCGGATTCTACAGATCGATTTAGGTCAATCTCCGTTATTTCGGGCTTTTCTACTTTGTAGGGATTTGATTCGCCGTTGAATTTATTCACAACGACATAATTGTTGTCTTTCAAGTATCGATTAGCAAAATCAACGATGTTTTCTTTCGTTAGTTCCGATAGTTTGCTGATGTTGTCCACTACGGTCTGCCAGTCCTGCTCCAGGATGAATGCATTAGATATATAATAGGACCTGCTGACGTTGTTTTGATTACTCAGGTATTCCTGTAATTTATACGCTTTCATCACTGCGGGTAGCAGCCAGTCTTCAAATTCGCCGTTTCTCACTTTTTGTACTTCTGAGAGCAGTAAATCCCTAACTTCCTCTAAGGATTGGCCCTCTCTTGGATTCCCTACTAGCTCAAATGAAGAATAATCTTTGTAGACGCCAGGGTAAACCCATCCACTTAATATTTTCTGATCTTTGAGTAAGTTCAGATCCATCAATCCAGAGCTACCGTTCGAAAGGATATTGGCTGTCATCTGGGCAGCAGGAATGTCTTCGCTGTTCACTCCGGGCAATCGGAACGCAATGGTTACCCATTCCCGGTCTCTTCCATATACATCGTAAATCTCTACAGAATCTATAGGATCTTCCTGGGGTGGAGTAAACTCAGGAACCTCTTTGCTTTCAAAATTACCAAAGTACTTAGTGATAAGATCTACCGTGCGATCCGGATCAATATCGCCGGCTAGAACGATTGCCATATTGTTGGGTACGTAATATGTGTTAAAGAACTCGTGGATCTTCTCCATGGACGGATTCTTTAGGTGCTCTCCTGTTCCGATGGTAGTTTGCGTTCCGTACGAATGCTTTTTGAACAAAGCTTCCATGAGCACCTTGTTGGCAGTACGATAATCACTGTCTTGTCCAATATTGAATTCTTCATAGACCGCCTCAAGCTCCGTGTGGAAAAGTCGTAAGACCAGTTCGCTGAATCTTTCTGATTCTACCATTAGCCACCTTTCAAGCTCATTGGAGGGGATGTCGTTGGTGTACACCGTTCTTTCCAAGGAGGTGTATGCATTGGTTCCTTTTGCTCCAAGGGAAGATATCATTTTGTCGTATTCGTTCGGGATGCAATATTTAGCTGCCTCAACGCTCAGACTATCAATTAACGCATATAGCTGTTTCCGTTCCTCATCATCAGTGACTGTTCTGCGCTGTTCATAGGTGTCAGAAATTTGCTGCAACAGCTCCTTTTCAGTATCCCAGTCTTTTGAACCAATTTGAGAGGTTCCTTTAAATAGCATGTGTTCCAGATAATGCGCAAGACCCGTTGCGTCAGAAGGGTCGTTTTTACTTCCTGCTTTAACAACAATGTTGGTGGAAATTCTCGGTTCCTCGGGATTCAAGCTCATAAACACCTTCAATCCATTAGATAAGGTGTACTCCAAAACATTGTATGGGTCATTATCAAATTGACGGTACTCGTATTTGTACTCGTGGATTTTATTTTCTTCCTGTTCCGGGAACGACGTGCAAGAAATAAATAGTAAGAGAGATAGGGTGAACAAAGAGAGTGTAGATTTCATGGTTTGGTTTTTTATTTTCAACAATATAAAGCAATTAACCAAAAAAAGGTACAGGTGGTTTTTGCTTTTATTTAGACCAAACTGGATTCGAGATTCAAATGGCTGTAGATTTTCCTGTTTGCGGGTGTACTCAGATTTTCATGTATTTGATATAATCATTTGGGTAATTAACTAATGAGTAGTGTTTTGTTTTGGTAAGTAAGCGATTTTCGACACTTTTTAAGAATTTCATGTGTTTATTGTAAAACCTACAATAATATTATTATATTAGTCTTAACCATTGCCACTTTAGTCTATGAAAAAATACGATTCGTCGTTTTTTTGTTGGGTGCTCTACCCTAAATCAAAAGCAAACACAGTGATATTTTCTGGAAGAATTTCAAGTCGATTCGGCTTTGTGATAGATCGCTCCGTTTCTATGATGAAAGACTTTATCGATGGCGATAAAAATATTTCAATGAATACATACGTAATCCATCACCTGAAATCAGGTTTTGCCTATGGGTTCAGATGAGGGGGCTCTCCCCGGACGAACAGCACTACCAATACACCTATACCTACCCATCAAAGAATAACTAACAAACACTTAAACAATGAAACGAATATTACTACTTTTCACCTCCTGTGTGGTAGTTGGTTCTGTAGCAGTAGCTCAGAAGCCAGAGACACCGCTCAAGGAGACGCACAATGAAGCCATCAGTAAAGGCGTGCATTTTGAGAAAACTTCGAAGAGTGCTATAATCGAGCAGGATCGTCAAAAAGAGGAGGCTTTACGAGCCAAGTCGGCGAACCAGCGCTACGAGGCATCGGATGAATCCAAAGCGAAGTGGATCGAAGAAAATGCCAGGGAGTATAGAAGCGAGACCGTTCAGAAGGACGTAACGTTGCCTCCGGCATTGACGCCACCAGGGTTCAAGCAACCTTCTGCGCAGGCCTTAAAAGATCGACCAGTTTATGTTGATACGGGTAATCCGGAGCAAGATAGGTTGAACTATGAGGATGCAAAGAATAAATGGCTCAAGAAGAATGATCCGGCTACTTACGAAAAGGTGCGAGCTGCACAGAAGTAAGTCTCGATCGGGTAGGAGTCGCTTGTTATTATAAATCTCTGTATTTGTATTGATTAAGATGACTCATCTTATCTGAGCATTTAATTTAATCTAACTAATTTATTGTGCTATGAAACATTTATTAAGCTATATAATTTTGATTAGTGCCTTCGTGCTTTGGGCATTGCCAAACGAAACAAAAGCACAGACGTGTGATGTCACCGTCAATGTCCAGGTGGACTTCTGGTATTGGGAGGCGCAGTATGCGGTTGTTGATGCGAGTTTTAACTTCGTATTACCATGGCAATCGTTTTCTTCATCTTTCCAGAGCCAGTCGACTGTACTTCCTGGATTGACCGATGGTGGAGTTTACTACGTTGTATTGACCGACACCTATGGAGATGGAGGAGTTTCCGGTAGTGTTACTGCCGGTGGAGCCCTGTTGACCAGCTGGAGTTCTTTTTCTTACGGTTCAGCCGCCTATAAGGTGTTTACCGTAGATTGTGGGGCTGCACCGCTGGCGAACGATCTTTGTTCGGGAGCAGAGCCTATTGATTGTGGGCAGACAGTATCTGGATCGACCAGTGCTGCGACCAATGATTTCGCATCATTTTGTGGAACATCAAATACAGCACCAGGCGTATGGTATGAATTTACCGGTAATGGTGACTGTGTAGAGTTGTCAACTTGTGGTTATGCCAACTACGATACAAAGATCACTGTTTATTCAGGTTCTTGTGGAGCGTTGAGCTGTGTTGCAGGTAACGATGACGATTTCTCTTGTACAGGATTCCGTTCTACGGTTGATTTTGCTACTACACCGGGTGTACAGTACTATGTATTGGTGCACGGGTTTAGTTCAGCGACGGGAGATTTTGACCTGACCATGAGCTGTAGCTCAGGACCGTTTTACGATGATGTATGTGCAGCACCTAACTTAGGTTTAGGTATTGTATGGGGATGGGACAGTGACTGTGCAACTGCACAGCCAGGAGAAGTATCTCCAGGTCCAGGAACTGACGGAACAAGCTCTTGTAATTCACAAGATGGATGGTGTAGTTTTGAGACTGGTGTACAAGCTTCAGTTTGGTTCACCTTTACTGCACCTGCATCCGGATGTGTATCGATTCAGTCTGCATTCCAGGCTTTCCCTTATGATACTCAGCTGGCTGTTTGGGAAGTTGGAGATTGTTCAGACTTCAGTACGTTCACTGAATTGGCAGCGAACGATGATGGAGGATTTGTATTCTCATCTTTCGTTGAGCAGCTGTCTTGTTTAACTCCAGGCGCTGAATACTACATTCAGGTAGATGGATACAACGGTACTCAAGGTCCTGGTGCGATTTTGATCACGGATTGTGGAAACGATCCATTGACTGCTTCTGCAAGTGGTTGCGGAGCGGTTTACGAAGGAATCGATATCCAGTACTCTTGTGCAACGATCAACGGAAGTGCATCAGGTGGATTCCCACCATATACGTACTCTTGGTCGAATGGAAGCACAGATCCAAGTATCACTGTATGTCCAACTGCAACAACTACTTATACACTTACTGTAACTGATAACAACGGTTGTGTTACCACAACTGACTGGACAGTAGAGGTATTGAACATCTTCTGTTCTACAGGAGGATCAGGCTCTAGTTCAGGTGCAGGTGCAGGCTATCCGGTTTATCCAAGTGCTAGTGGATCAGGATGTGGTTCAGGTTCTTCTAGTTCCGCTTCAGGTGCTAGCCGACCAGGATCTGGAAGTGCTTCGCCAAGTGGAAGCAGCACAAGCTCTAGCAGTGGAAGTTCATCTTCTCCATTTGAGGCTTGTTCACTTTCTTGCTCAGGAAGCATAAGAAGCGCTTGTAAATCATCAGGTAGTGGATCAGGTTCTGGAAGCGGAACTGGTTCTGCATCTGGATCAAGCAGCAGCAATGGTCCTGACAGAGTTCAAATGTGCTTTGATGGTGTTACATACTGTGTAAAGATCGAAGACGTTTGTAAAAAGATCGCTTGTGGTTATACATTAGGAGAATGCTGTGCGGTAGTTGGAGACAATTATGTTAACGCATCAGCTGCAGACAATTGGATCGGCTACATGAATGTATTTGATAATCCTGCTAGCCCATGCTGTGGTGGTGGATATATTTTCGGAAGCCCATGGGGTGTTCCTGATATTGCAACTACTTTGGATGCAGGTGCAAATACAATCGAGCTACAACCTAACTTTAACTGTTACAATGCTGCAGATCCTTTCTGGTCTGATGGTTCCGGAAACGGAAACAAGATCATGAATGCCAACACATATGTTGAGCCAGGTGCTGCGTTTAATGGCGTAGATATCACGTTTAGTGGTTCTGTTGCTTCGCATACATTGGATCTTTCGCAGTATACTGCTAAGTACTTCATCAAAGCTCTAAATCCTGCTGCAGGGTTTTCAGATGCTTTGGGTGGATCGGCAACATTCGATCTTCCATTGAGTGGAGATTTCAGTGTTACTGTTCCAGGTTCAAGTTTGCCAGCAGGTTTGATCATTCAGTATGGTTTCCAAGTTGACGGTTTCAATGCGAACCCGGCAAATGCTGCTGCTCTAGGAAGTGTAGTAGTTACTGGTGCAACTATAGAACCATGTCTGCCAGGTCAGAATTCAGCTGCGTGCGACAACACAATATCTACAGTTCCAGTTGCTTCTGATTGTGAGTGTAACGGTAAAGTTGCATCGATCACTGTTCGCTATGTTGGCGCAGATGGTCAAGACTTCAACGTTAACTCTAAGAAGTGTAAAGGATTGATCGCTGCTTTCACCGGTGCGAATACCGGAGATGAGTTCACGATCAATGCTTCTGACGGAGGATTGAGCTACTTCAAGAATCACACTTACTTTGAATTGGTAGGTAGTGAGTACGGAAGTGTTAAGATCCCTACGAACTGTCACTGTAACTCACAGGGTCAGCGTTACTTCCCATTTGAGATCATCAGCTGGACGGATACAGATGGAAACTCTTGTCCAGATGTACCGCCATGTGAGGACTTGAATGTAACCATTACTTTGGACAACTATCCAAGTGAGACTTCTTTCCAATTGGAGAACACCACAACAGGTACTATTCTGTTGGATGTTCCTGGAGGAACTTACGCTGGACAAGCAGGACAAACAGTAGTTGAGTCTGCAGGATGTCAGAGTGTTATGGATTGCTACGAGTTGAGAATTGCTGATAGCTTCGGAGATGGTATCTGCTGTTCTTGGGGTATTGGTAACTACTCAGTTTCTTTAGGAAGCACAGTAGTTAGCTCACCAACCGGTGGTGCATTCGGAGCGTCTGAGACAGTTGAGATCGGTGCTTGTGGCTTGTTGAAGTCTAGCGGCAACGGTATCAACGAGGACGACGATGCGATCGGAGCCAACGGCGAGAGTGCAAGATTGGTTACTTATCCGAATCCATTGAGCGACATGTCAACTTTTGAGTTCATCATTCCTGAGACTGAAAATGTCAAAGTAGAAGTGATCAACTTGAATGGAGAGCGTGTAGGTGCAATGTATACCGGAATGGTAGAAGGTGGAACCAGCAAGCGAATCGACTTCGATGCTTCCGAGCTATCGAGTGGAATTTACTTCGTACAGCTGACCACACCAACTCAGTTCTTGAAAGAAAAGATCGTTGTTATTAAATAACGACTCTCACAAGTAATATCTATTACTTTTAACTAAATTTATAACCCTCCGCGAAAGCGGGGGGTTTTTTTACGCTTTAATTAATGAAGACTGTTTATTCCATAGTACCATTTATTGTAAGTTTTTTGCTCTTGTTCATGCTTTGTGAAACTGCAGCTGCTCAGGGCCTTGTAATAAATGAGATTATGGCCGTGAACGATAAGACCATAAAAGATGGATTCGGTGAGGCAGAAGACTGGATTGAGCTGTACAACGGTGGCGATAAAGAAATAAATATTGGCGGGATGTATTTTAGCGACGATCCTTTAAAACCTTGGAAGTATCAAATCCCGACTAACAACAAGTCGTATACTGCAATTGCCCCAAAAGAAAGGATGATCATCTGGGCCGACAGTGATGATGAACAGGGGACGAGACACTTGTCTTTCCGAATGGATGCTCAAGGGGGTTCCATTTCGATTTACAATCGAGATACTGTTCTAATCGATCGGGTCAATTACAGAAAGCAAAATGAAGATATTTCTTTCGGAAGAGAAACGGACGGATCGAAGATATTTAACTATTTCCCTACACCAACGCCCAATGAATCAAATACGGGCGGCGTCCGTATTTTAGCAGATCGAGACATTCCTGTTTTTTCGTTAAAAAGTGGATTCTACGACACCACACAGATAGTAACCCTTTCCTTTAACCAAGATGGACAGATCTATTATTCATTAGATGCAAGTGAACCAGACACGATCAATGGAATCAAATATGATGGTTCTATAACCATAGACTCAACGACAGTTGTGCGAGCAAGAATTATCCGAGATAATCATCTCCCTGGAAAGATTGTTACCCAAACCTACTTTATGAATGAAACAAGTACACTTCCGGTTGTTTCATTGATATCTGACCCTAAGCACCTGTGGCACAAGAAAAGGGGGATTTACAAGAAATACGAAAAGAGGGGTTGGGAAAGACCTGCCTCAATCGAGTATTTTGATTTGAATAATGATCATTCGTTTTTCTCTGCGTTTAAAAACGAAGTGGAAATTCGAATAGCAGGAAAAACCAGTAGAAGACAACCGAAGAAGTCTTTCGCCATATTCACAAAAGACAAGTATGGCAACCCTAGAATTAATTACAAGATTTTTCGAGATAAACCCATTGAAAGCTTCGGTAGTATTGGCCTAAGATCAGACGCCACATCCGGAAGAAACGTTACTGATTTGTGGGTAGGAGAGCGGTTTAAAAATGAGTTTTTATACGAGGTAAACAAAGAAATGGGAAGTTGCGTTGACATGCAGGCTTATCAGCCGGTTTCCGTTTTTTTAAATGGAAAGTATTGGGGGCTATACAACCTGATGGAAAGAAAAGGGGGTGACTTTATTAAAAACAATCATGGTTTTGATGAAGTTGATATTGTTACAGGCGAATATGAACGATTGGTTTCGGGCAAATCCAACTGGTATGATAGCCTTACATTTTTTGTAAGCCTTAACGACATAACCAATGATTCAATTTTTAAAGAAGTAGAGAAGAAAATGGTAATGGACAATTACATCGACTATTGGATCTATGAGGTGTATTCCAGTGCTCATGACAATCGAGTAAATATACGTTACTGGCGACCTAAGGGGAAAAACCAGCAGTGGCGGTGGATTAGCTACGACCAGGACTCCTGGCATACCTACGATGAAAATAGTTTACGAAGGCACGTGGTAGATGAGCCTGTATTCCTGCTGACACGATTGATGAAAAACGATAAATTCAGAATTAGATGGGCAAATAGAATGTGTGATTATTTGAATACGACCTTAGAGCCAAACAATGCCATTCGGATGGTTGATGAAATTTTAGAGAGAATTGAAGCAGAAGTGCCAAGAGAAAAGGAACGTTGGCAGGACACGATGCTTTACGTTCCAAAAAACATGAGGGTCAATTGGTTCAAAGAGTATGCGGTTCAGCGTCCAAGTCATATTCGACGTCACATTATTGAATACTACGGACTCCAGGGGACCGAAAAAAAGATTCTCATAAATGCCGAAAACGGATATGGTAAGGTGAAAGTAAACACGATCAATATTGATACTTTTCCATGGGAAGGGTATTACATAGAGGGTGTTCCAGTCAGAATTACTGCCATCCCGAATAAGGGGTATAAGTTTGTGGGATGGAAGAACCGAAAGCTGCCCAAAACATCATCCATAGTAACGTCGCTGGATCAGGAAACGGAATTTATTCCCATTTTTAAGAAAAGTGGGCGAAGCTCAGTAACGGAAAGCGTAGAGGAAAAAAGAAAGTGATGGATCAAACACGGGATCGTAATTTTTTAACAGAATTCATTTTTTATTTTGATGTGCTAAATTTGGATCTGTGAATTTCCATTATCGAAAATGACACGAATTAGTTATTATGAATCGTTCAGAGATAATATGGCAATGCCCAATTTGCCGCCGGATGTTATCGATGATTTTGTTACCTGGCTAACTAGCCATGGTTATGATCTGTACAGCTTTCAAATTTCTGATATTCAATTCAAAAAACAGATGTTTTCGCAGTTCATTGCGCAAGCAAAAGCTGAAACCAATCAATTCAAAATTGATTTCCCAGAGGGTGAAAATGAAAACTGAAACTTGAAAATTACACAGGTAATGAGAAGTGGAAGCGCCAATCGTTGCTGTCAAATCGCTATTCCAATAAGTCTTTCAAATTTGGCACAAGTTCGTGCACTTTGACCTTAATAGATTCGTAATTCCCGCAGAGATTGCCATAATCAATTCCCCCACAGTGATAGACGCTTGCTGAAAATAACTTGGATTCTTTTGAATAACTGTGAATTTGTTCACCATTGCCTCCGGTACAACCATCGCTCTCCCTAACCATTTCGCAATAATGAAGTTTTGCTTCTTGGTATACCTCCGCTAACTTTTTAAACTGTTTTGCATCAAAAGGAAAAACCGTATCCTTTAGTACGTCCCCATAGCTATCAACCACCACATGTATTTGACTCGATTCTATCGTAATACTATAGCTTCTGTGGTATTCAGGTGGAACGGAAGCATCGTCATATTGATAGACTAATTTTGTTATTCCATTGTAAATAGATGGATTAGCATGCTGTAATTGTGCACATGTGCACAAAGTGGCCAGGAGTAAGGAAGTAATAATTTTAATCATACTATAATTTAATTTTTTTGGGCTAAGCAGTAACGTGATAAGTTTGATAAACTTACTATTGAAAATTGAAGTTTAATAATTTTATTAACACATTATCCATAATCATATAGGTGCTCATTTATAGAGGATTAGAACATAATTGCAATATTTCGGACGATTAAAACCTTATCCTGTGTTTGTTTCAATGACAGAAAAAAATTAAGTTTAGTATCGTTTAACGCTAACTTAGTCTTGAAACTAGTCTATTTTAATAGAAACAAACACTTGATGGATCACGTGATTTATTTTGATGATACCATCAATTCTATGAAAACAACCTTGTTAAACAAATCTTTTAGTTTATAAACCAATAATAACAGATTATGAAACATTGCTTAACTATGATTCTTGCGCTTCTCTTTACAGGGGCAGTATTTGCGCAAGGAAAAACGGTTACCGGAACGGTTACCGATGACTCCGGGGCCGCGTTTCCGGGTGTCACCGTCCTGTTAAAAGGGACGGACCAAGGTACGACCACAGATGATGGTGGGAAGTACAAAATCAGTGTACCCAATGAGGATGCAATTCTTGTCTTTTCGTTTACCGGAATGTCAGATCAGGAAAAACCCGTGAAAGGAGTTACAACGATCGATGTCGCCATGGCAGAAGGAGAAGTTCTTCAAGAGCTTGTTGTAACGGCTTTGGGCTTGTCCAGGGATAAAAAGTCATTGGGTTATGCTACTCAAACCATTGATGGAGAGAACATAGGAAGACAGGGAGATGTCAACTTTATGAGCTCATTATCCGGTCAGGTAGCAGGTGCACAAATCAAGAACAGTGGAACCATGGGAGGTTCAGCCAATGTAATTATCCGAGGCTACACCTCGATTGGCGGAAACAACCAACCACTATATGTTGTAGACGGTATACCGATCAGTAATGATATTACTAATGGAGGTAACCAACAAACAGGTAGGGGAGGATTTGATTATGGTAATGCTGCCATGGATATCAATCCACAAGATATCGAATCCGTTTCCGTACTAAAAGGTGCTGCTGCATCCGCACTATATGGTGCTCGTGCAGCGAATGGTGTTATCTTGATCACAACCAAAAAAGGTAAAAAAGGAAAAAAAGGAATTGGTGTAACAGTTTCCACCGGATTTACTATGGGTAAGATCAATAAGAATACAATGCCTACGTACCAAAATGAGTACGGTGCTGGTTATGGACAGTATTATGGTCCTGATACCGTATTTTCGGGCGAGGTGCTGAATGGCTATGTTGAGGAAGTTGATTTGGATGGAGACGGAACACCGGACAACCTTGCTTCTCCTTTTGGAGACGATGCTTCTTACGGTCTTGCTTTTAGCGAAATGGAATCGTTGTTGAATTGGCAATCAGTTCACCCTGAAATGCCAACATATTTGCAGAGAGTACCTTATGAGGCTGCAGAAAACGGTCCCGCTACTTTCTATGAAACTTCCATGATGACAACCAATTCTGTAGCAATCGATGGAGCCAGTGATAAAGGTTCATATCGTTTTGCAATTACAGACATGCGTCAGAAAGGTATCCTACCTAACAGTAGGTTAAGAAGAAACAATGCTTCATTGAATGTTAGCTATGACCTGAATGAAAAATTGTCTTTCAGTTCGTCAATGCAATACATCAACAATCAGGGTCTTGGACGTTATGGTACGGGATACGACAACCGAAACGTGAACCAGTCATTCAGACAATGGTACATTGTAGACGTTGATATGGTTGAGCAGTATGATGCATATATGCTCAACGAGAATAACCTGACTTGGAATGCTTACGGCTTCTCAGCTCCTGAAAGCATCAGAGATAAGCCTCACTACTTTGACAACCCATACTATATGAGGTATCAAAGCTATTCAACGGATAGTAGAGATCGATTCATAGGAAATGTAGTGTTGAACTATGAATTGAACGATTGGTTGAGTGTAATGGGTAGGATTACCAACGATAGTTATGGTGAACTTAGAGAAGAGAGAATAGCTTACCAGTCGGTTGATGTTCCTTCTTACAGTAAATACACAAAATCGTTCTACGAAAGAAACTATGATCTATTCTTGAACTTCGATCGCAGCTTCGGTTCAAATGACATTTTGAATCTTACGGGTATGATTGGAACAAACATTCGTCGCTCTTCAGTAGCTGTAACAGATGCTGAAACCAATGGTGGATTGGTTGTTCCTGGAATCTACTCATTCAGTAACAGTGTCAATGCGATAGAAGCACCAGGTGAATCGGATGCTAGAAGAGCCGTTGATGGATATCTAGGTAGAGCAACATTGTCTTATGACGATTTCTTATATCTAGACCTCTCTGCGAGATATGACATAAGCTCAACTCTACCAGTAGACAACAATTCCTTCTTTTATCCTGCAGCAACTTTGAGTTTGTTGTACTCTGAGCTATTGGATGTGAGCTTTATGGATTTTGGTAAAGTTCGATTCAATTATGCGCAAGTTGGTAACGATGCACCGATGCAAAGTCTACAGAATATTTATTCCGTAGGTACTCCTTTTGGAGGAACAACATTGGCGAGTGCACCGAACACTGGATACAACCAAAACTTGCTTCCAGAAAATACAACTAGTATCGAGTTTGGATTGGAAAACAAGTTTTTCAACAACAAGTTAGGCTTGGATCTTACCTTCTATAAGGCGAATACGTTCAATCAAATTCTTGCAATTACTCCATCAGCATCTTCTGGAACTTATTTCCAGTATGTGAATGCGGGGAATATAGAGAATAAGGGTATTGAGCTTCAGCTATACGGAAATATCTTTACTTCTAAGTCAGGTGACTTTACGTGGGATATGACGGTGAATTGGGCAATGAACCGAAACAAAGTGGTTGAATTGACTGGCGATCTTACAACGTATCAGCTAGCTTCTGTTCAAGGAGGTATCACGATAGAAGCATCAGTAGGGGAGTCCTATGGTGTAATCAAAGGCCGAAACTATGTATACCATACCAACGGAGAGCCGATTGTATACGCTCACCCGTTTGGAGGGGTTCGTTACTGTAGAACAGCAGAGCCGGAGATCATTGGTAACATGCTTCCGGACTGGACAGGTGGTATCACCAATACATTTGGTTATAAGAACCTAACTGTTAGTGCATTGATCGATATCCAAAAGGGAGGTAACTTCTTCTCATTGGATACTTGGTATGGCTACGGAACAGGAATTTACGATATAACTGCAGGCACCAACGTAGATGGAGTTCCGGTTAGAGATCCGGTTGCTGATGGTGGTGGAATTCCTCTTGGAGGAGTGGTTGCTGCTACTGACCCAACGACAGGCGCTTACATTTACGATGCAGATGGTAATTTTACTTCTGATGGGACTGTGAACACTGAGTATGGTTACTTTGGTAACTATGCGAATGCATACGGATGGGCAACTGCTCCTAACGCGATGCACGTTTACGATGCTTCTTATGTGAAATTGAGACAGCTATTGGTATCTTATCAAATCCAAAGCGAGAAACTGAAAGAAAAAGGAATTCAGGGACTTGAAGTTGGACTTGTTGGTAGAAACTTAGCTATTCTTTATAAGAATTGTCCACATACTGATCCTGAAGCAGGTTTAAGTGCAGGAAACATTCAGGGGTATCAGTCTGGAGCATATCCTGCTGTGAGAGAAATAGGATTGAACGTAACTTTTAAATTTTAAGAAAATGAAAGCAATTGTGAATTATAGCTTTGTATTGATCCTAATTTTTTCAATAGGATGTACAAAGGACATAAATGAGTTCAACGACAATGTAAAATCACCTACGGTGGTTCCAGCAAGTGCGTTGTTCGCCAACTCCATTAAGGAATTGGTAGATTATGTTGCAAGCCCAAATGTGAATGTGAATACGTTCAGACTTTGGAGCCAACACTGGACACAAACAACCTATGTTGATGAATCCAACTACGAATTGGTAGAAAGAAACATCAATGGGGAAGTATTCCAGAGAATGTATGCTCGAGTGCTTAGAGATGTAAAAGAGGCTAGAGGCTTCGTTACGGACGATGCTGCACTGGATGCCGGAGAGAAATCAGCACAGCTGGCTTGTTTAGATGTAGTTGAGGCATATGCATATTCCATTTTGGTAGACGTATTTGGAGATGTTCCAAGGACTGAAGCATTGATGGGTGTGGAGAATTTATCTCCTGCATATGATGATGACGCTGCAATCTATGCTGCGATTATCGATCAGCTATCTGCTGCA